>NZ_AYWI01000014.1:0-197128 GCF_000502535.1 Mesorhizobium sp. LNJC391B00
TTGGGGAAGATGCGCACGACATAGGTGCGCCGGCGGATTTCCTCGTTGAGCCGCTCCAGCATGTTGGTGGATTTGAGATGCTTGTGGTGCTGTCTCGGCAGCCTGAAGAAGGTCAGGGTTTGTTCGATGGCATCCTCGGCCCAGCCTGTCAGGCGCGGATAGCGGGCCGACCATTTGGCAAGCCATGCGGCAAGATCAGCCNTCGAGCGCGTTCCTGAGGAAGTGCACGTAGCAGCGTTGCCAGGCGGCTTCGGGGATCACCTCGCCGGTCGCTGCCACCAGGCCGGCGTGATCGTCGGACACAACCAACTCGACGCCCTTGAGGCCGCGCGCGGGGGTCGCCGGCGACATGAAGAAACGAGACTCGCTGCGAACCCGGCTGCGCTATGGGTTTGACAAGAGCATGGCGGCCGGGCCGATCGCGCTGATCGGCTGGCTCGCCGTCGCTTCGCTGCTGATCATCATCGCCGCCGCGGCTTTCCTTGCGGTGACCCGCATCGCGCCGGAGGGCGGCGAACCGCTGAACTTCTTCGAAGCGTTCTGGGAATCGCTGATGCGCACGCTCGATTCCGGCACGATGGGCGGCGACACCGGCTGGGCCTTTCGTCTCGTCATGCTCTTTGTCACGCTCGCCGGCATCTTCGTCGTGTCGGCCCTCATCGGCGTGCTCAGCGCCGGCGTCGACAGCAAGCTCGATGAATTGCGCAAGGGCCGTTCGCGGGTGCTGGAGAGCGACCACACCATCATCCTCAACTGGTCGCCGTCGGTCTTCGACGTCATCTCCGAACTCGTCATTGCCAATGCCAGCCGCCGCCATCCGCGCATTGTCGTCATGGCCAATATGGACAAGGTGGCGATGGAGGACGAGATCGCCGCCAAAGTCGGCAGACTGGGCAATACGCGCATCATCTGCCGCAGCGGCGACCCGACCGACCTCTACGATCTGGCCATCGTCAACCCGCAGACCTAGCGCTCGATCATCGTGCTGTCGCCGGAGGGCGACGACCCGGATTCGCAGGTCATCAAGACAGTGCTCGCGCTGGCCAACGACCCGAACCGGCGCACGGCGGCCTACAACATCGCCGCCGAGATCCGCGACGGCAAGAACGCCGAGGTCGCCCGCGTCGTCGGCGGGGCCGAGGTGCAGCTTGTGCTGGCCGACCAGCTGATCTCGCGCATCGTCGTGCATTCGAGCCGGCAGTCGGGTCTCAGCGGCGTCTATTCGGAACTGCTCGATTTCGACGGCTGCGAAATCTACACGACCGAGCAGCCTGATCTCACCGGCAAGACCTTCGGCGAGGCGGTGATGGCGTATGAGCATTGCACGCTGATCGGGCTCTGCGACCAAACCGGGCGCGTCAATCTCAACCCGCCGTCGGATCTGGTGATCGGCAAGGACATGCGCGCCATCATCATTGCCGAGGACGATGCCGCTATCAAGCTGGGAGGCGCGGGGGCCAAGATCGATACCGCGGCAATCCTTCGCCATCAGCTTGTCGAGGCGAAGCCGGAGCGCACGCTGATCCTTGGCTGGAACCGGCGCGGTCCGATCATCACCTATGAACTGTCGCGCTACGTCGCGCCGGGTTCGATCCTGACCATCGCCGCCGATACGCCAGGCCTCGAGCAGGAAGTTGCCGGCCTGCCGGTCGTCGGCGACAATCTGTCGGTTTCCTGCCGCATCACCGACACGTCGAGCAGCACAGCACTGGCAAGCCTGGACGTGCCTTCCTACGACCACGTGCTCGTCCTTGGCTACAGCGAGACCATGGCAGCGCAGCCCGCCGATACGCGCACGCTGGTGACGCTGCTGCATCTGCGCAAAATCGCAGACGATGCCGGCACGCACATCTCGATCGTCAGCGAGATGATCGACGTGCGCAACCGCGATCTGGCGGCGGTGACTAAGGCCGATGATTTCGTCGTCAGCAACCGGCTGGTCAGCCTGATGCTGGCGCAGGCATCGGAGAACCAGCATCTCGCCGCGATCTTCGATGATCTGCTCGACGAGGAGGGCTCCGAAATCTACATGCGTCCGGTCGGCGACTATGTCGCCATCGACCATCCGGTGACGTTCTGGACGATCGCGGAATCGGCGCGTCTGCGCGGCGAGATCGCCATCGGGCATAGGCGCGTTCGCGCTGCGCAGAATGATGAGCGGGCTCTGGGCGGCGTCACCGTCAACCCGTTGAAGTCGCAAGCGCTGGCCTACCTGCCGGAGGACCGGGTCATCGTGCTGGCGCGGGACTAAACCCCGGCTGCCTTGGCGCGAGCCAGAAGCCGTTCGGCGAGCCTGAGATGCGGCCGGTCATACATCTTGCCGTCAATGCCGACCACGCCGGGATTTCCGGCCGCCTCGAAGGCCGCGACGATGGCCTGCGAGCGTTGCACTGCCTCCGCCGATGGCGTGAAGGCGGCGTTGATGACCGGCACTTGCGCCGGATGGATTGCCATCTTGCCGGTAAAGCCGTCACGCTCGGCCTCCGTGCATTCGGCTTCGAAGGCGGCCATGTCGCGAAAGGCAGGGAAGACCGTGTCGATCGCCGCGACTTCGGCTGCGCCGGCGGCGAGGATGGTCATGGTGCGGGCAAGGCGGAAGACATCGGTGTATCGACCGTTGTCGTCGCGCGCAGCCCGCGCACCGATCGCCGCGGACAGATCTTCGGCACCCCAGGTGAGGCCGGCAAGCCGGGCGCTTGCCCCGGCATAGGTCGCGGCGGCCAGCAACCCAGCAGCGGTCTCGGTAATGATCGGCAGGATCTTGATCGCGCCATCCGGCAATCCGTTTTCGGCCTCATGTACGCGGAGCTTTACGGATAGCTGCTGGACATCCTGGCCGCTGTTCGACTTCGGCAGCATGATGCCGTCGGGTTTGACCGGAACCAGGGCGGCCAGATCGTCGTCGGTCAACCCGGTCGAGAGATCGTTGACGCGGATATAGATGGCGGAGCTTGTCTGCTGCCGGTTGCCGCCGATAAAGCGTGCCGCGATGTCGCGTGCCGACGGCTTGTTTTGTGGCGCCACGGAATCCTCAAGGTCGACGATGACCACGTCGGCGCCGGCGCCAAAGCCTTTGTCCAGCTTCTTTTCGGAATCGCCGGGCACAAACAGCAGCGAGCGCATCAGGCCGCCTTTTTCATCATCATCGCCTGGCGCGTGCATTTGGCGACGAGCACATCGTTCTGATTGTAGGCGCGATGCTCGAACTCGACGATGCCGCGGTCCGGCTTGGATTTCGATTCCCTGACCGAGATCACAGTCGTTTCGACACGGATGGTGTCGCCATGGAAGACCGGGTGCGGAAACACCGTCTCCTTCATGCCGAGATTGGCAATTGTGGTGCCGACGGTGATGTCATTGACGGAAATGCCGATCATCAGGCCGAGCGTGAACAGCGAATTGACCAGCGGTCTGCCCCATTCGCTCTTGGCGGCGAAGTCGAAGTCGATGTGCAGCGGCTGCGGGTTCAGCGTCATCACCGAGAACAGCATGTTATCGCTTTCGGTGACGGTCTTGCGCAGCGTGTGCCGAAAGACATGTCCGACGACGAACTCTTCGAGATAAAGCCCGGGCATCGTTTTTCTCCTCCGCTGCCTGACGGTTGATAGGCGCTGCCCATGCCACCCGCAAGTTTTAAGTCTTTGTTTTGATGCATGTGGTTGCCTCGAAACCGGGGCCACTTTCGAGCGACATGCATTAACAAACATGGTGAACCGTTCGTAAACCATTTCTGCCTAGGGTCATTCCTGGGGCCGGAAGCTTTCCGGCAAGGGGCGTAGCAGGCAGTATGGTTGTCTCGCATTTTCTCAAATGGATCTACACCGCGAGAGTTTCGGAGCGCGCCGCGGCGGCAAGCGCGCTGGCCCGCGCCTACGTCAATTCCGACCTGCCTTTCGAAGACCGTTGCGCGGCCGAAGCGGCGCTGACGCTGCTGCTCGACGACGCCTCGTCGAAGGTGCGGCTGGCTATGGCCGAAGCGCTGTCGATGAGCCATCACGCGCCGCTGCAGATCATCAGCGCGCTTGCCTCCGATCAGCCGGAAGTGGCAGCCCTGGTGCTGGCGCGCTCCCCGCTGCTGACGGACGCCGACCTGATCGACCGCGTCGCGGCCGGGCACAAGGCGACGCAAAAACTGATCGCCGACCGGCCGGTCGTTTCGATGGCGGTTGCCGCGGCGATCGCCGAGATCGGCGAACCGGAAGCGTGTGCGGCGCTGCTCGCCAATGACGGCGCCGACATAGCCTCGCTCTCCTTCCGCCGCATCGCCGAGCGGCATGGCCATATCGCTCATTTGCGCGAGGCAATGGTCACGGATGTGCGGCTGCCGGCCGACTGCCGGCACATGCTACTGGTCAAGCTCGGCGAAACGCTGAAGGCTTCGCCGCTGGTGATGGCGCTGATGGGGGCGGCCAGAGCCGAGCGCGTCACGCGCGATGCTTGCGTCAAGGCTTCGGTGCGGCTGGTCGAAGGCACGCGCGCGGAGGAACATGCGGCACTTATCGAACATCTGCGCCTGCGCGGCGACCTGACCGCAAGTTTCATCATCCGTGCCATTGCCCACGGCAAGGTCGACTTTTTCGGCTCGGCCCTGGTTGCGCTCAGCCAGCAGTCGGAGCAGCGGGTGCGGGCCTTGCTCGCAGGCGGCCAGGACGTTGCGTTGCAGGCGCTGTTCCGCGGCGCCGGCCTTGCCGCTTCCACCCATGGCATCATCCTGCGCGCGCTCAAAATCTGGCGCGAAGTCGCCAACGGCAAGCGCCTCGCCGGCGTGCAGGAGGTCAGCTGGCTGATGCTGAAGGAGCTCGGCGGTCATGCCACCGAGGGCGATCTCGCCGGCCTGGTCAAGTCGATCCATCTCGACGCGCTGCGGGAAAACGCGCGCGGGCATGCGCTGGCGATAGCCGCGGCCTGACGCCCTAGCCACGGTCCCTGGTGAAGAAATCCGGGAAATCCTCGATCGCGGCGGCGATGATGCGCAGCGAGGCTGCGATCTGCAGCGTGTCGGCACTACCGCTGCGCTCTGAGAGGCCGGCTGCATATTGCCGGGCCACAGTGATGGTCGCCGTCTGGGGCTCGCCTGGTGCGCGAAAGAGCAGTTCACGCGCGAGGCCGCGCAGGAAATTGGCGATCGAGAGCGCGGTGTCGGTAGGAGTGGACGGCCTCTGCTGCGCGGCGCGCAGGCGCAGGATTTCGAGGCCGACGGTAACGGCGGCGACCCCGCCGCCCAGGATCGCATCGCCTTTCCTGCCGGCATTCTGCAAGAGCGGCATCAGCTGGTTGATGCGGTCATAGGCCAGGCTCTCGAAGGCCGAACGCCGCGGTACCCGCTCGTGCAGACACAGCCGCGCCAGATCCTCGCGCATGGCGCGCACGATGCGGTTGGCCGCGCGCCATGGATCGACCGGCAGCACCACGATGAAGACGCCGATGGCCAGCAGGATGCCGACCAGCACCGACGCCGAGCCGGCGAAGAACGGGCCTGGGGCATAGGTCATCGCCTGATGCGGGCTGAGGAAGGCGAGGAAATTGATTGCAAACGCCGTCGCCACGCCGACGGTGCGCGGATTGGCCATGCCCAGCGCCGTCGGTACCAGGATCGGCACGACAAACAGCGTGAACCAGCCGAAGCCGGGCAAAGCAGGCAGCGCGACCTGGCCGACAAGGAAGGCAAAGGGCAAAGCCAGCAGCGTTCCCTTGAAGAAGCCCCAGGACACCCGCACCGGGTCAGGCCGCGCGGCGAAAAGACTGGAGACGACGGCAACGAGGATGACGGTGCCGGCCGCGTCGGACCATTTCGTCGTCAGCCAGAAGGCGGCGACCGCCAACGTGGCAAGGCCGGCGCGTATGGCATTGCGCGAAGCCCCGGGATAATCGCGGTGCACCACCAGCGCAGGCAGCTGCCTGTTGCTCCGGCTGGGGCCCGTCACCGGTGCGCGCAGGGCGTCGAGGCCGCGCAGCACCTGCTTGAAGGCTTCGGCGAAATCGGCGGCGATGGTGAGGCGGGTTATGGTGCCGACCCTGTCGTCGCCCTGATCGGTCGAGGCGTCGGGCATTTGCCGGGCCTTGCCGGCAATCGCGTCGAGCCGCGTCACCCAGGGCGACGTGTCGTCCAGCGCCTCGGGCGTCGCTGCCAGCTCGCTGACCATCGACTGCAGTTCGGAGCGTACCGGAATGAGCGCTGCGTTTTTCGGCGCGGCATGCGAATGCAGCGCGCGCGCCGCCGACAGCGCCGAGAGAAGCTGACCGATGGTTAGCCGGACCGGATGGGCGCGGGTGGCGAAGCTCGGTGCTTCGAGCCGGGCATAGGCGCGCATCTCGGCCAGCATCTGGGCGTCGGTGATCAGCTTGCGGTGCAGGCCGGCCAGCGTCGCCGGGTCGCCACCGGAAAAAGCGCCGCCTGCATAGGTTGCAAGGTCGAGGATGCTGCGCTTCAGCCTGGAGATGATGGCGTCAGCGGCCAGCTTGGGCAGGATCAGCCGGCTGGTCAGGCCGGCGCAGACGATGCCGAGCACGATCTCGGCGCAGCGCGCGACAGCGAGATCGACGACCACGTGCGGCTGGCCGAAAGCCGGCAGCCCAATGATCATCGCGGTATAGCCGGCAAGTGCGGCGCCATAGGCTTCCGGATTGCGCAGCAGCGACGAAACCAGCGTGCACAGCCCAATCCAGACGGATAGCGCCGTGACCAGCAGCCAGGGATTGGTGCCGAAAACCGAGGTGATGCCGATCGCCGCAAGTCCACCGGCCAGCGTGCCGAGCAGCCGGTAAAAACCTTTCGCCAGCACCATGCCGGCGACCGGCTGGGCGACGATGAAGACCGTCATCATCGCCCATTGCGGGTGGTCGAGTTTTAGCGCGTAAGCAGCGAGAAGCGCGATCAGACCGGCCGAAACCGTGCGCAGGGCGAAAATCCAATCCGAGCGCGTCGGCTGCGTCAGGCCCGCCAAACTGGTTTCGAAGTAGCTCTTCAGCCGCGCCCGGATCACAAGCTGGTCTCCGTATCGGAAGCGCAGGCTAGAGCAGTTCCAGGAAAAGTGTGAAACGGTTTTCCGCCCGGAACTGCGTCAAAACGAAGAGTTGGCCGGCGCTCAGATATCCAGCACTTCCGTCGCGGCGAATTCGGCGCGTTCCTGGATGAAGCGGAAGCGGGCTTCCGGCTTGGTGCCCATCAGCGCGTCGACAGCATCCTTGGTCGCCGCCACGGCGTCGATGACATCGACCCTGAGCAGCGTGCGCTTCCTCGGGTCCATGGTGGTTTCCTTGAGCTGCGCGGCCATCATCTCGCCCAGGCCCTTGAAGCGGCCGATCTCGACCTTGGCGCGGCCGGTGAATTCGGTGCGCAACAGCTCGTCCTTGTGCGCATCGTCCCTGGCATAGGCAACCTTGCCGCCTTGCCGGATCGAATAGAGCGGCGGCACCGCCAGATAGAGATGGCCGCCATTCACCAGGTTCGGCATTTCCTGGTAGAAGAAGGTGATCAGCAGCGAGGCTATGTGAGCGCCGTCGACGTCGGCGTCGGTCATGATGATCACGCGGTCGTAGCGCAAATCCTCGTCGCGGTATTTCGAGCGCGTGCCGCAGCCGAGCGCCTGAATCAGGTCCGAAATCTGCTGGTTGGCGGCGAGCTTGTCGTTGCCGGCGCTGGCGACGTTGAGGATTTTTCCGCGCAGCGGCAGCACCGCCTGGCTGGCGCGGTCGCGCGCCTGCTTGGCCGAGCCGCCGGCCGAGTCGCCTTCGACGATGAACAGTTCGGCGCCCGCGGCGGCGTTCTGCGTGCAGTCGGCGAGCTTGCCGGGAAGGCGCAGCTTGCGCACCGCGCTCTTGCGCGACACCTCCTTTTCCTGGCGCCGGCGCACCCGCTCGTCGGCGCGCGCAATCACCCATTCCAGCAGCTTGGAGGCTTCCTGCGGATTGTCGGCCAGCCAGTGGTCGAAGGGATCGCGGATGGCGGTCTCGACAATGCGAATGGCTTCGATCGTTGCCAGCCTGTCCTTGGTCTGGCCGACGAATTCCGGCTCGCGAATAAACACCGACAGCATGCCTGCCGCCGAGATCATCACGTCTTCGGAGGTGACGATCGAGGCGCGCTTGTTGCCGACCAGGTCGGCATAGGCCCGAAGCCCGCGCGTCAGCACATTGCGAAAGCCGGCCTCATGCGTGCCGCCTTCGCCGGTCGGGATTGTGTTGCAGTAGGAGTTGACGAAGCCGTCACCGCCGAACCAGGTCACCGCCCATTCCAGCGAACCGTGGCCGCCCTGCTTCTCGCTCTTGCCGGCGAAGATTTCGCGGGTCACCTGGAAATCATCGCCGAGCGATGCCTTGAGATAGTCCTTCAAGCCGCCGGGGAAATGGAACTCCGCCTTGGCCGGCGTCTGGTCCTTTTCCTTGATCAGCGATGGGTCGCAGCTCCAGCGGATCTCGACGCCGCCGAACAGATAGGCTTTCGAGCGGGTCATGCGATAGAGCCGCGCCGGCTCGAAGGCGGCGCCCTTGCCGAAAATCTGCTCGTCGGGATGGAAGCGGATTTTGGTGCCGCGCCGGTTGTGCACTTCGCCGAGCTGCTCCAGCCCGCTCACCGGAACGCCGCGCGAGAACCTTTGGCGGTAAAGCTGGCGACCGCGCGCGACCTCGACTTCGAGATGGTCCGACAGCGCATTGACGACCGAGACGCCGACACCGTGCAGACCGCCGGAGGTCTCATAGACCTTGCTATCGAACTTGCCGCCCGAATGCAGCGTCGTCATGATGACTTCGAGCGCCGGTTTCTTGAATTTCGGATGCGGATCGACCGGAATGCCGCGGCCATTGTCGGTGACGGTCAGAAATCCGTCGGCCGACAGCTCGACATCGATGAAGGTGGCATGGCCGGCGACCGCCTCGTCCATCGAATTATCGATGACCTCGGCAAACAGATGGTGCATCGCCTTGTCGTCGGTGCCGCCAATATACATGCCGGGACGGCGCCGCACCGGCTCCAGCCCCTCCAGCACCTCGATGTCGGCGGCGCTATAGCCCTCGCTGCCGTCCTTGGTCGCGGCAGGACGCTTCGTGGCCTGCACCAGCGGGTCGGCCGGGCGCGAAGGTGTCCGAGCCGGTTGGGGCTGCTTTTCCAGATTGCCGAAAAGATCGTTGTTGTCGTCCATGCCTACCATAGAATCCGTGCCGCGAATCACCCGTCGATACTGCCACGCTTTTCGGCGCCAAGCGACGGAAGTTCCTGTTACGTTCGGGGATTAAACCCTTCTTATCCTAAAACCTTTCGATAACCAAGCCGGCGGAAATAGGTCCGTGCGGAGCGGCCGCGATTCCTGAATCTTTAACAAAGCGGCCTAGCGTCGCTCCAACAAAACAAAAGACCACGAATGTCAGGGGTTGGTTGTGAGGGGCAAGGCCATAACGATGATTGGCATCGCTGCCGTCTTCGGCGCGATTTCAATCTTTGCCGCGGATTTCTGGGTGAAAAGCCAGGCCAAGGCCGATGCCGAAGAGAAAACGGCGTCGATCCCGGCGCCCGCCGTCCCCAAGGTCGTCTTCAAGACCATAGTGGTGGCCAACGCGCCGCTGCGTTACGGCATGGAGCTTGACCGGGCGCAGCTCAGCGAAATCCCATGGTCCGAGGATTCGGTGCCGCAGGGCGCGTTCACCACAGTCAATGCATTGCTCGCCGAAGGCAGCCGCGTGGTATTGTCGCCGATCGAGGTCAACGAGCCGGTGCTGATCAGCAAATTGTCGGGGCCGAACGGCCGCGCGACGCTATCAAACATGATGACGCCCGGCATGCGGGCGGTGACAATCCGCACCGACGAGATCGCCGGTGTCGGCGGCTTCGTCATGCCGGGCGACCGGGTCGACGTGGTGCTGACACGCGATGCGGGCGAAATCCAGGAAGTGGCCAAGAACGCGCAGGGCGCTGCCGGATCGACCGTTACCTCCGAGATCGTCGTCTCCGACGCCAAGGTGCTGACCGTGGGGCAGGGCGCCGACGAGCGCCAGACCACACCGCAGATCGCCAATTCCGTCACCATCGAGGTGACGACCGAAGGCGCGCAGAAAGTGGCGCTTGCCCGCACCGTCGGCACCTTGTCGCTGTCGCTCCGCTCGGCCGCAGACGGAGGGGCCGCCAAGGACGGCGTCACCACCATCTCGTCCTTCGGCGGATCGGTCGCCTCCGGCGTCCAGGCCGCTGCCGGCGCGCTGTTCACTGCCGCGACCAAGGAGCCTGAGAAGCCGAAATTCAAGACGATCATCGTGACGCGCGGCACGCAGGTCGAAGAATACCAGGTTCCTGCGCGGGACCAGCAATAACTGCCGGTGGGGACCGGGCGAGGGACGGGACAGATGTCGGGACTTCATGCATTTCGAACTACGAAAGGGCTGCGCCCAATGCGGGCGCTTGCGGTGGGGGCTTGCCTGGCCGCGGCCGCAATGCTCGGCCTCAGCGCGCCAGCCAAGGCCGACAACGATATAGTCCATGTCTCGTCGACAACGAATGCGTCGATCAAGGTGGCCAAGGGCAAGCCGAAGACGGTCATGACCAATGCCGCCTTCTACCAGATCGTCATCGGGGATCCGGAGATCGCCAACGTCAATCCGCTGACCGACAAATCCTTCTNATGCCGCCTTCTACCAGATCGTCATCGGGGATCCGGAGATCGCCAACGTCAATCCGCTGACCGACAAATCCTTCTATGTGCTGGGCAACAATCTCGGCACCACCGGCATCGCGCTGTTCGACGAGAACAAGCAGTTGGTCGGCACCGTCGACATCGAGGTGACGCTGGACACCGACCAGCTGGCCAGCACCATTCGCGCCAGCGTGCCGGACGCCAAGATCAAGGTCGGCTCGGCCAATGGCCGCGTCGTGCTGTCGGGCGAGGCCGATGACGCGGTCGCCGCCGAGAAGGCAAGCAAGATCGCCAGCCGCTTCTCCGGCAATGAAGAAGTGATCAATTCGGTCAACATCTCGTCCTCGCAGCAGGTTCAGCTCAACGTCCGCTTCGTCGAGATCAATCGCCAGGCCGGACAGGATCTCGGCGCCAAATACAGCGCCAATTTCGCTTACGGCATTGGCGGGCGCGACGTCACCCTCGATCCTGGCACGGTGCCGGGAGCCGGCAATGGCGAGATCATCGGCCGGCTGCTGTCCAACGGCCTGTCGATCGACGTCGCCATCAAGGCGCTGGAGGAACGTGGTCTCGCCAGGCGGCTGGCCGAGCCGAACCTGATCGCCCGCTCGGGCCAGACGGCAAGCTTCCTCGCCGGCGGCGAGTTCCCGATCCCGGTCTCCGAGGACAATGGCAAGATTTCCGTCAGCTACAAGAAATACGGCGTCAGCCTCGACTTCACGCCGACGGTTCTCAAGGACGGGCTGGTGAGCCTCGACATCGCGCCGGAAGTGTCCTCGATCGACGCTTCGGCCTCCTACAATATCGGCAATATCTCGGTCCCGGGCTTTATCGTGCGCCGCGCCAAAACATCCGTCGACCTGAAGAATGGCCAGAGCTTCATGATCGCCGGCCTGCTGCAGTCACAGAACGACATTACCACATCGCGTCTACCCGGCCTCGGCAAGCTGCCGGTGCTCGGCTCGCTGTTCTCCTCCAAATCCTATCAGCGGCGCGAGACCGATCTGGTGATCATCGTCACCCCCTATCTGGTCAAGCCGGTCGATCCGTCGAAGAAGCTGCTCGAGCCGACCGACGGCACGCAGCCGGCCAGCAATGTCGACTATTTCCTCAACAACACCGAGGAAGTGAAATCGTCCGAAGCCAATCGTGCAGTGGCAATGGCCAGCGGCAGTACGCCACAGCCGGCCGCGGTCACCACCGTCGGGCATTTCCTCGACCTGCCGAAGGATTGAAGCCATGCGCGTGGAATCATGCATCGCCCTGCTGATCGCCGGCCTCGCCGGCGGCTGCACCAGCGACGACTATGTCCGCTCCGAGGGACCGACGATTGCCGCCGGCAACGCACAGGCCGCCAATACGGCCATGCAGATGGTCGATCCCTGGAAATACGGCGTCCAGAACACCAGGCTGCTGGTGCCGGCGCAGCGCAGTGAGGCGGCAGTCAACGCCGCCGACCAGGCTGCTGCTGCCAAGGCCGTGCAACCGACAGCGACAACCGATTGATTTGCCCCGGTGATTTGACCGGGAATGACCTGACAGGCTGACAAAATGGCAAGCGGCATCAAGACCAAGAAGATCCTGCTGGTGTCCAGCGACCGGACCTTTGCGCAGGATACGCGCACCGCGTTCGCGGCCTCGGAGGTGATCCAGCTTTCGACCGTCGAGAAGAACATTACCGAACTGCGCGGCGAGGTCCAGGAAGCCGATTTCGGCGCGCTCATCGTCGACATGGATGCGGCAAAGCTGGAAGAGATCGAGTCGCTGCAGCGCATCATGCGCCGGCTTGAAGGCCGCGTTCCGGTGGTCGTCGTCACCCAGGAATTCAACGCAGCCGCAGTGCGTATCCTGGTGCAGCTCCAGGTCGCCGATTTCCTGGTCAAGCCGATCACCACCGCCGATCTGGTGCGGTCGGTCGTGCGCGCGCTGCAAGGGCCGGGGCGCGAAGAAAACACCGAGTCGCAGATCTATACCTTCATGCCGGCCGCCGGCGGCGTCGGCACCACGACGCTGGCGCTGCAGACCGCTTTCCAGCTGCATCATTCGGTGACGCGCGGCGCGTCGACCTGCGTGGTCGACCTCAACTTCCAGCAAGGCGCCTGCGCCGAATATCTCGACCTCGAGCCGCGCTTCGACATCACCGAAATCGAGAACCAGCCCGAGCGCCTCGACCGTCAGCTGCTGGACGTGATGCTGTCCAAGCATGCGAGCGGGCTCTGCGTGCTGGCGGCGCCAACGCATCCGTCGGAAATGCGCTCGTTCAAGACCGATGTCGTGGTGCGCATGCTCGATCTCGTTTCGGCCTATTTCGACAACGTCGTCATCGACATGCCGCGCACCTGGTTTCCGTGGACGGAAACGGTGCTGCTCGGCTCCAACAAGCTTTACATCGTCGCCGAAATGACGGTGCCGTGCCTGCGCCATACGCAGCGGCTGATCCAGGCGGTCTACGAGACGGCAGGCAAGGAAGTGAAGCCGAACGTGATCGTCAACCGTTTCGAGCAGAAGATGTTCGACAACGGCATAAAGCAGGCGGATGTCCAGGAAATCCTCGGCGAGCATTTCGTCGGCGGCATCTCCAACAATTACCGGCTTGTGCGTGAAGCGGTCGACCGCGGCGTGCCGCTGCATGAGATCGACCCGAACGCCAATGTCGTCAACGATCTGAAGAGGATCATCCTGCCGGAAGAAGCCGTGGTGACGCCGGAGAAATCGCGCTCGCTGTTCGGCATCGGCAGGGGCCTCCTGAAGAGGAAAGCCGGATGACCAGCCGCTTCTCGACCCTGCAGAACCGTGACGTCCGCGCGCTGAAGCCGGCCGAGGCGGCGCCGGTCGCGCATCACGCCGTGGTCATCCCGACGAACCGCAAGGCCTTGCCGCCGAAGCCGGAGACAACACCGGGAAAAAGCGCCAACAAGGTGCTCGATGCCCGCGTGCGCATCCACCGGCTGCTGCTCGAGGAAATCAACCTGGTCGCGCTGGAGCGCCTGCCCAAGGATGAGATGCGCCGGCAGGTGCAGGAGTTCGTGTCGGAAAAGACCCGCCAGGAGCGTATGGCGATCAACACCGTCGAACTTGAAGCGCTGGTCGATGACATCGTCGATGAGATGGTCGGCCTCGGCCCGCTGGAACCGCTGCTCAAGGACCCCGACATCAACGACATCCTGATCAACGGCCACCAGAACTGCTTCGTCGAAAAACGGGGCAAGCTGCAGCAGGTCCATATCCCGTTCAAGGACGAGGCGCACCTGTTGCGCATCGTCAACAAGATCGTCGCCGCCGTCGGCCGCCGGGTCGACGAATCGCAGCCGATGGTCGATGCCCGCATGCTCGACGGCTCGCGCTTCAACGCCGCCATTCGCCCGGTCGCCGTCGACGGGCCGCTGGTGTCGATCCGCAAGTTTTCAAAGAACAAGCTCGGCCTGCACAAGCTGGTCGAGTTCGGCGCCATCACCCAGAACATGGCCGAGGTGCTGGCGGCTGCAGTCCACGCCCGCAAAACGACCATCATCTCGGGCGGTACCGGCACCGGCAAGACGACAATGCTCAACGCATTGTCAGCCTTTATTCCGGAAGACGAACGGTTGATCACCATCGAGGACGCGGCCGAACTGCAGCTGCAGCAGCCGCATGTCGCGCGCATGGAAACGCGCCCCGCCAACATCGAAGGTCATGGCGAGCTGAAGCAGCGCGACCTGGTCAAGAACGCGCTGCGCATGCGCCCTGACCGCGTCATCCTCGGCGAGTGCCGCGGCGAGGAGGCCTTCGACATGCTGCAGGCGATGAACACCGGCCATGAAGGCTCGATGGCGACCATCCACGCCAACACGCCGCGCGACGCCATTTCGCGCCTCGAGCAGATGCTGGGCATGACCGGCATGCCGATGACGGTGCAGTCGATCCGCAGCCAGATCGCCAGCGCGCTCGACCTTATCGTCCAGCTGACGCGACTGTCGGACGGCAAGCGCAAGGTGACCAGCGTCGCCGAGGTGACCGGCATGGAAGGCGACGTCATCCAGATGCAGGAGATATTCCGCTTCGTGCGCACCGGCATGGAAGCCGACGGCAAGATCCTCGGTCACTACGAGGCGACCGGCATTCGCCCGCGTTTCCTCGAGGACCTGCGCAATATGGGCATTGAATTCCCCGGCAAATATTTCGAACCCGGCCGGCCGCAGGAGTAGCCGGGTGTTCGAGAATTTCAGCCCGATCTATGTCGTCTATGCCGCGGCAGCGCTGACCGGCATCATGATCGCCGAAGGCTGCTATCTGCTCTATGCCGGCCGCAGCGACAAGCGCCTGGCTATCAACCGGCGCATGAAGCTGCAGGAAAACAAGATCAGCCAGGAACAGGTGCTGATCCAGCTGCGCAAGGAACGCGGCCTCGATTCCGGCACGTCATTCTTCTCGCCCGACCGTTTTCGCGCGCTGCGCACGCAGTCTGGCATGGTGATGCCCTTGCCGAAATTCCTGACGATGACGACGGGCGTGGCGCTGGCGATGATGCTCGTCGCGCTCTGGTACGGCCTGCCGCTGTTGCTCGCCATTTTGCTGTTTGTGGTGCTGACAGCGCTGCTGCCGGTAATTGTGCTGCGTTCCAAGCGTGCCCGGCGGGTGAAGCGTTTCGGCGTGCAGTTGCCGGAGGCGCTGGAATTGATCACGCGCGGCTTGAAGGCCGGGCATCCGGTTCCGGTGGCGATCTCCATGGTGTCGCGCGAGATGCCCGATCCGATCGGCACCGAATTCGGCGTTATCTCCGACGAGGTGACTTATGGTTCCGACCTGGTTTCGGCGTTGAATTCACTGTTTGATCGCGTCGGCCAGGAGGATCTGCCGCTGTTCGTCACCGCGGTTTCCATCCAGACGAGTTCGGGCGGCAATCTGCGCGAGATCCTCGACGGGCTGTCGACGACGATCCGCGAACGCGGCAAGCTGCGCCGCAAGGTGCGCGCCATTTCGACCGAGGGTCGTATGTCGGCCTATATCCTGACGGCGGTGCCGGCGCTGCTGTTCGCCGCCATCATGGTGATGATGCCGCAATTTTATCAAAGCGTCTGGGATGTGCCGAAGACCTGGTATCTGCTGGGCGGTTCGGTGACATGGCTGATGCTGGGCAACATCATCATGTTCAAGATGTCGAACTTCCGGTTCTGAGATGGAGCAGGTGATCCAGTTTCTTGCCTCGCTGGCGCCGACGTCGCTGATGCCGGTAGCCGCGATGCTGCTGGCATTGGGCGGCAGCGCGGTGGCATGGCCGCTGGTGGTGGCCAAAGGCGACCGCAACGATCTCAAGCGCCGGCTCAAGATCGACGACAGCAAGACTCCCCAACAGGCCGAGGTGGCGCCGAAGAAGAACCAGAGCGTCGTGCGCGAGAAGGCGGTGAAGCGGGCGCAGGAATTCTACGCCAAGAGCGATCCGGAAAATGTCGCCCGGCTGCGTATGAAGCTGATCCAGGCGGGCTATATGGAGCCGCGCGCGGTCGGCACATTCTTCCTGATCCGCTTCGCCTGCCTGGTGGGCGCAGCGATCGGCGCGTTCCTGGTCAACCATTGGATGGGCAGCGTCGATTCCACCGCGACCAGCCGCTGGACCTTCATCATCCTGTCGGGAGCCGCCGGCTATTTCGTGCCCGGCCTGGTGCTCAGCCAGAAGGTGCGGGAAAAGATGCGCGAATACCGCAACGGCTTTCCCGACTTCATGGATTTGATGATCGTCTGCTCCGATGCCGGCATGAGCATGGAGGCCGGCATCGAGCGCGTCTCGAAGGAACTGGCCAAGACCTATCCGTCGCTGAGCCAGAACCTGCAGCTGGTGTCGCTGGAACTCAGGGCCGGCCGCAGCCTCGACGATGCATTGAAGGCGCTCGCCGACCGCCTCAGCCTGGACGAGGTGCGCTCCTTCGCCACGCTCTTGCAGCAGTCGAAGGAACTCGGCACCAGCCTCGCCGGGGCGCTGCGCGTGTTCTCCGACGAAATGCGCCACAAGCGCATGTCGTTGGCCGAGGAGAAGGCACATGCCTTGCCGGCCAAGATGTCGGTGCCGGTGGTGGTGTGCATCCTGCCGGTGGTGCTGATGATCGCCGTCATCCCGATCATCGTCAAAATGACGGCGGTTCAGTAGATACCAAGGCAGTAGATACCAAGGCAGTAGATACCAAGTGGCCGCCCGGCGGCTTTCTGCGGTTACTCACTTCAACTACGCTTCGCCTGGATGTCATATCCGGCCGGTTTGGCCGCTCTCCTTCGGCAAAATCCGCAAAAAGCAAAATGAGTGAGCCGTCCATGCGAATAGTCTTGTGCACCGCCTTCCTCGGCCTCGCCGCGGCCAGTCTGTCGCCGGCCTCGGCCGCGGCCGACGATTGCGGCGACGCTGCCGCTCTGGTGCAGCAGGCATATCCCAAGGCCCAAAAGAGTGCCGATGGCGCCTCCTTCACGCTCGAACCTCATACCAGCATCGCCCAGACGCTTTGGGATGGCGATACGCCATTCGGCGTGGTCTGCAAGATCTGGCCCGCCCATGACGACCTGTTGTTGGTCGCCGTGCCGCTGATCGACAGCTCCCAATCCAGCGACGACGGGCATGTCGGCGATGTCGAGCTTCTGGTCGTCGACAGGAAGACCCGGCAGGTGCGCCAGCGCCTGCTCCAACCCGGGCTGATGACCGATGATGCCGTCGGCATCCGCGGGATCGACTTCGATACCGGGCGCTACAGATTGGCGCCCGATGTCGGCGCCTTCGGCCTGCGCATCGACATGGCAAACCATTCGCAGCCGAATCCTTTCAGTGAAACCGACCTGCGGCTCTATGCCCTTGACGGCGGTGCTCTGCGCCTGGTGCTCGACGGCATCATCGTGGCCGGCTTTGGCGGCGAAGGCGACACCAATTGCGCAGGATCCTTTCAATCCAACCGGGTCAGCCTGGCGATGAGCCCGGCGAGACATCACGGCTATCACGACATCACAGTGTTCGAGCGGTTGGACACCGACAATCCGTCTGTCGACAAGAATGGCGAGTGCCAGTCCCATCCCGGCAGGTCCATGAAACGAACCTACCGGCTGCGCTACGACGGCAGGCGCTATCAGTTTCCGGCGGGGCTCAAGGCGCTGGAGCCGGAATAGGCTTCGGTTGGTTAATGGCTTCTGTGCCCGAAACCAAATTTTAGGCGCGTTTCCGCACTGAAGTTTAATCGCCCTGTTGTAGTCTGCTTCCTCAGAGAACGACCCGGTAAATCGGGCGATTGGGGCCAGGGGCATGCGTCACAGAAGTTTCACGGCAATGGCCGCGCTAGCGGCGGTCTTGATGGTCGGCGGCTGCACGACCGACAACGTCGACAAAACCAAGACCACATCGATCCAACCGGTGGCAAAAGACGTCAGCACCTCCGACCTTGCGCAAGGCAAGGCGCAGTTCCGCGAGGCCAATTACGGCCTTGCCGAACAGCATTTCCGCAAGGCTGTGGAACTGAAGGCCGACAGTGCCGAGGGATGGATGGGGCTTGCCGCCTCCTATGACGAACTCGGCCGCTTCGACTTCGCCGACCGCGCCTACGACCAGCTTTTGAAAGTTGCCGGGCGCAAGCCGCAGATTGTCAACAATATGGGCTATTCGCAGCTGCTGCGCGGCAACAAGAAGAAGGCGAGAGCGCTGCTCATGGAAGCAAGGGCCGGCATGGCCGACCCGAGCGTGGTGAACGCCAATCTGGCGCTGCTCAACAAGGGCTGAGACTAGGGACACTCGCGTGCCGAGCTTCGCGGGACGGCAGTCGACGCTTTGTAAACCCTGTCGGCAGGTTGCTTTGAAAACCGGCCGAAAACGGTATCTCCGGCCGGTTGCATGCCTATGATGCGCCACAAATCGAAGATCCCAAAGGTTGCCGCTCATCCATGCTGGATTTCAGTTCGCTATTGCTGGCGGCTGCGCTGTCGGGCACATGCCTGAGCGTCACCATGTTTGTGATCTGGTTCACGGCGCCGCGTGCACGCTTCGTGCTGACGGTTGCGTGCGGCATTCTCGTCCTTGTCGCCCACGTCATCGTCTTCTGGCGCTACACGAGGGAGCCCAGTCCGTTGCTTTGTCAGGCAGCGTTGGCGCTGCTCAGCCTCGGTTTCCTGGCGCTTTCACTTTCGGCCATGCAATATCTCGGTGTGCGCAATTACAGCCGCGCTGTCCTGCCGGCCATGTTCGCGATCGCTGTCTGCGCCGGCGTGACCTATCTCGGTTTCGATGGTGTCGGCTTCATCCTCACCTATGCGACGGTAACAGTGCTGCTCGCCTCGATCGGGGTGATGTTCTGGATCAAGGGCAGTCAGGATCGCGGCATTCTGCTGGTCGTTTCGGCGCTAAGCGGCGTCTGCGGCGTATCCTTCGGGCTCTGCGGCGCCGTGCTTCTGGTCAAGGGCCAGTGGGTGCTCGGCGTCGCACCCGACAATTGGGCCGAGCGGTTGAATTCGGTCGTGGCAGTCGCCTGCATGACGGCGCTCGGCGCGCTGACGCTCTCGCTGCATCATCTGCAGGCACAGATCGAACTGAAGGCCGAGACCTTGACCGACCCGTTGACCGGTCTCATGAACCGGCGGGCTTTGAACTCGCTTTATGGCGAGCGCGTCTTCGGCCCGTTCATGTCGGTCGCCATGTTCGACCTCGACCACTTCAAGCGGACCAACGACATCTATGGCCATCCCGTCGGCGACCGGGTGCTTTGCCGTTTCGCCGCAGTCATCAAGAAGTATGACAGGGTTGGCGTCGACGCCTTCCGGCTGGGCGGCGAGGAGTTCGCGTTGGTCATGTCTCGGATGACCGAAGACAAGGCCTACGATCTCGCCAGCAGGATCGGCGTCGCCTTCGGCACGGAAGTGGTGCCGACGCCGCGCGGGCCGTTGCGCAGCAGCGTCAGCGGCGGCATTGGCTTTGGCAAGGAAGACGGCAGCAGCCTGGATGAAGTGCTGGCCGAGGCCGACCGGGCGCTCTACGCGGCCAAGAACGACGGGCGAAATCGCGTGCTTGTCCTCAACGGCAAGGCCGATGGGCCGGCCTTGCGTTCAGCCTGACAGGCCAGAGTGTTATTCGGCGGCGCCGAGATATTCCGACAACGGCGGGCAGGAGCAGACGAGGTTGCGGTCGCCGGCGACATTGTCGATGCGCGAGACCGGCGGCCAGTATTTGGCCGCTGTATCGACATCGCCGGCGGGGTAGGCCGCTTCCAGCCGCGAATAGGGGTGAGTCCACTGGCCGGCAAGGGTTTCGGCCGCCGTGTGCGGGGCATTGACCAGCGGGTTGTCCTCGAGCGGCCATTCACCCTTCGCCACTTTCGCTGCCTCGCCGGCGATGGCAATCATCGCCTCGCAGAACCGGTCGAGTTCGCGCTTGGGCTCGGACTCTGTGGGCTCGACCATCAGCGTGCCGGCGACAGGGAACGACATGGTCGGCGCGTGAAAGCCGTAGTCGATCAGCCGCTTGGCGATATCATCGACGCTGATGCCGGCGCTCTCCTTGAGGACGCGCGTGTCGAGGATGCATTCATGCGCGATGCGATCGTGCCTGCCCTTGTAGAGAAGCGGGAAGTGCGGCGCGAGCCGCGTCGCCACATAGTTGGCCGAGATGATCGCCGTCTCCGTCGCCTGCTTCAGGCCGGCGGCGCCCATCATGCGGATGTACATCCAGGTGATGGGCAGGATGGAAGCGCTGCCGAACGGTGCGGCCGACACGGCATGCGCCGAGCCTTCGGTGACATGACCAGGCAGATAGGGTTTCAGATGCGCCCTGACGCCAATTGGACCGACGCCCGGACCGCCGCCGCCATGCGGGATGCAGAAGGTCTTGTGCAGGTTCATGTGGCAGACATCGGCGCCGATATCGGCGGGCCGCGCCAAAGCAACCAGGGCGTTAAGGTTGGCGCCGTCGAAATAGACCTGGCCGCCATGCTCGTGAATGAGAGCGCACAGGTGGCGCGCGCCTTCTTCGTAGACGCCGTGCGTCGAGGGATAGGTGAACATCAGGGCTGCGAGATTCTTCGAATGCTCGTTGGCCTTGGCCCGCATATCGTCCATGTCGATATTGCCGTCCTCCAGGCAACGCACGACGACGACGCTCATGCCGGCCATCGCCGCACTCGCGGGATTGGTGCCATGCGCGGACTGGGGGATCAGGCAGATGGTGCGATGGCCTTCGCCACGCGAACGGTGATAGGCGCGGATGGCGAGCAGGCCGGCATATTCGCCCTGGCTGCCGGCATTGGGCTGCAGGCTGACGGCGTCGAAGCCGGTGATCTCCGCCAGCCAGCCTTCCAGCTCGCCGACCATGGCGCGATAGCCGGCCGAATGGCTGGCCGGCGCGAAGGGATGGAGGTTGGCGACAACAGGCCAGCTGACCGGCATCATTTCGGCCGCCGCGTTGAGCTTCATGGTGCAGGAGCCCAACGGGATCATGGTGCGGTCGAGCGCCAAATCCTTGTCGGCTAGCCTGCGCAGCAGGCGCATCATGTCGGTCTCGGAGTGGTTTTCGCGGAAAACCGGCTGGGTCAGAAACTCCTTGCCGCGCGGCTTGCCGGGCATCGCGCCGGCCTCAGTAGCGCCGGACTTGGCGCCGAACAGGGCGGCGATAGCCTCGACGTCCGCCTCGGTCGAGGTTTCGTCGAAGGCGATGCTGATGCGGTCGGCATCGATGACGCGCAGCAGCCGGCCACCTTTTTCAGCGGCAGCGGCGATCGAAGCTGCCTTGCCCTTCACTTCGGCCGTCACCGTGTCGAAACGGCTTGAGCCGAGCACGGAAACACCAGCGGTTTTCAGGCCTGCTGCGAGGCCGTTGGCGAGCTCATGAATTCGGGCTGCGATCGCCTGCAAACCAGTAGGCCCGTGCCAGATCGCGTATGCGGTCGCCATGTTGGCAAGCAGCGCCTGCGCGGTGCAGATGTTGGAGGTCGCCTTGTCGCGGCGGATATGCTGTTCGCGCGTCTGCAGGGCGAGGCGATAGCCGGGACGGCCCTTGCTGTCGATCGACTGGCCGACGAGGCGGCCGGGCATCAGCCGGGTCAGCTTGTCGGAGACGGCGCAATAGGCGGCGTGCGGGCCGCCAAAGCCCATCGGCACGCCAAAGCGCTGCATCGGGCCGACGGCGATGTCGGCGCCAAGCCTGGCCGGCGCTTCGGTCAGCGTGAGCGCAAGCGGATCGGCGATGAAGACGACCACGGCGCCGGTGGCGCGAGCCTTCTCGATCGCCGCCTTGTGGTCGCCATAGACGCCAAACGTGTCCGGCCAGGAGACCAGCAGGGCGGCGGTGTTGTCGTCGATGGTCTCGCCATCGATCTCGATGCCGAGCGGCTCGGCGCGGGTGCGCACGACGTCCAGCGTCTGCGGATGCGGCGTGCCGGCCAGCGCTACCTTGGTGCGCTTGTCGCGATGATGGCGCAGCGCGATGCCGACCGCTTCGGCCACCGCCGTCGCTTCGTCGAGCAGGGAGGCCGAAGCCACCGGCAGGCCGGTCAATTCGGTGACCAGGGTCTGGAAGTTGAACAGCATTTCCAGGCGGCCCTGGCTGATCTCGGCCTGGTAGGGCGTATAGGCGGTGTACCAGGCCGGGTTCTCGAACAGGTTGCGCTGGATGACCGGCGGCACGTGGACGCCGTGATAGCCGGCGCCGATGAAGCTCTTCAGCACCGTGTTTTTTGCCATGATCGCCGACAATTCGGCCAGCGCTTCGGCTTCGCTCGCCGGCGCGGGAAGGGTCAGCGGCAGATCGAGGCGGATCGACTGCGGCACAGCCTGGCTGATCAGCGTCTCGACGGAGGGAACGCCGATCACGGCAAGCATGGCTCTGACATCGTTTACATCAGGACCGATGTGGCGGGCCGAGAAGGGGGTAAGTGCTGCGCTCATGGCAATAGGTCCTGATATCAACCGATATGGGCTTTGTAGGCAGCCTCATCCATGAGGCCTGCGAGCTGGCCTTCGTCGGCGAGCTTCATCTTCCACAGCCAGCCGTCGCCGGTCGCCGCGGAGTTGACCAGCGACGGGTCCGAGGACAGCGCGCCGTTGGCGTCGGTGATCTCGCCGTCAGCCGGCGCATAGACGTCGGAGGCCGCCTTGACGGATTCGACGACCACGGCGGTATCGCCCTTGCTGAGCTTCGTGCCGATTTGAGGCAGTTCGACGAAGACGAGATCGCCAAGCTGTTCCTGCGCATAGTCGGTTATCCCGACGGTGGCGATGCCTCCCTCGACGCTCAGCCATTCGTGATCTTGTGTGAAATAGGTTTTTGCCATCGGAATTATCCTTTGCGGTAGCGATGAGGAGTGAAGGGCAAGGAACTGATATCGACCGGGATTTTCGTCCCGCGAACATCGGCGAAGAGTTTCGTGCCCGGGTTGGCCAGGGGCGTTGTGGCGTAGCCCATGGCGACGGGATGGCCGGCCGAGGGGCCGAAGCCGCCTGATGTCACGTGGCCGGCCGGATTGCCGTCGGCATCGAACAAAGCAGCGCCGGCGCGCACCGGCTGGCGGCCGTCCGGCTTCAGGCCGACGCGCTTTTGCGACGACCCGCGCTCCAGGATGGACCGCAGCGCATCGGCGCCGATGAAGGATCCGCCGGCGCGGAGATCTTTGGGGATCGCCCACATCAGGCCGGCACTCGCCGGATCGATCTCCGGGGTGATGTCCTGGCCGTGCAGGCACAGGCCGGCCTCCAACCGCAGCGAGTCGCGGGCAGCAAGGCCGATCCACAACACACGCTCGTCCTCGATCAGTTTCGTGGCCAGAGCGCGCGCATCCGCCTCCGGCAGGCCGATCTCGAAGCCGTCCTCGCCGGTGTAGCCGGAGCGGCTCATGAACCAGTTTTGCTTCGGCTCGATGCCATGCATGAACAAGAGCGAGCCGGTCTCGATGCCGGCGCGGGACAAGGCAGCCCAGGCTTCGGGCCCCTGGATCGCCAGGAAGACGCGATCGAGCGCATCGACCTTCACGTCGAAATCGGTCGCCAGCGCACGCAAATGCTTCTCGTCCTCGACCGCATTCCCGGCGTTGGCGACCACCATGAAGCGCTCGGCGCCGAGCCGGGTGACGATCAGATCGTCGATGATCCCGGCGGCCTCGTTGAGGAAGAAGGTATATTTGGACTGTGAAATCTCAAGCGCGCCGGCATCGAGCGGACTGGCGCGGTTGAGCAGTGCCGCAGCGCCCGGTCCGCTGATCTCGAACAGCTTCATATGCGAAATGTCGAACAGGCCGGCATGTTCGCGGGTGTGAAGGTGCTCCTTCATCACGCCGGCCGGATAGGTCAGCGGCATCGACCAGCCCGCAAAGGCGCCAAAGCGTGCGCCGGCGGCGGTGTGCAGATCTTCGAGAGGAAGGTGTTTGGTGTCGTCGCCCGTCATGTCATCTCCAGAGTCGCACGCAATCGGCCGCTGCTGGCGACCAGTCCGTGCCCCTCTGTCTGAAGCCTGAGAGACTCGCGCAACCGGAACTCTGTCGGCGACGCTTACACCTTCGGCGCGGGGGCAAGCCCCGACTTTCCAGAGTGTCTTTCCCGTCTACGGTTCTTTTGCCTGAGAGATTTCGGGCGATTTCCCCTTCGGCGGCAGCTCGCGCTGCTCTCTCCCGCAAACAGGTAGGACTCAAAACTTAAGCCCTCGACGCGCCATCCATAGCTTGTCGGCGACACCTTGTCACCTGCCAGCGACACGTAAAGCGCGTCGTCTTTACAGTCTTCGCTAACCACGCCGTTTGCCGGTTTTTCAAGACAATGGCGATATTCTGGGCTGACGGTTTGGCCGGCAATTGCGTTGGGCACGGCGGATGGGGATTGACAGATGGGCGAACGGATCGGGAGCGCGCCGGTGGCGGGGCTGGCCTCGAAGGACCGCATCACGGCGGAAGATGTCGTCATGCTGCGTCGCGAAGTGTTCGCTGACGGCGTGGTGACGCGCGGCGAGGCTGAAGCACTGTTCGCGCTCGATGCGACAGCGACGGACAAATGCCCGCAATGGCCTGAATTCTTCGTCGAGGCCGTTACCGACTACATCGTCTACCAGGAAAAGCCGGCAGGCTATATCTCTGAAGACAATGCCGGTTGGCTGATCCAGACCATCTCGCGCGACGGAATGGTCGACAGTGTGACCGAACTGGAGCTGCTGGTGCATGTGCTGGAAAGGGCGAAATCATCGCCCGGCCGGCTCTCCGCCTATGCGCTCGAGCAGGTCGCCAACGCGGTGGTCGACGGCAAGGGACCACTGATGCTCGGCTGCGCGCTGGTTCCCGGGCTGGTCGCCAAGGCAGAGGTCGATCTGTTGCGCCGCATTCTCCATGCCTATGGCGGCGACGGTAACATTGCCATCACACGGGTTGAGGTCGAGGTGCTGTTCCAGATCAACGAGCAGACCGCAGCGGCCCACAACGACCCGTCCTGGAACGACCTGTTCGTCAAGGCGCTCGCCAATTTCGTCATGTATTCGGCCGGCTACGAAGCGCCGACGCGCGATGTGGCGCTGCGTCGTGACAGTTTCTTGGACCAGGCCGAGCCCGAAATTGGTGGCTTCTTCAGCCGCATGGTGTCGGGCGGACTGGCCGGCATCATGGAAGCCTATCGTTCGCCCGGCGATATCGAGGCCGAATGGGAGTCGAAGAACCGTGCCGCCGAGGCACTCGCGCGCCGCGCCGAGACGATCGACGCCAGCGAGGCGAAATGGCTGGCCGATCGCATCGGCACCGACCGCCCGCTGCGTGACAATGAACGCGCGCTGCTGACGCTGATCAAACTCGCCTCGCCGGAGATACATCCGGCGCTCAAGCCACTGCTCGACACCGCGCCGTTTTCTGCGACCGTTTTGCAGAGGACGATATTGGAGTGTCTTCAGGCCAATCGCCAAGTTCGGCCACGCGCTCGAAACCGGCTTCCTCAGGCAAGCTCGGTTCGGTCGGAGTCAGATCGTGCTCGGTCAGAATGCGAGGCCATCAAATCCCGCCATACCAGTCATAGCCATTGTCTTCCCAATAGCCGCCGCGGCCGCCGCCGATATTGGCAAAACTGTCGACGAGCTCGATCTTGTAGAGATACTTCGGCATCTTGTAGCCGAGCTGTCGTTCGACGCGCACGCGCAGCGGCGCGCCGTTTTCGACCGGCAGCGGCTTGCCGTTGAGGCCGTAGGCGAGGATCGTCTGCGGGTGGCGGGCATCGATCAGGTCGATGGTGCCGTAATATTTGATTTCCCCGGAGAGGCTGCGATCGATCGTATCGAGGCAGTGGAACATGACATAGCGGGCCTGCGGCTTGACCACAGCCAGGTCAAGCACCAGCGACAGCGGGGTGCCGGTCCATTTGGCGATGCAGCTCCAGCCTTCGACACAGTCGTGGCGGGTGATCTGCGTGCGGCTCGGCATGTTCTCCAACTGCTCGCGGCTGAGCGACAGCGGCTTTTCGATCAGGCCCGTTACCTCCAGCCGCCAGTCGGCGAAATTGTTGGCGAGCAGGCCCTTGTAGGTGTCATCCTCGGGCGCGGTGACGCCGTTCGGCCGCTGCGGCTGGCGGATGTCGGCCTCGGTGAATTCCGGCGCCAGAGCATCGCGGCCGGCAAGCCAGCGTTGCGCGCGGTAGGTCAGGCCATTGGCGTTTTCGAGGAAACTGCGCAGGCCGTCACCCATGCCGAGCTGGCTGTCGAAGGCATCGCAGCCCGACAACATGATGCCGGAAACGCCGAGGCCGGCGCCCGTCAGGAACTTTCGGCGGCTGATCTGGAATTTGGCCATCTCACGCACTCCTCTCGGTGTCGCCATGCCTTGGCGGATCGGTGCGGTACCAGCCGGTGATGATCGAGCGCAGTTCGTTGATCGGGCCGGCGGCGAGGATCATCATCATATGGACGATGAAAAAGCCGACCAGCAGCACCATCACCGTGAAATGGATGGTGCGCGCCGTCTGCCTTCCGCCGAGCAGTTCGTTGAGCAAGGGCAGCACCGAGTTCATGCTCGGCGACATGGCAAGGCCGGTGATGATCATGAGAGGCAACAGCACGAACAGTACGCCGCCATAGGCCATTTTCTGCAGCGTGTTGTATTCGCGTGTGTGGTGGAACCTGAGCTTGGCGTGCTCGATGATGTCCTGCGGCAGCCGCTTGAGATCGTCAAGGCGCGGCGCCAGATCGCGGCGCAGATGGCCGTTGACCAGGCTGGCGACCAGCCAGACGACCAAGGTGGTTGTCAGTATCCAGGCGAAGAAGAAATGCACGACGCGGGCGGTGCCGAGATCGTAATAGGACGGGATTGTCGCCCAGGACGGGAAGGCACGCGACGTTTGCTGCCCGGCCGGGCCCGACCAGCCGAGCACGCCTGTGGTGTCGAAGCGATGGCCGAAGATTTCGGTATAGCCGCGCGGGCCGGTGGCGGTGTTTTCGGCGCCGATGGCAAAGACGGTGTTGTTGTACTCGAAGCCGGATTGCTTGCCGATGTAGAGCTGCGGCCGGGCATTGAAGATCTGCAGGCCGGACAAAAGCATGAAGAACAGCGAGATCGCCCACAGCCAGTGCGTCAGGCGGGTCCAGCGCGATTGCCGGTAGATCAGCGTCGCATCCTTCGTTGAGGCGGCATCGACGCCTGCGCCGGGCTGACTCATGGTAATGGTTTCCATCTTTTCCTCGCCTCCGGCTGCGCGATCCTGGGATGGCCGCGCTCGTCCTTGTCCTCCCAATACGTCGCTATCGAAAGCGATGTTTCATGCGGTCACGTTTTTATTACGGGCACGGGTTTATCGCGGGCACGGATACTCAATTGCCGAGGCTCACCGCGAGATTGACGACGGCGGCGACGATGACGGCGTTGAAGAAGAACGACAGGATCGAATGGACAAGCACCACGCGGCGCATATGCGAGGTCGTGATCGCGGTGTCGGCGGTCTGCGCGGTCATGCCGATCACCGTCGCGAAATAGAGAAAGTCCCAACCGTCCGGCCGTTTGCTGCCGGGAAAATCGAGGCCGCCGACCGGTATCTTCTTCTTGGTTTCGGCATCGATCGCGTCGCCGTCCATCCAGTAGACATGCGCATAGTGGAGGGCGGCCATGGCATGGATGGTGAACCAGCCAAGCGGGATCGACAGCATGGCGAAGCCGAGTTCGATGGGGTCGCGATCCTTGTGATTGATCAAAAGGAACAGCAGGACAATGGCCATGGCGACGATGCCGAGCGTGATGGCAAAGATGCCCAGCACTGGGAGGTCCAGTTCGCGCGCGTTCTTGCTGAGATAGCGGCCGGACAGCAGCGGCATCTTGGCGATGACGAGCGCGATGAAGACGACGAAGAAGGAATCGGCGGCAATCGAGATCGAATAGGCAAGCCGCGTGGAGACGGGGAGCGATCCAATCAAAGGCAATACCGCGGCAAATACGACCAGACCGACGGCTAGCGACACAAAGAACTGCTTGTGCCGCTGCAAGGGGTTATTCGGCGATGTGTCGGCCATAGCCCGACCTCGGATGATGCTTCACGTCTGGTCGGGTGTGACGGATTTCAGAGCCCGCCGCAAGATGCGGTCGAGTTCGCCGAGAAAACGCGAGCGATCCTGTGGCGCAAAGCTGGCATTGTAGCCCTTGCTCTCGCCGGTTTCGCGCAGATGCTGTTTCAAATCGCGCATAGCCACCGCCATGCCGATGGTCTCCGGCGTGAATGGGCGTCCGGTCGGCCCGAGCACATGGGCGCCGAGCGCGACTGTGCGGGCGGCAAGCGGGATGTCGGCTGTGATCACGATGTCGTTGGCCTTGGCATTGTCGACGATCCAGTCGTCGGCGGCGTCGGCGCTCTTGGACACCACGATGTTGCGGATCATCGGATCGCGCGACGGGCGCAGGCCGCCATTGGAGACGTAGGTGACGACGACACCATGGCGCTCGGCGACCTTCTCGACCTCGGCTTTCACCGGGCAGGCGTCGGCGTCGACGTATATGGCGGGTGCGGGCATTGTCTCTCCAAAACGAACATGGGGCCGGCATGTTATCCGGCCCCATGCCAGAAATCTTGGCTTGTCAGGCCGGCAGCGCGCCCGACTTCTTCGCGGTCCAGGTGGCGATATAGTCCATCAGGCCGGGGTTGAGACAGTCATAGGGTTCTAGGCCGATCGACTTCAACTGGCCGCGGATGCCGTCCATCCGCTTCGGGTCGACGCCGGATTCGATGATCGACGAGACGAAAGCGGTGAAGCCCGGCGGCGACCAGCCGTCTTCCTCGAAACGTTCGGGATGGATGAAGGACAGGCCCTTGAACGGATGGTCGCGTTCGACCGGCCCGTGCATGTGGACGCCGCAGCCGGTGCAGGCATGGCGCTGGATCAGCGCCGAGGGGTCGACCACCTTCAGCTTGTCGCCATTCTCGGTCACGGTGACATCGCCGGTGCCGGCGACCGCCACGACCGAGAACACCGCGCCGTCTGGCTTCCAGCATTTGGTGCAGCCACAGGCATGGTTGTGGGCGATCTGGCCCTTGACCTTCACCTTCACCGGCTTGCTGGTGCAGGCACAGACCAGCGTGCCGCCGGCAAAGCTTGCGCTTTCCTTCGGCAGGCCATTGTCGATTTTCGGATGCAGTTTCTCAGGCATTATCTTCCTCCCTTGTTGAACCCATGCAACTACAGTCGCTGGCCCTTCGGTCGGCGGCTTCTTCTCCTCAATAAACGACGACGCTCCTGATTGACTTGCCCTCATGCATAAGGTCGAAGCCCTTGTTGATGTCTTCCAGCTTCAGCAAATGGGTGATCATCGGGTCGATCTGGATCTTGCCGTCCATGTACCAGTCGACGATTTTTGGCACGTCAGTGCGGCCGCGTGCGCCGCCAAAGGCGGTGCCCATCCAGGTGCGGCCGGTGACCAGCTGGAACGGCCGGGTCGAAATCTCCTGGCCGGCGCCGGCGACGCCAATGACGACCGACTTGCCCCAGCCGCGATGCGAGGCTTCCAGCGCCTGGCGCATTACCTTGGTGTTGCCGGTGCAGTCGAATGTGTAGTCGGCGCCGCCGATCTGGTCGGCGCCACGCTTGGTCATGTTGACGAGGTGAGGGACGATGTCGCCGTCGATCTCCTTCGGATTGACGAAATGCGTCATGCCGAAGCGCTCACCCCATTCCTTCTTGTCGTTGTTCAGATCGACGCCGATGATCATGTCGGCGCCGGCAAGCTTCAGGCCCTGGATGACGTTGAGACCGATGCCACCGAGGCCGAACACAACGGCGGTTGCGCCTTGCTCGACCTTGGCTGTGTTGATGACAGCGCCAATGCCGGTGGTGACGCCGCAGCCGATGTAACAGATCTTGTCGAAGGGGGCGTCGGGATCGACCTTGGCGAGCGCGATCTCGGGCAAAACGGTGAAATTGGAGAAGGTCGAGCAGCCCATATAGTGGAAGATCTTGTCCTTGCCGATCGAGAAGCGCGAGGAGCCATCGGGCATCAAGCCTTGGCCCTGCGTGGCGCGGATGGCGGTGCACAAATTGGTCTTGCGCGACAGGCAGGATGGGCACTGCCGGCATTCCGGCGTGTAGAGCGGGATGACGTGGTCGCCCTTCTTGACCGAGGTGACGCCCTTGCCGACATCGACGACAACGCCAGCGCCTTCATGGCCGAGGATTGCCGGAAACAGGCCTTCGGGATCGGCGCCCGACAGGGTGAACTCGTCGGTGTGGCAGATGCCGGTCGCCTTGATCTCGACCAGCACCTCGCCTTCGCGCGGTCCGTCGAGGTCGACCTCCATGATTTCCAACGGCTTTCCGGCGGCGACAGCGACAGCGGCGCGGGTTTTCATCAGGCAATTCCTCCCAAGGCGATTGGTCTTCAGGCTTTCAGGGTTTTTATACCGTTTCAACCCGATTTGGCGACCAAATATGGCGCAAATCTTGGCCCAGTCGTCGGCGAGCCCGATCTTCGCCTCTCGGCACGGGCCTGGCGGGCCGGGAGTGTCTTGATGGGTGCGCTGCCGGCAATGCTTGAGCCCGGCTGCCGAAGCCCATAAGAAGGACGAAAGACCCGAGGAAACGCCTTCGATGTTCACGAAAATCCTGATCGCCAATCGCGGCGAGATTGCTTGCCGCGTCATCAAGACGGCGCGCAGGATGGCGATTGCCACCGTCGCGGTCTATTCCGACGCCGATCGCGACGCCGTGCATGTCGAAATGGCCGAGGAGGCCGTGCATATCGGCCCATCGCCTGCCGCGCAAAGCTATCTCCTGCCTGAGAAGATCATTGCTGCCTGCAAGGAGACGGGCGCGCAGGCCGTGCATCCCGGCTACGGATTTCTGTCGGAGCGGGCCGCCTTCTGCGAAGCGCTTGAGGCTGAGGGCATTGTCTTCATCGGTCCAAAAGCCAGGGCGATCAAGGCGATGGGCGACAAGATCGAATCGAAGAAGTTCGCCAATGCCGCAGAAGTGTCGACGGTACCGGGCTGGCTTGGTGTCATCGAAAATGCCGACCATGCCGAAAAGATCGCCGGCGAGATCGGCTATCCCGTGATGATCAAGGCCTCGGCCGGCGGTGGCGGAAAAGGCATGCGCATTGCCTGGAGCCAGTCGGAAGTGCGCGACGGCTTCGACCGGGCGCGCTCGGAGGCGAAAAGCTCGTTCGGCGACGACCGCGTCTTCATCGAAAAGTTCGTCGTCGATCCGCGTCATATCGAAATCCAGGTGCTGGCCGACGCGCATGGCACCGCCCTCTATCTCGGCGAGCGCGAATGCTCGATCCAGCGTCGGAACCAGAAGGTGGCGGAAGAGGCGCCGTCGCCATTCCTCGATGCCAGGACGCGCAAGGCGATGGGCGAGCAGGCCGTGGCGCTGGCCAAGGCGGTCGACTACCAGAGCGCCGGCACCGTCGAGTTCATCGTCGATGCTGAAAAGAACTTCTATTTCCTTGAAATGAATACACGATTGCAGGTCGAGCATCCGGTGACGGAGCTTGTTACCGGCATCGACCTGGTCGAGCAGATGATCCGTGTCGCCGCCGGCGAGAAGCTGGCGATCGAGCAGAGCGACGTCAAGCTGAACGGCTGGGCGGTGGAAAGCCGGATCTATGCCGAGGACCCCTATCGCAATTTCCTGCCCTCGATCGGCCGTTTGACGCGCTACCGGCCGCCGGAGGAGGGCACGTTCGGCGACATCTTCATCCGCAACGACACCGGCGTCACCGAAGGCTCCGAGATTTCGATGTTCTATGACCCGATGGTGGCAAAGCTCTGCACCTGGGCGCCGACGCGGCTGGCGGCAATCGACGCCATGTCGGAAGCGCTGGACAGTTTCGTCGTCGACGGCATCGAGCACAACATCCCCTTCCTGGCGGCGCTGATGCAGCATCCGCGCTGGCGCGAGGGGCGGATATCGACGGGCTTCATCGCCGAGGAATATCCTGACGGCTTCGCGTCGATCGTGCCCAATGGCGATGAAAAGGCAGTGCTGGCGGCGATCGCCACCGCGGTCGAGCTTCTGCGCCGCGACCGGCTCGACCGGCTGGGCGGGCGGCTGGCGCCGCATTCGGGCGCACTCAAGCGCGATTGGGTGGTGAAGCTCGGCGACGACTATCTCCAGGCTTCGATCATCGAGGGCATGATCTCCATTCCGATGGAAATCGATCTGTCGGTCGATGGCGGCAAAGCGCTGACGGTGGCGTCCGACTGGCGGCCGGGCGACCTCATCTGGCGCGGCACTGTCGGTGCCCGCAAGGTCACGGCGCAGATCAGGCCGCTGCCGAACGGCCTGCGCATCGCCTGGAAGGGCATGTCGGTGACGGCGCGCGCCATGCTGCCGCGAACGGCGGAGCTGGAAAGGCTGATGCCGGAGAAGGTGGCGCCGGACACGTCCAAGATGCTGCTTTGCCCGATGCCGGGCCTGGTCGTGTCGATCGCGGTTGCCGAGGGGCAGGAGGTCAAGGCCGGCGAGACGCTGGCCGTGGTCGAGGCGATGAAGATGGAAAACGTGCTGCGCGCCGACCGCGATCTTGTCGTGTCGAAGCTCAACGCCAAGCCGGGTGACAGCCTGGCTGTCGATGCGGTGATCATGGAGTTCGCCTAGAGATTGTTTGGAAATTCTACTCCGGCGGCCATCTGAAGGTGGTTTCTGCGCTTCCCGTGCTCACGGACCAATGGCCGCTGCGCTCCGGTTCTCGGAACCACCATCATATGACTCGAATTTCGAAACAATCTCTGAGCCGTGCGGCTGGGTACGGAAGCCTGTGGTCGGTGGTCATTTGTGCTGGACTGGCATCGCCCGGTCCGGGACAATACATCTCCATCGACTCAAAGCCCTTCGAGCAATTTGAAACATCATGGCGGATGACAAACTTCCACGCGATCCCCTGAGGCGCGAAGCAGCGCTCGCTGCTGCGCGCCCGGAGGCGCCGGCGCGGCCGTTCATCCATCTGCGGGTGCATTCGGCGTATTCGCTGCTCGAGGGCGCCTTGCAGGTCGCCGCCGTTGTCGGTCATGCCGTCAAGGACGAGTGCCCGGCAATCGCAGTCACCGACACAAACAATCTGTTCGGCGCGCTGGAATTTGCCCAGAAGGCGGTGAAGGAAGGCATCCAGCCGATTATCGGTTGCCAGATCGATCTCGCCTTTTCCGGCGAGACCAGCGACGCGCAGCGCGACCGCCGCCGCCATGGTCCGGAGATGCACGCCGTGGTGCTGCTCGCCGCCACCGAGGCCGGCTACAGCAACCTCGTCAGGCTGGTCAGCCAGGTCTATCTGGAGACGCCGCCGGGCGAGCCCGTGCATCTGACGTCAGCAATGCTGGAAGGCCATAGCGATGGCCTGATCTGCCTCAGCGGCGGGCCGCGCGGCCCGATCGGCCGGGCGCTGAAGGAGGATCGCCGAGATCTTGCCGAGACGCGGCTTCTGGCACTCAAGGCGCTGTTCGGCGACCGGCTCTATGTCGAGCTGGACCGTGTTTCCGGTTATGACCGCGCTATCGAGAAATCATCGGTCGACCTTGCCTATATCCATGATCTGCCGCTGGTCGCCACGAATGAGGCGTTCTTCGCCGCCCGCGACGACTATGACGCGCATGATGCTCTGATCGCCATTGCCGAGGGTTCGGTGGTTGCCGCCGACAACCGTCGCCGGCTGACTTCGGACAATTTCCTGCGCAGCCAGGCGGATATGGCGCGGCTGTTCGCCGACCTGCCGGAAGCGATCGACAACACCGTCGAGATCGCGCTGCGCTGTTCCTATTATCCCAAGACCCGCAATCCGATCCTGCCACGCTTTACCGGCGGCGATGTCGCCGACAATGAGGTGGCGCTGAAAGCGGAGGCCGATGAACTGCGCCGGCAGGCCCATGAAGGTCTCGACGCCCGGCTGGCGGCGCATGGACCCACCGCCGGCTACACGGTCGAACAATACCGCGAGCGGCTCGATTTCGAGCTCTCCATCATCGAGAAGATGAAATTTCCCGGTTACTTCCTGATCGTGGCCGACTTCATCAAATGGGCGAAGGCGCAAGGCATTCCGGTCGGGCCGGGCCGTGGTTCGGGCGCCGGATCGCTGGTCGCTTATTCCACCACCATCACCGATATCGATCCGCTGCGCTTCTCGCTGCTGTTCGAGCGCTTCCTCAATCCGGACCGCGTGTCGATGCCCGACTTCGACATCGACTTCTGCCAGGATCGGCGCGAAGAGGTCATCCGCTACGTCCAGCAGAAATATGGCCGCGACCAGGTGGGACAAATCATCACCTTCGGTACGCTGCAGGCGCGCGCGGTGCTGCGCGACGTCGGCCGCGTGCTGCAAATGCCTTACGGCCAAGTCGACAAGCTCTCCAAGATGGTGCCGCAGAACCCGGCCAATCCGGTCAAGCTGGCGGATGCCATCGCCAACGAGCCGCGCTTTGCCGAGGAGGCCGAGAAGGAGCCGATCGTGCAGACGCTGCTCGATATGGCGCAAAAGCTGGAAGGGCTCTACCGCCACGCTTCGACGCACGCCGCCGGCATCGTGATCGGCGACCGGCCCTTGTCGGAACTGGTGCCGATGTACCGCGATCCGCGCTCCGACATGCCGGTCACCCAGTTCAACATGAAATATGTCGAGCAGGCCGGGCTGGTAAAATTCGACTTCCTCGGCCTGAAGACGCTGACGGTGCTGGAGACGGCGGTGAAGCTGATCCGCCGGCGCGGCATCGAGATCGACCTGGCGACGATCCCGCTCGACGATCCTGAAACCTACGCCATGCTGTCGCGCGGCGAAGTGGTCGGTGTGTTCCAGGTGGAAAGTGCCGGCATGCGCAAGGCGCTGATCGGCATGCGGCCCGACTGCATCGAGGACATCATCGCGCTGGTGGCGCTCTACCGTCCCGGCCCGATGGAGAACATCCCGACCTACAACGCCAGAAAGCATGGCGAAGAGGAGATGGCATCGATCCATCCCAAGATCGACCATCTGGTGAAGGAGACGCAAGGCGTCATCGTCTACCAGGAACAGGTGATGCAGATCGCGCAGGAACTGTCGGGCTATTCGCTCGGCGAAGCCGATCTGCTGCGTCGCGCGATGGGCAAGAAGATCCGCGCCGAAATGGACAAGCAGCGCGAGCGCTTCGTCACCGGTGCGGTCGAACGCGGCGTCGGCAAGCCGCAGGCCGACTTCATCTTCGACCTTCTGGCCAAGTTCGCCGACTACGGCTTCAACAAATCGCACGCGGCCGCCTACGCCGTCGTGTCCTACCAGACCGCCTATCTCAAGGCGCATTACCCCGTCGAGTTCCTGGCGGCGTCGATGACGCTCGACATGGGCAATACCGACAAACTCGCCGATTTCCGCCAGGATGCGCTGCGTCTCGGCATCGAGGTGGTGGCGCCGTCGGCGATGACCAGCTTCCGCAATTTCGAGGTCGGCGAGAACCGCATCTATTATTCGCTGGCGGCCCTCAAGGGCGTCGGCGACGCTGCGGTCGAGCACATCGTCGCCATGCGCGGCGAAAAGCCGTTCAAGAATCTCGCCGATTTCTGTGAAAGGGTCGATCCCAAGATCGTCGGCAAGCGCGTCTTCGAAAGCCTGATCATGGCCGGCGCGCTCGACTGCTTCGGCCACGACCGCGCCCAGATGATGGCCGGCGTCGAACGGATGATGGGGCTGGCTTCGCTGGCGCAGCAGAATGCCATTTCGGGCCAGCACGACATTTTCGGCGCGTCGCTCGGCGCGCAGCAGCAGGCGCTCAATTTGCCGCAGACCGATCCGTGGCTTGCCGCCGACCGGCTGCACCGTGAATTCCAGGTCGTCGGCTTCTATCTTTCGGCGCATCCGCTCGACGAGTACAAGGCGGCCCTGCAGAAGATGCGCGTGCAAAACTGGGGCGAGTTCTCGGCTGCGGTCAAACGCGGTGCCGCCGCGGGCCGGCTCGCCGGCACCGTCACCACCAAGCAGGAGCGCAAGACCCGAACCGGCAACAAGATGGGCGTCATCGCCTTTTCCGACACATCTGGCCAATATGAAGCCGTGCTGTTTTCGGAAGGGTTGGCGCAGTATCGCGATCTGCTCGAGCCCGGACGTTCGGTGGTGATCACCGTTTCGGCCGAGGATAGGCCCGAAGGGGTCAATCTGCGCATCCAGACGGTGCAGTCGCTGGAGGATGAGGCCAGCCGCATCCAGAAGGCGCTGCGCATCTTCGTGCGCGATGCGGCTCCGATCGGCATGCTGGCCGGCCAACTGGCGGTGAAGGGCGAAGGCCAGGTCAGCTTCGTGCTGATCAAGGAGGCCGGCCAAGGCGAGATCGAGATCGAATTGCCCAACCGCTACCGCATCTCGCCGCAAATCGCGTCGGCCATGCGCGCGGTGCCGGGGGTGGTCGAGGTCGAGCTCGTCTAGTCTAGGCTGCGCTGATATACACGGCAGTCGCATCGACGTCGGCCAGTGCATGACGGCCTAAAGATGCTCTGGGCCTGACATTGCAGCCGATAGGGCCAGCGTGCGGGGCGTGGTTGAACTGACCTTCCTTTGAACCACATGCGTTGAGCAGAAACTTCACAGGAACGCACAATCATGCCCAGCCGCGAACGCGTCGAAGCCTTCCTCAAGGAGGTGGTCGAAGGCTGCCACGTCAAGGCGATCGCCGACTTCTACCATGACGATGCCACCATGCAGGAAAATCTCGGCGTCCCGCGGCGGCAAGGAAACACTGATGGCGCATGAGCAGGCAGCACTCGACCGGATCGAGAAGATGCACACCCATCCTGTCCAGACATTCCTGGTCGATGGCGACAATGTCGCCATACGCTGGACCTTCGACCGTGTCGACAAGGCCGGCACCGTGCGCCGGCTGGAAGAGGTGGCCCTGCAGCGCTGGCATGGTGACCGGATTGCGGAGGAGCGGTTCGTCTACGACACCGCCTCGGCCTGGCGCCTCGTGGGGCCGGACGGCAAGGGGTGACGATCACCGGGTCAGGTCATGATGAGATTTGGTTGAAATCTCATCATGATCTAACCCTTTGTTGGAGCATGATCTTTTCCAAAACCGGCACCCACTTTTTGGGATCATGCTCTAGACGGCCCCGGCTGGGACCGTTACGCACTTGTGATGAAGGCAGCCGAGAAGGACGGATTGCAGCAAAACTCAGCGATGGCGCGGCTGCGTGACAGGCTGCGCAAGCTCTATCACGGGCGCACGCCGGCGGCGTTCCGGTTTCAACTGGCGGCGGTCATCATCGACCTCGCCATCATCGCCTTCTTCGTTGCCACGCCGGTGCTCCAGGACAAGCCGTCATTCCTGTGGCTCGACTATACCGTCGCCGCATTGGTCGCCGCCGACCTGATTGCCCGGCTGTTAGCCTCCAACGACATGTTGCGGCTGATGAAACAGCCGACATCCTGGGTCGATGTCTTCATCCTTTTGACGCTGCTGATGCCGACGGCGCTGGCAAATCTGGCGTTCCTGCGCATCCTGCGGCTGTGGTCGCTGTCGCGCAGCGGGTCGCTGTGGCGGCATTTCGAAATGCGTGGCTTGAGGCCCTGGCGCGAGGCGAGCCACGCGGTCATCAACCTGTTGACGTTCCTGTTCGTCATCACCGGCTTCGTCTACACCTTCTTCTTCCGCACCGGCGCCGGCCTCGAAAACTACATTGATGCGCTGTATTTCACCGTTGCCACGGTGACGACCACCGGTTTCGGCGACATCGTGCTGCCGGGGATCGCCGGCAAGCTGACCGCGATCGCCACCATGATCATCGGCATCTCGCTGTTCGTCAGACTGGCGACGGCGATTTTTCGACCCGCCAAGGTGTTCTTTCCCTGTCCGCAATGCGGACTGCAACGGCATGAGCCGGACGCCGTGCACTGCAAGGCCTGCGGGCATCTTCTCAACATACCGGATGAGGGGAATTGACCGACCGCTACGAGGCCGCGACCTCGGCCGGCTTTGGCGCCTTGCGCTGCAGGTTGAGCAGGTTGCCCATCAGGATCAGCAGGGCGCCGCCGGCTGTAAAGATGTCGATCTGTTCGCGGTAGAGCAGCCAGCCGATCAGCGCCGACAGCGGCACGCGCAGGAAATCCATCGGTGAAATCACCGTAGCGTCGGCATAGGTGAGGGCACGCGCCATGCAGAAATGCGACGACATGCCGGTGAAGGCAATCAGCAGGATCCATGGCCAGAGTTCGAGCGGTGGGTTGCGCCATTCATAAAGCGCCGGGATCAGGCCGACCACCGACTGGATGATCAGCATCCAGAAGATGATGCGCACGACACTGTCCGTGCGGGTCAGCGACTTGACCAACACCACCGATACGCCAAAGCACACGGCCGCGCCGAGAACGACGAGGTGACCCGGATCCATGGAGCCGACGCCGGGGCGAACGATGACCACCACGCCGATCAGGCCAAGCACGACCGCCGCAATTTTCGGGCGGGAGAGCCTTTCGCCAAGAAAGGTCACCGCCAGGATCGCGGTCCAGATCGGCGTGGTGAATTCGATCGATATGAGCACCGCAAGCGGGATCAGCGTCAGCGCATAGAGCCATGCCGCCTGGCCCGTATAGTGGATGACATTGCGAGCGATATGGGCCAACGGGCGCTGCGTGCGCATTGCGGCGAATCCGCCGCTCATCGTCACCAGCGGCAACAGGATGAAGAAGCCGATGACCGAGCGCAGTTCCAGCACCTGGAAGACGTTGAGCTCGGCGGTGGTTGCGCGGCCAGCGACTGACATCGCCAGAAACGAGGCGATCGACAGCGCCATCCAGAACGCGGCTTTCGGGATCGATGGGGAAGGTGCCATAGGCGCTATGTCGCAAGCCGGGACTTCTATCGCAACCGTTAGGCGACGCATTCGACTGGGCCAGACCGTAGCAAAAACAGCCATGCCGGAAGTGGAACCTGACGCAACGGCAGGCGTTGGTTCCGGTATTGGCCAATTGCTTGAGGCATCGTTCTTCAACATCAACGGGGGAGAGATTCCGATGAAATCATTCGCGCGGTTTCTGCTAGCCGGCTGCCTGCTAACTGCAAGCGCCACGGCCGATGCCGACGAGGCGAATTTTCTCAGCTCCTTGCAAGGGAATTTCTCCGGCAAGGGGACAGTCAAGGTCACCACCGACGCACCGACGGTGAATGTGTCCTGCACCTTCAATTCCGACGCGACCTCGAGTTCATTGTCGCTTGACGGCAATTGCCGTGGTCTTGTCGTGGTGACGCGCGCCATCAGCGCCAATCTGAAGGCCCGCGGGGCGAAGTATACTGGCGTCTATGTCGGGTCGCGCACCGGGCCGGCACAGCTCGCCGGCAGCCGTTCCGGGAACGCGATCAGTCTCGGCATTCGCTGGGCGGCGGAGGTCAATGGCGATCGCAAGGCGCGGTTGACGGTGGAGAAAACCAGCGGCGACGGAATGCGGTTGACCGTTACCGACGTCGATCCGAAAACCGGCAAGAGCGTGGTGACGAGCCGCATCGATCTCAAGCGTATCTAAGCCGTCTCACTCCTCGATCGGCTCCGGCGGGTTGGGGTTGCGGCCTTTACCGAAGGTGTAGCCGGTTTCCACCGCCTTCTTGCCGAACTTGTCGCGCAGCGTATCGATGGCGCTTTCGGCCATGGCGCGCTTGCGCGAGCCGACGTCGACGAGATCGGGCGGATCGGCCTTCTCGTCATCCGAGAGATCGCTGACACCGATGCCAAGCAGCCGGTACTTTGTCCCGTCCGCCTCCTTGCGCAACAGCTCGAGCCCGGTCTGGAAAATGCGGTCGGCCAGCCGGGTCGGGTCGCCGAGCTGGCGGTTGCGGGTACGCAGCTTGAAATCCTGCGTCTTCAGCTTCAGCACCACGGTGCGCCCGGCAATGCCTGACTTCTTCAGCCGCGCCGAGACCTTTTCCGACAATCCCCTCAGCACTGGAACCAGTTCGCCCATTTCAGCTATGTCGGTGTCGAAAGTGGTTTCGGCCGACACACTTTTCGCATCCTGGTCGGGATCGACACGGCGGTCGTCCTGGCCGCGCGAGAGATGGTAGAGCCGGGTGCCCATCACGCCATAGCGGCGCATAAGATCGGCGCGCTCCATGCGCTGCAACTGGGCGATGCTGCGGATGCCGTCGCGTTCGAGCGTTGCGGCAAAAGCCTTGCCGACGCCCCAGATCAGCGTCACTGGCTGTTCGGCCAGGAAACCCAGCGCCTCGGCTTCGCCGATCACCGAAAAGCCGCGCGGCTTGCGGAAATCGGAGGCAACCTTGGCCAGGAACTTGCAGTAGGAAAGGCCGGCCGAAACGGTGATGCCGATTTCCTTTTCGACGGTCTGCGCAAAGCGCGCCAGCACCACCGCCGGCGGCATGCCGTGCAGGCGCTCGGTGCCGGCAAGGTCGAGAAACGCCTCATCGATGGAGAGCGGCTCGACCAGCGGCGTGAGCGCCTGCATCAAGGCGCGGACATCGCGGCCGACGCGGACGTATTTCTCCATATTGGGCGGGATGACGACCGCTTCCGGACAGGCTTCGAGCGCCTTGAACATAGGCATTGCCGAGCGCACCCCCTTGATGCGGGCGATGTAGCAGGCGGTGGAGACGACGCCGCGCTTGCCGCCGCCGATGATCAGCGGCTTGTCCTTCAGCGCCGGATTGTCGCGCTTTTCGATCGCCGCATAGAAGGCGTCGCAATCGATATGCGCCAGATGCAGTTGGTAGAGCTCGGGATGGCGGGTGAGTCGAGGGCTGCCGCAACGCTCACAGCGCCTGGTATCGCTGCGCTGAAAGGTCAGGCAGTCGCGGCAAAAACCGTGCTCGGGATTGTTGACAGGGGCCGCCATCGCTGCGAACATAAAGAGAACAGATGCAATGGTACGTCAGGACGGAAGCCGCCACAAGCGGTTAGCCGGGAGAGAACTCATGAGCACCACCATAGCGCCGCTGGCGCCTGACCTATGGGCGGATTTCGAGGATCTTTTCGGCAAGCAGGGCGCCTGTTACGGCTGCTGGTGCACGCATTTCCGGATGGCGCCGGCGGTCCGACGGGCCAGCGACAAGCAGCGCAACAAGGATCATATCAAGGCGCGTATCGAGGCCGGGCCGCCGCCGGGGCTTTTGGCCTTCGAGGACGGCCAGGCGGTCGGCTGGATGCAGATCGGTCCACGCGCCGACGTGCCCGAATGGAACAATCGGGGCCGGGGCTCGGCGCCGGTCGATCCAACCGACGCCGTAGATCCCGGCGTCTGGGCCATCTCCTGCTTCTTCATCCGCGCCAGCGCGCGCGGCCGGGGCGTCAGCCACCGCCTGGTCGAGGGCGGCATCGCTTTTGCCCGCCAGAACAAGGCGCGGCTGGTCGAGGCGTGTCCGATCGACGTGTCGCGCGATTCGCGTTCGATCGGGCTGTTCGTCGGCTCGTCGCGTGTGTTCGAAAGGGCCGGCTTCGAGCGGCTTGTCGAACGCAAGGCCGGACGGCCGCTGATGCGGCTGGTGTTGTAGTCTAATTACCCGTCGGCGTTTGTTGATGTCCTGTGGAAGCTGTAGGTTGGTTTCATAGCAGACGAACGAAGCGTTCCTTTTTGGTCAAATGGAGAATTTTGTGAACCGTGTCTTGCCGCTTGCTTTCCTTCTCGCCCTCAGCGCTCCTGCCTTTGGCCAGGCTGTCGATGCCCAAGGTGCCAAGCAACTTTCCGATGAGCTCTCTCGCTATGTCGGCAAACAGGCGCTCAATGAAGGCATTTTGAAGATCTCAGCCGAGGAGGGTGCCTACAAGATCACCTTCGATGTGATGGCGCTTGTGGCGAAGATGCCGAAGCAGGATCTGAAGCGGTTCGATTTCCCGCCCGTCACGCTGCGGGTCAAACCGCGCAGCGACGGAGGCTGGGATGTCGCCTCGGATTTCTCTACGACTGGGTCCATCGAGGTAAATGGCCCAAATGGCCTGAACACCGGGCAAATCGTTGTCAAGGATGGCAAGTTCACGGGCGTCTATGACCCGGAACTGGCGGCATTTACCAGCGGCACCAGTTCGATTGCGGGCATGACGATGACGTCGCGCCAAGTCAGTCAATTGACCGATTTGAGCGTGGGGCTGGGCTCTTCCAAATTTGACGCCAGGAAGTCGGCCAACGGCGGCGTCGATCTTAAACTCACACAGGCGATGGCGGACTTCGTCGAAACGGTCAAAATCGATGACCGGTCAATCGCAGCGCTCCGGGCACCGGAGCTCGCTGTGAACGTGACCGCTAAGGCCATTCAGACCAAGCCGCTTCTGGATCTTTTGGCGTTCGCCGTCGCCCATGAGGACGAGGCCCGGCTGAAGGCCGATCAAGCAGAGTTCAAAACGCTTCTGCTCGGTGCGCTGCCGCTATGGGAACGGATCGATGGGACCTACGCATTCAAAAACATTGCCATTGAAACATATGCCGGCAATTTCGGCGCGGCGCAGCTGAACACCGTTGTCGGCATGGACGGCATCAGCAAGGACGGCAAGATCAGCTACGCATTCAAGGTTTCCGGCCTGACAATACCGCAGCAGATGCTGCCCAGTTGGACCGTTGCGTTGCTGCCGACGGATCTCGACCTGAATTTCGGCGGCGCCAACATCGATCTCGACAGTATGGCCAGGAAAACCATCGACACCCTCGATTTCAGCAAGGATCCACCGCTGCCGCCAGATTTCGGCGACGAGATTTCCGCCAATTTCCTGGCCAAGATACCAAAATTCGTTCTCGGGCACAGCACGGTGAAGAACGGCGACATCGAGGTCGCCATGGAGGGCGAAATGACGTTCCCCGGCAAGAAGCCGGATGCGAGCGTGACCGTCAACGTAACCGGCTACGACAAGATCGTTGAAACCTTGCAGGCGGCGGCTAAATCTGACCCGGAGGCCTCGCAGGCTTTCACAGGGGCGCTTGCGATTAAGGGATTCGCCAAGACGCTGCCGGACGGCCGTATCGAATGGGTGATCAACGCCAGGCATGATGGGTCGGTGACGGTCAACGGCGCGATGCTGAAGGGGCCTGATCCGGTCGTGGAAGACAACGCCGATCCGGATGCGATCCCTGGGACAGCAACGAAGCCTTGAGCACTGACCTCGGGGGCGGCTAACTCAGAGTCCCAGCGCGCTAGCAATCTTTGGCGCGGCTTCGTGCCAGTCCTCGACGGAGATGATGTCGTCCGGCACCGGCGGCAGGAAGGCGCGCAGCGAATTGTCGGCCATCAGGTGGAAGAGATGGGCGTCGGCAACCGAGTTGCGTGCCGAGATGAGGTTGGCGGGCTGGTCGTCGACAAAGGCTACCGGCCGGCCTCTGCTACCACGCAATTTGGCCACCGCGGGTCCCTTGGCCATTTCGGTGGTCAATAGCGGATAGGGCAGACCGAGCGCATCGAGATGGGCGCGGCGGGCGGCGCGATGCCGGTGCGGCATGGCGGTCAAAAGGACGATCTCGACGCGGTCGCTGAGGCTGGCAAGCGCTTGTTCGGCACCGTCGGTAACGCTCTGCCAGTCGGCCTGCGTATCGAAGAAATCTCCGAGAAGTGCCGTCACCTCCGGCTGTTCGATCAGCCGGCCGCTCGCCGTTTCGGCAATGTTGCCGGTGAGACGGAAGGAGGCCAGGGTCAGGCCGAAGCCGCGCGATTTCAGGAAATGCGGAAACGGCCGGATGAATTCGAGCACGACATCGTCGACATCGAGGATCAGCAGAGGCCGGTCGTCGGCTGCAAGTTCGGCGATCTGGCGTGCCGTCTCGGGATCGTCGCTCATATCGAATGCTCATGGTCGTCGCCGCCAAGAGGCAGCGCGCGCAACGCCTTGCCGACTGAGGCAGGCGGGGTGCCGGTTTCCTCGGCAAAGCGCAGCAAGGTCGGCTCGTGGGCGAGGATGAACTGCAGCACGCCGGCAAGGAATCCCGGTTCGGCCGCGGCGCGGCGGATGGCGGACGCCTCGATGCCGGTGATGGCCAGGAAGCGCGGCAGGAGTTCGGGGTCGGCGGCGACGAAGCCCAGTGCCTTCACGGCAATGGTTTCCGCTTCCTCGCGCATTGACGCTGCGTTTGCCATCACTACTTTCTCGTTGCTGAAATGAGTCTCTTTTCCGCAGTAATCGCAAGCGTCGCCTGCGGCAAGCCACAGCCCCGATCCAATGTGGTTTTCGAGGTGGAATCCGAATGGCTTTTGCCGCTTCGGGTTTCCATTTCGTCAATCATATTGCCTTAAGAGTGGGCGAGGGTTTGGTGTGCTTCGACAAGGGCGCATAGCGGCAGGGCTTCGGGCAGAAGCCTGGCCGGGATGGGAAATCGATGCCTAAGAAGGTCATGATCGTCGAGGACAACGAGCTCAATATGAAGCTCTTTCGCGACCTCATCGAAGCCAGCGGTTATGAAACGGTGCGCACGCGCAACGGGCTCGAGGCGCTCGATCTGGCGCGCCAGCACAGGCCCGACCTGATCCTGATGGACATCCAGCTACCCGAAGTGTCGGGGCTGGAAGTGACGAAATGGCTGAAGGAGGACGACGACCTCCATTCCATTCCGGTCATCGCCGTCACCGCCTTCGCCATGAAGGGCGACGAGGAACGCATTCGCCAGGGCGGTTGCGAGGCCTACATCTCCAAGCCGATCTCGGTGCCGCGTTTCATCGAGACCATCAAATCCTATCTCGGTGATGCCTGATGCCTTCAGCCGGAGCCTTGTGACATGACCGCGCGGATCCTCGTCGTCGACGACATCCCTGCCAATGTCAAACTTCTCGAGGTTCGGCTGCTGGCCGAATATTTCGAGGTGCTGACGGCCTCCAACGGGCCGGACGCGATCGAGACCTGCGAAAACGGCAAGGTCGATGTCGTGCTGCTCGACGTGATGATGCCCGGCATGGACGGGTTCGAGGTCTGCAAGCGGCTGAAAAGCGATCCGGCGACCGCGCATATACCGGTGGTCATGGTGACCGCGCTGGGCCACGTTGCCGACCGGGTGCGCGGCCTCGAGGCAGGCGCCGACGACTTTCTCACCAAGCCGGTCAACGATCTGCAGCTGATGACGCGGGTGAAGAGCCTGGTCAGGCTGAAGTCGCTGACCGACGAGCTGCGGCTGCGCGCATCGACCACCCGCAACATCGGCATCGAGGCGCTGTTGAGCCGCAGCTTCGCGTCGGAGGACGCCACGCCGAAGGTGCTGTTGATCGACGAGCGCAAATCGTCGGTTGAGCGCATCCAGAAAATGCTGCGCGGCAGCGCCGAGCTCGACATTGCGACCGATCCGCATGCCGGCTTCTTCCAAGCCGCCGAGGCGCCCTATGAGTGCGTGCTGATCTCGACCGGTTTTGCCGATTTCGATCCGCTGCGGTTGTGTTCGCAATTTCGTTCGCTCGACCGCACCCGCTTCCTGCCGATCATCCTGATTGCCGATGGAGGCGAGGAGGGGCGCATCATTCGCGGGCTCGAGCTCGGCATCAACGACTATCTGATGCGGCCGATCGACCAGCAGGAGCTGACGGCGCGGCTGCGCACCCAGGTGCGCCGCAAGCGCTACAACGACCAGCTGCGCGCCAGTGTCACCCAGACCATCGAGATGGCGGTGACCGACGCATTGACCGGGCTGCACAACCGCCGCTACCTCGACAGCCATTTGCAGACGCTGTTCGACCGCGCCGTGGCGCGGCGGCGGCCTCTGTCGGTGATGATCACCGATCTGGACCGCTTCAAGACCGTCAATGACTCGCATGGCCATGATGGCGGCGACGATGTGCTGCGCGAGTTCGCAAGGCGGCTGCGCAAGAACGTCAGGGGCATCGACCTTGCCTGCCGCTTCGGCGGCGAGGAATTCGTCGTTGTGATGCCGGACACGGACGGCGCGGTGGCGGAGAAAGTTGCCGAGCGCATTCGCGCTGAAATCGCCCAGCTGCCGTTTGCCATCGGCCCTGAAGGCAAGGCGATCGAAGTCACGGTCAGCGTCGGCGTGTCATCGGTTCTGAAGGGCGCGGACACGGTCGCGGCGTTGATGAAACGTGCCGACGTGGCGCTCTACGAAGCCAAAAGTGGCGGCCGCAACCGGGTCGTCGCCAAGGCAGCGTAGGCTAGACCACCGATTATGCAGTCAATCGGACAGGGTTAGGAATTTACCTTAATCCAAGCGATTCGGCAGGCTTGGTTAAGAAACTATTGATTTTCAAACATTGTTGCGCAAATGTGCGGTGCAAGAACAAGGGCGATGCGGGCACGAGGGTAGACAGCCGCATCGCTTCGCCGAATACCCCATGATGCTCAGGTCCGCCGCATCTCCTGGGTCCGTGGGGTCGGCCGGCCGGCGCTGGCACATAGTGGCCTCCTCGTACCGCTGCCATACGCCGACCGGCCCCCTTTTTTGCCAAAAAATGAGATGAGCACTTCGCGCCAAACAGCGGAGGGTTCTGGCTTTTCGGGGCCTTGAATCAAAAACGCCGCCCGAAGGGGCGGCGCTTTTGACAGAGCGTATGAAAACCAGATTACTTGATCTTGGTTTCCTTGAACTCGACATGCTTCTTGGCGACCGGGTCGTATTTGCGGAACGACAGCTTGTCGGTCTTGGTACGGCTGTTCTTGCTGGTCACGTAGAAGAAACCGGTGTCGGCGGTCGACAGAAGCTTGATCTTGATGTTTGCGGCTTTGGCCATTGTATCAGTCCGTTATGTTCGTGGGGTTTTGGCCGCTGGAGCGGGGGAAAACACCCGGACGCGGGAAACTTGGCGCGACACATAAAGAACGTGCCCGGAAAGTCAAGCCCGGCGCGGCCGCCGTGTCGTAAGCACATGAGTTGTCCGGATTAGGTAGCACATGAGTTGTCCGGTTTTATCACCGGCTCGATGGAGGCTGAGGCTCAGGGCGTTCGAATCTCGAAAACCAAGCAATTGGCTTTTCGTCCGCTACGAGGCCGCTTCTCACCCCACAAGGAGAGAAGGTAAGGTCGCTGTTGCTCGCCCTCAGCGGGGCCGGATTTCTAGGCTTCTTCCTTAACTGGAAGCGCTTTTTTCCAGTCCCCGGTGGTGTTCCACCAGCGATTCGGATTGGCGCGGTCGTCCAGGCCCTTGGAGCGGCTGGCGAGGATCGGCTGGATGCGGATCACCGGCTCCTGGTAGGAATGCGCCTGGAAAATCGCCTCGACGACGCGGGCGGCGAGCACCTGGTCGTCGGGCAACTCGAACGAGACCTCGACGGTGCCGGGGCGGCGGCGCAGTTCGGTTTCGACGCCGGCGGCTGCACCTTCCAGCGGTCGGTAGCGTTCGATGCCGTGCGCCGTTTGATAGGCGTTGCGGTCGTATTTGCCCATTGCCAGCGGCGCGATCGCGACCACGGCGTCCATGATGCGGTCGACATCGGTTGCCGGGGCCTGGAAGCTGACAAGCAGCAGAAGCGTCATGCGCAGAGATGTGGTTTCAAAGCCGCTGTCGATCATCGCCGTATCCTCAAACTCGGGTTTTTTGGGACACCCTTTTAGCTGAGGTCTCCTGACACGGTTCTGTCAGCAGCGGCGACATCCCGTCAGGATTGCGCAGGCTGGCGACGGACAGGCTACCAGATCTTGCGGACCAGCCTGGCGCTGACCAAGGCGATATAGGCGGCAAAGAACAGGCCGAGCGACCAGCCGAAGCCGGAGGGCCCGAAGGCATCCATGCCGATGCCGATCGCCTGCGGGCCAAGCACCATGCCGACGCCGTAGCAGAGCACGAAGGCGGCATTGGCCGAGGCCAGTTCATGGCCGGAGAGCTGCGAGCCCAGATGGGCAAGGCCGATCGTGTACATGGCGGCCACCACGCCGCCCCAGACAAACAGAAGCGCCGCCATAAGGTGCCAATTGCCGGCGAAGAACGGCATGAAGATGGTGCCGGCAAGTCCGACCGTGGCACAGGCCAAAAGCAGATAGCGGCGGTCTGAGACGCGGTCGCTGATCATGCCGATAGGGATCTGCAACAGCACGTTGCCGAGGCCGATCATGGTGAGCAGGAGGGCTGCATCCGCCTCGGAATAGCCGATGCGGTTGCCATAGACGGGGAACAGCGCAAAGCCGCCGGTCTCGACGGCGCCGAACACCAGCACGGCGGCGGTCGCTGTCGGCACCAGCCAGATGTAGCGCAGGAAGTTGCTGGTTTCGCCGTCAACCACGATTGTGGGACTTTCATTCCGTGCGGCCAGCACCGGGATTGCGGCCAGCGCGACCAGGACGATGATGACGCCAAACGGCAAGAAGCCGGTGCTGCCGATATGGGCGAAGATCCATGGCCCGGCGGCGAAGCCGAGCGACAGCACTGTGGCGTAGATGCCGAGCACCAGGCCGCGCCGGCGCGGCGGCGCCGAGGTGCTGATCCAGAATTCCGACAGGATGAACAGCACCGTCAGCGCGATGTGCAGCACGACGCGTAGTGGGAACCACATCCAGAAGTCCGGCGCGAAGTGGAAGCCGACAAAGGCGAGCGCGCCGGCGGCGATCATGGCGATCATCGTCCAGGCGACGCCGAAGCGCATCGCCAGCGGCGTGGCCAGCGGGGCGCCGGCGATCGAGGCAAGGCCGGCGACCGCGGTGTTGAGGCCGATCATCGATGCCGAGTGGCCGCGGCTCTCGAGAATAACGCTGAGCAGCGGCATGCCGAGGCCTATGGCGATGCCGACGACGCTGATCGACGAGATCGCGGCGATCATCGGTAGCCAATGTACGCGCTCGTCGCCCTCTTGCTGGGTATCGACCGTCATGTGATGCCTGAATACTCTGTCTGTTTGATATTGCGTAATTCCGGACGGAAAACCGCGTCACACTTTTCCTGGAATTGCTCTAAAGAATTTCGCGAACGAAGCGGTTGCGGATAAGCCGGTGGAACGGCACGGACCCACCGGGTCGCAGGCGCGGATCGCCGGCAAGCCGCGTCTCCAGCTCCTGCAAGATCGTTCGGGTGATGTCGGGGATATCGGCCTCTCTGGCCTTGGCAAGCGGCAGCCAGACCAGTTCTTCCAGCTCATTGGTCGGGCCGCCACCCGGCAGTTCCACGGCGACATCGCTGCGCCAGGCGCTGAAGAAGCGGGTGTCGAAACGACGCACGCGATTGGGCGGGGTGATGGCGCGGGCGATGAAGCGCAGCGGCGCCAGCGAAGGCTGGACGCCGTGCTCGACAAAGCCCTGCCAGTCGCGCTTGTCGGTTGCGAACGAGCCTTTGCGGCCGATGAGCAGGCCGGCTTCCTCATAAGTCTCGCGGATGGCCGAGAGCGCGATGGCACGGGCCCGCGACGGGCTGATGCGGCCGACGCCGGCGGTCAGCCTGGCTTCTTCCTCCGGGAGCAATGGGGTGGCAACGGCTATGCGGCTGTCGGCCGAATCGGTGCGGCCGCCGGGAAAGACGAACTTGCCGGGCATGAAGGCGTGGCCTGCATGGCGCCGGCCCATCAGCACCAGAATCTCGTCGCCCTCGCGGTCGAGCAGGATCAGGGTGGCGGCATCGCGCGGGCGTATGGGCAGGCCGCTGTGGGCGGCTGCGCCACGGTCCATCCTGCTGACTTCCGCCTTGGTCATACCTTCCATGCGCAGGACCTAGCGGAAACTTCTGGCAAACGAAAGTGGCCTTTCACGGTCGGCATGTTGCGCCAGGCGACATTGCCCTGACGCAAACTAGGTTCCGGGATGCGGCTCGGTGCCGTCTTTTTCGCCGCCGAAGCCGTGCATATAGAGCGCCCATTGCAGTCCGATGACGGCGCCCTTGACCGGTTGCAGCAGAGCGACCGACAGCACGATGGTCAACGGCACCCAAATGGCGATGTGCTGCCACATGGAGAGCGTCGAGGTCGCCTCAACGCCCATGAAGGCGCCGAGAACGATGTGGCCGACAATGACGATGACGAGATAAGCGGGCAGGTCGTCGGCGCGGTGGTGGTGGAACTCCTCACCGCACACGGCGCATTTGTCGACACTTTTGGTGAAGCCGGCGAACAACCTGCCTTCGCCGCAATGCGGGCAGCGGCCAAGGGCGCCGCGCTTCATCGCCGTCCACAGCGGGCGGGCGACTCGGCCCGAATGATGTTCGCCGCCGAAAACCTGCTTCTGGATTCCCATTTCGCTTGCCATTATCGTCTCCTGCCGCGCGACCCCGGGCGCGATTGCGACGCGCGGGCGCGGCCTTTTGCCTTGTGAAACGACCGTTTGGAGCCGGGCAGGGGCTTCGGGTCGGTCAGCATCTCGAAACGCATCGCGCCGGCCATAGGCGCCACCTCGATCAGGCGAACCTCGACGCGGTCGGCAAGCTGATAGCCCTTGCCGGTGCGTTCTCCGAACAGCGATCGCGCGGTTTCGTCATATATATAGTAATCGCCATCCAGACTTGACACCGGGATGAAGCCATCTGCGCCAAACTGCGGCAATTGGACAAATAGTCCCGATTTGGTGACGCCCGAAATGCGGGCGTCGAACCGGTCGTCGATGCGCTCGGCGAGGTAGGCAGCGATCAGCCGGTCGACGGTGTCGCGCTCGGCCGCCATGGCGCGGCGCTCGGTGCCGGAGATCAGCACCGCGACGTCTTCCAGCCGCGTCTCTTCGTCCTGCGTCAGCCCGCCAGGGCCGAGCCCAAGTGCGGCAATCAGCCCGCGATGCACGATCAGATCGGCATAGCGGCGGATCGGCGAGGTGAAATGCGCGTAGCGCTTCAGGTTGAGGCCGAAATGGCCGATGTTCTTGGGCGAATATTCGGCCTGACTCTGCGAGCGCAGCACCACTTCGTTGACCAGCCCCTCATTGTCGGCGCCACGCACGCGCTCGAGAATGCCGTTGAACTGGGCGGGCCGCATCTGCGCGCCACGCGCCAGCGACAGGCCGAGCGTCTGCAGGAACTCGCGCAGCGATTCCTGCTTGGCCAGCGACGGCGCATCGTGGACGCGGTAGACCAGCGCCTGCTTCTTCGCTTCCAGCGTTTCGGCGGCGGCGACATTGGCCTGGATCATGAATTCTTCGATCAGCTTGTGGGCGTCGAGCCGCTCCGGGACGACGACGCGGTCGACGGTGCCGTCCGGCTTGAGCAGGATCTTGCGCTCGGGCAGATCAAGCTCGAGTGGCTGGCGGCCATCGCGGCCGCGCTTGAGGATGGCGTAGGCGTCCCACAGCGGCTTCAGCACCGTATCGAGGATCGGGCCGGTCTTGTCGTCAGGAAGGCCGTCTATCGCGGCCTGGGCCTGCGGATAGGCGAGCTTTGCCGCCGATTTCATCATGACGCGGTGGAAGGTGTGACGCAGCTTGCGGCCATCGGCGGCAAAAATCATGCGCACGGCAAGCGCGGGACGGTCCTGGCCTTCGCGCAGCGAGCACAGGTCGTTGGAGATGCGCTCTGGCAGCATCGGCACGACGCGGTCGGGGAAATAGACAGAATTGCCGCGTTTCAGCGCCTCGCGATCGAGTGCGGTGCCATAGCGGACATAGGCTGCAACATCGGCGATCGCCACCGTGGCGATCACGCCGCCGGGGTTCTTCTCGTCGAGGTCGGGCGTGGCGAAGACGGCGTCGTCATGGTCCTTGGCGTCGGCCGGGTCGATGGTCACCAGCGGCAGGTCGCGCCAGTCCTCGCGGTGAGCAAGCGTCGCCGGTTTTACCGCCTCGGATTCGGCGATGACGTCGGCCGGGAAGATATGCGGAATGTCGTGCGCGTGGATGGCGATCATCGAGACCGCCTTTTCGCTGGTCAGCGAGCCCAGCACCGCCACCACTTTTGCGCGCGGCAAACCATACCGGGAGGCCCGCGCGGGCTCGACCTCGACAAGGTCGCCGTTCCTGGCGCCGTTCTGGAATTCCTTGTCGACGATCAGTTCGGGCTGGCGACGTTCCACCGGCTCGATGCGGAAGGTGCCGTCCTGAAGGATACGAAAGACGCCCAGCACGGCATCTGTCCGCTTCTCGAAAATCTTCATTACGCGGCCCGTATAGGCGGGCCCGGTCGCATCGTCGGTCGGGAAGGTCTTGGCCAGCACACGGTCGCCGATGCCCGGCTGCGGGCCATTGCCGCCGCGCGAGACGCGGATCGAGACGACGGGCGGTTCGCCGGTGCCTACGGGCTCGGCAGGATGCGCCAGCAGGATGCCGTCGCCATCGCGGCCAAAAATGTCGAGTACGGCGACATGCGACAAGGCGCCGACACGGGCCAGCCGTTTGCGCTCCTTGGTCAGGATGCCTTCGTCCTGCAGGTCGCGCAGAATGTCCTTCAGCCAGATGCGGTCGTCGCCGCGCAAGGCAAACGCCTTGGCGATGTCGCGTTTTCCCGCGCGGTCGGGGTTCTCGGCGATGTAGCGCAGGATTTCGTCACGCGAGGGCCTGTAGTCGTCCTTGACCTTGGCCCTCGTGTCGGCGGTGCGCGGATCGCCGTGGCTTCTACCGGTGATCCTGCGCGCCACGCTGCTATCCCTTTTTCTTCGCCGCCGGCTTCTTGGTCGCCGACTTCTTGGCTGTGGTTTTCTTGCCAGTGGTTGTTTTGGCAGTGGTTTTCTTGGCTGTGGGGGCCTTGGCGGCTGCCGCCTTGCGGAACGGCTTCTTGCCGCCGCCCTTGGCTTCCTTCTCGGCGATCAGCGCCAGCGCGTCCTCGACGGTCACCGACTGCGGATCCTTGCCCTTGGGCAGTGTCGCGTTGACCTTGCCGTAGTTGACATAGGGCCCATATTTGCCATCGCGCACGACGATCTTGCCCCCGCCATCGGGATGGTCGCCGAGTTCCTTCAGCGCCGCCGCAGTGCCGCCATTGCGGCCGCCCTTGCCCTTCAGCTGCTTCTCGGCGATCACGGTGACAGCGCGGTTGAGGCCGATCGAGAACACATCCTCTATGCTGTCGACATTGGCATAGATGCCATCATGCAAAACGAATGGACCATAGCGGCCAAGCCCGGCGGAGATCATCTTGCCGGATTCAGGGTGCTTGCCGATATCGCGCGGCAGCGACAGCAGCGCCAAGGCCTTTTCATGGTCGATCGAGTCGGGCGTCCAGCCCTTGGGCAGGCTGGAGCGCTTGGCTTCCTTGCCGTCGCCGCGCTGGATATAAGGACCGAAGCGGCCTGAGCGCAGCGTGATTTCCTCTGCCGTGTAGGGGTCCTTGCCGAGGACCTTGGTGCCGTCCTCGCCGCCGCCATTCTCGCCATTCGGGTTGGCGGCATCGCCGAGTTGGCGGGTAAAGGAACATTCCGGATAGTTGGAGCAGCCGACGAAGGCGCCGAACTTGCCGAGTTTCAGCGACAGATTGCCGGAGCCGCATTTTGGGCAGATGCGGGGATTCGAGCCATCCTCCCGCGCGGGGAACACCAGCGGCGCCAGTTCCTCGTTCAGCGCGTCGAGCACGTCAGTGACGCGCAGTTCCTTGATGTCGGCGACGGCGCCGGAAAAATCTTTCCAGAAGTCACGAAGCACGTCCTTCCAGGCGAGCTTGCCGTCGGAAATCTCGTCAAGCTTTTCCTCGAGTGAGGCCGTGAAGTCATATTCGACATAGCGCTCGAAGAAGCTTTCGAGGAAAGCCGACAGCAGCCGGCCCTTGGCCTGCGGCACCAGCCGGCGCTTGTCGATGGTGACGTAGTCACGGTCTTCCAACGTCTTCAGGATCGCGGTGTAGGTCGACGGACGGCCGATGCCGAGCTCTTCCAGCTTCTTGATCAGCGACGCCTCGGAGTAGCGCGGCGGCGGCTCGGTGGTGTGCTGGGTGGCATTGATCGCCTGACGGGCCAACTGCTCGCCGGCACGGATCTCGGGCAGACGACGGTTTTCCTCGTCTTCGGCGTCGTCGTCCTTCTGGTCGGTGTAGGCGGCGATGAAGCCGTCGAAGCGAACGACGGAACCGACGGCGCGAAGCTCCGCGGTGCGAGCGCCATTGACCGCCTCGATTTCGACCGTGGTACGCTCGATCTCGGCCGACTGCATCTGGCTGGCGATGGCGCGCTTCCAGATCAATTCGTAAAGCCGCAGCTGGTCGGAATCGAGATATTGCCTGACCGAAGCCGGCGTGCGCATGAAATCGGTCGGGCGGACCGCCTCGTGCGCTTCCTGGGCATTCTTGGCCTTGGCTGTGTACTGGCGCGGCTTTTCCGGGAGGTATCTTGGGCCGAATTCCTTGGCGATGGTGTCGCGGGCGGCGTCGATCGCCTCCGGCGCCATCTGCACGCCGTCGGTTCGCATATAGGTGATCAGGCCGGTAGTCTCGCCGCCGATCTCCATACCTTCATAGAGGCGCTGCGCCACCTGCATGGTGCGCGTCGCCGAAAAGCCGAGGCCGGACGATGCCGCCTGCTGCAGCGTCGAAGTGGTGAAGGGCGGGCCAGGATTGCGCCTTGTCGGTTTGGCTTCCACCGACAGAGCCTTGAAGGTCGCGCCTTCGAGCATGCCCTTGATATCGTCGGCCTGCGCCTTGCTGGCGATGTCGAGCTTCTGCAGCTTCTTGCGCTCGAACGCGGTCAGCCGCGCCTCGAAGCTGTCGTTACGTGGCGTGCCGAGGAGGGCAGCGATCTGCCAGTATTCCTCGCGGATGAAGCGCTCGATCTCGGATTCGCGGTCGCAGACCAGGCGCAGCGCCACCGACTGGACGCGGCCGGCCGAACGGGCGCCCGGCAATTTGCGCCACAGCACCGGCGACAGCGTGAAGCCGACGAGATAATCGAGTGCGCGGCGAGCCAGATAGGCATCGACCAATGGTGCATCGATCTGGCGCGGATTGGCCATCGCTTCCAGCACCGACGACTTGGTTATGGCATTGAAGACGACGCGGCTGACCGGCTTGTCCTTCAACACGCGCTTCTGCTTGAGCACCTCCAGCACGTGCCAGGAAATGGCTTCGCCCTCGCGATCCGGATCGGTGGCGAGGATCAGGCCATCGGCATCCTTGACCGCGTTGGCGATGTCGGTGAGACGCTTTCCGGAAGCGGTGTCGACCGCCCAGGACATGGCGAAATCCTCGTCGGGACGCACCGAACCATCCTTGGCCGGCAGATCGCGGACATGGCCGAACGAGGCCAGAACCTTGAAGTTCTTGCCGAGATACTTGTTGATTGTCTTTGCCTTGGCCGGCGATTCGACGACGACGACGTCCATGAGGTCTCATATCAGCTGTGGGGGCGGCAGAAGAATTCCGCTGCGTGACGCATTCAATTGGTCGCTCACATGGCCGCGCTTTTGCGATCGGTCAAGGGCAAGCGGCCAAAATGCGGAGGCGTGTGCCGCAATACACTCTTAGAGTGTATGGAGAAGATCACAAAATTTTTTGTCTGGGAGGGTTCGTGTTTCGAGCCACCGGGAAAGGTGCCGCGACCAGTTCGTGCTGCCCGTGAATGCCGAACTGGCCGCCGGGTCGCTTGGAGCCGGCGGCCAGCCGAGTCCCGCCGATGGGGTGCGGGATAGAGGTTCGGACGATCAGTCGGCCTTGACGATGTGCCAGACTTCGCCGACGCCGTCGCCGGTGACGTCACCGGCCTTCTTGTCCTTGATGAAGGTGTAGACCGGCTTGCCGTCATAGGCCCACATCTTGGTGCCGTCGGTGCGGTCGACGATGGTCCATTCGTCGTCCGCCTTGGCGCCGTCCTCGGCCTTCAGCGGCGGCCAGTTGGTGGCGCATTTGTCATAGCAGTTGGTCTTGCCCTTCTCGTCCTTGTCATAGGTATAGAGCGTCATGCCGTTGGCATCGGTGTAGATCTTGGTGCCAGCGACTTCCGCTTCCTTCCACGCTTCGGCGGCGAAGGATGCGGCGGTGCTGAGCAGAAGGGCGGCCAGGCCGACGGTGATCGTTTTCATGGAAATCTCCCTGGTGATCCGACGAAGCGCGCAGAAACCGCGGCTTCGCTCTGTGAACGTTCGGCGAGGGACATTTCTTCCCCGGCTTGGTCAACTTGGGATTGGCCGACAACAATTCGTCCGGCCGGATCGTATCTGTAGCCAAATTCCACACGATGGTGATTGGCGAACACGATTTTGCGTCGCTATATCGGCGCCAAGGAATCTGGAGTTCTGGAATGCCATTGGACATCGGCTATGTCAGCGCGGTCGGAGCGGGGGCGATCTCGTTCCTGTCGCCTTGCGTGCTGCCGCTGGTGCCGCCCTATCTCTGCTACATGGCCGGCGTGTCGGTCGACGACTTTCGCGGTGGCGGTGCCGGCGTCACGGCCAAGGCCGGCGCCCGCGGCGCGCTCATCTATTCCTCGCTCGCCTTCGTACTCGGTTTCTCCACCGTGTTCGTGGCGCTTGGCGCCGGCGCCTCGACCATCGGCCACTGGCTGCGCGTCTGGCAGGAGCCGCTGGCGATGGCGGCCGGGGTGCTGATCGTCCTGATGGGGCTGAATTTCCTCGGCATCCTGCGCATACCACTTCTGTCGCGCGAGGCGCGCTTTCAGTCGCAGGGCAAGCCTGCCAGCATGGTCGCCGCCTATGTCATGGGGCTGGCCTTCGCCTTTGGCTGGACGCCGTGCATCGGCCCGGTGCTGGGGCCGATCCTGACCTTGGCCGGCGGCCGCGAGACGGTGGGCGAGGGCGCTCTTCTGCTTGCCGCCTATTCGCTTGGCCTCGGCATTCCGTTCCTGATTGCTGCCCTGTTCTCCGGCGCCTTCATGCGCTTCCTGGGCAGGTTCCGCGTCCATCTCGGCCGCGTCGAAAAGGCGATCGGCGCGCTGCTGGTTATCGCCGGCGTGTTCTTCCTCACCGGTGGCGTGCAGACGGTGTCCTATTGGCTGCTGGAGACATTTCCGGTGCTGGGCCGGCTGGGGTAGAGATCCGCTGATCGAGAGTGAACTGCCTCATCACCTCACCGGAATTTAACCCCATTGGTGCAGCATGACGCCAGATGCTACCACTCTCCGATTCCTGATCCCTTTTCAGATGGTTGTCCTTCCATGAGCCAGAGATCCTGTCTGTCCGTCATCCTCGCCGCCGGCGAAGGCACGCGCATGAAGAGCGCTCTGCCCAAGGTGCTGCACCAGATCGCCGGGCTGCCGATGGTCGCCCATGTTGTGAAGGCGGCCGGGGCCGCCGGTGCTGCCAGCCAGGCGCTGGTGATCGGCCATGGGGCGGAGGAAATGCGCAAGGCTGCGGCGAAGTTCGCCCCCAAGGCCGAGACGTTCGTGCAGGAGAAGCGGCTCGGCACCGCGCATGCCGTGCTGGCCGCACGCGGTGCAATATCAAGGGGTTATGACGACATTCTCGTGATGTTCGGCGACACTCCGCTGATCGATGCTGAAGCCCTGGTGACCGCACGGCGAAAGCTTGCCGATGGCGCGGCCGTCGTGGTGATCGGTTTCCGTCCGCTCAGCCCGGCCGGCTATGGCCGGCTGATCGAAAAGGGCGGCAAGCTGACTGCCATCCGCGAAGAGAAGGACTGCTCCGCCGAGGAAAAGAAGATCGGCTTCTGCAATGCCGGCATGATGGCGGTGGCCGGCGCTCATGCGCTCGAACTGCTCGACAAGGTCGGCAACAAGAACGCCAAGGGCGAGTTCTATCTCACCGACATCGTCGAGATCGCCAGCGCGCAGGGCGTAGATGTCGTTGCCACCGAAACCAGCTTCGAGAGTGCGCTAGGCATCAACAACCGAGCCGAACTGGCGCAGGCGGAAGACATCTGGCAGACGCGTCGCCGGCACGAGGCGATGCTGTCGGGCGTAACGCTGATCGCGCCGGAGACCGTGTATTTCTCGCACGACACCGAAATCGGCGCCGACACGATCGTCGAGCCCAATGTCTGGTTCGGCCCGGGCGTGAAAATTGCAACCGGGGCCAAGATACACGCTTTCAGCCACATAGAGGGCGCCACCATCGCCTCCAATTGCGACGTCGGTCCGTTCGCGCGGCTCAGGCCTGGCGCCGATCTGAGGCAAAAGGCCAAGGTCGGCAATTTCTGCGAGGTCAAGCAGGCGGTCATCGAGGAGGGCGCCAAGGTCAATCATCTGACCTATATCGGCGATGCCCGTGTGGGCGCGGGGGCCAATATCGGCGCCGGCACCATCACCTGCAACTATGATGGTTATTCAAAGTTCTTCACCGATATCGGCGAGGGTGCCTTTGTCGGCTCGAACTCGTCGCTGGTGGCGCCGGTTTCCATCGGCAAGGGTGGCTACATCGCCTCGGGCAGCGTCATCACCGAAAGCGTGCCGGACGATGCGCTGGCCTTCGGCCGCGCCCGCCAGAAGACCATTCCCGGGAAAGGCAAGGAATTGCGCGAGCGCTTTGCCTCGGCCGCGGCGGCGAAGAAAAAGGCCGGCACCGACCATTAACCGCCGAAGCAATTGAACAACCGAGGAATTGCGGTAACCGGATTGCAAGAGCGGTGTGTCATGGTGCATCGGGTTGAGAAGCGTTCCGTTACACCAGACGAAATGCAAAGTGACTTTCGCGGCGGGCCGGCAATCCCTAGATAACGCTGGTTTTCCATCGGGACTGGTTTTCCAGGTGAATCGGGGGCAGGCGCATGTGCGGTATCGTCGGAATTGTCGGCCAGAGCCAAGTCGCGCCGCTCATTGTCGATGCTTTGAAGCGGCTTGAATATCGTGGCTATGACTCCGCCGGAGTCGCCACCGTCGAGAAAGGTGCGCTCGGCCGCCGCCGCGCCGAAGGCAAGCTCATCAACCTCGAACGCCGGCTGAAGGAAGAACCGCTCGACGGCACCATCGGCATCGGCCACACGCGATGGGCGACCCATGGCGTGCCCAACGAGACCAACGCCCATCCGCATTTTTCCAACGGCGTCGCCATCGTTCACAACGGCATCATCGAGAATTTCGCCGAGTTGCGCGATGAGCTGATCCGCGACGGCTATTCCTTCTCGTCGCAGACCGACACCGAGGTCGTAGCGCATCTGGTGGCGCGCGAACTCGCCAAGGGGTTGAAGCCGATCGAGGCGGCGCATCAGGCGCTGAAGCGACTGGAAGGCGCCTTTGCTCTGGCCATCATGTTCACCGGCGACGAGGACCTCATCGTCGGCGCCCGCAATGGCCCTCCGCTGGCCGTCGGCCATGGCGATGGCGAGATGTTTCTGGGCTCCGACGCCATCGCGCTGGCGCCCTTCACCAATTCCATCACCTACCTTGAAGACGGCGACTGGGCGGTGGTGCGCCGCGATGGCGTCACCATCTTCGACATCGACGGCAAAGAGGTTGCCCGCAAGCGCCAGCAATCACTATCGACCAGTTTCATGGTCGATAAGGGCAACCGCCGCCATTTCATGGAAAAGGAAATCCATGAACAGCCCGAGGTGATCTCGCATACGCTGGCGCACTATGTCGATTTCGTCTCTGGCGTGTCGAAGCCGCTGGAACTGCCGTTCGACTTCGCCAAGATCGGCCGGCTGGCGATCTCGGCCTGCGGCACCGCCTATCTCGCGGGGTTGATCAGCAAATACTGGTTCGAGCGCTATGCGCGGCTGCCGGTCGACATCGATGTCGCCTCGGAATTCCGCTATCGCGAAATGCCGTTGTCGGCTGATGATGCCGCCTTCTTCATCTCGCAGTCGGGCGAAACCGCCGACACGCTGGCCTCGCTGCGCTATTGCCGCAAGGCCGGCATGAAGATCGGCGCAATCGTCAATGTTCGCGAATCGACCATGGCGCGCGAATCCGACGTGGTGCTGCCGACGCTGGCCGGGCCGGAAATCGGCGTCGCCTCGACCAAGGCTTTCACCTGCCAGCTTTCGGTTCTGGCGTCGCTTGCGGTGCGCGCCGCCGTGGCGCGCGGGACGATCTCGAAGGACGAGGAAAAGACGCTGGTGCGCGCGCTTTCGGAAGCGCCGCGCTATGCCAACCAGGTGCTCAAGCTCGAGGAGCAGATCGAGCGCATCGCGCGCGAAATCTCGCGCTACAAGGACGTGCTCTATCTCGGCCGCGACACCAATTTCCCGCTGGCCATGGAAGGCGCGCTGAAACTCAAGGAAATCTCTTACATCCATGCCGAGGGCTATGCCGCGGGCGAACTGAAACACGGGCCGATCGCGCTGATCGACGAGAACATGCCGGTCATCGTCATCGCGCCGCATGACCGCATCTTCGAAAAGACGGTGTCGAACATGCAGGAAGTGGCGGCGCGCGGCGGCAAGATCATCCTGATCACCGACGCCAAGGGCGCGGCGCAGGTCAGCGTCAAGACGATGGAGACGATCATCCTGCCAGACGTGCCGGAAATCATCTCGCCGATCATCTACGCGCTGCCGATCCAGATGCTGGCCTACTACGCCGCCGTCTTCATGGGCACCGACGTCGACCAGCCGCGCAATCTAGCGAAATCGGTGACCGTGGAGTAGTCGGCGCTCATCGGCGGTCTTAAAAACTTCGCGGTTCCAAAGCGCCGTTCGCTTCACTAGTGTGGCCCTGCAACCCGCGTCCCCGGTGAACCATGTCCGATGCTCCCAGAACTTCCGGCATGACCCGGCTGAGGAACTATTTCCTCACAGGCTTTATCGTCTGCGCGCCGCTGGCGATCACCGCCTATATCGCCTGGTCGTTCGTCGGCTGGGTCGATTCCTGGGTGAAGCCGTACATTCCGGCGCGCTACAGCCCCGACACCTATTTGCCGTTTCCGGTGCCCGGCTTCGGCCTGATCGTGGCGCTCGTGCTGATCACGCTGATCGGCTTCATGACCGCCAACATCGTCGGCCGCGCGATCGTCAATTTCGGCGAACGGCTGCTTGGCCGTATGCCGCTGGTGCGCGGCATCTACGGTTCGCTGAAGCAGATATTCCAGACGGTGCTGTCGAACAAGGGCGATATGTTCCGCCAGGTCGGGCTGGTCGAATATCCGCGAAAAGGCGTCTGGTCGCTGGTGTTCGTCGCCAGTGAAAAGGAAACCGAGATCAACCAGAAGCTCGACCATGCAGGCGACCCGATGATCGCCGTGTTCATGCCGTGCACGCCGAACCCTACCACCGGTTTCCTGATGTACGTGCCGAAATCCGACATCGTGCTGCTCGACATGACGATCGAGGACGGCGCCAGGCTGATCGTCTCGGCCGGGCTGGTGGCGCCCGAAGTCAAGCCGAAAATGGTGACTATGAACGGCCAGCCGATCGACGGAGATCTCGCCAACCCGCCGCTTGGCGCTTTGGCTCAGCCGGCACGCAAGAGCCGCACGGCCTCGTCGCGGCCGAACAAATAGAGCAGCAGCCGCAGCGCCTCGCCGCGCTCAGACTGTAGTTCCGGATCACGCGACAGGATCAGCCTTGCATCGTCGCGGGCTGCTTCGAGCAAGTCGGCGTGCACCTCGATGCGCGCCACCTGGAAGCCCGGCGTGCCGGACTGGCGGGTGCCGAGCAATTCGCCTTCGCCGCGCAGCTTCAGATCCTCTTCGGCGATCAGGAACCCGTCCTCGGTCTCGCGCATCACCGACAGCCGGCGCTTGGCCGTTTCGCCGAGCGGGTCCTTGTAGAGCAGCACGCAGGAAGAAGGCTTGTCGCCGCGGCCGACGCGGCCGCGCAACTGGTGCAGTTGCGCCAGGCCAAAACGTTCGGCATGCTCGATGACCATGATGGTGGCGTCCGGCACGTCGACGCCGACCTCGATGACGGTGGTGGCGATCAGGATGCGGGTTTCGCCGGCCTTGAACGCGCGCATCGCCTCGTCCTTTTCGGCGCCCTTCATGCGGCCGTGGACGAGGCCGATGCGATCGCCGAACAAGGGCTGCAGCGAGGCAAAACGGTCCTCGGCCGACATCAACTTGATCTCTTCGGATTCCTCGACCAGCGGGCAGATCCAGTAGATCTTCTGGCCGTCGGCAACCGCGTCCAGCATGCGACCGACCAGTTCGTCCAGCCGTTCCAGCGGCAGCGTGACGGTGCGGATCGGCTGGCGGCCGATCGGTTTTTCCGTCAGCTTGGAGACGTCCATGTCGCCGAAGGCGGTCAGCACCAGAGTGCGCGGGATCGGCGTCGCCGTCATCACCAGCATGTCGGGGGCGTCGCCCTTGGCGGTGATGGCAAGCCGCTGGTGGACGCCGAAGCGGTGTTGCTCGTCGACCACGGCAAAGACGAGGTCGTGATAGGCCACCGTTTCCTGGAACAGCGCATGGGTGCCGACGACGATGTCGATCTCGCCGCTGGCGAGACCTGATAGCGTTTCAGTGCGTTCGCGGCCCTTTTCGCGGCCGGTCAGGATAGCGACGCGCAGGCCGGCCTGTTCGGCCAAAGGCGTGATCGTCGCCAGATGCTGGCGCGCCAGGATTTCGGTCGGCGCCATCAAGGCCGCCTGGCCGCCGGCCTCGACTGCGCGCCCCATGGCCAGCAGCGCCACCACCGTCTTGCCGGAGCCGACATCGCCTTGCAGCAGGCGCAGCATGCGCTCGGGGTCGGCCAGATCGGCATTGATTTCGGCAAGCGCGAATTCCTGGCTGCCGGTCAATGAATACGGCAGGGCTGCGCGCAGTTTCTCGACGATGCGACCGTCGCCGATGAGCGGCCGGCCCGACAGGCGGCGCACTTTTGCCCGCACCAATGCCAGCGAGACCTGGCCGGCGAGAAGCTCGTCATAGGCAAGGCGGCGCCATGCCACCCCCTCGATGGCGACATCGATCGGGTCCGCGGGATAGTGGATGCGGGCGAGCGCGTCGGCGAAGGCGGGGAAAGTCTGCTTGCGCATGAAGGCGCCGTCCTGCCATTCCGGCAATTCCGGCAGCCGGCCGAGCGCCTGGCCGATGGCGCGGCGCAGCACCTTGCCCGACAGGCCGGCGGTCAGCGGATAGACCGGTTCGACCAGCGGCAGTGTTTCCGCCTCGCTCACCAGGGCGATATGGTCGGGATGGACCATGGTCGGGCGGCCGTTGAACCACTCCATGCGGCCGGAGACGACGACATGCTCGCCCACCGGCATCGCCTTTTCGAGATAGGCGGCATGGGCGTGGAAGAAGATCAGGCCGATCTCGCCGGTGTCGTCATGGGCATAGACGCGGTAAGGCACCGACCGGTTGCCGCGCGGCGGCGGCTGGTGGCGGTCGATGCGCACGTCGAGCGTGACGATGGCGCCGGCCGGCGCAAGCGCGATGCCGGGACGATTGCGGCGGTCTATGACGGTGTGCGGCAGAACGAACAACAGGTCGCCCGCGCGCGCCGGCCGTTCGCCGAGATCGGCCGCCACCACCTTCTCAATCAGAGCGCCAACCTTGGGGCCGACGCCGGCAAGCGAAGTGATCGGGACGAAGAGAGGGTCGAGGAGGGAGGGGCGCATGGCTTCACTCTCCCCCCTGTGGGGAGGGTCGATCCGCGAAGCGGAGCGGGATGGGGGTAGGTGCGCGGCTAACTTTCGAGGAAGTCGGTAGGTCAGCGCCGCACCCCCACCCCGTCTCACTCGCTTCGCTTTGCGAAGCGTGCTCGCCGACCCTCCCCACAAGGGGGAGGGTGAAGTGCGGGCGGTGTCCGGCACCAGCGTTGTCAGGAGTGTTCTTCACACCCGGGATGTTTAGCCGCCCACCCGTGCGTTGCAAGGCTGACACCGCCCTCTATCCACGCTATATGCGCCGCACCAAGCAAGGATGCGGCACGATGACCGGGACGAAACGATCGAGCGAGGGGCTGGATATCAGGCGCCGCAAGCTGTTGTTCCGCTCCTGGCATCGCGGGATGCGCGAGATGGACCTTATCCTCGGTACGTTTGCCGACAACGAGATCGGCGCCTTGACCGGCGATGAAATCGACCAATATGAAAGGCTCCTCGACATCCCCGACACCGAATTCCTGCCCATGGTCACCGGCGAACGCCCGGTTCCCAGGAATATCGACTGTGCCGTCCTGCAAAAGATCCTGGCATCGCGCCGGACCATGACATTTTAAACGTGCAACCATGAGCCTCATTCCCAGAATCGGTCTGCCGAAAGGCCGTGCCGGCCAGTTCATCGTCGACGGCGTTGCCGATGGCTACGAAGCCTTTGCGCTGGTGCAGGCGATCCATGAGATTGCGCCTGACAAACCGGTGCTGTTCGTGGCGCGCGACGGCCAGCGCCTGCCGTCGATCATCGAGGCGCTGACCTTTGCCGCCCCCGGCCTGCCGGTGTTGGAGTTGCCGGCCTGGGATTGCCTGCCCTATGACCGCGTTTCTCCCGGCTCCGATGCCGCCGCCAAGCGGCTCGACGCGCTGACGGCGATGATCGCGCTGGCGAAAAAGCCGCATCGCGCCGTCATCCTGACCACTGCCAATGCGCTGCTGCAGCGCATTCCGCCGGCCGATCTGGTCGAAGCGCAGACTTTCCACGCAAGGCCCGGCAACCAGATCGACATGAACGCGCTGGTGTCCCGGCTGGAGATTTCCGGCTTCGAGCGGGTGCCGACGGTGCGCGGTATCGGCGAATTCGCCGTGCGCGGCGGCATCCTCGACCTCTACGCACCCGGCTGGACGGAAGCACTGCGGCTCGATTTCTTCGGCGACACGCTGGAATCGATCCGCGTCTTCGACGCCGCCACGCAGCGCACCACCGGCCAGCGCAAGTCGATGGCGCTGCAGGCGATGAGTGAAGTGGCGCTGACCCCCGAAACCATCAGCCGCTTCCGCCGCTCCTATATCGAAGCCTTTGGCGCGCCGCAGCGCGACGACGGCCTTTATGCGGCGGTGAGCGAAGGGCGGCGCTTTGCCGGCATGGAGCACTGGCTGCCGCTGTTCTACGAGCGGCTGGAGACAGTGTTTGATTATCTGCCGGATGCGCCTGTCATCTTCGACCATCTGGCGCACGAAGCGCTGGCTGAGCGTCACACGCTGATCCTCGACCACTACGAAGCGCGCCGCAAACAGGCCGACGCCGCCTTGAAGGACGCCGTGCCCTACAAGCCGGTGGCGCCGGACCTGCTCTATCTCTCACCGGAAAACCTCGTAGCGTCGCTCGGACCGCGCGAAGCCATCGACTTCACCGCCTTCGACGCGCCCGATGTCGGGGCCAAGAAGGTCTTCCATGGCGGCTCGCGCCATGGCCGCAGCTTTGCCGAGGAACGGGCTGACCCAAACATCAACGTCTTCGATGTCGTCGTAAAACACATCGCCGACGAGCGCGCGGCGCGCCGGCGGGTCATCGTCGCCGGCTGGACCGAAGGCTCGCTCGACCGGCTTGGCCAGATCCTGGCCGAGCACCATCTCGGCAATCTCGTGCCGGTGGCGACGCTGGCCGAGGCGGAAAAGCTCGAGCCGGGGCAGGCGGCACTCGCCGTGCTGCCGCTGGAATCCGGCTTCGAGACCGAACAACTGGTCGTCGTCGCCGAACAGGATATTCTGGGCGACCGGCTGATCCGGCGCTCGAAGCGCAAGAAGCGCGCGTCGGATTTCATCGCCGAGGCGTCGTCGTTGTCGGCGGGCGACATCGTCGTCCATGCCGATCACGGCATTGGCCGTTTCATCGGCCTGCGCACCATCGAGGCGGTCGGCGCGCCGCATGATTGCCTGGAAATCCACTATGCCGGCGACGACCGGCTGTTCCTGCCGGTGGAAAACATCGAGCTTCTGTCGCGCTACGGCTCTGACACAGCCGAGGCGACGCTGGACAAGCTCGGCGGCGGCGCCTGGCAGTCGCGCAAGGCGCGGCTGAAGAAGCGCCTGCTCGACATGGCCGGACAGTTGATCCGCATTGCCGCCGAGCGCCAGATGCGTACCGCGCCGCCCATGGTGCCGGCGGAAGGGCTTTACGGCGAGTTCTCGGCCCGCTTTCCCTATGAGGAGACCGACGACCAGCAGGGCGCGATCGAGGCCGTCGTGGACGACCTCGGCGCCGGCAAGCCGATGGACCGGCTGATCTGCGGCGATGTCGGCTTCGGCAAGACCGAAGTGGCGTTGCGCGCCGCCTTCATCGCGGCGATGGAAGGGTTCCAGGTCGCGGTCGTGGTGCCGACGACGCTGTTGTCGCGCCAGCATTTCAAGACCTTTTCGCAGCGCTTCTCCGGCCTGCCGATCCGCGTCAGCCAGGCCTCGCGGCTGGTCGGCGCCAAGGAACTGGCGGAAACCAAGAAAGGCATCGGCGAGGGGCAGGTCGACATCGTCATCGGCACCCATGCACTGCTCGGGTCGGCGATCTCGTTCAAGAATCTCGGCCTGCTGATCATCGACGAGGAGCAGCATTTTGGCGTCAAGCACAAGGAACGGCTGAAGGACCTCAAAACCGACGTCCACGTGCTGACGCTGTCGGCGACGCCGATCCCGCGCACGCTGCAGCTTGCCTTGACCGGCGTGCGCGAACTGTCGCTGATCGCCACGCCGCCGATCGACCGCATGGCGGTGCGCACCTTCATCTCGCCTTTCGACCCGCTGGTCATACGCGAGACGCTGCTGCGCGAACGCTATCGCGGCGGCCATTCCTTCTATGTCGTTCCGCGCATCAGCGATCTCGCCGAAATCCATGATTTCCTGCGCGAATCCGTCCCCGAGCTGAAGGTGGCGGTGGCCCATGGCCAGATGCCGCCGGGCGAACTCGACGACATCATGAACGCCTTCTATGACGGCCAGTACGACGTGCTGTTGTCGACCACCATCGTCGAATCCGGGCTCGACATTCCGACCGCCAACACGCTGATCATCCATCGCGCCGATATGTTCGGCCTGTCGCAGCTCTACCAGCTGCGCGGCCGCGTCGGCCGTTCCAAGGTGCGGGCATATGCGTTGTTCACGCTGCCGGCCAACCGCAAGCTCACCGACACGGCCGAGCGCCGGCTGAAGGTGCTGCAGTCGCTGGACACGCTTGGCGCCGGGTTCCAGCTCGCCAGCCACGACCTCGACATCAGGGGCGCCGGCAATCTACTCGGCGAAGAACAATCCGGACACATCAAGGAGGTCGGCTTCGAGCTCTACCAGCAGATGCTGGAAGAGGCGGTGGCCGAGGTGAAGGACTCCGGCGAGGTCCAGGACGGCGGCTGGTCGCCGCAGATCGCTGTCGGCACGGCTGTCATGATCCCGGAAAGCTACGTGCCGGACCTTCAGCTCAGGCTGGCGCTCTACCGCCGCCTTGGCGATCTCGAAAACACCGAGGAGATCGATGCTTTCGGCGCCGAGCTGATCGACCGCTTCGGCCCGCTGCCGGAGGAAGTGAAGCATCTGCTCAAGATCGTCTTCATCAAGGCACTCTGCCGCAGGGCCAATGTCGAAAAACTCGATGCCGGCCCCAAGGGCGTCGTCATCCATTTCCGCAAGCGCGAGTTTTCCAACCCGGTCGGGCTGGTCAAGTACATCGGCGAACAGGGCTCGCTGGCCAAGATCAGGGCCGACCACAGCGTGGTCTTCATCCGCGACTGGCCGACAGCCGAGAAGCGTCTGGCGGGCTCGGCTGTCGTCATGACGCAGTTGGCGCGGCTGGTGGCCACCTAGACTTTCGGATGGAAATTCGACTGCAACTGCAGGTCGGATGCCGAGAACGTGCCGGCGCCGACGATGACGTGCCCGGCAGGCACGGTGAAGCCGCGCGCGGCGCCGGCGCCTTTCAGCAATCCGGCCCGTCGGTCGGGGTCGGGCTCACGAAAACTGCCGCCCGGTTCCAGCCGGCAACTGTCGACGGTGATCGCGCCGAGAAGCTGGCTGCCCGAACCGAGCACCGTCTCACCGAACACCGCCGCGCCGTTGAGATAGCGGCCTTGATCGCCGATCACGATCGAGGCTCCCGGCCTGTTGGCCTTTGCAGTAAAACCGCCTTCGCCAAACTGGTTGCGTGAGCCGACGCGGATTGCGCCGGCGGATGCTTCGAACAGTGTGTTGGCGTGGAAAATGTTGGCGTCGCCGATCTCCAGCGCGCCACCGTCGGTGCAGAACAGGTAGACGCCGGGGAAGAAGACGTTGCCTCGCCCGATGACGGCGCCTGCGGAAATCAGCGTGGAGTAGGGGTCGTAGATCACGTTGCCGCGCTCGGACAGGCCAACAACCTCTTCGATCGTAAACAGGCCTTGCTCGCGGCGCACGCGGTCAAGGTAGGCGGACACGGACATAGGGACTCCATGGAGAATTGTTGCGCAGCGGACGATGACCGGCGCGACTACATCGGTGAGGATCGATTCTGGCACCAAGGGATATTGCACAGCCGTCGCGAAGATAAGAAGCCAAAGTGGGTCGCGGCATGGAGCTCCCCATCATTCGCCAGCGCTTGAATTCCGGTCTAGAATAGAAAATCGGCTTCGTGTATGGAGCCGCCATCCCCATATGGGGCGGGAATGGCGGGCAAAAGCCTGCTGGAAAGAGCGTTTGGGTGCAGCGATGACGAAATGGTCGCCGAATTCTTGGAGAGCAAAGCCGATCAAGCAGGTTCCTGCCTATCCGGACCTCGCCGCGCTGAAGAACACGGAAGCCCAGCTCGCCACCTTTCCGCCGCTGGTTTTTGCCGGTGAGGCGCGCAAGCTGAAGAAGCAGCTTGCGGCTGTCGCTGCCGGCGACGCATTCCTTCTGCAGGGCGGCGATTGCGCCGAGAGTTTCGCCGAACATGGCGCCGACAACATCCGCGACTTCTTCCGCGTCTTCCTGCAGATGTCGGTGGTGCTGACCTTTGCCGGCGCGCAGCCGGTGGTGAAGGTCGGCCGTGTCGCCGGCCAGTTCGCCAAGCCGCGCTCGTCCGACAATGAGACCAAGGGCGAGGTGACGCTGCCAAGCTACCGTGGCGACATCATCAACGGCATCGAGTTCGACCCCAAGTCGCGTATTCCCGACCCGGCCCGCCAGGAAATGGCCTACCGCCAGTCGGCGGCGACGCTTAACCTGCTGCGTGCCTTCGCCCAAGGCGGCTACGCCAGCCTGGAGAATGTGCATCGCTGGATGCTGGGCTTCGTCTCCGACAGCCCGCAAGGCGAGAAGTATGGCATGCTCGCCAACCGCATCACCGAGACGATGGACTTCATGAAGGCCGTCGGCATCACCTCGGAGACCAACTACGCGCTGCGCGAGACCGACTTTTACACCAGTCACGAGGCGCTGCTGCTCGGCTATGAAGAGGCGCTGACCCGCGTCGATTCGACCTCCGGCGACTGGTACGCAACGTCGGGCCACATGATCTGGATCGGCGACCGCACCCGACAGCCCGACCATGCGCATGTCGAATATTGCCGCGGCATCAAGAACCCGCTCGGCCTCAAATGCGGCCCGTCGCTGACGACTGACGGCCTGCTGGAGCTCATCGACCTGCTCAATCCGGAGAACGAGCCGGGCCGGCTGACGCTGATCGCCCGCTTCGGCTCCGACAAGGTCGCCGACCATCTGCCGAAGCTGGTGCGCGCGGTGCAGAAGGAAGGTCGCAGCGTCGTGTGGTCGTCCGACCCGATGCACGGCAATACGATCGAGGCTGCCGGCTACAAGACGCGGCCGTTCGACCGCATCCTCAAGGAAGTGCAGACCTTCTTCGAGGTGCATCGCGCCGAAGGCACGCACCCCGGCGGCATCCATGTCGAGATGACCGGCAAGAACGTCACCGAATGCACCGGCGGCGCCCGCGCCATCACCGCCGAGGAGCTGCAGGACCGCTATCACACCCATTGCGACCCGCGCCTCAACGCCGACCAGGCGATCGAGCTGGCGTTCCTGGTGTCGGATCTCTTGAAGAAGAGCCATCCGGTGCAGCACAAGCAGGTGGCTAACGGCTGAACCCGTTTTCAGAATTGAAATGATAAGCGCCAGAGAAATCCGGCGCTTTTTCGTTTGATCAACGCCCGCGTTCCCAGCGCAATCCGTTGAGCCGGGGATCATTGGCGAAGGCGGTTCTGGAAAACTCGATGCGCCTTTCCGGAAATTCGCAGATCCCCTGGACGCCGAGGGAGCCTAGCCGGATGCGCCATGTGTGCGGCTCCAGCGGCTTGGCCTTGGTAAAGCCGCGGCATGTCAGCAGCGCCACATTGACGCCCTTCGGGTCGCGCGCCGAACGGTAACGGATCGCCTCCAGCCCAGCCTCACGCGCGACATCGGCAATCGCCTGGCTGGCGGCGTAGTCGGTCGGATGCGTCCACTCAGCCTGATCGCGGTCGAGTGGCGGCCGCGTGAGGTCGACAGCCTTGTCGGTGCGGATCGCGGCGGCGAAGGCGGTGTATTCGGCGGCGTCGTGCGGCCATGGCGTGTCGGGCGAATCGGCGAAGAACAACAAGCGGTAGAAGGCCATTTCGGCGACCGCCGTCATGATCGTCTCCGCGGCATAGTAGACACCCAGGGTGCGGCCAGCGCGGCGGAAGCGCGAGCCGTAGGGATAGATCGAGCCGTAGCGGAAGGGCGTCGCCAGGAGATAGTGGAGATGCCGGCATTCCATGGGGATCTGCGGCTTGGTCTCCTCGATCAGATCCTCGAGCAGCGCCTGTTCGTCCAGCGTGTCGACGATCTTCAGCGTCGAGACGCGGTGCTGCGCCTCGACCATGCGCCAGTATTTGCCGTCGAGCCGGACGGCTTCAGACGAGAGCGCGTCGGGAGTCCAGATAGGCAATGACATCGACAAGCCCGGTAATGGTGAGGATCTTTTCAAGCGGGCTGCCATCGAAAGCCGTGTTGGCGTTCTTCAGCCATGCCCGGGCTATCGTCTCGTCACCGCCGACAATGGCATCGAGCGAACGGAACAGCCGCACGAACAGCACCGCGAGTTCGAACGGCTTGGTGCCGCGCTCCAGCAGGAATTCCTGCCTGCGCATGCGTGAAACCGTGGCTTCCGAGACGCCGATGATCGACGCAAGCACCCTGGCGGTTATATCCAAGAGTTCGGCGGCGCGCAGCGTGGCCTTGGTCAGAACCGCGTTTTCGGCCGCCGTCGCGGTGAGATCAGGGGCGGCATTGGGTTGTGTAACAGACATGGCCTCTCTCTTTCCATGGAAAATATAGTCCACTAAAATTCATATGGAAAGAGGCGGGATCCGATAAATTTGCCTGTGCCCGGGAATTGGCTGCACGCCGAAGTGTCAGTCTTTCTTGTATAGCAGCCAGTTCTTGCCCGTGCGGCCGGCCATTGTCGAGTGCCGGGTGACGCGGTTGCGCCCGCCAACCTTGGAGCGGTAGAGCGCCCGGTCCGCCTTGGTGTAAAGATCCTCCGGGCTTTCCGCTTCGGAAGCCATGCAGATGCCCATGGAAACGGTCACCGTGCCGTAATTGGCGCCGGTCTGGCTGCTGGTGAACGGCGTCTGTTCGATCAGCACGCGGATGCGTTCGGCGATCTCGTAAGTGGTATCCTCGCTGGCGCCCTCGACGATCAGCGCGAATTCCTCCCCGCCGGTGCGGGCAACGAACATGTCTTCACGGATGCTGGTCTGGAAGATTTCAGCGACGATCTGGATGATCTTGTCGCCGACCGGGTGGCCGTAGCGATCGTTGACACCCTTGAAATGGTCGATGTCGGCAAGGATCAGGGCGTTGAACAGGATCCCCTTGTTGGAGGTGTAAATCGCCGTGATTTGCTTGTCGAAGGCGCGGCGGTTCCAGATATGGGTCAAGGGGTCGGTGTCGGCGAGCCGCTTGTACTCCTCAAGCTTCGACTTGACGCTCTCCAGTTCCGCCGTCTTGTCGCTCAGCGTGGTTGCAACCTGCTTGCCGTGGTCGAGGGTCGAGTTGGTGGCCGCCGCCATGGCGCTGGCGACCTTCTGCAGCAGATCCTGCGAAAGCAGGCTGCGGTTGGCGAGGCCACTCGATGTCTCATCGAGGATCTTGCCGTATTTCTCGATATGGCTACGTTCGCTGCGCAGCAGCAAGGCGATGTCCTCGAGTTCCCTGGCCAGCACGTCGCGCGCCTGCTCGACAATGCCGGGACCGTGATGCTGGGCAAAGAAAGCGCGGCCGATGCGGTCGAGATCGTCCTGCGTCGGCTGGTTGCCGAGCGCGACGACGGCCAGGCCGAGTTCGCGATTGGTGCCTTTCAGTGCTTCGTAGAAGATTTCGTAATTGCGCGGCAGGCCAAGCACGCCGAGCTGACGCATGGTCGCCACAACGGCTGTTGCAATGTCGCTGTTTCGGTCGGTCTGGACGGCTGCCGGCTGCATGTTCTGTTCACTCTGCCTCTGGGAACCATCGCAGACCGTGCGAGATGCCGCCGACCGGAGAGTGCCAGCCGTATTTCGGATCATCCTGCGAAAGACACGTCCCCAATCGCGACATTCGCTTGGCAACGACCATAGATGCGCCGGCGCTAAAGTTTCCTTAATGTGCCGCCAGGTAACGCGTCCGTTCTACCGCAGGCTGCAGAAATGGTTTGCAAAGATCCTGAGGTCAGGTCCGAACACGCCCACCCCATGTCGCATTTGCCGGTGCCCGGCTGCGGCAAAACTGAAATCCTCTCGGCCAGCGGCGAAGCCGTGGACGATGGCTGGTGGAGGTAGGGATGAGCAACAACCACAGCGGATCTTGCCTGTGTGGAGCCGTGCGTTTCCAGACGCGAGGGCCGTTGCGCGGCGTCATTTATTGCCACTGTTCGCAGTGCCGCAAGCAGAGCGGGCATTTTTACGCCGCGACCAACGTCGCCGACGGCGACATCACGATAACCGGCGCCGACAACATCAGCTGGTACGAATCGTCTTCCTTTGCCAAGCGCGGCTTTTGCAAGATCTGCGGCTCGGTGCTGTTCTGGAAGCCGGGTCAGGATGCCTATGTCTCAGTTCTGGCCGGATCGTTCGACAACCCGACCGGGCTCGAAGGCCAATGCCACATCTTTGTCGGCGACAAGGGCGACTACTATACGATCGACGATGGACTGCCGCAGTTCGAGAAGTCGACGCCGACGATCAAGGTTGCGGAGGAGTGATTTTGCGGCGGCTGCCTTATTCCCTTGATCCAGCCATTGCGATATCCCCTGCCGGTGATTCGAAGGGGATGCGGCATGCAGCGGCTGATCGGTGCTTACTTCAATTCTGTGCGAGCCTTTCGCAAGCTCGCCGCCAGCGAAAGGGCATTTCAGCAGGAACTGATGCTGCTGGTGCTGGCGCTGCCGCTCGGCTGGTTCGTCTCGGTCTCGTGGCGCGGCTACGCGCTGTTGATCGGCGCGGTGCTGCTGCTCATCATGGTCGAAGTGCTGAACACCGGCATCGAGGCAGCCTGCGATGCCTTCAGTCGCGAGTTCAACGTCGACATCCAGCTCGCCAAGGACTGCGGCTCGCTGGCGGTGCTGATTTCGGTTGTTATCGTCGCCGGCGTCTGGGGAATCGCCCTCATCGAGCGCATCACGGGACTACCGATCTGATCTGAACGCTCCCATATGTTAGTCACCAAAGGAGACTGACGTCGTGGAAGCCAATTTTCTGCTGCTTGAAAGAGCCGGCCTGCCGGAAGACCTGCGCTGGCTGGCGGAAAAATATCCGCGCGAGACATGGCAGGGCCACGCCAACATCCACGGCATGGCAAACATGTGGCTGCAGCGGCACGACATGTTCCGAGAGCTGGGCGGCATGCTCACCAACGGCATTGGCGACTATCGCGAAGGCAGGCTGACGGCGCCGGATTTCGCCCGCTGGTTCGCGCCGCGGCTGAACCACTTTCTCGGCAATCTCGACGGCCACCACAATGTCGAGGACTACCAATATTTCCCGGCTTTCGCCAAGGCGGAGCCGCGCCTGAAGCGCGGCTTCGAAATCATCGATGCCGACCATCACACCATTCATGAGGGGCTGGAGCGCAACGCCGAGACGGCGAACGCCTTCATCCGCACGCTCGAGGAGAGCGAGGACAGGCAGCGCTTCGCCGCCGACGCCTATGCGGACGAGAACAGCCGGCTGATCGCCATGCTGAAGCGGCATCTGGCCGACGAGGAAGATCTCATCATCCCGCTGATCCTCGATCGCGGCGACCGGGCTCTGGTCGAGGACGACGACTGAACCTTACGATGTGGTTTCGCTGTCGCGGGCGTCCTTGGCGCGCTCCTTGCCGGCGACGGTGCGGGCGATGAGCCAGGCAAGGATGGCGACACCCAGACCTATGGCAAGCGCGATCAGCAGCCGTTCGTGATGGAGCAGTGCCTTGCCTATCATCTGCTCGGCGCCGAGGCCGAAGACGTAGCCGATGCCGCAGAACAAAGCCGCCCAGACCAGCGACGACACCGCGTTGAGGATAACGAAGCGCGCTACCGAAATGCTGGCGAAACCGGCCGCGATGCCGCCGACCAGGCGCAGGCCATAGATGTAGCGGTTGGACAGGACGAAGATGTTGGGATGGGACGAGACGAGACGGTAGGCGTGGTTGAAGCCGGGCCTCGCCTTCAGTTTCAGCACCCTGGGATGGTCGGCAAAGCTGCGGCCGAGAATGAAGAAAAACGTGTCGCCGACGAAGGCGCCAATGGCGGCCGTGAGGAAAGCCTTCCAGAGGATGAAGACATGCTGATGGGCGAAGAAGCCGCCGAGGATGGCCGCACTTTCGCCTTCGGCGACACAGCCCAGGAAAACCGCGATCAACCCATATTGCTCGATGAGGTGATGGACGATCCCGGTCATTGAGAGGTTTGCCGGCCCGACAGTTTTTCGTCGATGCGGTTCACCTGTTCGGCCAGGCGCGCGATGTCCTCGCGCACGCCGATGATCTGGCTGTGGCGCAGTTCGTCCAGCTTTTCATGCAGAGCCATGATCTCGATCTCGGCCTTGAGGTTGACCTCATAGTCATGCGCGGCGTCGATGCGGTCGCGCGCGGCCTGTCGGTTCTGCGACATCATGATCACCGGCGCCTGCAAGGCGGCGATCATCGACAGCACCAGGTTGAGGAAGATGAAGGGGTAGGGGTCGAACGAGTCTCGCCCGAGCAGCCACCAATTGGCGCCGATCCACAGCACCAGGAAAGCAATGAAGGACAGGATGAACGTCCACGAGCCGCCGATGCGGGCAATGGCATCGGCGATCCGGTCGCCGGCGCCCTGAAGGCCGGTGAGGCTGTCGTTGATATCCTGCGAGATGGGCTTGCGGTCGACAGTGCTCTGCAACACCCGCCGCTCGAGCTCGCTGAGGCCCTCCGGCGTTCGCTTCAGCCAGCGGTTGGCCAGTTCTGGCACGGTCTTGTGCATGGATGTCTCCATAGGAAAAGCGTCGGCTTGGCAGCCTCGTTTGCATATAGGAAGATGGCGTTTCGTCAAAAGCGCGGCGCGAGGATGCAGGATGCCCGATTTCGCGAAGATTCGCGCCCGTGCAGCAAAACGCAAAGGCGGCGACGCGGTGCTGACCTCGCTGCTCGGGCCGGCACCTGACAATGCTGCCGTTGCCGACATTACGGACGATCGCATCCTGTCGACGATGGCCGAGCGGGTGTTTGCCGCCGGCTTCGTCTGGCGCGTTATCGAACAGAAATGGCCTGGGTTCGAGGACGCGTTTCTCCATTTCGAGCCGAAACGGCTGTTGTTTCAGCCTGATGACTTCTGGCACGACCTGACGGCTGATCAACGCATTGTGCGCAACCCGCAGAAGATCAAATCCGTCCGCGACAACGCCGCCTTCGTTGAGCGTGTGTCGAAGGAACATGGCGGTTTCGGCAAATTCCTCGCGGAGTGGCCTGACGACGACCAGGTCGGGCTGATGGCGTATCTCGGCAAGCATGGCAGCCGGCTTGGCGGCAACACCGGCCAGTATTTCCTGCGCTGGCTGCAATGGGACGCCTTCGTCATCTCGGCCGATATGGTCGCGGCTTTTCGTGACGCCGGCCTCGACATCGCCGAAAGTCCGACGTCGAAGAGGGATCTCGACAGGATTCAGGCGCAGATCAACAAATGGGCGCAGGAAACCGGCCTGCCGCGCCGGCACATTTCGCGCATTCTGGCGATGTCGATCGGAGAGAACCATTCGCCGCAATCGCTGCGCGAATATATGGGCGACGACTGATCAACGAATTGGTCCAAACGAACGCCATTGCTCGGGCAAATTTGCCGCGCTAAACCGCACAGATGACCCAGAAGACCGCACCCGATATTCTGCGCATCGCCGTTGCCCAGCTCAACCCGACGGTCGGCGATGTCGCCGGCAACCTTGCCAAGGCGCGCGAGGCGAGGGCGGATGCCGCCCGCCAGGGCGCCGACATCGTGCTCTACACCGAGCTTTTCCTTGCCGGTTATCCGCCGGAGGATCTGGTGCTGAAGCCGGCCTTCCTCAAGGTTTGCGAGAAGGCCGCTCAGGATTTCGCCGCGGATACCTCCGATGGCGGGCCGGGCGTCATCATCGGCACGCCGCTGAAGCGCAAGAGCGGCACCCACAATTCGATCATCGTCGCCGATGGCGGCAAGATCCTCGCCGAGCGCTACAAGCTCGATTTGCCAAACTATGGCGAGTTCGACGAGAAGCGCGTCTTCCAGGCCGGGCCCGAGGCTCAGGGACCCGTCAACTTCCGTGGTGTGCGCATCGGAATTCCGATCTGCGAGGACATCTGGGGCGACGTCGGCATCTGTGAAACCCTGGCCGAGAGCGGCGCGGAAATCCTGCTAGTGCCGAACGGCTCGCCCTACTACCGCGCCAAGATGGACGTGCGCCATCAGGTCGTTATCCGCCAGGTCATCGAGACCGGTTTGCCGATGATCTATGCCAATCAGATCGGCGGCCAGGACGAGCTGATCTTCGACGGCGCCTCTTTTGCCATCGGCGCCGACAAGACGCTCGCCTTCCAGATGAGCCAGTTCGAGGAAACTGTCGACGTCACCACCTGGAAGCGCAGCCGTGTCGCCGCAGGCGCGCAAAATGCAGATAACTCTGGCGGCTGGGTCTGCTCGGAAGGGCCGATGTCGAAAATCCCCGAGCGCGAAGAGGCGGACTACCGTGCCTGCATGCTGGGCCTGCGCGACTACGTCAACAAGAACGGCTTCAAGAACGTCGTGCTGGGTCTCTCCGGCGGCATCGATTCGGCGATCTGCGCGGCATTGGCCGTCGATGCGCTCGGCGAGGAGCGGCTGCGGGCGGTGATGATGCCCTACCGCTATACCTCGGAGGATTCGCTGAAGGATGCCGAGGATTGCGCCCGTGCGCTTGGCTGCCGCTATGACATCGTGCCGATCTTCGAACCGGTCGAGGGTTTCCTACACACGCTGGCGCAGCTTTTTGAAGGCACCAAGGAAGGCATCACCGAAGAGAATCTACAGAGCCGCGCGCGCGGCACGATCCTGATGGCGATTTCCAACAAGTTCGGCTCGATGGTCGTCACCACGGGCAACAAGAGCGAGATGTCGGTGGGCTACGCCACGCTTTATGGCGACATGAATGGCGGCTTCAACCCGATAAAAGACCTCTACAAGATGCAGGTCTATGCGCTGTCGCGCTGGCGCAACAGCCATGTGCCGCCGGGCGCGCTCGGTCCCTCAGGCGAGGTGATCCCCAGGAATATCATCGACAAGGCGCCGTCGGCGGAATTGCGCGAGAACCAGACCGACCAGGATTCGCTGCCGCCCTATCCGGTGCTGGACGACATTCTGGAATGCCTGGTCGAGAACGAAATGGGCGTCGACGACATCGTCGCGCGCGGCCACGACCGGGCGACGGTGACGCGCGTCGAACATTTGCTCTACATTGCCGAGTACAAACGCCGGCAAGCGGCGCCGGGTGTGAAGATCACCCGGAAGAATTTTGGCCGCGACCGCCGCTATCCCATCACCAACCGTTTCAGGGATCGCGGCTGAACTTCGTTTAATTAGAGAACCTTGGGGCTTTCATGTTTTTCAGCTATTTCAAGGGAACGCCTGAATATCACATCCTGCGCTTCAAGAACGGCAAGGTCCGTGAGCAGGGGCGCGGCATCTCCTTCTGGTACGGGACGTTCGGCACCACCATCGCCATGGTGCCGGTGACGTCGCTCGACAACCCTTTCATCTTCACCGAGACGACGGCGAATTTCCAGGATCTGGCAATCCAGGGGTCGGTCAGCTACCGCATCATCGATCCACTCAAGGCAGCCGAAGGTTTTGATTTCAGCGCCAAGCTCAGCCGTGCCGACGTCGTCGGCGACGGCCGGGAGAAGATCGCCGAGCGCCTGGTGCTTGCGATACAGAGCCGCGCCCGCGCGGTGGTTTCGAGCATGACGCTGGAACAGGCGCTGGCCGAGGTGACCAAGCTCGGCGGCAATCTCGCCGAACTCCTGCGCAACGATCCGATTGCGGCAACCGCCGGCCTGTCGATCGAGGAGGTCCACATCACCTCGGTCCAGCCGACGCCGGAGATCCGCAAGGCGCTCCAGACCGAATATCGCGAGGCGCTGCAGCGCCAGGCCGATGCGGCGATCTATGGGCGCCGTGCCTGGGGCGTGGAGAAGGAGCGCGAGATCAAGCAGAGCGAACTGGCGACCGAAATCGAGCTTGCCGAACGCAACAAGCTGCTGGTCGACACCGAAGCGCGCAACAAGCTGACGCTTGCCGAGGCGCAAGCCAAGGCGCAGCAGCTGGAACTGACCGTCTATTCGTCGGCGCCCGCCCACGTGCTGACGGCGATGGCCTTCAAGGCCTGGGCGGAAAAGGGCGGTTCGGTCGGCAATCTGTCGATCACGCCTGACATGCTCACCAGCGCGCTCAGCCAGCTTTCCACGCCGAAAGCCGGGTCCTGAAAGGCAAGCACGGGTGGCAAGCGACCAGAGCGGCAGGCCGATCGACCGGGTGATCGTCGTCACCCGCAAGACCGAGCTGGAGGAGCTGACGACGCGCTTCAACACGCAGGGACAGGCGCGCTTTTATCTCCGGCAGGCCGGCATGAATTTCGACCCGGTCAAGGCGGCGCATGACGTCTATCACCAGGCGCTCGACCGGGTGATGGGTTCGCTTCCCCAAGGCCTCAAACAGTTGCGGCTCGACCGCGAACTGGTACCGCAGTTCGAATTCGGCTCCGACGCGGTGATCGCGCTCGGTCAGGACGGGCTGGTGTCCAACACCGCGAAGTACCTCCCGTACCAGCCGCTGATCGGCATCAACCCGAACCCGGCGCTTTTCGACGGCGTGTTGCTGCCGTGGAATGCCGACGATACCGAAAAGGTCCTCGGCCTGACGATCGCCGGCAAGGCGAAGCGCCAGGCGGTGGTGATGGCCGAAGCGCGCTCCAATGACGGACGCCGGCTGATCGCCTTCAACGATCTGTACGTCGGCGCCTCGACGCATGTCTCGGCGCGCTACGAGTTGACCTATGGCGGCAGGACCGAGCGCCAGTCGTCGAGCGGCATTATCATCTCCACGGGCGCCGGCTCCACCGGCTGGCTGCGCTCGGTGATGGCGGGCGCCGCGGGACTGGCCGCGGCCTATGGTGACAACTCCGTGCCGACCGTGCCGCCGCAAGGCTACGATCGCGAAGGCGAACAGCTGTTCTTTTCGGTGCGCGAACCGTTTCCGAGCAACACGACCGGCGTGTCGCTTGTGCATGGCGTCATCACCCGCGACCGGCCGCTGGTGGTTTCTTCGCGGCAGAGCAGGGGCGGCGTCATCTTCAGCGACGGGATGGAGCTCGATTTCGTCGAGTTCAATTCCGGCACCGACGTGACCATCGCGATCGCCGACCAGAAGGCCTATCTCGTGGTGCCATAAACGCGCCACGTGGGCAGCCAAATCACCGGCCGGACTGAATTCGGCCGCCCGCCATTCTTTGCGATGCACCATGCCCGACTGTGAAATCAGCTTCGACATGTCACGGATCGATTTCCGGGCGACCTCCGACCTGTTGATGGCCAGCTATTGGGGCGACGGTCGCAGCGATGAGTTTCATCGCCGCGCCTTTGCCAACTCGCTTTGCGCCAGCGCCTATCTGGATGGGAATCAAGTCGGTTTTGGCCGGGCCATCACCGACCGTACGGTGTTTGCCTATCTCGCCGACATCATCATCTGGCCGCAGCAGCGCGGCCGGGGCATTGGCTTGCAACTGGTGAGGGCGCTCATCGATCACCCTGAGCTCAGCACGGTCTCGCACTGGAGCCTGTCGACCAGCGACGCGCATGGCGTCTATGAGAAGCTGGGCTTCAAGGCATCGACCGATGGCCGCTATATGCGCCTCGATCGCAACCCTGATTGAGCGATGCGCCGTGCGGGCTCGCCCGCCAGTTGTTGCAAAATAACCTCAGTGGTTGGACCAGATACGCATTGCCGCTCGCTCTTGGCGATCCGCCGAGGCGTCTCTATAAGGACCGCTCCGCAATTGCCTTGCGGGAGGTCCGAATGGCAGTATTTCACATGGTAATGCGAGGCCGCGAAGCTTAGGTCTCACCTGGCGTCCGGCGAAGGCTTGTCCTTCGCGCCGGGTTGTGTGCGTCAAGTTCTGCAAAATGGGGCAGCCATGATGCTGGTCATGCGGCTTGGCGCAGAGCGAGCTTCTTGTGCTCGCGCAGGTCGTCCATGTTGATGTATCNCCCTACACGACGCTCTTCCGATCTATGGGGCGGCCATGATGCTGGTCATGCGGCTTGGCGCAGAGCGAGCTTCTTGTGCTCGCGCAGGTCGTCCATGTTGATGTATCGGTTGGCCTCCATCCAGTTTTCATTGGTCTCGACGGCCAAGGCCCTGACCAGGCGCAGGCAGCTTTCGGTATTGGGGAAGATGCGCACGACATAGGTGCGCCGGCGGATTTCCTCGNGCGAGATCGCGCCGGTCGTAGAGCCAGCGCAATTCCTGCAGGCAGTCGTCGCCGTGCTTCCTCGGCAGATGATCGAGCGCGTTCCTGAGGAAGTGCACGTAGCAGCGTTGCCAGGCGGCTTCGGGGATCACCTCGCCGATCGCTGCCACCAGGCCGGCGTGATCGTCGGACACAACCAACTCGACGCCCTTGAGGCCGCGCGCCTTGAGGCCGACGAGGAAGTCCCTCCAGGCCGAGCGGCTCTCGCGATTGGCCATCTCCACGGCCAGGATCTGGCGCCTTCCGTCCCAGTCGATACCGACCGCGATCAGCACCGCCTGGCTCATGACAACACCGGCTTCACGCACCTTCTCGTAGCGCGCATCGAGGATGAGGTAAGGAAACGGCTCTTGAAGGGGGCGCCTGGCAAAGGCAGCGAGGCTCTCGTCCAGCCGCTTGTTGATGGCCGAGATCGACGAGGCCGAGAAGGCATGGCCGCACAGTTCTTCCGTGATCGCCTTCACCTTGCGGGTCGACACGCCCTGCACATACATCTCCGCCAGTGTCGCCACCAAGGCCCGCTCGGAACGCTGGTAGCGCTCGAACAGCTCGGTGGAGAAGCGCCCGGCCCGGTCCTGCGGAACCCGCAGCTCGAGCTTGCCGACCCGCGTCACAAGGGTACGGCCGTAATAGCCCGAGCGATAGCCAAGCCGTTCGGGCGTGCGCTCGCTCTTCGAGGCACCCAGCGCCTCGTCCATCTCGGCCTCAAGCACCTCCTGCATCACCGCACGGAGCACTTCGTGCAATCCATCCGGGTTCGAAAGCAAAATGTCTTTGACGGCAGCGCTGGCGGTCTTAACTTCAGTCTTGGTCATGGTGGCGTTCCTTCGCGGGAATCAGGTGACGTGAACAATCACCAGCCTGCCATGACCGCCCCCTCTCAGCGAATTTGCAGAACTCTCAGCACACTACCCCCTTCGCGTCGCACGGTGGACTAAGTACAAGAGGCCATTACGGCGCGTCGCCAAAGCGGAATATACACAAATGTCTTCCGTCTGGATGGCAGCTGCAGAGCAAGTTCGGCCCACGCCCGCAAAGCCAGGCGAACAATGCCTTTACCGGATTAACTTGGCGTATCCGGAAAGCAGGTTCATCCGGAAGGGCAGGGTGTTCTGGAAGGGTGGGTTCACCTGCACGGGTAGGTTCATCAGGAAGCTTAATATCTTGAGCGTCTATGCAATGTCGCTCTCTCAAAACCGGGGAACCGCTTTTGAGCGACACGCATTGGGTGAGCACAGAAAGACGATCGGCTCCGCACTTCTTCCTGTTTCGGCTCGCCGATGCGGGCAAGCGTGTACTTGTCGACGTTGTTCGCATACGGCTTCGATATCGGCGTAGGCGCCGTGTCACCGTGCCGCGATAAGGGTTCACAGCGGTCGAGTTGACGATAGCGTTCTCAGCGAAGATGTCGGCGGTTCGAGCCCGCCATCGCCCACCATATCCGGCCCGCATATCCCGAATGCCGGGCGCGGCCGCAATGAGCCGCACCCGCCGTTCTTTCCTGGCGCGCTAGCCTATCGCTTGACGTAGCAGTTCTTCTTCACGCGGCGGATGGGATCCTCGCCAAAGGCGTCGACGCTGCATGTGACGCCGTTCCTGAATACGCCCTGGACGTACTGGCCACGCGCCCCGTATCTCACCACTTTGCGGCCACGGAACTCGCAGAACCGCCCCTCCGAGGCGCAGGCCACCCATCTGCCGCGGCCCTGGCCGTAATCATTATCGCCGTAATTGTCATCATTGCCGTAATTGTCGTCGTCGTTGTCACCATAATCATTACCGCTATCGCGCCTCGCAATATAGCAGGCCTTGTCGCGGCCGGGCGCCGGGTCGCCGAAGACGCGATTCGAGCAAGGCACGGAACGACGATCGAAGAAGCGGGAGGTGGTCTGGCCGCGCGCGCCGTAGACCACTTCCGAGGGGTAGGGCAGGCGGCACATGCCGCCTTCATCGGCGCATTTCTGCATGCGCTGGGCCGACGCGGTGGCGGGGAAAAGGATAGAAACTGACGAGGCCAGGCCGACCAGGCAAATGAATGTAAACGTCATCCGGATCAAAGCAGTGAAGGTTTTTGACATGATTTTGTCTCCCGTTCGATTCGACCAGCATGGTACAGCTGCCTTGTTAAATGCACGATGAATGAAAGCCCTCGCGGAGGCAGCACAATGATCGACCATCCACGGCGGCTGATGTTACAGCTGCTATTGGCATTGGCAATCTCTGGTATTGGGCGCTTCGCCTATGCGGGGAATGTGGGCGACGGCGTCGACCAGCCCGCCGCCAAGGCAGCCTTGCTCAAGGCCTATCCCGGCCTTTTCACCATTTCGGGCAATGTCCTGACCTGGACCGACGGCACCACCATGGTGTGGAACGACGACAAGGCGCGCGACGCCGACGCGCTGCTTGAGAGCCCCGACATCGAAGACATGTTTCGCTACGTCTATCCCAGAGCAGCCGAGGGCGCGCTGGTCCCGGCGGAGGATTTCGATCCCGGCCGTATCCGCAATGAACCTTTCTTCGAGAAGCTCTACGGGGCAAGTGCCGCCGAGGTGGGCAAGCACATCGCCAACGTCAAATGGTTGCCGAAGCTCGGCGAGAAGACCGTGCAGGTCACCAGGATTTTCGGCATCAACGACCGGCTGGGCAAGGTCTCCGCTGCGCTTGAGGCGATGCCCGCGGAACTGAGCCGTTACGGGCTCAAGCCCGGCGGCGGCTTTGTCTGGCGGCCGATCGCCGGCACCGACCGGTTGAGCGTTCACTCGTTCGGAGCGGCCTTCGATATCAATGTCGGCTTCTCCGACTATTGGTACAACAACAGGAACAAAACCAACCCGAAGGCCCACATTCCCTTCAAGAACCGGATTCCGCTGGAAATCGTGGAATTGTTCGAGAAAAACGGCTTCATCTGGGGCGGGCGCTGGTATCACTACGACACCATGCACTTCGAGTACCGGCCTGAGTTGCTGCTGTACAAGGAATCCGGCTGATCACGGCGGCAGCAGCCGGAAATCCTTGCCTTCGGGCAGCAACTGGCCGCCGTCGACGACGATGGTGGTGCCGGTGATGTAGCTGGCATCGTCGGAGGCGAGGAACAGGAAGGCGTTGGCGACGTCGCGCGGACTGCCGAGGCGTCCGAGCGGGATCGAATCCTCCATGTTCTTGATGTAGGCGGCGCCGCGATGCAGCTCGATCGCTTCGGTCAGGATGTTGCCGGGCTCGACGCCGTTGACGGTGATGCCGTAGCCCGAAAATTCCAGCGCCGCCGAGCGGATGAAGCCGTTGATGCCGGCCTTGCTGGCGGCATAGTGGCCGTGGCCGGGGCTGGTGACGTGCGGACCGGTGATCGACGAGGTGTAGAGCATGCGCCCGTAACCTTGCGCCTTCATCGGCGCCAGCGCCGCCAGCGTGGCGTTGAACGTGCCGCGCAGATTGACCGCCATCACCCGGTCCCAGTCGTCCGGGCTGGTGTTTTCGATCAGCTGCCAGGGATAGATGCCGGCATTCTGCACGACGATGTCGAGGCGGCCATGGCGGCTCAGCGCCAGCGCCACCGCAGCTTCTGCATCGGCCATTTGCGAGATGTCGGTGCGAATGAAATCCGCGCCGAGCTCGTCCGCGGTCGCCTGGCCGGCTTCGGCCTCGCTGTCGGCCAGGACCAGCCTTGCGCCTTCTTCGGCAAAGCGCTGGGCGATGCCCTTGCCGATGCCGCGCGCGCTGCCGACGATCAGCGCGACCTTGCTTTCGAGCCGTCCTGTCATGCCAGCCGTCTCCTATGCCAGTCTTTGGCGAATGGTTTGCTTGAAGGCGTCGAGCAGCACGGCGGCGAGCACCAAAAGGCCGTGGATCACCTGGGTGAAATTCGCCGGCAGGCCCATCAGATTGATCGCCGTGTTGATAGAGGAGAGCAGCAGCACGCCGGCATAGACCCCGGGCAAGGTGCCGACGCCGCCTTTCAGGCTGACGCCGCCGATGACGACGGCGGCAAAGGCGTTGAACAACAGCCCGGTCCCGAGATTGGCGGTGGCGCCCGAGGTGCGGATGGCGAGCAGCCAGCCGGCGAGGCCGGCGATGGCGCCAGCCAGCACGAAGGCGATGATCAGGTTGCGGTTGACGCGGATGCCGGCGCGGAAGGTCGCTGTCTCATTGCCGCCGATCATTACGAGGTGGCGGCCGAACGGCGTCTTGGCCATGAGCAGCGAGAACAGGACGAAACAGGCGACGGCGATCCAGGCGGTCAGCGGCAGGCCGGCCATTCGCTGGATGCCGAACCAGCGGATGGCCGGCGCCAGATCCTGTGCCGAGCGGCCGCCGGAAATCACCAGCACCAGGCCGCGCACCCAGATGTAGGACGCCAGCGTAATGATAAAGGCGCTCATCTTCACCTTGACCACGAGATAGCCGTTCAAGGCGCCGATGAGGCCGCCGACGGCCAGCGCAACCAGCAGCGAAACCGGAACCATCAGCCATTGCGGATTGAGCTGTATGCCCATGCCGATGCCCGATGAGCAGAACAGGATGCCGACCGCCATGGCGCTGAGTGCGGCCACCGATTCCACCGACAGGTCCATATGGCCGGCAATGATGACCAGCGACAGGCCGATCGACATCACGCCGAGAACGCTCGAGGCCTCGATGATGTTGGCGAAGATGCCGAGCTGGAAGTAGTTGGGGACGAAGACGGAAAAGACAACCAGCACAAAGATCAGCATGAACCAGACGAGGTTGTCGAGGACGAACTCCAGGGCTTTGCGGCTGCGCGGGTTCATGGGCTGATCCGGTTGGCGCCCCCGAGAAAATCAGGCTGAGAAATCAACTCGATTTCGTCGGGTTCAGGCGCGGGTTTAGGTTCGCCACGGTGTCCTGGGACGCGGCGTCGTGAATGGGCAGGCTCCGGGCCGCAATGGCCCGGAGCGCTTCGCTAGGCGACTATTCGACAGACTTGATCGTGTCCGTCGGCGGCTTCTGGTTGCCCCAGAAGGCCGGATTGTCGACGTTTTCCTTGGTGATGGCGGCGCCCGGGATCTTGATGTTGGGGCCCCAGCTCTCCTTGGTCACGGTCGACTTCAAGCCGAGCACGTCATACTCGCCAGGCTTGATTTCCTGCTTGCCGGCGATCTTGTCCATGAACATGGCGACGGCTGCGGCCTGCGCGTAGAGCGGTTGCTCGACTTCGACATTGAGCCAGCCCTTGCGGATCAGGTCGAGACCGACCGGAGCGCCGTTCGAGCTCATCAACATGACGTCGCCCGGCTTCTTGCCGGCGGCCTCGAGCGAGGCGACGGCTGCAACCGACAGGTGCGCGGCATGGCTGAAGATCAGGTCGATATCGGGGTTGGCGAGCATCTGGTCGGCAACGATCGTGCCGGCATTGCTGGCTTCCCACTGCATGGCCGGCAGCGAGATGATCTTGACGTCCGGAAACGCCTTCAACTTCTCCTCGAAACCCTTCTGGATGTCGAGCGTGTAGGGATCGCCGGGATCGCCGAGCACCTGCAGGATCTTGCCCTTCACCGAACCGTTCTTGGCGGTCAGAAGTTTTTGCGCCTGCTCGGCCGCGACGTAGCCGATCTCGACCGTGCCCGCCACCGAGGTGAAATCGGATGGGGTCGAGGTGATCTGGCGGTCGAACTCGACCACCGGAATGCCGGCGGCGCGTGCCGCTTCGATGGATGGCTTCAGCGCGTTGAAATCGACGGCGGCCAGGATGATCGCCGCCGGCTTCAGCGCAATGACGTCGTTCATCTGCGATTGCTGCGCATCGGTCTTGTTGTCGGCGTTGAGTGTTTTCACCTCATAGCCGACCTGCTTGAGGAACAGCTCCAGCGCGCTCACCGAGCCGGTCTGGAATTCATCGAGCAGGGTCGGGACCATATAATAGACGGTGCCCTTGGTCTGGGACATTGCCGGCGTGAGCGAGGCAAGAGCCAGTGCCAGGATACCGAAGACAAGAACCAGTATTCGCTTCATGTCGTTCGCTCCTCTTTTATACCGGACCCCTCTTTTGTCCCTCAACCTGCCGGTCCGGCACCGGCAAGCGTCTCACCGGTGATCATGTTGATCACCGCATCGGGACTTGTTTTGTTGCGCGCGACATCGCCGGCCACGACGCCTTGCCGGATCACCACGATCCGGTCGGCGACCTGAAAAGCCTGTTGCATGATGTGGGTGATGATGACGACGCCGATGCCCTGGTTGGCCACCTGGCGGATCATCTCGAGACCGCGCCTGGTCTGCTCGACACCGAGTGCCGCGAACGGCTCGTCCAGCAGCACCAGCTTGCCGCCCCAATGCACGAAGCGGTTGAGCTCGATGGCCTGGCGCTGGCCGCCCGAGAGATGCTCGACATTGGTGCGCAGCGACGGAATGCGGGTGCCGGCACTGGCCAGCGCCTTGCCGACGACGGCCTCCATGGCGCGCTCGTCGAGGATCGGTACGCCGAGCACCTTGCGGGTGATCTCGCGGCCCATGAAGAAGTTGGCGACGACGTCCACATTGGTGCAGAGCGACAGGTCCTGGTAGACGGTCTCGATGCCGGCAGCCTTGGCCTCGGCCGGCGTTTTCGCCAGGAATTCCTTGCCCTCGAACAGCATGCGGCCGGAGCTCGGCTCGAGGCCGCCGGCGATGATCTTGACCAGTGTCGACTTGCCGGCGCCGTTGTCGCCGAGCAGCGCCACGACTTCGCCCTTGCCGATCGAGAAGCTGATGCCTCTCAGCGCATGGATGGCGCCGTAATTCTTGGTGACGTTTTCGAGTACCAGCAGCGGTTCGGTCATGCCGCCACTCCCTTGCTGTGCATGAGGTCGGACCGGCGCTCGCGCTCGGCGATGAACATCTGGCCGAAGCGCGGCGAAAGCACACCGGACACTGCAAGGGCGGCAGCGCCGCGCAGCACCGAATGCTTGCCGCCGGTCGCCACCGTCACGCGCGGTGTCTTGCGGTCGCGCCGCGCTGAGACCGAATTGGGAAGCTGTCCCGCCGCGCCGACCAGCTTTTCCAGGAGGTCGGTGGGGGCGAGCCCGCCGAGGATGACGGTTTCGGGGTCGAATACATTCTCGATTGTGACGATGGCGTTGCGGAAGATCGGCGCGATCTCGGCCACCCAGGCGGCGTCGCTGATGTTGCGGCGGCGACGTGCTTCTAGCGAGAGATACCGTTCGAGGCAGCCGCTGTTACCGCATGGGCAAGGCTCGCCACCGGGAACGGCAGGGATGTGTCCGATTTCGCCGGCATTGCCCCAGGCGCCGCGCATCACCGCGCCGTCATGCACGATGACGCCGCCGAGGCCGACGCCGAAATAGAGGTAGTAGTATTCGGAATAACCGGAGCCGAGACCGTAAAGCCGTTCGCCCATGGCCGCCGCCGCCATGTCGGTTTCGAAGAAGGCCGGCAGCCCGGTCGACGCCGCCAGCCGTTCCGGCAGCGCGACATCCTTCCAGCCGGCCATGGTCGTCGGGCCGACGAAGCTCATCGACTCCACGCCGAACGGTCCAGGCAGCGCCATGCCGATGCCGAGCACGCGTCCGCCGGGCCGCAGCGCGGTCAGCTCGGGCACCATCGCGCCGATCAGCTCGAAGGCATGGTCGGGCGTCGCATGCGGCGCCTCGCGATGCATGCTCTCGATGACATCGCCGCTGAGATTGATGAGCGCCGCGTCGATCCCCAGCGGGGTGAGGTGGACGCCGACGGCATAGCCGCCCTCGGGGTTGATCCTGAGCGTCGCCGGCGGCAACCCGCGTCCGCGCGGCTCTTCGCGCAGCGACAGCACATAGCCATGCTCTTCGAGTTCGCGAACGATGGTCGATACGGTCTGGACGGTGAGGCCAACGCGGCCGGCAATGTCGCCGCGAGCTATGGGACCGTGAAGGCGGATGGACTCCAGCACGATGCGCCGGTTGTAAGGCCGCCCGAACTCCTGATTGGTTCCCCGCAGTGCCATGTCCCGCGCCCTTTAGGAAGGCTAAGACTTGCACAGGCAATTTATTCAGTCAAATGGAATTCAAAAATAATTCGGAATGGTTCCCAGACGCGGTGCAGGACCTGTCCCATGCGCCGCGCTGGCCGATTGCAGCCGGGCTGAAACCACCGCAATGGTGAATGACGTCAGGCGGGCGCGGGGCTCGCCCGACCAGTGATCCAGCAGGAAAACCGATGATCGAATTGCCTTTTGCGCGCGATGAGTACCAGCGGCGGCTCAAGAAGATCCGCGCCGAGATGGCGGCGCGTGGGCTGGAACTGCTGGTCGTCAACGATGTCGCCAACCAGCATTACATCACCGGCTATGACGGCTGGTCGTTCTACACGCCGCAGGTCGTGCTTGTCCCGATCGAAAACGAGGCCGAGCCGGTCTGGATCGGCCGCGCCATGGATGCGGCAGGCGGCTTGCTGACGGCCTGGATGAAGCCGGAGAATGTGGTCGGCTTCCCCGAGGACCACGTGCAGCGCGCCGATCGCCATCCGATGGACTGGATAGCGGCCTGCATCGTCGCCAAGGGCTGGGGCGCGAGACATATCGGCATCGAGCTCGAAGCTTATTATTTCTCGCCGAAGGCGCATGCCCGGCTGGTCGCTGGCCTGCCCAATGCGAAATGGCACGACGCCGATCTCCTGGTGAACTGGATCCGCGCCGTGAAATCCGCTCCGGAAATTGCCTACCTGCGCAAGGCGTCGACCTTGGCTGAAGCAGCTGTTGCGCGGGCCTTCGAAGTCATCGCGCCAGGTGTGCGCGAATGCGATGCGATTGCCGCGATCCAGGCGGCGCAGATCGCCGGCAGCCCGGACTTCGCCGGCGACATCACGGCACTGCCGCCGACCATCCTCGGCGGCGAGAATGCATCGGCTCCGCACATCATGTGGAGTGACCGGCGGTTCGGAAAGGACGAGACGATTGCGCTCGAACTTGCCGGCGTCTGCCGCCGCTATGCCGCAGGCCTCGCCCGAACGATGCAGCTCGGCAAGACGCCGGCCCGTGTCGCCGACACCGCAAAGGCGGTGATCGAAGGCATGGATGCGGTGCTCGACGCGGTCAGGCCCGGGACCACAGCCGAAGCGGTCGAGGCCGCATGGCGCAAGGTTATCCAGCGCTACGGGCTGAAGAAGGAATCGCGCATCGGCTACTCCATCGGCGTCGCTTATCCCCCGGATTGGGGCGAGCACACGATCAGCCTGCGGCCCGGCGACAAGACCGCGCTGCAACCCGGCAACGTCCTGCACTCCATTCTTGGCATGTGGATGGATGGCTGGGGCATCGAGATCAGCGAGACCATTCTGGTGACCGAGACCGGCCATGAGACGCTGACCAAATTCCCGCGAGACATCCATGTCAAATCCTGACCGGTCAGCCACGACGGACGCCACCGCGACCCGCCTGACGCATCTGCTCAATATTGGATCGTCCGGCGCTCGATCAGCACCACAAGACAAAACAGGACGATCGACAGGCCCGATGACAGCACGATCGCCGCGTAGAGGCGGTCCGACTGGTAGTTGAAGGACGCCTGGACGATCAGCGCGCCAAGTCCTTGGTCGGAGCCGATCCATTCGCCGACAATGGCGCCGATCACGGCGGTGGCCGAGGCAATCCTCAGCGATGAGAACAGCATCGGCAAAGCGCGCGGCAGCCGCAGGCTCCAGAACGTGACGCCGGAGCACGCGATGTCGGATTGCCAAACAACAGGATGGTACAACGGGTGAAGGAGGCGGGGGCGTGCAACCAGCCGCCTGGCTTGACCCTACAGATACTGCTCGACCTTCTTGCCGACGGTCAGGAAGCGCAGCGGGTCGATGGCCTCGCCATTGTGGCGGACTTCGTAGTGCAGGTGCGGGCCGGTCGAACGGCCGCTGCTGCCGGTTTTGCCAATGATGTCGCCGGCTGCGAGTTTTTGGCCGACGGCAACGTCGATCTCGCTCAGATGGCCGTAGCGCGTGGCAAAGCCGTTGCCGTGATCGACCTCGACCATGCGGCCATAGCCGCCGTTCCAGCCGGCCTTGGTAACGATTCCGGCCGCCGTGACCTTGGCTGCCATGCCGACCGGCGCGCGGAAATCCATGCCCGAGTGCAGGGCAGCGGTGCCGAGGATGGGGTCAGTGCGCACGCCGAACGGGCTGGTGACGGAGTGGCCCGGCGCCGGGTTGGCGAGCGGCAGCCGCCGCGCCTCTTTCTTCAACTGGTCGAGCGTATCCAGCGCCTCGTCCAGTTCCTTGACCTTGCTGTCGAACATCATCGAGCTGTCAAGCGGGATCAGCGGTCCGCCGACATCGCTTTCGTTTTTGCCGAAATCACTGTCGACCGGCAGACCGGCCGCTTCCAGCGCCTGGGTGATGGCATCGGCGTTCTTGTAGGCGTTGTCGGCCAGGGTTTCGATGCGGGTGAGTTGCTGGCTTTCGATAGCCTTCAGTGAATCATTGATCGAGACGAACAATTTGTCGGCACGGTCCGCAGCCGTTTCGCTGGGCAGCGGATCGGAACGTGTCGACCACAGCGAGAATGGCCTGGTGTCGCCCGAACCAAGGCTGGCGACCGAATAGGCGAGTGGCTCGCCGCCAGTCAGTTCGGCATGTTCGTCGGGTTTTGTTGTCGCTGCGGCATCAGCGGTTGGCGGCGTCCCGACCTCGTTTTCGGCCCGCTCGAGAATCGGGCCGAGGCGGCCATGGCGCTGGCTGAGCTGGCTCTGCCGCTCGATCAATTCGCTGACCTTGGTCTCCATCAGTTTCTGGTCGAGAAGCTGGCGGCTGGTGATGCGGTCGACCTGCGCGCGAAGCGCCGAGATGCGATCCTCATAGGCCTGCTGCATGCGCGCCTGCCGGGCCGTGGTGGCGCCGATCAGATCGTCGCGCAGCACGAGATAGGAGGTCGCCAAGAGATAGCCGATGGCGATCGCCGCCAGTGCCGAGCCGAGAAAGGCGACGAGCCACGGCCGGATGGTGAAATGTCGTATTTCATTGCCCCGCGCAATGATGACCGTATGCGGCTCCTTGCGCCTGCCGAAGACCGCTGACTGACCGGTTAGGTTCACGGGACCAAGCTTTCGTTACGACACCAACGAAGCCCGATTACACATTATTAGGGTTAACAAAGTTTTGCCGTTCGCGGGCGCGCTAGTGGCCAACGGTGTCAGCCACCCGCATATGTCTTATGCCCCAATGCACTGCGCGGCGTTGGCCAGATCGGTGGCGCCTCAAAGCGCGCGCACCGCCTCCAGCACTGCTTCGGCATGGCCTTTCACCCGGACCTTGCGCCAGATCCCGGCGATCCGCCCGTCCTTGCCGATCAGGAACGTCGCCCGCTCGACGCCCATATAGTTGCGGCCATACATCGTCTTCTCGACCCATAGATTGTAGGCCTCGATCACCTTGCGCTCCTCGTCGGCAACCAGGTCGACGGTGAGATCGTATTTCGTTTTGAACTTGTCGTGCTTCTTCACGCTGTCCGGCGACAGGCCGATCACCACGGCGCCGGCCTTTTCGAACTCCGGCTTCAGCTGCGAAAAGCTGATCGCCTCATTGGTACAACTTGTGGTGTCGTCCTGCGGATAGAAATAAAGTACAACAGGCTTCCCCCGCATCGAGGCAAGGCTGAGTGAGCCGCCGCCGTCGCGCGGAAGATCGAATTGCGGCGCAACGTCGCCAATGTCGAGATCAGCCATATCGATGCCCTTGTTTGAGGTTACGCGGCCCTAAATCAAAGAGATAGAGCATGATGTCGTCCGAAAACCGCCTCACACTTTTCGGCATCATGCTCTAGCCTGCGTCGTTATAGTGTCGGGCGGGGATTCGTCCACGATCGAATTCGCACAACGGAAGATTGCGTGGATCAGGAAGAACCGCAGCACGAGAAAATCCGGTTCAGGCGTGACGAGATCACCGACCTGGGGGCTTTCCCGTCCGCTTGCCGCGTGCCGCCGCTCGGCAAGGCACGGATCGGCCGCGGCTTTCGCATCCTTGCCCGGCTGTTTGCCGGCATTGGAGCCCTTGTGCTGCTGGCAGCGGCCGCCGTCTACGTCATCGGCGCCACCGGCATCGGCAACGAACGGCTGCGGTTGGAAGCCGAAACGGCGATCGAGAAACTGGCCGGTTTCGACGTCAAAGTCGCCGTCGGTCCTGCCAGCCTGACACTTGACGGATCGAGCTTCATTGCGCTGCAGGTCAAGGATGTCAGCGTCGAGACGGCCGACGGCAAGCCGATGGCCGATGCCGGGCGCGTCCGCTTCGGCATCCGGTTGATCCCGCTGCTTTCGGGCGAGGTTCGGCTGACCAGCGCCAGGATTTCCGACGCCCATATCGTCACCGCGGCAATGCCGTCGGGTGGCGACTGGACAGCGCGCCTGCGCAATCAAGACGGTCTCATCGATCCGGAAAAACTGGCCGCCGCCGTCTTCAGTGACGTCAATCGTGCACTCGATGCCGTGCGCGAGGATTCGATGCGCCGCATCGATCTCAAAAATGTCGCGTTCGAGCTGCCCGAGGCCGGATCGGTCAAGCTGGTCACGATCGCCAACGCCACGGTGCTGCAGTCGGGCCCCGGCAGCATGGAGTTCTCGTCCGAGGCGGATGTCGATGGCCGCGCGCTCACCGTCACCGCCACCGCCACCCGCGATACGAGCTCGATGCGCGTCACCGCCTTGAACGCCGCCATCGACATGGCGGATGTCGCGGAGACCACGCCGGCGGCCGGCGGGCGAACCGGCGCGATGGCTTTGAAGCTCACCGGATCCGAAGGCTCGGGCGAGACCGATTCGCGGCTGACGGGCTCGCTGTCGCTAACCGGCTCGGTGCTCGACCTCGGCACACGCGGGCTGTTGCCGGCCGATGTCGATGTCGACGCCGCCCTTGTCTCCGGCTCCAACAAGATCGATGTCGGCAGGCTGGTTCTGAAGACCGGGCGCTCGGCGTTCAATTTCGCCGGCTCGATCGGGCCAAAGCCGTCGACCGGCGCGGCCGGCGAGGAGCCTTCCTATCGTTACGACCTGACCAGCGACGGCTCGACGCTGGCGCCTTCGGAATCGCCCGAGCCGGCGCTGAATTTCTTCGCCCGCATCGCCGGCGTCTATCAGATCAAGAGCCGCAAGCTTGTCGCCGACCAGATCGGCATCAGGTCGGGATCGGGGAGCGAAGTGCTGGGAACCGCTGCGGTTTCCTTCATCGACAACGGACCGCCGGGTATCTCGGTGTCGCTCAACGTCCACGACATGGCGGTCTCGCACGTCAAGCAATTGTGGCCCTGGTTCTCGGCCAAGAACGCGCGGCTGTGGGTGCTTCAGAACCTGTTTGGCGGCCGCGTCGTCGATGCCAGCCTGCAGTTCCAGGTCGTGCCGGGGCGTCTCGGCAACGGCGTGCCGCTTTCGGCCGACGAGGTGTTCGGCCGCTTCCAGGTCGAGGGCTCGCGTTTCGACACCGCCGGCCGCATCCCGCCGATACGCGATGCCGTCGGCGTCGTTTCCTTCCACGGCAACGACGTCGACGTCGCGCTGTCGTCGGGCAGCGTCTATATGCCGAGCGGCCGCACCGTGGCGGCAAGCAATGGCACACTGTCGGTAAAGGCGGCAAACCACCCGCCGGTGATCGGCGCGCTCGACATCGACGTCGCCGGCGAGGCGCCGGCCATCGCCGAACTTGCCTCCTACGAACCGATCAACGCCATGCGCCATGTCGGCATCTTGTCGGACGACCTGTCGGGCACGGTGACCGGCCACGTCAAGGCCGACATTCCGTTGCAATCCGGCGTCGACACGTCGAAGCTCGATTGGCTGGTATCGCTCGACTACAAGGACCTGTCGCTCGCCAAGCCGTTCGAAGGCCAGATGGTGACCGATGCCGACGGCTCGATCGAAGTCGGGCCCGGCAAGGCGGTGATCTCTGCCAAGGCGCGGCTGAACGGCATTCCAGCCGAGCTCGNCGAGCTCGATCTGGTCGAGCCGCTCAGGGATGGCGGGCCGCCGCGCAGCCGCAAGGTGGCGCTTGTGCTCGACGACAAGACGCGCGCCATCGCCATGCCTGGCCTGTCGCCGCTGATTTCCGGCACCATCAAGGTGACAATCGACAAGAGCGGCGAAGGCGGCAGCCAGAACGTCGACGTTGACCTGACGAGCGCCAGGCTGGACATTCCCTGGGCAGGCTGGAGCAAGGGGCCGGGCATTGCCGCCAATGCCACTTTTACCATGAGCAAGTCCGGCGATACCACGACGCTGTCCGACTTCGACCTCGACGGAAAGAGCTTTTCGGTCGAAGGCGATGTCGTCCTGGTCAAGGGCGCGCTGTCTTCGGCCCGCTTCAGCAAAGTCGCCTTGAACCGGGGCGACGATGTCGCCGTGACGGTGAAGCGGTCGGGCAAGGGCTTCGCAGTCGATGTCAGCGGCAACGCGCTCGATGCCCGCTCGCTGATCAAGCAGTTCACCTCCGATGTCGATACCGCCACCAAAACCACCGGCACGGACGCGGTTTCGGTTAGCGCCGACGTCAATTCGCTAAGCGGGTTCCATGACGAGGTCCTGTCCAATTTGAAGCTCGACTACAGTGCCGCCGGCTCCAGGGTGAACAGGCTCAAGGTCAGCGCCGCGGCAAGTTCCGGCGCCGCCATCACCATCAGCAATACGGCAGGCAATGGTGCTCGCGCGCTCACCATGAAGTCGGCCGACGCAGGCGCCATATTGCGCTTCCTCAACATCTACGAGCATATGGAAGGCGGATCGATCACGCTGGCGCTCAGCGGCGCAGCCGACGGCCCGATGCGGGGACAGGTCGATTCGAGCAACTTCTTCATCGTCAATGAACCGAAGCTTGCGTCCATCGTATCGACTACGCCAGCCGGCGACAGCCGCAGCCTGAACGAAGCGGTCAAGGGCAAGATCGACACTTCGCGGGTAAAGTTCGAGCGCGGCTTTACCGAGATCGACAAGGGGTCGGGCTATTTGAAATTGGCGAATGGCGTGCTGCGCGGCCCGCGCATCGGCACCACCTTCCAAGGCACGCTCTACGACCAGAACAACAATATGGACATGACCGGAACCTTCATGCCGGCCTATGGCCTCAACCGCATCTTCGGCGAGTTGCCGTTGGTCGGCGTTCTGCTCGGCAACGGCCGCGACCGAGGCCTGATCGGCGTCACCTACCGGCTTAAGGGCAACGCCAACAAGCCGGTGCTGGACATCAACCCGCTATCGGTAATCGCGCCGGGCATTTTCCGGTCGATCTTCGAGTATCGCTGAGGATCCCAGAAGACGGCTCAGGCAGGCCGCACAAGCACGTGCTTTTTCTTGCCCACTGAAAGCTTTGCGACGTTTTCCGGACTCAAATCCTGAGGCGTCACCATCCGCCGGTCGTCCGCCACCGGCTGGTCGTTGAGGCGCACGGCGCCGCCCTGGATATGCCGGCGCGCCTCGCCGTTCGACCCGGCAAGGCCCGCGGTGACCAGCAGCGACAGGATGCCGATGCCAGCTTCCAGCGCTGCGCCATCCACCTCGACGCTCGGCAGGGTTTCGGCCGTCACGCCTTCCTCGAACGTCTTGCGCGCGGTTTCCTCGGCCGCGAGCGCCGCCTCGCGGCCGTGCACGATGGCCGTGGTTTCTGTGGCCAGCACCTTCTTGGCCTCGTTGATCTCCGAGCCGCCAAGGGCGGCCAACCGCGCGATCTCCGAAAGCGGCAGCCGGGTGAAGATCTTCAGGAAGCGCTCGACGTCGGCATCCTCGGTGTTGCGCCAGTATTGCCAGAAATCATAGGGCGAGAAGAGGTCGCCGTTCAGCCACACCGCGCCCTTGGCCGATTTGCCCATCTTGGCGCCCGACGATGTCGTCAGCAGCGGCGTGGTCAGCGCATAAAGCTGCGGCGTGCCCATGCGGTGGCCGAGATCGACGCCGTTGATGATGTTGCCCCACTGGTCCGAACCGCCCATCTGCAGCCGGCAGTCGTGGCGGCGGCTGAGCTCGACGAAATCATAGCCTTGCAGGATCATGTAGTTGAATTCGAGGAAGGACAGCGACTGTTCGCGCTCGAGCCGCAGCCTGACGCTGTCGAAGGTCAGCATCCGGTTGACCGAAAAGTGGCGGCCGACATCGCGCAGGAACTCGACATAGTTGAGCTTCATCAGCCAGTCGGCATTGTTGACCATGATGGCGTCGTTGCCAGTGTCGCCGAAGCGCAGGATGCGGCCAAAAATTCGCTTGATGCCCTCGATGTTGGTGGCGATCGCCTCGGGCGTCAAAAGGCTGCGCTGGTCGTCACGGAAGGACGGGTCGCCGATCATCGAGGTGCCGCCGCCCATCAGTGCGATCGGCCGGTGGCCGGTCTCCTGCATCCAGTAGAGCATGGTCGCCGATATCAGATTGCCGATGTGCAGGCTGGTCGCCGTGGCGTCGTAGCCGACATAGGCGGTCACGGTTTCCTTCGCGAAAAGTTGATCCAGCCCGGTCTCATCCGAAATCTGGTGGATGAAGCCGCGCTCGCTCATGACGCGCAGGAAATCGGACTTGAAGGCGGGCATTGTTTCTTCCTGAAAGCGCCGGGTCCGAACGGCCCGGCATGGCCTGAACGCGGGCGTTTAGCATCCAAGCGCGTCAAGCAAAAGTGGTTTCCGATTTTGCGCCGGCATGGACAGCCTATTCTGCACTGCCGCGCATGCTTGCTTCATCCTGTCGGCTGGCGTAATGAGGCGCCGCGCCAACGGGTTCGATCCGCTGGAACGGCACCGCACGGCATCCACCGAATGCCATATCTTGTGACAGAGCCCGACGCGATATGCCGGACGCATTGATATCCATCGTCATTCCCTGCCGCAACGAGGCGGCGAACCTGCCGCTGCTGATCGACGAGATCGAGGCGGCGATGACCGGGCGCGACTTCGAAATCATCGTTGTCAATGACGGTTCGACTGACGACACCGCTTCGGTGCTTGCCGCTGAAGCCGCCACACGTCCGTTTCCGCTTCGGCAGCTTCGGCACGAAAAATCCGCCGGCCAGTCGCTTTCGGTGCGCTCGGGCGCCTGGGCGGCGCGCGGCTCGATAATCGCCACCATCGACGGCGACGGCCAGAACGACCCGCAATATATCCCCGTGCTGGTCGATGCGCTGCGTCGGGCAGGGCCCGATTTCGGCGCCGCGCAGGGGCAGCGGTTGAAGCGCCGCGACAGCAAGATCAAGCAATTGGCATCGCGTTTCGCCAACTGGCTGCGCGGCGCGATCCTGCATGACGACACCCGCGACACTGGCTGCGGCTTGAAGGCGATCCACACCGATATCTTGCGCAAACTGCCGTTTTTCGACGGTACGCATCGTTTCGTTCCGGCGCTTGTCATCCAGGAAGGCTACCGCGTCGTCCATTGCGACGTCGTCGACCGCTCCCGCCGCCACGGCAAGTCGAATTACGGCATCTTCGATCGCGGCCTGCAGGGCGCGCTCGATCTCGCCGGCGTTTGGTGGCTTCGGCGCCGGCGCCGCAGAATGCCAAAGGTAGAGGAAATCACGCATGGCTAACGTGTTTCAGGAATTGGCGATCTGGCTGCACCAGGTTTTCGTCAAGCAGTTCGACGCCTGGGTTCTGCTCGGCTTCGTTGCCCAGTTCTTCTTCACCATGCGCTTCCTGGTGCAGTGGATCGCTTCGGAAAAGGCCAAGCGCAGCGTCGTGCCGATCGCTTTCTGGTTCTTCTCGCTGTTCGGCGGCGGGCTGCTGCTCGTCTACGCCATCCAGCGTGAGGATCCGGTGTTCATCGCCGGCCAGGCCATGGGCATGGTGATCTATGTCAGAAATTTATGGCTCATCGCCAATGAGCGCAAGGCGGCGATGACCAAGGTCGACTGAGCCACCAGTCCCGCCAAATTCAGTCTGTCCGGTGTCGAAATGAGCAGGAACTACATCTTTCTCTTCCTGTTCAGCCTGATGATGACGGCGTCGGGACTGGCCTCTTTGCCGCCGCTCGACCGCGACGAGCCGCGCTTCGTCCAGGCGACCAAGCAGATGACGGAGACCGGCGACTATGTCGACATCCGCTTCCAGGACGCGTCGCGCTACCAAAAGCCGATCGGCATCTACTGGCTGCAATCGGCGGCGGTCACGCTGAGCGGCGAGGGGGCACAGGCGCCGATCTGGATTTACCGGCTGATCTCGGCGCTGGGCATCGCCATCGCCGTCGTCGCAATCGCCTGGACCGGGGCCAATCTGTTCGGCGCCAATGCCGGTCTTGCCGCCGGCCTGGTCATGGCGGCGATTTTCGCCACCGCCTTCGAAGGCCGTGACGCCAAGACCGACGCGATGCTGCTTGCCTGCTGCGTTCTGGCGCAAGGCGCGCTGGCGCAGATTTATCTGGCATCGCGCCGCGACGAGCCTGTCGCCGGCCATCTGCCGTGGATTTTCTGGGCTGCGCAGGGCGCGGCGATCCTCATCAAGGGGCCGATTGCACCGCTGCTGTCGGCGCTGACGGTGCTCACGCTGGTTGCTTTCGAGCGCGACTGGCGCTGGCTGGCGAGGCTGAAAGCCGGGCGTGGGCTGATTCTGGTGCTGTTGATCGTGCTGCCTTGGCTCGCCCTCATCACCTGGAAGAGCAACGGCGCCTTCCTGCAGCAGGCCGTCGGCAAGGATATGCTCGGCAAGGTCGCGCAAGGCGAGGAGTCGCACGGCGTTCCGCCGGGCTTCTACATGCTGACCTATTGCCTGTTCATGTGGCCGTTCGGCCTTGTGGCGCTCGGCGCCGGACTGCAGGCGCTCAACCGATTGCGCGACGATCCGCGCCTGCGTTTCTGCCTCGCCTGGTACGTTCCGTTCTGGCTCGTCTTCGAATTGATCCCGACGAAACTGCCGCATTATGTGCTGCCGGCCTATCCCGGCATGGCCCTGCTCATCGGCTGGCTTTTGACGCTGACGCCGCAAGAGGCAAATGCGCCGCTCAGGCGCTGGCAGACATGGCTGTGGTGGGCGACCGCATTCGGCACCGTTCTGGTGACAGTCGGTCTCGCCGTGCTTTGCGTCGGTGCGCCGATCTATCTCATGAAGACATTTTTATGGTGGAGCGTTCCGGCCGCCGCGGCAGCATTGGGCGCCGGCTACCTCGCTGTTTCGCGCCAGACGCTGGTGCCGCTGGTCCGCATCGGCGGGGCTGCGGTTTGCGCCGGTATAACCTACGCCCTGCTGTTCGGTGTCATCGTGCCGTCACTGAAACCGATTTGGATGAGTCGGGAAATCGAGGCGGCGGTTCGCGCCGATCGTCCCTGTGAGATGAGCGTGCTCGCCTCCGCGCAATATCACGAACCGAGCCTGGTATTTCTGGTGGGCACAAAGACGGTACTGACCGATGTCGACGGGGTTGCGCAACATCTGCTTGGCGATCCGGCCTGCGCGCTGGGCCTGGCGCCGGTCGGCGATGAAAAACGGCTGGATGACCTGCTGGCAGGGCAAGGCAAGAAGGCCAGCCGCGTCGCCGAGATCGACGGCATCAACTATTCGTCAGGTGATAAACTGTCGCTCGGCCTGTACCGTGTGGCGAACTGATAGCTCTTCAATGATCGCGCCGAGCTCCGCATGTTGATGAAGTCGCCATCGCCGGCGCGTGCCGCTTTGCCTGCCATGCTCCGGCAGTCTGTCGCTAATTTCCGCGATACCTTCGGGATTGTACGGCATCGCCTGGCGACGCGCCCGGCGCGCTACCCGAAAATCCTGTGGTCGGTCTGGGTTTTGGCCTGGCTTTTGCTGACGATCGCGGTGTCGCTCCGTTTCGACCATCTTGGAGGGACCATGGCGAGGCAGTGGGCTTCAGGCTCGACCAATGTCTTCCGCATCGCCGAGTTTTTTACCTTCTTCGGCCTAGGCGGATGGTATCTTGTCCCGTCGGTACTGGTGCTGATTGCCGCGAATCTGACGGATTGGCGCAGCCTTTCCCGGCGCGCGCGGATGACCTTCTACAACTGGACCTGCTTTGCTTTCATGGTGCTGGGTTCGATCGCACTCTCGGCCATGGTCGTCAACGTGCTGAAATATGGCGTGGGCAGAGCCAGGCCGATGAATTTCGACAAGCTCGGCGATCTGTCGCTGCATCCTTTTTCCTTGGAGGCGCGCTTTGCCAGCTTCCCGTCCGGCCATGCCACGACCATGGGCGTCATTTTCGGCATTGCACTGCTGTTGTTGCCCCAGCGCAGATGGGTGCTGCTGGCAGCAACCTTGTCGGTCGCATCGACCCGGATCTTTATCGGCGCGCACTACCCGAGCGACACTGTCGCCGGATTCGGCCTTGGCTGTGCTGTTGCCATCGTCTGCGCGATGGTGCTTGGCCGGCTGGGATGTATCTTCCGCTACACGGCGTCGGGGTTGCCGGTGGCAAAAACTACGTTCCGCCTATTCCGTCGGGCTCGCAAACCAAACCAAAACGATGCGCCGAGACAGACGAATTTCGGCATTGGAGCAGCGCCGGCAAGCAACTGAATTGCTGACGCCTTTGGAACCATCTAAGACCACCCCAGCTAGCTGTCGATGCCACCCCAACTCCGCACCAGCCGAGCCATGTCAGGCGCGCCGGCGGCTTCCTTCTCCAGCCCTTCGGCGACACCGACGCGGTCGGCGACGGGCCGGTTCTGGCTGACTTTCCACTTGCCGCTGATTTCGGCGATCTCGATCTCAAGCCCGATGATGCCCTTGATCTGCGACTGGATGAAGGTCGGCGGCGCATCGGTCACCGCCCAGGGTGCCTCGCGGGCGCCTTCCTGTGACAGCGTCAGCTCGGTGATCTGCTGTGCGATCCAGGCGGAATCCTCGATCACTCTGACGGTTCCTCGCACCTGGACAATGGCGTAGTTCCAGGTCGGCACGACCTTGCCGGTCTCGCGCTTGGTCTCGTACCAGGACGGCGTCACGTAGGCGTCGGCGCCCTGGAAGACGACCAGCACCGGCGATGTCGGATCGTCGGCCAGCTGACGCCATTGCGGGTTGGCCCTGGCCAGATGGGCGCGCAGCCGGCCATTCGGCCCAACCTCGGCATCAAGCAGGAAGGGAATGGCATTAGCGACCGGGCCATCGGCGCCGTTGGAGATCAGCAACCCCAGCGGATGCGTCCGGATCAGCCCGTGCAGGACGTCCGGCCGCGTTTCCTGGAAATGGGGAGGCTGGTACATGATCGGNCATGATCGGTCATGCCTTCTTGCGCTGGCTGAACCGGCATTGTGCACCGTTCAGCCGAGCCGCGCCACATGTCAGGCTGGCTTCACCGTTTGGATCAGCCGAAATGGCGTTGTCGCGCCCATGATGGGCACGACTGTGACGGCATCGGACCGGGAGTTTTTGTTTTGACGCAATTCCGGACGGAAAACCCGTTTACACTTTTCCTGGAATTGCTCTTAGCGCAGCCGCTTCGGCCGCGGATCGGACAATTCGCCGGCCAGCCGTCGGTCGAGATAGTCGGCGCATTCCTCGAGCAGCAGATCGGCGTCGTTGGCGAAGAAGTGGTTGGCGCCTGGCAAGGTCTTCTGCGTGATGGTGATGCCCTTTTGCGTGTGCAGCTTGTCGACCAGGCCCTGCACATCCTTGGGCGGCGCCACCTTGTCGGCATCGCCATGGATGATAAGACCCGATGACGGGCAGGGCGCCAGGAACGAGAAATCATAGGTGTTGGGCTGGGGCGCGATCGAGATGAAGCCCTCGATCTCGGGCCGGCGCATCAGAAGCTGCATGCCGATCCAGGAGCCGAAGGAATAACCGGCCACCCAGCAGCTCTTGGAATCCGGATGCAGCGACTGCACCCAGTCGAGCGCTGCGGCGGCATCCGACAATTCGCCGGTGCCGTGGTCGAATTCGCCCTGGCTGCGGCCGATGCCGCGGAAGTTGAAGCGAAGCGTGGTGAAATCGCGCTTCTGGAACATGTAGAAGAGGTCATAGACGATCTTGTTGTTCATCGTGCCGCCGAATTGCGGATGCGGATGCAACACGATGGCAATCGGCGCGCTCTTCTCCTTGGAAGGCTGGTAGCGGCCCTCCAGGCGGCCGGCCGGACCGGTGAAAATGACCTCAGGCATGAAATACTCCAAATGGCATACGAATGCGCGGCGCCCGGAACAATTCTTACTCCAGCCCCAGCCCTTCCGGGCCTTGACGCAGGGCAAGCGTCTTCTTAGAAGCTAGTTTAGAATTGTTCAAAACTGGATAGCCAGCCGTGACGGCCCGGCCATCCTCGCCGCAAGCCGCGTAAATAGGACGTCTTGCCTTGCAATTTCAAGGAAATAACGCGCTATCCTTGCGGAAAGGGTCTTGACGGGATCGATTGGGTGAAAATGGCCGCAGCACGCGCCTATCTCGACTACAATGCCAGCGCGCCGCTCATTGCCGAGGCGCGCGAGGCGATGATTGCCGCGCTCGATCTCGTCGCCAATCCGTCGTCGGTGCATGCCGAGGGGCGCGCGGCGCGGCGCCTGATCGACACTGCCCGGCGCGATGTGGCAGCACTTGTCGGCGCCAAGGCCGAGCATGTCGTCTTCACCTCGGGCGCGACGGAAGCCGCATCGACGCTGCTGACGCCGGATTGGCGGATGGGCCGTGGCACGGTGCGCATGAGCCAGCTCTATGTCTGCGAGGCCGACCACCCTTGCCTGTTGAACGGCGGCCGCTTCCCGGCAACACAGGTTTCGCGGATCGGCGTCGACGCCGATGGTATCGCTGTGCTCGCTCAGCTGACAGCCGCTCTGGCCGCGCATGACAAGGCCGAAGGCCTGCCGTTGGTCGCGATCCATGCGGCCAACAACGAGACCGGCGTCATCCAGCCCATTGAAGCCATCGCCGCGATCGTCAAGGCGGCGGGCGGCATTCTGGTGGTCGACGCGGTGCAGGCTGCGGGCCGTGTTCCCATCGATATGTCAGCGGCTTACGCCGACTATTTGATTCTGTCTTCGCACAAGATCGGCGGCCCCAAGGGTGTCGGCGCCGTCGTTGCGGCAGCCGATCTGATGATGCCGAAGCCGCTGATCAATGGCGGCCGCCAGGAAAAGGGCCATCGCGGCGGCACCGAAAACCTGGCGGCCATCGCCGGCTTTGGCGCCGCGGCGCGGCAGGCTTTGGCTGGACTGAAAGACGTCGAAGCGATCGCGCAACGCCGCGGCGAGGTCGAGAAAACACTCAAAACGCTGGTGCCGGACGCAGAAATCTTCGGAACCGGCGCGCCAAGGCTTGCCAATACGACATTCTTCGCTATTCCCGGCATCAAGGCCGAGACGGCGCAGATCGCGTTCGATCTGGCTGGCGTGGCGCTGTCGGCGGGATCGGCCTGTTCGTCGGGCAAGGTCGGGCCGAGCCATGTGCTGAAAGCCATGGGTTACGGCGACAGCCTCGGCGCTTTGCGCGTGTCCATCGGCCACGCAACGAGTGCCGGGGATATCGAACTGTTCCGTGCTGCGCTGGCTGGTATTGCCCAGCGCCGGGCGGCCAGGGAACAAGCCGCCTGAGGCGGCGACAAAGAATTCAGGCCCTCGCGGCCTGGTAGAGCCGTGCGTTTGCAAGTGGCCGGGTGAATTCCCGGCCGAGACGCACTATATGAAACTTACGCCGCCTTCTGCGCCTCATGGGCAGCCCTGGCGATGCCATAGTTTGAAAACTGTCGGGCCTTGACCCCGGCGTGGATGGAGAACGCTTATGCCTGCTGTGCAGGACACGATCGATCGGGTCCGAAAGATCGACGTCGACCAGTACAAATACGGATTCCAGACAGAGATCGCGATGGACAAGGCCCCCAAGGGCCTGAGCGAAGACATTATTCGCTTCATCTCGGCCAAGAAGGATGAACCGTCCTGGATGCTGGAATGGCGTCTGGAAGCCTATCGGCGCTGGCTGACGCTGGAAGAGCCGACCTGGGCGCGCGTCCATTATCCGAAGATCGATTTTCAGGACCTCTATTACTACGCGGCGCCCAAGAGCACGCCCGGCCCGACCTCGCTGAGCGACGTCGATCCCGAGCTGTTGAAGGTCTACGAGAAGCTCGGCATTCCGCTGCGGGAACAAGAAATCCTCGCCGGCGTGCAGAAAACCGACGTCTCCGATCTCGAGGAGCCCAGCGACAACGTCTACAAATCGGGCCGTGTCGCCGTCGACGCGGTGTTTGATTCCGTTTCCGTCGTCACCACGTTCAAGAAGGAACTGGCGCAGGCCGGCGTCATCTTCTGCTCGATCTCGGAAGCCATCCGCGAGCATCCGGAGCTGGTGCAGAAATATCTCGGCTCGGTCGTGCCGACATCCGACAATTTCTACGCCACGCTGAATTCGGCTGTCTTCACCGACGGCTCGTTCGTCTTCGTGCCCAAGGGCGTGCGCTGCCCGATGGAGCTGTCGACCTATTTCCGCATGAACGAGAAGAACACCGGCCAGTTCGAGCGCACGCTGATCATCGCCGAGGAGGGAGCTTACGTCTCCTATCTCGAAGGCTGCACGGCGCCGCAGCGCGACGAGAACCAGCTGCATGCCGCCGTCGTCGAACTGGTGGCGCTCGACGATGCCGAGATCAAATATTCTACGGTGCAGAACTGGTACCCCGGCGATGCCGAGGGCAAGGGCGGCATCTACAATTTCGTCACCAAGCGCGGCGACTGCCGCGGCGACCGTTCGAAGATCTCGTGGACGCAGGTCGAGACCGGTTCGGCGATCACCTGGAAATATCCCAGCTGCATCCTGCGCGGCGACGATTCCTCCGGCGAGTTCTATTCGATCGCCGTGTCGAACGGCTACCAGCAGGTCGATAGCGGCACCAAGATGATCCATCTCGGCAAGAACACGTCGAGCCGCATCATCTCCAAGGGCATCGCCGCCGGCTTCTCGCAGAACACCTATCGCGGCCAGGTCTCGGCGCACCGCAAGGCGACCAACGCCCGCAATTTCACCAATTGCGATAGTCTCCTGATCGGCGACCAGTGCGGCGCGCACACCGTGCCCTACATGGAAGCCAAGAATTCGACGGCGCAGTTCGAGCATGAGGCGACGACGTCGAAGATTTCGGAGGACCAGAAATTCTACGTCATGCAGCGCGGCATCCCCGAGGAAGAGGCGATCGCGCTGATCGTCAACGGCTTCGTCAAGGATGTCATCCAGCAGCTGCCGATGGAGTTCGCGGTCGAAGCGCAGAAGCTTATCGGCATCAGCCTCGAGGGCTCGGTCGGCTGACCGGACAATATATATCCAGGAAAGAAAAAATGCTTGAGATCAAGAATCTGCATGCCCGCATCGTCGATGACGGCACCGAGATCATCCGCGGCCTGAACCTGACGGTGAAAAACGGCGAGGTCGCCGCCATCATGGGCCCGAACGGCTCGGGCAAATCGACGCTGTCCTACATCCTCGCCGGCCGCGAGGACTATGAGGTCACCGAAGGCGACATCCTCTATAACGGCCAGTCGATCCTCGAAATGGACCCGGCCGAGCGCGCCACCGCGGGCATCTTCCTCGCCTTCCAGTATCCGATGGAGATACCGGGTGTCGCGACCATGGAATTCCTGAAGGTGGCGATGAACGAGCAGCGCAAAGCGCGCGGCGAGGAGCCGCTGAAGATCCCGGAATTTTTGAAGCGGGTGAAAGAGGCGGCAGCCTCGCTCAACATGGACATGGCAATGCTCAAGCGGCCGCTCAATGTCGGCTTTTCCGGCGGCGAGAAGAAGCGCGCCGAGATCCTGCAGATGAAGCTGCTGGAGCCAAAGCTCTGCGTGCTCGACGAGACCGATTCCGGCCTCGACATCGATGCGCTGAAGATCGTCTCGGACGGCGTCAACGCGCTGCGTTCGCCCGACCGTGCCATCATCGTCATCACCCACTACCAGCGCCTGCTCGAGCACATCGTGCCCGATAGCGTGCACGTCCTATACAAGGGCCAGGTGATCAAGTCCGGCGACAAGTCCCTGGCGCTCGATCTCGAAGCCAATGGCTATGCCGGCGTGATCGGCGAAGCCGCGTGAGATGCCAGAAGGCCATTTTATGCTGAAAGGCGGGGCAAAACTGATGAATATGCATACACAACCCCAGCGCACACAGGCCGAAACGGCGTTGATCGACGCTTTCGGCGAGCGGCTGTCGCTGCTGCCGGGCGACGGCGCGGTGATGCTGAAGCGCGACGACGCCATTGAGGCAATCAAGCACGGGCTGCCGACGCGGCGCATCGAATCCTGGCATTACACTGACCTGCGCCGGCTGTTGACTGCGGTGCCGGCGTTCGATCCGACGGCCGCCGCCAAGGGGCTGGCGCCCATCGTCGAAGGTTCCGCCGTGCTGGCAGTTCTGAACGGCGTCTCGAGTGCGAAATTCCCTGCCATCGAAGGCGTGACCGTCCAGCGCCTGTCGGAAAAGCTGACCGACGGCTCGATTGCGCCCGGCCTCGACCCCTATGGCAGCGATGACGCCATCGGCGCGCTGAACACTGCTTTCGTCGCCGACGGCTATTTCGTCGACGTCGCCGATGGCGCAGCACTGGAAAAGCCGATCGAATTGCAGAACCTGCAAGCCGGCGGACAGACCCATGTGCGCTTTCCCGTGCGTGTCGGCGCCGGCGCCAAGGCTGCGATCGTCGAGCGTCAGGCGGGCGAGGGCGCGGCTCTGGCCAGCTCCGTCAGCCAGCTGGTGTTGGGCGAGGGCGCCGAGGTGACCTGGCTGATCATCCAGGAACAGCCGGAAACGGCCACCCATCTGGCGCAGTTCAAGGCGCATCTCGGCAAGAATTCGAAGCTGACGCTGTTCTTCATGAATGCCGGCGGCAAGCTTGTGCGCCAGGAGATCGTGGTGAAGACCACGGGCGAAGGCGCCGATTTCAAATTGCGCGGCATCAACCTTCTGGCCGGCGACACCCACACCGACGTGACCATGGTGCTCGACCATGCCGTGCCGCATACGACATCGACGGAAGTGATCCGCAATGTGGTGACCGGCAAGGCGCGCGGCGTCTTCCAGGGCCGCATCAACGTCCACCAATACGCGCAGAAGACCAACGCTAAGATGGCCTGCAACACGCTGCTTTTGTCGGATGATGGCGAGTTCTCGACCAAGCCGGAGCTGGAAATCTTCGCCGACGACGTCATCTGCGGCCACGGCGCGACCGTTACCGAGATCGACCACAACCATCTGTTCTACCTGATGGCGCGCGGCATCGACGNGGCATCGACGAGAAGAGCGCCCGTGGCCTGCTGGTCAAGGCGTTCGTCGCCGAAGTGATCGAGGAACTGGACGACGAAACCATCGTCGAGGCCCTGGAAACAAGGCTGGACGACTGGTTCGTGGCCCATGGGTAAGCACCTCTTTCCCTTCTCCCCTTGTGGGGTCCGAAGGACGGGCGAGGCAAGTGACTCGCCCCGGGCGGTGGCCGAGCGAAGCTCGGTCGGATGAGGGGCGAGTGACGGAGTGAGGCGTTGCCTCAAGAGAGCTTGTAATGGACCAGAAACTCGAAACCACCCCCTACGACGTCGAGGCGATCCGCCGCGACTTCCCGATCCTGTCGCGCGAAGTCTACGGCAAACCGCTGGTCTATCTCGACAATGGCGCCTCGGCACAGAAGCCGCAGGTGGTGCTGGATACGATCCAGCACGCCTATTCCCAGGAATACGCCAACGTCCATCGCGGCCTGCATTTCCTGTCCAATGCCGCGACCGACGCCTACGAGAAGGCGCGCGAGACGGTGCGCCGCTTCCTCAACGCGCCAAGCACCGACAACATCGTATTCACCTCGAACACGACCGCGGCGATCAACACCGTCGCTTACGGCTATGGCATGCCCAATATCGGCGCGGGCGACGAGATCGTTCTGTCGATCATGGAGCACCACTCCAACATCGTGCCGTGGCATTTCATCCGGGAGCGGCAGGGCGCCAAGCTGGTCTGGGTGCCGGTCGACGATCTCGGCATCTTCCGCATCGAGGAATTCGAAAAGCGCCTGACCGACAAGACCAAGCTCGTCGCCATCACGCATATGTCGAACGCGCTGGGCACGGTGACGCCGATCAAGGAGATCGTGCGCATCGCGCATTCGCGTGGAATTCCCGTACTTGTCGACGGCAGCCAGAGCGCCGTGCACATGCCGATCGACGTCCAGGACCTCGATTGCGATTTCTTCGTCTTCACCGGCCACAAGGTCTACGGGCCCTCCGGCATCGGCGTGCTCTACGGCAAGAAGGATATTCTCTCGGCCATGCGCCCTTTCATGGGCGGCGGCGAGATGATCGAGGAAGTGACGGAAGACGTCGTCACCTACAACGAGCCGCCGCACCGCTTCGAGGCCGGCACGCCGCCGATCGTCCAGGCGATCGGGCTGGGTGCAGCATTGGAATACATGGAAAAGATCGGCCGCGAGCGCATCGCCGCGCACGAGGCCGACCTCAAGACCTACGCGCACGAGCGGCTGCGCGCCATCAACTCGCTGCGCATCTTCGGCGACGCGCCGGACAAGGGCGCCATCATTTCCTTCGAATTGCAGGGCATTCATGCCCATGACGTGTCGATGGTGATAGACAGGCAAGGTGTTGCCGTCCGCGCGGGCACCCATTGCGCCCAGCCGCTGTTGAAACGCTTTGGCGTAACCTCCACATGCAGGGCATCGTTCGGCATGTATAATACCAGGGCCGAAGTCGACGCTTTGGCCGATGCGCTGGAAAAAGCGCGCAAGTTCTTCGGGTGACAGGTTCTTTGGATGACAGATCGGAAGAGCACACGTCTGNTGGCGCGGCTGACCGACGACATCGTCTCGGCGCTGAAGACGGTCTATGACCCGGAAATACCGGCCGACATCTATGAGCTCGGCCTCATCTACAAGATCGACATCGAGGACAACCGCGCGGTCAAGATCGACATGACGCTGACCGCGCCCGGCTGTCCGGTGGCCGGCGAAATGCCCGGCTGGGTGGAAAACGCCGTCGGCGCCGTCGAAGGCGTCTCCGGCGTCGAGGTCAACATGACCTTCGACCCGCCCTGGTCGCCCGACCGCATGTCGGAAGAGGCGCAGGTGGCGGTGGGCTGGTACTAGGTTGACTGAGGTTGGTGCACTTGCACCAGTGGTAAAACTTCACCATTTTAGGTGAGGAATCATTCGGCAGGCCTTGAACCTGCATGGAATGGAAGAGGAAAAAGAATGGGACGCTTCGCCGTCATCACGATGACCGAAAAGGCCGCCGACCGGGTGCGCGAGATCGTCGCCACGCGCGACAATGCGCATGGCATTCGCCTCGGCATCAAGAAGGGCGGCTGCGCCGGCATGGAATACACGGTCGACCTGGTGACCGAGCCCAATACCAAGGACGACCATATCGAACGCGACGGCGCGCATGTCTATGTCGCGCCCGAGGCTGCCCTTTTCCTGTTCGGCACCGAGATGGATTTCGAGCAGACCACGCTGCGCACCGGCTTCACCTTCCACAACCCGAACCAGAGTTCGGCCTGCGGCTGCGGCGAATCCGTCGAACTGAAGCCCGCCGACCTGAAGGCGCTGGCTGAGGCGCGCGCTTCGGCCTGATCTTCCTTCTCCCCGTTCACGGGGAGGTGAGGAATGGTCCGCGCAGCGGGCGAAAAGCCAATTGCTTGGCTTTTCGAATGACGAACGGCCCGAAGGGCCGGATGAGGGGCAGCGCTGACCATCGGAAGTCGCGCTCCGCGCCTCCCTGCTTACTTCACCCACATCTTCGTCCGCTTGTGCCAGTCGGCGATCGATTCCTCGGGATAGACGTCGAAGACCTTGTCCTTTTTGCCGATCACCGGCTCGACCCAACTCGCCTTGTATTTCAACATCAGATGCACCTTCTCCGGCGGTTTCGGCAACTCGCTGTCGATTGCCGAGGCGAAGGGGTGGACCAGGTCCGGCCATGTCGGATCGTAGAGCCAGAGCGCCGAACCGCACTTCTTGCAGAAATTGCGCTCGCCCGTCGAAATCTCGCACTTTGGATGCTCGTCGTCCGCGATCTCGGCCTGGTAGACGCCGAGATTGCGCTTGCCCTTGATTTTCAGCGTCTTGTAATCGGCGCCGAGATTGATGGCGAAGCCGCCGCCGCCCTGCTGCTTGCGGCAGATCGAGCAGTAGCACAGCATGAACGGCACCGGCGTGTTGCTCTCCACCTCGAAATGGACGGCATCGCAGCGGCAGGATCCCTTGAGCAGCAGCGGCATGACAGAACTCCGACGGATGGCTCTCAACTTGCCAGCATGGTTTTTGGTTGCAGCCATGGCAAGCCCGGTGACATGATTGCGGCATGGACAATGAACGCATCGAAGAACTGTTCGAAGGCCTCGGCCCGGTCAGTATCCGAAAACTGTTCGGCGGCAAGGGTATCTATTTCGACGGCGTCATCGTCGCCATCGTGCTGCGCGGCGAATTGCTGCTCAAGGCTGACGAGCAAAGCGCGCCCGACTTCGAAGCCGCCGGCTGCAAGCAATGGACCTATACCGGCACCCGCCACGGCAAGCTGGTCGCGATGCCGTACTGGAGCATTCCCGACGACGCGTTTGATGATCCTGACGAGATGAGGGTGTGGGCGCGCCGGGCGTATGAGGCGGGACGAAGGGCGGGGAAGTGAACCGGGACCGCCGCGTTTCTTCCCACCCCCCTCTGTCCTGCCGGACATCTCCCCCGCAAGGGGGGAGATCAGTTGTCACATTGGCCTTCGCTAATCACCAACGTTGAAAATGGGAGCCTGCGGCTAAGCTGTTAATCTCCCTCCTTGCGGGGGAGATGGCCGGCAGGCCAGAGGGGGGTGCTGTCCCGCCGACGTAGGCGATCCTACAGCGCCGTCGCAATCCTCGCCGCCAGCCGCGCATTGTTCTCGACCAGCGCGATGTTGGTCTTCAAGCTCCGGCCGCCGGTCAGTTCGAGGATTTTGCCCAGCAGGAACGGCGTCACCGCCTTACCGGTCACATTCTGCACTTCCGCCGCCTTCTGCGCGGCCTCGATATAGCCGGCCATCTCGTCGGCCGGGATTTCATCGTCCTGCGGCACCGGGTTGGCGATCAGCATGCCGCCGACCAGGCCAAGTGCCGCCCTGGTCTTGTAGAAATGCGCGATCTCTTCCGGTCTGTGCAGGGTCAGCGGCGCGCGGAACGGCGAATGCCGCGACCAGAAGGCCGGCATCGTCTCGCAGCCATGGCCAATCACCGGCACGCCGCGCGTCTCCAGCACTTCCAGCGTCTTTTCGATGTCGAGAATCGCCTTGGCGCCGGCCGAGACGACGATGACCGGCGTGCGCGCCAACTCGTCGAGATCGGCCGAGATGTCGAAGCTCTTTTCCGCGCCCTTGTGGACGCCGCCAATGCCGCCGGTGGCGAACACCTTTATCCCGACCATGTCAGCGGCGATCATGGTGGCGGCGACCGTGGTGCCGCCGGTGCGGCCTTGCGCCACCGCAAAGCCGAGATCGGCGCGCGACAGCTTCATGGCGTCGCCGGTCATCGCCAGCGACTCGCGCTCGCCGTCGGAAAGCCCGATCTTGATGCGGCCGGCGACCACGGCGATCGTCGCTGGCACCGCGCCATTGTCCAGGATTATCTTTTCGACATTGGCGGCCATGGCGCCATTGTCGGGGTAAGGCATGCCATGGGTGATGATGGTGCTTTCCAGCGCCACGACGGGGCGGCCAGCGGCGAGCGCCTCGGCCACGGGCGCGTGGAGGTCGATGAAGGGGCGGGCGCTTTGCGGTGTCATGATAGTCTCCGATCCGGAGATCCGCGCGTCCGCTTGGACGTCGCGCTCCGGCAATGGCAATTGGCCGCCCTCATGCCATTTCCTGCGCGTCGGGCACAAGAGCCAGTGCCTCGGTGAAGGTCGCAATCGTGAAGGCCGGAACCGCGTCGGCGCTTTCAATGGCCAGCGTGGCGGCGGCAACGCCCTCGCGCAATGCCTGGCGCAGGGGCAGGCCGCGCAGCAGGGCAGCGATGGTGGCGCCGGCCAGCGCGTCGCCGGCGCCGGTCACGTCGGCGACTTTTCTCGGCGCCGGCGGCAGGATAGAGAAGGCGCCGGCTTCGTCGAATCCCAGCACCGGGCCGTCGCCCGCCGTCACCACGCCACTGGTGAGGCCGCTGCAGCGCAGTCCGTCGACGATCTCGCGCTCGGTGGCATTGGCATCGACGCCGGCCAGCACCATGGCCTCGCGCCGGTTCATGAAGACCTGCGCGAGTTCCTTCAGCACTGGTATCATCCGCACCACCTTGGCCGGCGAAATGGCGATGGCGAACACCGGCTTGCCGGCGGCGAGCCCCACCAGCCGCTCCAGCGCCGTTGATGGCAGATTGGCGTCGCAGAGCACCGCATCGGCCTCGGCGACCACCTCGCGCACCTTGGAGCGGCGGATCTGCTTGGGGAACGCCAAATCGTAGAGCGCCATATCGGCAAAGCCGGTGATCAGCTCGCCGTCGCGATCGATCAGCGCCGTGTAGCTCGGCGTCGTGCGGTCGAGGAAAACCGCCGACAGGTCGGCAATGCCGGAGTCGGCGATGGCGCGCGCAACCGTCTCGGCCGAGGCATCGCCGCCGCGCACCGACAAAAGCGAGGCCGAGACGCCGCGCCGCACCAGGCTGCGCAGCGCGTTGAAGACGCCACCGCCGACATCCTCGCGCATCGTGCCGGGGTTGGACGCCGCGGGCACGTACGTGCCCGACACCTGGCCGCGGCGATCGATATGGGCGCCGCCCACCGCCAGTATCTTTGCTGATTTCACCATGCCGGCGATATGACCTTTGTTATTCGAACCAGACAAGCGCTAGGCTGTGCGACCGAGCTTCGCAGGCGAGCCGGCGATTCGGCCCATCGAAACAGCCGGAGCATCTGGCCCAATGCGGAACGCGTCCGAAAACCAAACCACGAGACAAAAAAAGAACAAATCCGGATAATGATTGTTTTTCAGTTATTTGATCCCTCTTGCCAAACGAGAACAAAAGTAGTACAAAATGGGCAGGGATTACGGATTGTCCGGCCTTCATTGACGACCAAGGGGTGATGTATCATGGCTCAGAATTCTTTGCGGCTTGTAGAGGACAAAGCGGTGGACAAATCAAAGGCTCTGGACGCGGCGCTGTCGCAAATCGAGCGCGCCTTCGGCAAGGGCTCGATCATGCGGCTTGGCGCCAATGAGCAGGTCGTCGAGATCGAAACCGTGCCGACCGGATCGCTGGGCCTCGACATCGCGCTTGGCGTCGGCGGCCTGCCGCGCGGCCGCATCGTCGAGATCTACGGGCCGGAAAGCTCGGGCAAGACGACACTGGCGCTGCACACAGTTGCCGAAGCCCAGAAGAAAGGCGGTATCTGCGCCTTCGTCGATGCCGAGCACGCACTCGATCCGGTCTATGCCCGCAAGCTCGGCGTCGATCTGGAAAACCTCTTGATCTCGCAGCCGGACACCGGCGAGCAGGCGCTGGAAATATGCGACACGCTGGTGCGTTCAGGCGCCATCGACGTGCTGGTCGTCGATTCGGTGGCGGCGCTGACGCCGCGCGCCGAAATCGAAGGCGAGATGGGCGATTCTCTGCCCGGTCTCCAGGCGCGTCTGATGAGCCAGGCGCTGCGCAAGCTGACCGCCTCGATCTCGCGCTCCAACACCATGGTCATCTTCATCAACCAGATCCGCATGAAGATCGGCGTCATGTTCGGTTCGCCGGAAACCACGACCGGCGGCAACGCGCTGAAATTCTACGCTTCGGTGCGCCTCGACATCCGCCGCATCGGCTCGGTCAAGGACCGCGACGAGGTCGTCGGCAACCAGACCCGGGTCAAGGTGGTCAAGAACAAGCTGGCGCCGCCCTTCAAGGTGGTCGAGTTCGACATCATGTATGGCGAGGGCGTCTCCAAGACCGGCGAACTGGTCGATCTCGGCGTCAAGGCCGGCGTGGTCGAGAAGTCCGGCGCCTGGTTCTCCTACAATTCGCAGCGTCTCGGCCAAGGTCGCGAAAACGCCAAACTGTTCCTGCGCGACAATCCCGACACGGCGCGTGAGATCGAACTTGCGCTGCGGCAGAATGCCGGGCTGATCGCCGAGAAATTTCTTGAAAATGGTGGCCCCGAGCGCGGCGAAAGCGACGACGGCTTCGAGGAAGAATCCGGCGCCATGTAGGGCACGGCCAGAGTTCGGCCATAAATCCAGTCTATTATCCGATGCTTAAGTAACCGAGTTCTTTAGTATTGCGTTTCAAACCGCCGGCCTTCGCGCCGGCGGTTTTCGTTTTTGGGCAGCGTGAAGCCGGCTTGGCAGTTGCCGGATTGGCCCAATTCCGTGTTTCTGGACAGGGTGGGGCGTGCCCGCTAAAAGGCCAAGTCAATCTTCTAAAAAGCAGAGACCAGTGTCCGCCGGCCGTGCCGGCGGTTTTCGCGAAAAGGCAGCACTCATGAGTGGCGTGAACGAGATCCGGTCGACATTCCTCGACTATTTCCGCAAGGAGGGCCACGAGGTCGTGGCCTCGAGCCCGCTGGTGCCGCGCAACGACCCGACGCTGATGTTCACCAATGCCGGCATGGTGCAGTTCAAGAACGTCTTCACCGGCCTGGAGAAGCGGTCCTATTCGCGCGCCACCACTGCGCAGAAAAGCGTGCGCGCCGGCGGCAAGCACAACGACCTCGACAATGTCGGCTACACCGCGCGCCATCTGACCTTCTTCGAAATGCTCGGCAATTTCTCCTTCGGCGACTATTTCAAGGAGCGCGCCATCGAACTGGCCTGGAACCTGATCACCAAGGAGTTCGGGCTGAACAAGGACAAGCTGCTGGTCACCGTCTATCACACCGATGACGAGGCGGCCGGCTTCTGGAAGAAGATCGCCGGTTTCTCCGATGACCGCATCATCCGCATCCCGACCTCCGACAATTTCTGGGCTATGGGCGACACCGGACCGTGCGGGCCGTGCTCGGAAATCTTCATCGACCGTGGCGAGCACATCTGGGGCGGCCCTCCCGGCAGCCCGGAGGAGGATGGCGACCGCTTCCTTGAATTCTGGAACCTGGTGTTCATGCAATATGAGCAGGTCACCAAGGATGAGCGCATCGACCTGCCGCGGCCGTCGATCGACACCGGCATGGGCCTGGAGCGCATGGCCTCCATCCTGCAAGGGGTGGAGAGCGTCTTCGAGACCGACCTGTTCCGTCATCTGATCGATGCGGCCTCGTCAGCGCTCGGGCAGGGCCCGGACAAGGAGACGGTCGCCTCCTTCCGCGTCATTGCCGATCATCTGCGCTCGTCCTCCTTCCTGGTTGCCGACGGCGTGCTGCCGTCGAACGAAGGCCGCGGCTATGTGCTGCGCCGCATCATGCGCCGCGCCATGCGCCATGCGCAGTTGCTCGGCGCCAAGGAGCCGTTGATGTGGAAGCTGGTGCCGGCGCTAGTGCGTGAGATGGGCCAGGCCTATCCCGAACTGCCGCGCGGCGAACAGCTGATCACCGAGACGCTGAAGCTCGAGGAGACCAGGTTCCGCAAGACGCTGGTGCGCGGCCTCGGCCTGCTCTCGGAGGCGACGGAGACGCTTCATGCCGGTGACATGCTGGACGGCGAGACTGCCTTCAAGCTCTATGACACGTACGGCTTCCCGCTCGATCTGACGCAGGACGCACTGCGCCAGCGCAGCATCTCGGTCGACCTTGCCGGCTTCACCCATGCGATGGAGCAGCAGAAGGCCGAAGCGCGCAAGCATTGGGCTGGCTCCGGCGACGCGGCCACCGAGACCATCTGGTTTTCTGTACGCGAGAAGGCCGGCGCCACNGCGCCACCGAATTCCTCGGCTACGAGACCGAACAGGCGGAAGGCCTCATCCAGGCCCTGGTCAAGGACGGCAAGACCGTCGACAGCGCGATCAAGGGCGACGTGGTGGCGGTGGTCGTCAACCAGACGCCGTTCTATGGCGAGTCCGGCGGCCAGATGGGCGACACCGGTATCATCTCCGGCGAAGGTTTCTCGATCGAGGTTTCCGACACGCAGAAAAAGGCCGACGGCCTGTTCGTGCATCTGGGCAAGGTGACGAACGGCACGGTCAAGCCAGGTGCAGCCGTCGAGCTGAAGGTTGACCATGCGCGCCGCACCCGGCTGCGTGCCAATCATTCGGCAACGCATCTGATCCACGAGGCGCTGCGCGAGGTGCTGGGCACCCATGTCGCGCAGAAGGGCTCGCTGGTCGCGCCCGAGCGCCTGCGCTTCGACATCTCGCACAACAAGCCGATCTCGGCCGAAGATCTCGAAGAGGTCGAGCGCATGGCCAACGAAATCGTCGTCCAGAACAGCCCGGTGACGACGCGGCTGATGTCGGTCGACGACGCCATCGCCGAAGGCGCCATGGCGCTGTTCGGCGAAAAATACGGCGACGAGGTGCGTGTCGTCTCGATGGGCACCGGCGTGCATGGCGCCAAGGCCAATAGACCCTATTCCGTCGAACTTTGTGGCGGCACCCATGTCCGGGCGACCGGCGATATCGGCCTGGTCCGTGTCGTCTCCGACAGCGCAGTCGCCGCCGGCGTGCGCCGCATCGAGGCGCTGACCGGCGAAGCCGCACGAAAATATCTCGACGAGCAGGACAGACGCCTGAAGGCGACGGCGGCTGTGCTGAAGATCTCGCCGGCCGACGTGCCGGCGCGTGTCGAGACGCTGCTCGAGGAGCGCAAGAAGCTCGAGAAGGAGCTGAGCGAAGCCCGCAAGAAACTCGCGCTGGGCGGTGGTGCCGCGGCCGATGCTCCGGCCACCACCGAAACCGTCGCCGGTATNTCGCCGGTATCGGCTTCCTCGGCAAAGCGGTTTCCGGCGTGTCGCCGAAGGATTTGAAGCCGCTGGCCGATGCCGGCAAGACTTCGCTCGGCTCAGGCGTCGTTGTCTTCGTCGGTGCGGGCGAAGACAACAAGGCAAGCGTCGTGGTCGCAGTGACGGACGATCTCGTCGGCCGCTTCAGCGCTGTCGATCTTGTGCGCGTTGCCTCGGCCGCATTGGGCGGGCAGGGCGGTGGCGGACGGCCCGACATGGCGCAAGCCGGCGGCCCGGACGCCTCGAAGGCCAATGATGCGATCGCCGCGGTGAGGGCGGCGCTGGAGGCAGCCTGAAAGCCACCCTTTGTCGTATCTGGTTTGTGTGCGGCTTTCCGGCCTTCGCCGCCGTGCTTGCCATTCTGTGGCTGATAGTGGCAAGCCGGCAATCAGCTCTTAGACGGTCCGTCTAGCTAGTTCTTTTCGCCGCCTTCAGGGCGCGCGTCATTCTGCTGGAATCGCCCCAGGTGGACAGCCAGATCAGCACGTCCGTGGCGATCGAAATCAGCGACCGTAAAAAGTTCAGCGCCGGGCCGGGCGATTTCAGCTGCTCTTCGGCGTGATGGAGATGGGCGAGCTCTTCCTCGCGGATCGCCAGGATGATGCCGTGCAAGTCGTGGTCGCGATTGGCGAGGAAAAACAGCTGATCGTCCAGATGGCGATGCACCGCCGCTTCAACCGCCGCCGTGCAGGCCCAGATGCCTTGCGGACCGAGCAGGGCGGTGACAGAACCCAGCACCCAGCCACCCCAGCTCCAGAACTGCATCACCCGGCACGGTCGCGACCGCCGCGCCGGCATGGCGGCGCGGAACGCAGCGCAATGCGTGCGCTCGTGCCCGAGCATCTCCGACAAGGATGGCACGCAATCCGGCCATAAGCGCCTGGCGACAAGAATCTGCGCCGAATAGATCCTGATCGCACCGAACTCACCGGCGTGGTTGACCCTGACAATTCTGGCGACGGTGAGCGCGTCCTGGCGAGATGGGTCAGCCATGGCCCGAACCCATATCAGCCCGCCGCCAGGCTCGGACGTTTTGCGATGCCCTCCCACCAGGCCTGGATGTCGGCCAACGCCGCAAGCAGCTTTTGCCCGTCGGCGACCTTGACGAAATAGGCGATGATGGATGCCGCATGCAGGTCGGCCAGCGTCAGCTGGTCCCCGAGCAGCCACGGCCCGGGAGGCTTGAGTGCGGTGAGCACCCGCAGCACCGTTTCCGCCTGGCGCAGCCCGTTGGCGACCAGTGCCTCGTCTGGCGCTTCCTTCTCAAGCCGCTCGACCGCGACGTCCCAGACCATCGATCTGTAGGCATAGGCGTCGAGCATGCCGATGATCTGGTTCATCGTTGCGCGGGTGCGGGCGTCTTTTGGCTGCAGTGCCGGGCCGTCGAACGCCTCGTCGACATAGCGGGCGATTGCGCTGGTTTCGAACAGGCGAAACCCGCCGTGCTCGAAGGCCGGAATGCGGCCGAAAGGGTGATGCTCGGAGTACCAGGCGGGAGTGCCCTCGGCGGCAAAGACATCGACCGGCACAAGGTCGTAGTCGATGCCTTTTTCCGCCAGCACGAGGCGGACGATGCGCACATAGACGCTGTAGTCCGCCCCGTAGACGACCGGCTTGGCCATGGCTGCCGGCTTACGCCATCGCCTTCTGCAAATTCTCGTCGATCTTGTCGAGGAAGCCGGTGGTCGACAGCCATGGTTGGTCGGGACCGATCAAGAGCGACAGGTCCTTGGTCATGAAGCCGCTCTCAACCGTCTGGATGCAGACCTTCTCCAGCGTGTCGGCAAATCGCTTCAACTCGGCATTATCGTCTAGCTTGGCGCGGTGGGCGAGGCCGCGCGTCCAGGCGAAGATCGAGGCGATCGAATTGGTCGAGGTTTCCTCGCCCTTCTGGTGCTGGCGATAGTGGCGCGTCACGGTGCCGTGCGCGGCCTCCGCTTCCACCGTCTTGCCGTCCGGCGTCATCAGCACGGAGGTCATCAGGCCAAGCGAGCCAAAACCTTGCGCCACCGTGTCGGACTGGACGTCGCCGTCATAATTCTTGCAGGCCCAGACATAGCCGCCAGACCATTTCAGGGCGGAGGCCACCATGTCGTCGATCAGCCGGTGCTCGTACCACAGCTTCTTCGCCTTGAACTCGGCCTCGAATTCAGCCTCGTAGACCTCCTGGAAAATGTCCTTGAAGCGGCCGTCATAGGCTTTGAGGATGGTGTTCTTGGTCGAGAGATAAACCGGATAATTGCGCAGCAGGCCGTAATTCAGCGAGGCGCGGGCGAATTCGCGGATGGAGTCGTCGAGATTGTACATCGCCATGGCAACACCGGCGCCGGGTGCGTCGTATACGTCGTGCTCGATCACCTTGCCGTCCTCGCCGACGAACTTGATGGTCAGCTTGCCCTTGCCGGGGAAGCGGAAGTCGGTGGCGCGATACTGGTCGCCGAAAGCATGACGGCCGACGATGATCGGCTTGGTCCATCCCGGCACCAGACGCGGCACGTTCTTCATGATGATCGGTTCGCGGAAAATGGTGCCGCCGAGAATGTTACGGATGGTGCCGTTGGGCGACTTCCACATCTTCTTCAGCTTGAATTCCTCTACGCGCTGCTCGTCGGGCGTGATCGTCGCGCATTTCACGCCGACGCCCCATTTCTTGATGGCATTGGCCGAATCGATGGTCACCTGGTCGTTGGTGGCGTCGCGGTGGCCGACGCCGAGGTCGTAATATTCGAGCTTCAGGTCGAGATAAGGGTGAATCAGCTTGTCCTTGATGAACTGCCAGATGATGCGGGTCATCTCGTCGCCGTCGAGCTCGACGACCGGGTTCGCCACCTTGATCTTCGCCATGAAAAGAATGCCTCGCTTTTGGGGAACTAAACGGCCTTGCCCGCATGGCTTCGGCCGGGGATGCGGAGCGTATATCAAAGCCTATTTGGCCGCGCAAACGCCGATCCGTGCAGAATGGGTCGTCTGTGCCGCGACCGGTGTTTTGCAAAAGCTTCATTTTGCCGAGCGGATGTGGCAGGGAACGCTGAAATGCCGCAAACAGCAGTTCATTGAGATCATGTCCGCCGTCGATCATCCTGAAATCGCATCCGCCGCCGGGCCGGCGATCATCCTGGTCGAGCCGCAGCTCGGCGAGAATATCGGCATGGTTGCGCGCGCCATGGCCAATTTCGGCCTTGCCGAACTGAGACTGGTCAACCCGCGTGACGGCTGGCCGAGCGAGAAGGCGCGCGCCGCCGCCAGCCGCGCCGACCATGTCATCGATGCCGTAACAGTGTTCGGCGACCTGGCGTCCGCCGTCGCCGACCTCAACTTCGTCTTCGCCACCACGGCGCGGGAGCGCGACGGCTTCAAACCCGTGCGTGGTCCGGTCGAAGCGGGCAGGGCGCTGAGGGCGCGTCAGATGGCCGGCCTGCGCACCGGCATCTTGTTCGGCCGCGAGCGTTTTGGGCTCTACAATGACGAGGTCGGGCTGGCCGACGAGATCGTCACCTTCCCGGTGGATCCCGGCTTTTCGTCGCTCAACATCGCCCAGGCCGTGCTGTTGATGTCCTATGAATGGATGAAGTCGGGCCTGGAAGACGAGACGGCGACCAATTTCTCCAGCCCTGAAATGAAGCCGGCAAGCAAGGAAGAGTTGCACGGGCTGTTTGCCTATCTCGAAGGCGCGCTCGAAGCGCGCGGCTATTTCCGCCCGGCGCCCAAGAAACCCAAGATGGTCGACAATCTGCGCGCCGTCTTGACGCGCGCCGGTTTCGCCGAGCCGGAACTGAAAGTGCTGCGTGGCATCATCTCGTCGCTCGACCGGTTTTCGCCGGCCATGCCGCGCGGTGACGGCTCGCCGGGAGACGATCCAAGGCGTTTGCCGGCCGCTGCGCGAAAACGCCAGGCAGACAAAGAAGATTAGAAATCGCTAAGCTTCGAACGGCTGAAGTAACCGAATTTTATTTGCCTCTCGTCCATTGTTGTCAAAACGGTGGGGTGGCAAATGTTCACGTCCAAAATCGGCCGTATGCGCTTCTTCTTCTATTCGCTCGGCGTAGCCCTGCTCGAGGCCGTTCTTGCTGTGCTGTGCATCGTTGGCACGATCGGCTTTGAGGGGCTGGTCAACTCGGCGCCCGGTCCATCGCGGCAAGGCATGGCAGGCGCGGTTCTGGTCGTTTCCCTCCTGGCCGTGGTCATGCGTGCCAACATCGCCTGGCGACGCAGCCGCGACGCCAACGGCAAAGCCTGGATCCTGTGGTCCTACATCGTGTTCTGCGCCATCTACGCCTTTCTGCAGGCAGGCACGCTGCTGGTCATCGATTTCAAGAACCCGGAAAGCACGTCCAGCGGTTTGAACCTGCTGGCGCTGTCGATCTTTGGCCTTTGGTGCACGATCCTGGTGGCTAAGCCGGTGGCGGGCATCAATATCGACGAACTGACATCGGTTTTCGATTTCGATGGCGATACGCCCATGCCTGCGGGATCCGGTCGGATGGCCAGCAGCACGGCACAGTCTTCCATGCGCAACGCCACACCGGCCACGCGCTCGGTTCCGTCCGCCCAGCCTATGGGCCGCCCGAGGCCCGCCGGCTTCGGCAAGCGCGGGCTCTAGACCGAGGCAAGGTCGTCTTCGCCGGCTTTGCATAGAACTTGCTGACATTCGCCACTTCAAGACCATGATGGTTGCAGATAGAAGAACGGCATTGGCCAATGACCGCCAAGCCTTCTGATCCAGCCTCTTTCATGGTCCGATATCAATGAGCCACCGTCCGATCCTGATGTTCGATTCCGGCGTTGGCGGATTGACCGTGCTGCGCGAAGCGCGCGTGCTGATGCCCGACCGGCGCTTCGTCTACGTCGCCGATGACAGGGCCTTTCCCTACGGCGCGTGGGAAGAGCCGGCGCTGCAGGCCCATATAGTCGAGCTCTTCGCCAAGCTGCTCGACCGTTTTGATCCGGAAATTTCGGTCGTCGCCTGCAATACCGCTTCGACGCTGGTGATCGATGCCTTGCGGGAAAAATTCCCTGGCCATCCCTTTGTCGGCACCGTGCCGGCGATCAAGCCGGCGGCCGAGCGCACCCGGTCCGGGCTGGTCTCGGTGCTGGCGACGCCGGGCACGGTGAAGCGCCAGTACACGCGCGACCTGATCGGCAAATGGGCGCAGAAATGCCATGTCCGGCTGGTCGGCAGCAACAATCTCGCCGGACTGGCCGAGGCCTACATGCGCGAGGGCTTTGTCGACGAGGAGGCCGTGCGTGCCGAGATCGCACCGTGTTTCGTCCAGCATGACGATTTGCGCACGGACATCGTCGTGCTCGCCTGCACGCACTATCCGTTCCTGGCCAATCGCATGCGCAAGACCGCGCCCTGGCCGGTCGACTGGATCGACCCGGCCGAAGCGATTGCGCGGCGTGCTCTGTCGCTGCTTCCGGCTGTCGACGGGCCATTGCCGCAAAGCGAGCCCGACATCGCCGTCTTTACCTCGGGAAAGGCGGACTTCGCCATCAGCCGGCTGATGCAGGGTTTTGGATTGAGCGCGCGCTAGACTAATGCATGTCGCCCAAAAGTGCGCAGCGGTTTTGGGACAACGACATGCATAAAACGAAAAAACTAAAGCGCGTCGCCGACGCGCTTTAGGCAGGCTCGAAGACAATGACGCGCCGATCCGGATCGGCCGAAACAAGCCTTAGCGTCAGGCCATCGCCCTGCCTGAACCCTGAGGCCTTCACATTAGCAACGACAGGCATGTCCGAGAGCTGAACGCGCACACGCTGATCACCGACGTCGGTGACGACGGCCTTGAATGTTTCACCCATGCGCCCCCTCAGCATCACCGCCTCGGCAAGGTCGATGGCCGCGTGGTTGATCTGCGAGGCGCGGGCGCCTGCGCGGCCCATCACCTTCGGCAGTCTGGAAAACGCCTCGGTAACGGCTTGCGGCACCGGCTGGCCGTTGGCGATGGCCAGCACGCAGCGCACGACGTAGCGATCGGCCAGCCGCCTCAGGGGCGCGGTGGCGTGGGCATAGGTCGCGGCCATCGCCTCGTGCCAGGGGACAACGCCTTCCTCATAGGGTTGGTAGGACGCACCGGAGCCGGCGCGGCGGATTTCCAGCATCAGCGCTGCCTGTTGCCTGTTGGTCGGATCGAGGGTTCGCTGATAGTCGGGCAGGCTGGTCGAAGGAGGCCAGGACAGGCCTAAGGCCCGTGCCGCGCTGCGCAGTCTTTGTACTTTGGAAGCATCGGGCGGCGCCATCACCCGGAACAAGCCGGTCCTGTGTGCCAGCATGGCGTCGGCAATCGCCATGTTGGCGGCCAGCGAAAGTGCTGCGTTGTCTTGCTCGGATTGCAGCAGCGGTCTGAACGCAAGCTGGAACGTGCCATCGGCAAGCTGTTCCACCTCCTGCTCGGGCGGGTCGACGCGCGAAGCGCCGCGACGCTCTTCGGCCGCCGCCATGCGCCGCGCGATTTCGGCGAAGCCGACTGGGACGTCGGCGGCCTGCACGCTGTCATAGGCGAGCTTGGCGCGGCTTTGAATGATTGCCCGCTCCGCGCCATCCAGCCTTACCGCTCCGTCGTCGGCGATCCGGACCGTGAAGATGACAGCCGGACGCGGACCGCTGGGCAGCAAGCTCGCGGCGCCCTCGGCAAGCACCCGGGGATAGAGCCCGGCCTTGCCGTCCGGCAAATACAGGGTTTCGCCCCGCGCCCAGGCTTCGCGATCCACCGCGTCGCCGTCCGCGACGAACCAGGCTACGTCGGCAATCGCATAGTGCAACAGAAGGTCGCTACCGCTCGCTTCGATCGAAAACGCTTGGTCAAGATCGGTGGAAGCCGCGGGATCGAGCGTCACGAAGGGCATCGCGGTGCGGTCGGCATGCTGGTCGGGCACGCGCCTGGCCGCCGTCTGTGCCATGGCCATTACATCAGGGGGAAATGCCTCCGGCACATGGAACTCGGTGCGGATTTTCGCGAGGCCGGTAGCGAGTGCCTGCGAGGGATCGTTCAACGATTTCATGGCGCCGTCCTACACCGGCGTTGCGGGCACGGGAAGGTGGTTTGCCGGCAGTGCCGGCCGACCATGGGCAGGCATGAGCGCGGAACGGAAGTTGACCGCCAGCGCTGGAACCGTCGCCGGAGCGCAACGTTTCTTCCTCTGGCAGCAAAGGAGAAGCCGATATGCCTGCAACCTCAAAAGCACAGCAAAAGGCCGCGGGCGCAGCCCTGTCGGCCAAGCGCGGCGAGACCAGGAAGAGCGAACTTCAAGGCGCGTCGAAGTCGATGTACAATTCGATGAGCGAAAAGCAGCTCGAGGAATTCGCAGAGACCAAGCGCAAAGGCCTGCCGGAGAAGAAATCGGCAGACTGAAACCTTGAACCGAGTCGATAAACAAAGCCCGTGGCCGAAACCACGGGCTTCTTCGGTTCAGGCCAAGCCCGAAACCCCTGACGTCACCAGCAGCGCTTCACCTTGTAGCGGATGACCTTCTTGTGGCCATGCCGCCAGATGACCTTCTTCTTCACCACGACATGGCAGGTCTGACGATGCTTGTGGCCCTGCCAATGCTTGGCCATCGCTGGCTCGGGCACGGCGATCGACATCGTCCCGGCCAGGACGGCCGCACCGACCAACGAGAGGAAAAACTTCTTCATGCGACTTCGGGCTCCTTTGGCTCCAGTCCCTTCCTAAATGCCGTCGGCGCAACAACCTCCCGCCGCATCCGGCACGGCACTCAACGCCAAAGACGTGATATGGTTGCCGGGCCCAGCGCCAGCGACGCGCTTGACTCTGCTCAAATCTCCGTTTAACGAGCGCACCAACACCGGGCCGCAATGCCCGGTTGTTTCTTTTGCATGGCAAGCCCGGGAAAGCAGGTTTATCGTTTCCTGGGTTTTGTCTAGACTGACGTGTCCCGTGGGTTTTCCGCCGCGTTGCGTGGGAAAACCCTGTCAGGCCTCGAAAACGGAGGCCAGAGGAGGGCGCGTTTCCTTCACCCGGACCATGAGGCTCCGGGTGGTTTGTTTTGAAAGGGAATGCGATGAGCAAGCGCGAATCCGCGAAGTACAAGATCGACCGCCGTCTCGGCGAAAACATCTGGGGCCGCCCGAAGTCCCCGGTCAACAAGCGTGAATACGGCCCCGGCCAGCACGGCCAGCGCCGCAAGGGCAAGCTTTCCGATTTCGGCCTGCAGCTGCGCGCCAAGCAGAAGCTGAAGGGTCACTATGGTGATGTCTCCGAAAAGCAGTTCCGCAAAGTCTATGAAGAGGCTGATCGCCGCAAGGGCGACACCTCCGAGAACCTGATCGGCCTGCTCGAGTCGCGTCTCGACGCGGTCGTCTACCGCTCCAAGTTCGTGCCCACCATTTTCGCGGCTCGCCAGTTCGTCAACCACGGCCACGTCAACGTCAACGGCAAGCGCGTCAACATCGGCTCGTACCGTTGCAAGCCGGGCGATGTCGTCGAAGTGCGCGAAAAGTCGAAGCAGCTGGTCATCGTGCTGGAAGCGGTCGGCCTCGCCGAGCGCGACGTGCCGGACTATATCGAAGTCGATCACAACAAGATGGTCGCGACCTTCTCGCGCATCCCCGGCCTGGCCGATGTTCCGTTCGCCGTGCAGATGGAGCCGAACCTGGTCGTCGAATTCTATTCGCGCTAAGCGATCGCTTTTCTGCGATACTGGAAAGGGCCGCCCGTCGAGGCGGCCTTTTCTTTGTCGGCCATGTCCGCTAATCCGGCACTCTCGGCTATGGAAAGCGACAAGCCATGAACATGCTGGCAGACATCGAAACAGTTGAACCGATTGCTGAAGGCGGCTTCCATCCGCTGTTTGCCGAAGTGCCGTCTTCCGTCGAGTTCAACAAACTGCGTAAGCGGCTGTTGCGGTTAACCCGTCAGGCGGTCGAGGATTTCGCCATGGCGAGGCCCGGCGACCGCTGGCTGGTGGCCTTGTCCGGCGGCAAGGATTCCTACGGGCTGCTGGCCGTGCTGCTCGATCTCAAATGGCGCGGGCTGCTGCCGGTCGAGCTGCTGGCCTGCAATCTCGACCAGGGCCAGCCGAATTTTCCGAAGCACATTTTGCCCGACTACCTCGATGCGCATGGCATTGCCCATCGCATCGAGTATCAGGACACCTATTCGGTGGTCACCGACAAGCTGCCTCAGGGCAGCACCTATTGTTCGCTGTGCTCGCGGCTGCGGCGCGGCCATCTCTATCGCATCGCGCGCGAGGAGGGCTGTTCGGCGCTGGTGCTCGGCCACCACCGCGAGGACATTCTCGAAACCTTCTTCATGAATCTGTTCCATGGCGGCCGCCTTGCCGCCATGCCGCCAAAGCTGCTCAACGACGACGGCGACGTCATGGTGCTGCGGCCGCTGAGCTACTGCGCCGAGGTCGATCTGGAAAAATTCGCCGCCGCTATGAAATTCCCGATCATTCCCTGCGATCTCTGCGGCAGCCAGGAAGGCCTGCAGCGCAACGCCATGAAGGCGATGCTGGACGATATGGAAAAGCGCATGCCGGGCCGCAAGGATACGATGCTGCGCGCGCTGTCCAACACCAGGCCGTCGCATCTGCTCGACAGAAAGCTGTTCGACTTTGCCGCCCTCAATGGCAGCCTCAGCACAGGACAAGACATTTCCGATGATATTTGACGACCAAGCGATCGACTGGCTGGCCGAGCTTCTCGCCGATGCAGCCAGGGCCGAAATCATGCCACGCTTTCGCCGGCTGGGCGAGGGCGACATCAGACAGAAGACCTCGGCTGCCGACCTGGTGACCGAGGCCGACATCAACGCCGAGCGGCTGATCACGGCCAGGCTGCGCGAGCGCTATCCCACGGCGATGATCGTCGGCGAGGAAGCCTGTTCCGACAATCCGGCGCTGCTTCAGGGGCTCGGCGATGCCGACCTCGCCTTCGTCGTCGACCCGGTCGACGGCACCTTCAACTTCGCCTCCGGCGTGCCGCTCTTCGGCGTCATGCTGAGCGTCGTCGTCAAGGGCGAAACCGTCGCCGGTATCATCCATGACCCCGTAGGCCGGGACTGGCTGATCGGCGCCAAGGGCGCCGGCAGCCATATCCGCCATGCGCATGGCGCGCTGGAGACGGTGCACGTCGCCGATGCCGTGCCGATCTCGCAGATGACCGGCTCCGTCTCCTGGCAATATCTGGCGGAACCGCAACGCTCGCTCCTGGCGCGCAACCAGACCAAGACCCTGTCGCAGTTCGGCTATCGCTGCGCGGCACATGAATACCGTCTTCTGGCCAGCGGCCATGCCCATTTCGTCGTCTACAACAAACTGATGCCGTGGGACCATCTGGTCGGTGTGCTGATCCACGCCGAGGCCGGCGGCTACACCGCGCGGATCGACGGTAGCGCCTATCTGCCCTCGCATATCGACGGCGGCATTCTTGTCGCCCCGGACAAGGAAAGCTGGCAGGAGTTGCGCAGGGAACTCTGGGCGCAATAGTCGGTCCAACTGCCGGTAGACGCTTTCGTCAAGTATATTGGCTCTGTTATAGTGGTCCAATCTCTCGCGAAGCCGGAGCCGCGAAATGAAACATCGGTCCGCAATTGTCGCAACGGCACTTGCACTTGCCCTGGTCGCCTGCGCCACTGAGGCACGATCGCAGGAGCGCGCGTGTCGTAGCCCCGATCCCATCGACACCATCGACGAAATGTTCGACGCGATCTTTGCCTGTTGGCAGCCGCCGCCTGGAAGTGCTGGCCTGACCCTGACGCTGAGTTTTTCAATTCGCAAAAACGGCACGCTGATGGGCAAGCCGCGCGCCACTTTCTCCCATATGGGAGATGATGCCTCGCTCAACCGGGTCTTTGTGTCATCCGTGCTCGAAGCGCTCGACAAGGCTCTGCCGATGCCGCTGTCGGACAGCATGGGTGGCGCCATCGCAGGGCGCCCGCTGTTCCCTCGTTTCACGGCAGTGATTGGCGGCGCATCCTGAAACGCGTCGCATAAAGGTGGATGCGGTTTTGAGACCAACAATCTCAAGGCGCGTCGCTCAATGCAGGTCGGTGACGTGCCCTGAAATGGGTGGGTTGTGCGGCTGGAACATCTTGCCGCGCTCGGCGATCAGGATCATCAGCAGGGCCGCGACCGAGACGCTGCAGAAGCCGGCGGCAAGCGGCGTCACCGTGCCGTTGAAGGCCTGGCCGATCAGCGTGCCGAGGATGCCGCCGAGAAAAGTCTGCATGAAGCCCAGGATGGACGACGCGGTGCCCGCCAGTTGGCCGAGCGGTTCCATCGCGAGCGCGTTGAAATTGGCGCCGAGCGCGCCGAACGGGAGCATCGCACTGGCGAAGAAGGTGATGAACAGCCAGAGTGGCATCTTCATTTGAAGCGAAACGGTGAGCCAGGCAAGGCTGATCACCAGGAACAACAGCAGTGCGCTCTGCGACAGGCGGCGCATGCCGATGCGGCCGACCAGGCGCGAGTTGAGGTAGTTCGAAAAAGCGAGAACGCCGGCGACACCCGCGAAGATGACAGGAAACAATTCGCCGACATGAAAAATGTCGACATAGATCTGCTGTGCGGAGGCGATGAAGCCGAACATGGCGGCGAAAATGAAGGTGCTGGCAAAGGCGTAGCAAAGCGCCATGCGGTTGGTGAGCACGATGCGGAAACCACCGACGACGGATGAGACTGTCAGCGGCCGGCGGTACTCCGGATGCAGCGTCTCCGGCAGCCGCAGCAGCGACCACGCCGACACGATCAGCGCTCCGACGGCCATGGTGACGAAGATCCAGTGCCATGTTGCGAACAGCATGATGAACTGGCCGATCCCAGGCGCGATCACCGGGATGGCCATGAACACCATGAAGATCAGAGACATCACCTCGGCCATGCGCCGACCGTCGAACGTGTCGCGCACGATCGAGACGGCGATGACGCGGGTCGCCGCCGCACCGATGCCTTGCACCAGCCGGCACAGCAGCAGGACGGCGAATGACGGGGCGATGGCGGCAGCTGCCGCCGCCACGACATAAATCGCCAGCCCGGCAACGAGTGGCGCGCGGCGCCCGAACCGGTCCGAGATCGGTCCGAAGAAAAGCTGTCCGCCACCGAAGCCCAATATATAGGCGGTGATCACATACTGGCGGTGGTTTTCATTCTCAACGCCAAGCGTGGCGCCGATTTGCTGCAGTGCCGGCAGCATGATGTCGATGGCCAGCGAGTTCAACGCCATCAGTGCCGCGCAAAGCGCGATGAATTCCCAGCGCGGAATAGGCAATTTGCGTGCCTGTTGCGGCGCTTTTGCTGGCTGGTCCACGGCGGGTCCGATCTTCAAAACGAATATGCGCCGGCATGCCGGCGCATAAGTTCGTCCTCACTCCGATAGGGGGAGGTAACATTTTGCCGGGGCGGGGCTGCCCCGTCTCAACTCAGAATCAGGCTGTCGCTTTGACGCTGACGCCCTTGTCGACGAGCAACGTCTGCAGCTCGCCCGCCTGGAACATTTCGCGGATGATGTCGCAGCCGCCGACGAATTCGCCCTTGACGTAAAGCTGCGGGATCGTCGGCCAGTTCGAATATTCCTTGATGCCTTGGCGCAGTTCGGCCGAGGTCAGCACGTCGACGCCCTTGTAGTCGGCGCCGATGTAATCGAGGATCTGGACGACCTGGCCGGAAAAGCCGCACTGCGGAAAACCGGGCGTGCCCTTCATGAAAAGGACGACGTCGTTGCCCTTCACTTCGCTGTCGATGTAGTCGTTGATGCCGCTCATGAGATATCCTTTCACGCCTGTGGGAGTCAGGCTCGAAGCATAGCCATCAAATAAACCCATAGATGGGCCGAAACAAGATGTTTGCGCCGCCGTCGCGGAAATGGCGCAAAGGATCGCCTGTCTTGGGCCAAGCATCCCTGCCGATTGCAGCCTCCGGGACATGATGAAAAGACGATATGGCGCCGCCCTTCCGATCGCCATCCTGCTGGCCGCGATTGCCGTTGTCTGGTGGCCGAGACGCCCGGAGCCGCCGCCGCTGGTCATTGGCGGTGACCTGCCCGCGCCTTGCCGGAATGTCGCCTTCGAGGCGGTGACCTATGTCGTCTGCACGGTCGACCTGCGGACCTACAACCTCGCTGTCTTTCACGTCGGTGCCGACGGCAAGCCCTTCGGCTCGCTGGAGGCCTTCGGCAAGGCGGTTGCGGGCGAGGGGAGGCCGGTGCTGCTCGCCATGAATGGCGGCATGTATCACGAGGATTTGTCGCCGGTCGGCCTGCTGGTCGAGAACGGCAGCGAAAAGTCGCCGCTCAACCTTGCCGATAGCGAAGGTAATTTCTTCCTGAAGCCGAACGGCGTCTTTCTGGTCGGCAAGGACGGCAAGGCGGCTGTCATGGAAAGCAACGCCTATGCCGCCGCCAAACCCGATGTCGCCTTCGCCACGCAGTCGGGCCCGATGCTGGTGATCGATGGCCAGATTCATCCACGCTTCGAGCCGAACGGAACCTCGCGCTACGTCCGCAACGGCGTCGGCGTGCGCGATGAAAACACCGTTTTGCTGGCGATCTCGCGGTCTGAGGTAAGTTTCGGCAGCTTTGCGCGGCTGTTTCGCGACGCGCTACAATGCCGCAACGCGCTGTTCCTCGACGGCGCGGTCTCCGCGCTGTCGGATGGCGACAGGATGATTGTCGGCGGAAGATATCCGGCAGGGCCGATCATTGCCGTGTTGGCAAGCCAGCCGCCGACGCGCTAGGCCAGCCTGGCGTCAGTCCGGCACACTGGTCTGCAACGCCAGCGCGTGCAGCACGCCGCCCATATTGCCCTTCAGCGCATCATAGACCATCTGGTGCTGCTGGACGCGGCTCTTTCCGCGGAAGCTTTCGGCCACCACTTCGGCTGCATAGTGATCGCCGTCACCGGCGAGGTCGCGGATCGTCACCTTGGCGTCCGGAATGCCGTCCTTGATCAGTTTTTCGATGTCGTGGGCATCCATTGCCATGGCAAAATCCTGTTCTGGGCGGCTAGGCACGAGTGACTCGGACGGCAGCCTAAAGCCTTTCTGGTCCGGGTTGAAGCCGTTCTGTCGGCGACGCAGTGTCTAAGGGCCATCCTGCCGCGGGTGAACCACACCATCTTCTGTAATGTCGTCGCGGGTCGAGAACCCCCGGCCAAGGCTGAACACCAGGACATAGAGCGGGATGTTGAGCGCCAGGGTGATAATCGGGAGATAGCTGGTCATCTGCCACAAGGGCGAAAAGAATGGTTGGCCATAGCCGTCGCAGATCAGCGATGACCCGTATTCCCACAGCGCGCCGGTAATGACCGCAATGGCAAATAGCTTGATGCAGGTGGCGACATGCCTTGCGCGCGCCGGGTTCGGCAAAAGGCGGCTCCACAGCACCAGGCAGACGATGGGGATCGCATAGATCAGACTTTGCAAGGCCAGCATCTGCAGTGTGCCATTGGCCGCCTCAAGGAACTGGTCACGCCTTTCCAGCAGCGGACAGACCTCGCTCGAGGTCGTCGACAGCAGGAAAAAGACGAACGGCCCGAGGAACCAGAAGAAGAACAGCGACGGCCAGAAGACGACTGCGATCAGCGTCCGGGCTGCCAGGCTGGTCAACTGGACTTGTCCATGAAGTTCGGGAACCAGCCTTCGTGGGCAGCGGTCAATTCGCTGACCGGGATCGCCCTGGCATCGCCGAGCTTCACTTCGTTTCCACCGGTCGAGCCGATCCATGGCGCAAAGATGCCGAGCCTGCTCTGTTCGTCGCGGATGGCGTCCCATTCCTTGCTCTGCGGATCGACGGACAGCGTCAGGAGGTAGCGGCCCTGGTCCTCGCCGAACCAGACCGGGATCGGGTCGGTGCCGGCGAGCCCCGGAATGGTGGCGCCGATGCCGGACGCCATCGCCATTTCGGCCAGGGCTATCGCCAGGCCGCCATCGGAAAGGTCATGCGCCGCGGTCACGACGCCCGACGCGATCAGCGCGCGCACGTGGTCGCCGACGCGCTTTTCATGGGCGAGGTCGACGGGTGGCGGCGGCCCGTCGGTCCGACCGTGAATGTCTCTGAAATAGGCGGACTGGCCGAGATGGCTGCCCCAGCTTGGGGGCGCGCCGACCAGCAGGATCATCTGGCCCTCGGCGGCAAAGCCGATACGGGTCATCTTCGACCAGTCGGCAATCAGCCCCACGCCGCCGATGGTCGGCGTCGGCAGGATACCTTGGCCATTGGTTTCGTTGTAGAGCGAGACATTGCCCGACACGATCGGGAAGCCGAGCGCCCGGCAGGCATCGCCAATGCCTTTCACCGCGCCGACCAGTTGGCCCATGATCTCAGGCCGTTCCGGATTGCCGAAATTGAGGTTGTCGGTGGCCGCCAGCGGCAGCGCGCCGGTGGCGGTGAGGTTGCGCCAGCATTCGGCCACCGCCTGCTTGCCGCCTTCGTACGGGTCGGCCTCGCAATAGCGCGGCGTGACGTCGGAGGAGAAGGCGAGCGCCTTGGTCGGATGGCCTTCGACGCGCACCACGCCGGCGTCGCCGCCGGGAAGCTGCAGCGAATTGCCCTGGATCAGCGTGTCGTACTGCTCCCACACCCAGCGGCGCGACGACAGGTTCGGCCCGCCGAGCAGTTTCAACAGCGCATCGGCAACGTCGGCCTTCGGCGCATCGCCGGCTGCGAGCGCCGCCGGCTTCTTCGGCTCGACCCAGGGGCGGTCATATTCCGGCGCCTTGTCGCCAAGGTCCTTGATCGGCAGATTGGCGACCTCGTCGCCCTGATGGATGACGCGGAAACGCAGATCGTCGGTGGTCTTGCCGACGATAGCGAAGTCGAGGCCCCATTTGTGGAAGATCGCCTCGGCTTCCTTTTCCTTCTCGGGGCGCAGCACCATCAGCATGCGCTCCTGACTCTCCGACAGCATCATCTCATAGGCGCTCATGCGCTCTTCGCGCACCGGCACCTGGTCGAGGTGAAGCTCGATGCCGAGGTCGCCCTTGGCGCCCATCTCGACCGCCGAACAGGTGAGGCCGGCCGCACCCATGTCCTGGATGGCGATGACGGCGCCAGACGCCATCAGCTCAAGACAGGCTTCGAGCAGGCATTTTTCGGTGAAGGGATCGCCGACCTGCACGGTCGGGCGCTTCTCGTCGATCTTGTCGTCGAACTCGGCCGAGGCCATCGTGGCGCCGCCGACGCCGTCGCGCCCGGTCTTGGCGCCGAGATAGACGACCGGCAGGCCGACGCCCTTGGCTTCCGACAGGAAGATCGCATCGGTCTTGGCGAGGCCCGCGGCAAAGGCGTTGACCAGGATGTTGCCGTTGTAGCGGGCGTCGAAATTGACCTCGCCGCCGACGGTCGGCACGCCAAAGGCGTTGCCGTATCCTCCGACGCCGGAAACCACGCCGCTGACCAGGTGCCTGGTCTTGGGATGGTCCGGTGCGCCGAAGCGCAAAGCGTTCATCGCCGCAATCGGCCGCGCGCCCATGGTGAAGACGTCGCGCAATATGCCGCCGACGCCGGTCGCCGCACCCTGGTAGGGCTCGATGTAGGAGGGATGGTTGTGGCTCTCCATCTTGAAGACGACGCAGTCGCCGTCGCCGATATCGACCACGCCGGCGTTCTCGCCCGGACCCTGGATGACCTGCGGCCCGGTGGTCGGCAGCGTGCGCAGCCATTTCTTCGAGGATTTGTAGGAGCAGTGCTCATTCCACATCGCCGAGAAGATGCCGAGTTCGGTAAAGCTCGGTTCGCGCCCGACCAGATCGAGGATGCGCTGGTATTCGTCGGGCTTCAGCCCATGCGCGGCTATGAGTTCCGGGGTGATCGGCACGGAATTGGAAATGGTCATGGGCGGCGATTGATGTCCATGGGAGAGGGGAATTTGAGTCCCCTCATATCGCAAGCTTTGGCGTGATACACCCCATTGGATGACGAAAAACGCCGGAAAACCACAGGGCGACGATGGTAGCGGGGAGCCGCTGGGGAACGCTATGGCATCCCGGCCGTTAGGCCTCAAACCAATCAGGAGATTTCGACATGGCCACCAAGCAAGGCAAGAAAGACAATCGCCTCTCCGACAAGGAGGCCATGCATATTGCCGAGACCACCGACGTTTCGCCCAAGCAGGCCAAGGACCTGGCCGAGAAGCACGGCAAGGACAAGGGCGCGAAAGAAGCCAAAAACTTCAAGGCAGAGGGCTGAACCTGAAGATCGGGATACAGGAGGATCGAGTCAGGACGAACTGTCGTAGCCGGCGCGGCCTTCCTCCAGCAGCCGCCGGATCACCGCGACGCCGCCGGTGATGTCCTCGCGCCGCCTTGGCTGCGAGACGCCGAAACGCACGCCGTGAAAAACCTGCTCGGAACGCCCCGCCTTGAACTCGTCCTCGTCGTCGAGGAGCACGCCATTTTCGAGGCATGCGCTCCTGAAAGTGCCGGACAGCCAGGGATCGGGCAGCGTCAGCCAGACGAAGGGCACGCTGCCGTGTGACTTGAAGGCGAAACCGGCCAGTGTCTCGCGCACGATGGCGATCCGGGCGGCAATTTCGGCAATGCTGCGTTTGCGGATATCGCCAGCCTGCCCTGACAGCACCAGCCGCGCATTCACCTCCGCCAGCAGGAACGGCATTCCGCCGGTCATCATCTTGTGGGCGACGCGGATGCGATGGCGATAGGCGGGCGGGCAGGAGAGCCAGCCGCCGCGAACACCTGCCGCGACCGATTTCGACAGACCGCCGGCGACAATGGTGCGCTCGGGCGCATATTCGGCGATGAGCGGCGTCGGATCTTCGGTCAGGCCGCCATAGAGATCGTCCTCGATGACGATGACATTGTACGCGCGCGCGACGCGGGCGATCGCCTCGCGGCGCGAAACCGACAGGATCGCCAGCGTCGGGTTCTGCACCGTCGGCATCAGGAAGATCATCTTCGGGTGCTTCTGCGCGCAGACGCGTTCGAAATCCTCGGGATCGAGGCCTTCTTCGTCCGATGCCACCAGTGCTATGCGCCGCCCGATCAGCCCGGCGCTGCGGGCGATCTGCGAATAGGTGAGGTGCTCGAAGACGACATAGTCGCCCGGCGTGGTCAGTGCCGCAATCGCCGCCATCACCGCGGCATGCGTGCCAAGCGTGGGAACGATGGTGTCGGCCGCCGGACGGAACGAATTGCGCGACAGCCACCGGGCGCCGGCCTCGAACCAGCGCTCCGGAAAATCCCTGGTGTAGCTCGAAATCTCGTGCGGGTGTTCCTGCACCGTGCGCGAGAGCATGTCAGCGACAATGGCGCCCTGGCCGATGTCGGGCGCGGCAGTGCTGTCGAAACGCAGTTTGCCGGGCGGCGCATCGACATAGCGCGTGCCTTGCACGGCAGGCTCGGCGAATTCGGGTGACGCTTCCGATTGCTGCGCCAGCACATAGGTCCCGCGACCGACTTCGCCGCTCACCAGGCCGCGCTCGCGCAGCAGCTGATAGGCTCGGCCGATCGTGCCGACCGTCGTGCCGATATCATAGGCGAGATCGCGCTGCGGCGGCAATTTTGCCCCGGCATCGATGACGCCCTTGTCGATGTCCGACTCGATGCTGTCGGCAAGGCGCTGGTAAAGCGGGCCGGAACCGATGGTGAGGTCAGGGAGCCAATTTGTCATGGTGACAATTCTGTATATTGCACCAGATCGGGTGTCAATGCATATCAGAACCGTACCAAGATGGGTACAATTTGCAAGGTTGGCAGAAAGACAATGGATACAATCGAGACAATTCGCTGCGCGGGCATTGAATTCGTCGGGCCTTGCCCGTCCAGCCGGCGAGGCTTTGTCGGCCGGATCGTGCATGTGGTCAGATCGCTGGCGCGATGGATCGACGTGCTGATCGAGCGCCGTCGCGGCCGCCTGGCTTTGCTCGAAATGACCGACGAGCAGCTCAGGGACATCGGTGTGTCGCGTGACGACGCTCACCGCGAAGGCATCAGGCGATTCTGGGACTAACTTGTAGTCTGGTCAGCGGCGTGTGCCCGGAGCCCTGAGGCGTGAGACGCCCTTATCGGCAAGCACGGCGAGGATGCACAGCACCAGGAAAACACCGGTGACGGCCAGCGCCGCAAGGGCGACGTTGGCCGCGCCGTTTTTCGCAACGTCGAGGAACGGGTAGGGCACTTCGCCTGCGATCGGTGCGCGCGCCAGCGCATAGGCGAGATAGGCGATCGGATAGGCCATCCACCACGAAATGTCGCTCCAGCGTGTCCTGCCGTCAGCGCCTGCAATAAGCCACCACAGCACGAACAGCACCGGCGTCACATAGTGCAGCAGCACGTCACAGAGCAGGAACAGCCCCTGCGGCTGCCAGAGCTGCGCCAGAACCGTCGCATAGACGATGAAGACAAGCGCGATGGACACGGCGACGCCGGCCCGCATCCGCGGTCCGGCAAAGGCGGGCAGCCAGGCGTAGCCCGAAGGCGACAGCAGCGAGACATGGACCAGCACCGCACCGATGTTGGTCAGGATGGTGAAGAAGCTGAACAGAAAGACGATGGAGCCGAGAAAACTGCGGCCGGCCTCCATCGATGCCGGGATGGTGATGCACGCTTGCAGGACAAGCCCGGCCAGACCTATGACCAATCCCGCAAACTGCAGGAAGCGGCCCATGGCGTCAGGCGGCCGCGTTGCAGGAGGGGTTGCCCGTTTGCCAGCGCGCAATGTCGGATCCGATGCGCGCGCCGAGCGGATCGTCCATCAGCGGACCGAACACGTCGACGCGGCTGGAATTGCCTTGCGCCTGGACGACCAGCAGCGGCTTGCCGCCATAATGCTTGGCCGGCACCAGCAGGAAGCGGGGCGTGCCGCTGAACGAATTCAGCTCATTGGCCATCTGATAGGATTTGAAGGCGGGATCCTTGCTGGCGATCCAGCATTTGTGGGCCGATATCGCTACCTGTTCCATGGCCAGCAGCGAAGCGCTCTTGCCCGTGGGGACCGGCGCGCTCTTCGGGCTGGACTGGCAGGACGCCAACGCCAAGCCGGCAGCAGCCAGGGGACCTAGGCGAACAATCATCAGTCTCATGGTCAACCGCCCCCGCGTTTTGAAAGGAATTCGAAGAGATATCAGGCGGCGATGCCGAGCGCGCCTTCGAACAGGGCGCGGCCGTCGCTTCCGCCATGCGCTGCCTCGATCAGGTTTTCGGGATGCGGCATCAGGCCGAGCACATTGCCCTTCTCGCTGACGATACCGGCAATGTCGTTCATCGAGCCATTGGGATTGCTGCCCTCGGCATAGCGAAACACCACCTGTCCTTCGCCTTCGAGACGGGCAAGCGTGTCGGCGTCGGCGAAATAATTGCCGTCGTGATGCGCCACCGGCGTGCGGATGATCTGACCCGGCTGGTAGCGGCGGGTGAACATGGTGTTGGCGTTGGCGATTTCGAGCTTCACCTCTCGGCAGACGAATTTCAGCGAGGCATTGCGCATCAGCGCGCCGGGCAAAAGGCCAGCCTCGACCAGGATCTGGAAGCCGTTGCAGACGCCGATGACCATGACGCCCTTGGCCGCCTTTTCCGCCACCGCCCGCATGACCGGCATGCGCGCGGCAATGGCGCCGCAACGCAGATAGTCGCCGAACGAGAAGCCGCCGGGAATGGCGATCAGGTCGACATCGGGGATTTCGGTGTCGGTCTGCCAGACGGTCGCCGGCGCCTGCCCGGAGATCTTGGTCAGCGCCGCAATCATGTCGCGGTCGCGGTTGAGGCCGGGGAGAAGAACGACAGCTGATTTCATATCAAGCGATCTCCACCGCGTAATTCTCGATCACCGTATTCGCCAGCAGCTTGTCGCACATGGCTTTCAGATCGGCTTCAGCCTTGGCCTTGTCGGTCTCCGAGAGCTCGAGGTCGAAGACCTTGCCCTGCCGCACCTGGCCGACGCCGCCGAACCCCAGTCCGGACAGAGCGTGCTCTATGGCTTTTCCCTGCGGGTCGAGCACGCCGTTCTTGAGGGTGACGGTGATGCGGGCCTTGATCATGCTGGACAGGTTCCTGTTCGAAGACTTAGCAATTCCAGGAAAAGTCTGAAGCGGTTTTTCGTCCGGAATTGCGTCAAGAAATGAAGACTTAGTGCGGCTTGCCTTTGAGGCCATCGGTCGAGGCGACGAGCACCGGGCCGGTCGGGCGCGGCGGCTCGTTCTCGTTCATGATGCCGAGGCGGCGGGCAACTTCCTGATAGGCTTCGACGAGGCCGCCCATATCGCGGCGGAAACGGTCCTTGTCGAGCTTGTCCTGCGTTGCCACGTCCCACAGCCGGCACGAATCCGGCGAGATCTCGTCGGCAACGACGATGCGCATCATGTCGCCCTCGAACAGGCGGCCGCATTCGATCTTGAAATCGACGAGTTGGATGCCGACACCCATGAACAGGCCGGAGAGGAAGTCGTTGACGCGGATGGCCAGCGCCATGACGTCGTCGATCTCCTGCGGGCTTGCCCAGCCGAAAGCGGTGATGTGCTCTTCCGACACCATCGGATCGTCGAGCGCATCGGCCTTATAATAGAATTCGATGATCGAGCGCGGCAGAACGGTGCCTTCCTCGATGCCGAGGCGCTTGGACAGCGAGCCGGCGGCGACATTGCGCACCACCACTTCGAGCGGAATAATCTCGACTTCCTTGATCAACTGCTCGCGCATGTTGAGCCGGCGGATGAAGTGGGTCGGAATGCCCATGCGGTTCAGATGGTTGAAGATGTACTCGGAAATGCGGTTGTTGAGCACACCCTTGCCGTCGATGACCTCATGTTTCTTCTTGTTGAATGCGGTCGCATCATCCTTGAAGAACTGGATAAGTGTGCCCGGTTCCGGTCCCTCATAGAGGATCTTGGCCTTGCCTTCATAAATGCGGCGGCGATTTTTCATCTGATTTTTCTCTGGATTTGCGGGCAGGCGGCAAGCGACCAGTTCCTGTCCGTCTGCCTAAATTGGTGCGGCGACGGGTGGGGTTCAATGCCGGGTCTATCCCAATCACAGCGTTTGCTCAATCGGCAAATCCTTTCCATCGACCGCTTTCAGGAATGAAATGCCGCAGCGCAGCAAGCGATGTAGCATATTGACCGGCCCGCGCCCTTTTGGTTTGTGCTGCGGCAGCACACATATCCATCACCAACGCGAATCGATTTCATCGGAGGGAAGCCATGAGCAGCATGAAAGACCGCGAAGAGGGTTTTGAGCGCAAATTCGCCTTCGACGAAGAACTTCGCTTCAAGGCTTCGGCACGCCGCAACAAGGCGCTTGGCCTGTGGGCAGCCGAAAAGCTGGGCAAGTCCGGCACTGACGCCGACGCCTATGCCAAGGAAGTTGTGGTTTCCGACATCGAGGAAGCTGGCGATCACGACGTATTCCGCAAGATCCGCAAGGATTTCGACGCCGCCGGCGTCGACCAGTCGGATCACCAGATCCGCCGCACCATGGACGAATTGATGGCGCAGGCGATCGAGCAGATCAAGAACACCTAGAGCGAGTAGCGCTGGACCAATCGACCGCCCGGTCCAGCCGGGCGGTTTTTCTTTGCCTTTTCAGCCTTTTCCGGCTGAAACTGTGCGTAGGCCTGTTACAAGGCTCTACCCAACGAGGAAAGCACCCATGTCCCTGAAGTCACGCCTGGCGGCGGATGAAACGCTGTTCACCGCCTGGTCCGGCGTTCCGGACGCTTTGACGGTCGAAATCATCGCCAAGCAGGGTTTTGACGCCGTCACGCTCGACATGCAGCATGGCGGACACCACGAAGACTCGGTCTTGCGCGGCCTGGTGCCGGTGCTGGCCGCCAACAAGCCGGCGCTGGTGCGCATTCCGGTCGGCCGCTTCGACATGGCCAGCCGCGCCCTCGATTTCGGTGCCGAGGCGGTGATTGCACCGATGGTGAATTCGGTGGCCGATGCAAAACTCTTTGCCGCGGCGATGAAATATCCGCCGATGGGCGAGCGCTCCTGGGGCCCGACCTATGCTTTTCCGCGCCATGGCAAAGGCGACCACGCCGAATGGCTGCGCGACACCAATCAACGCACCATGGCCTTTGCCATGGTCGAAACGCGCGCCGCACTCGATGCGCTGGACGGCATCCTCGACACGCCGGGCATTGACGGCATCTTCCTCGGCCCATCGGATTTCTCCATCGCCTGGTCGAATGGCGCCACCGTCAATTCGACGCTGGAAAGCATGATGGAAACCGTCGCCTCCATCGCCGAGCGGACGCGCAAGGCGGGCAAGCATGCGGCGATCTACGTCGTTGAGCCGGCGATTGCCGGCCGCGTCGTGGCGATGGGCTACCGGCTGCTGGCGATGGGCTCGGACCATGCGCTGATTTCGCTCGGCGCAAAGATACTCATCAAAAGCATGAACGATTCGATAAAGGGCTGAGGCGTGGTGCCTTGCCCGGTCAGGCCTTGAGGTCGGTCAGGAACTTGGCGAAGGTCATCGACCCTTCCGGCCACGGGCCGAAGCCGGCATCCTCATTGAGGTGACCGGTTTCGCCGGCATCGATGAACAGCGAACCCCAGGCAGCGGCAATGTCCTCGGCAACCTCGAAGGCGCAGAACGGATCGTTGCGGCTGGCGATGACGATGGACGGGAAGGGCAGCGGTTCGCGCGCATAGGGACCAAAGGTCATCAGGTGACGCGGCCTTATCTCCGGGTTGGCGACGTCGGGCGGCGCGACAAAAAACGCGCCGGCGACCGGCTTCCTGAACTGCGGAATGGCCTGCACCGCGGCCGCCACACCGAGCGAATGGGCAACGATCACCACCGGCCGCTCGGCCTCGTTGACAGCGTTCGCCACGCTCGTCGTCCAGTCCTCGCGCACCGGCTTCGACCACTCCGCCTGCTCGACCCGGCGCGCCGTCGACAGTTTCGACTGCCAGCGTGTCTGCCAGTGTTCGGGGCCGGAATTGGTGTAGCCCGGCACGATCAGAATATCTGCGTCTTTGACTTTCATGGCGCTGAGATAGCGAGCGGCCGTGTCTCGTGCAACCCGCGCTGACGCATGCGGTGCATCACAATCGTGAACAACCTGTTCGATTCTTTCCATCTTGTGTGAACGATCAGGATCGACGATTTGAGGCAGGAAGAGATCGACAACAGAATAGACTGGTGGCGCGGCCTGGGATAATGCGCTGAACGGAGAGTTTTATGAGCGAACTGCCTTTTGCCGCGACGACCCCCGTCAGCGTTTCACGCGTGGGCCTGAAGGCGCGCGACGCCGAAGGACTTGCCGATTACTACCGGGCTGTTGTCGGCCTGCAGGAATTGAGCCGCGCCGATGGCGCCATCACGCTGGGCGCTGCAGAGCGCCCGCTGCTGGTCATCGAGCCTGACGCAGCGGCCAAGCCCGACGATCCGCGCAGCGCCGGCCTTTTCCACACCGCTTTCCTTCTGCCCAGCCGCGCCGATCTCGGCCGTTGGATAAACCATGCCGCCGCCAACAAGATCCGCATCGAGGGCGCCTCCGACCATCTGGTCAGCGAGGCTTTGTACCTGACCGACCCCGAAGGCAACGGCATTGAAATCTATAGGGACCGTCTGCCGCAGGAGTGGAAGTGGAACGGCGACAAGATCGCCATGGCGACCGAGCGGCTGAATCTGGCCGCCGTGGTTGGCAGCGTGCCGGCCGGTGACGCCGGCTGGCAGGGCGCGCCGCAAAACAGCATTATCGGCCATGTCCATCTGCGCGTCGGCCGGCCGGAAGATGCCGAGGCCTGGTGGCACGACGAATTTGGCTTCGACACGGTCGCTAAGTATGGAGGGCAGGCGGTGTTCCTGTCGTCGGGAGGCTACCACCATCATATCGGTGGCAATTCGTGGCACAGCGCCGGCGCCGGCCGCCGCGATCCGTCCCGCTCGGGGCTGGCCTGGGTCGAGATGCGCTCGGACAAGGCAACCGAGGAAACGAGCCGTGAAGATCCGTGGGGCACGGTTATCCGCACCGTGCCGGGCACCGCAGGCTGAGCGGCGGTTCGGGTCCTACACCGAGCCGGCGGCGTAGCCCGTCAGCAGCCCGTGCGCCCAGTTGTCGAATCCGGTCGCCGTGGCGCGGCCGGATGCTTCGGTCCAGTCATAATTGACCACGTGATGGCTGAACGACCATTGTCCGTCCTTGCGCGTCGCGATGGCGTAGCGGGCATGCGGACTGCCGGTCACGGTCAGGCCGGGGAATGCCTGGACGCCGACGCTGCCGGGATTGAGGATTGTCCGGTTGTCCGACAAGCGCACAAGGCGCGGCGTATGTGTATGGCCGCACAAGGTCAGCCCGGCGCCGGCGCTGCCGAGCTTGTGCCTGATCTGCTTTTCATTGGACGGGTGGAAGTGGCTGCCTCCATCTTGCTCGAGCAGGAACACGTTGTCGTCACTCGGGCTGCCGTGGCAAAGCAGGATGTCCGGGGCAGGCGACAGGGCGACCGGCAATGCCGAGAGCCAGGTCAATGACGCCTGGGACAGGCGTTGGTGAGTGAAAGCATCGACGTCTTCCAACCCGGAAGCAGGCGGCTCGACCAGCACACGGTCGTGATTGCCGCGCACGGTCGGCCAATTCTGTGCAATCAGATATTGCGCGGTTTCTTCAGGCCATAGCGGCCCGGAGAGACAATCGCCCAGATTGACGATGATGTCGGGAGAAGCGTCTTTGATCTGCGCATGAACCGCCTCAAGCGCGCGCAGATTCCCATGGATGTCGGAAAGGACATCCAGCCGCATGGAAGATCCTATCCGAAAACCCGCTTGAAGATCGTATCGACATGCTTGGTCTGATAGCCCAGGTCGAATTTCTCGCGGATCTCGGCTTCGGGCAGCGCTGCGGTGACTTCCTTGTCGGCCAACAATTCCTCAAGGAAATCAGCGCCATGTTCCCATACCTTCATGGCGTTGCGCTGCACCAGGCGGTAGGCGTCCTCGCGGCTGACGCCGGCTTGCGTCAGCGCCAAAAGCACGCGCTGCGAATGCACAAGGCCACGGAACTTGTTCATGTTCTTCAGCATGTTGTCGGGATAGACCAGCAATTTGTCGATGACGCCGGTCAACCGCGACAGCGCGAAATCGAGTGTTATCGTGGCGTCCGGGCCGATCATGCGCTCGACCGAGGAATGCGAAATGTCGCGCTCGTGCCAGAGCGCGACATTCTCCATCGCCGGCAAGGCCATGGAGCGCACCATGCGGGCAAGGCCGGTGAGGTTTTCGGTCAGCACCGGGTTGCGCTTGTGCGGCATTGCCGACGAGCCCTTCTGGCCCGGCGAAAAATACTCTTCCGCTTCCAGCACCTCGGTGCGCTGCAGATGGCGGATCTCGGTCGCCAGCCGCTCGACCGACGAGGCGATGACGCCGAGCGTGGCAAAGAACATGGCATGGCGGTCGCGAGGGATGACCTGCGTCGACACCGGCTCCGGCTTCAGCCCAAGCTTTTTCGCCACATGTTCTTCGACATAGGGATCGATGTTGGCGAAGGTGCCGATCGCGCCCGATATGGCGCAGGTGGCAATATCCTCTCGCGCGTGCACCAGCCGCTCGCGGCAGCGTGAGAACTCGGCATAGGCCTGCGCCAGCTTGACGCCGAACGTGGTCGGCTCGGCATGAATGCCGTGGCTGCGGCCGATGGTGACGGTGTCCTTGTGCTCGAAGGCCCGGCGCTTCAGCGCGGCGAGCAGGCCGTCGAGGTCGGCCAGCAGGATATCGCTGGCGCGGCCGAGCTGCACCGCAAGGCAGGTGTCGAGAACATCCGATGAGGTCATGCCCTGGTGGATGAAACGCGCATCCGGCCCGACGAATTCGGCGAGATGGGTGAGGAAGGCGATGACGTCGTGCTTGGTGACGGCCTCGATCTCGTCGATCTTGCCGACGTCGAATTGGGCGGCGCCGCCTTTTTCCCAGATGGTCTTGGCGGCTTCCCTGGGAATGACGCCGAGCTCGGCCAGCGCATCGCAGGCATGGGCCTCGATCTCGAACCAGATGCGGAAGCGGGTTTCCGGCGACCAGATGGCGACCATTTCCGGCCGGGAATAGCGAGGGATCATCCGTCAGTCCTGATATGTCGGTGGTTAAGTGCGCCTCCTATCAGAGGCGGACCGAATGCTCAACGCTGCTGGCGTGCAAACCACACGCTGGCGGCGGCAAGCGCGATGAATCCGAGCGGAAAATAGAGCCTGATACCCAGCACCACGAACTGGTAGAGCGCCGTCAGCGAGGTGAAGACCAGTTCGAACGCCCACCGGGCGGTGAAGGCCTCCGCGTGCCATTCGGCATAATAGGAGCGGTATTGCAGCGCAAACAACCCGCCGGTGAAGGCGAGCGTCGTGGCAAGCAGGCAGACGAAGGCGGCGGCGAACGCCACCTCCCAATGCCGGTCGAGCGAGACCAGCCGCGCCGCGAACAACCCGACGGGAAAGGCCAATGCCGCGCCGGTCGCAAACAGCAGGACGACGAAGCGGATCTTTTCCGGGGTCTCCCAACTGTCGAGCCAAAGACCGGTCAGCGCGCTGGCGCCCATGGCCATCGCCCACAGCAAGGCGCCGACAAGCGCCGCGCCCGTCGATGGTATGGCGCGGCTGACGCGATTTCCGGCGCGCTTGCGCCAGCTGGATTGATCGAGCGCTGTCACAGGCGTCCGGTCACGGCGATCCAGCGAAAATCCGGCCCTTCGAAGCCGTATTGGCGCACCGCGATCAGCACCGCATAGGCGCTGATGCTGTCCATCGAGAACGTCTGCACCGCGCCGATCCTGTAGCCGTTCGGGCAGCCACGGCTTTTCGGGATCGATTTATCCTCATGCAGCAGATGGGTCTGGCCGCCATCCCTGGCCTCGATCCGCAGCAGGCGAAAACCGTTGACCTCGCCCTGGCTCTGACAGCTTTCGGTGTCATTCATGCCGATCTCGTCCAGCCGGAATTCCAGCGGCGGGTCGACCGGCGAAAAGATCGGCCGTGGGTTCACCACCATGCGGAACGGGTCGGCCGACAGTTCGGTCACCGGGTTGAAGCCGGCGGTGATGCCGCGGTTGGCGGTAAGCTCGGCCTGGGCAATGATTGCTTCGCCTTTTTGCCTGGCTTGCTGACGGGCCGTCTCGAGCGAGGCGGTCTCATCCTCCAGCCGGACCCGGATTGGCGTGCCCTTCAGGAACGTGTCGTCGGCGGTGTTGATGTAGTGGCGATTGGCATAGGGAAAGCCCGAACCGTCTGCCACACCATATTCCTCGAAGGCGAAGACGCCGCCATCCTTGCTGAAGCCGAGGATTTCAAGCTCGGCGACATCGCCCGCTCGGGCGGCGATGGCGGATGCCAGATGGACCAGCAGGCAAACGCCAATCAGGACGAGATTTCGCATCGGGGTTCCGCTCCGCCTGCCGTGGTTCGATCGTTCCCTATCACGAGACAGTCAAAACATCGTGCCATTCAAAAGGCGATGCATCCAATTTCGCCTCTGTTTGTTATCGTCGATCGTTTTCAAAAGGAGAACACCCCATGAATGAGGCCAGCAAGATTCGCGAGCATATGGAAGTGATCGGCGCCGACGGCGTTCACATCGGCACCGTCGACCGGGTCGATGGCGAGCGGATCAAGTTGACCAAGGCCGACAGCGGCGAGGGCGCCCATCAGGGGCATCACCACTACATTCCCTTGAGCCTGCTTGCCGAGGTCGAGGGCCAGAAAGTCTGGCTGTCGGCGAATTCGGATGTCGCGGTCAGCTTCGAGGAAGAAGAGTCCGACCCGACCTGATTGAAAGTCAGCGCGACGACCACACCGCAAACAGATCGCCTTCGGCCGGCGTCGCGGCATGGATGCCGCGGCTGATGGCGCGCGCCATGGTGGCGCCGGCGGCGGCAAAGAAATCGACGGCATCGTCGGCACTGAGTTCTATGCCGCTCTTCCCCGTCGCCAGCGCGAACACCAGATCGCCGTCGGCCGGCGTGTGCACCGGCCAGATGGCGCGCACGAAGCCGTCATGCGCTGAAATGGCCAGCCGCTTGGCTGCTGCCTTGGACAGCACGGCATCGGTGGCGATGACGGCGATGGTGGTGTTGCCACCGGCCTCGGCTTGTCCACCGACACGCTTGTCGCGGTATTTCAACAGGATCCGCCTAGCATCGTCCGGCATTGGCGAGGGATAACCAAGCCCGCCGAACTCATCGCCGATCTCGAAGGGCGCCGCCCAGAAATAGCGTGTACGGGCAATCGTCACCGAGCCGGTCGGGTTGGCGGCGGCCAGCGCGCCGATGGTGATGCCGCTGTCGAGCACGGTCGAGGCCGAGCCGAGGCCGCCCTTCAGCCCGGAGCTTAGCGCGCCGGTGCCGGCGCCAATTGTGCCGAGCGGAAATTCGACTGTTGCCGCCTGGGCGGCTTCGTAGCCGAGGTCGCGGTAGGGAGGATAACGGCCCCAATCCTTGTCGCCGCCGTTGCGCAGGTCAAACAGGATCGCCGCCGGCACGATCGGCACGCGAAAGCCGCCGACATCGATGCCTATGCCGTTTTCACGCAACGCCGCCTGCACGCCCGATGCGGCGTCGAGGCCGAAGGCCGAACCGCCCGAAAGAACCACGGCATGGACCGCCTCGATGGAATTGTGCGGTTCGAGCAGGTCGGTCTCGCGCGTGCCCGGCGCGCCGCCGAGGATCTGCACGCCACCGACCGCCGGTTCATCGCACAGCACGGTCGTGACGCCCGATTTCAACCTTGCGTCCGACGCGTTGCCGACGCGCAGGCCGGCGACATCGGTGATCAGATTGCGCGGCCCGGTGCGAAACATCAATTCGTCTCCGCCGGCACGAAACGCGTCCCGTCGAAGCGGAAGGCGCGATAGAGGTTTTGGCTCAGATCGCCTTTGTCGTCGAACCGCAGCGGGCCGATCGCGGTGGTGAAATCATGCCCGGTTAGCGCGTCGGCCAGCCCCTTGCCCGAGGTCTCGGGCGCGGCCGGGGCCGAGGCCGCCTTGGCAATCTCCACCGCCGCATAGGCCGGCAAGGCATAGCCATCCGGCGCGATGTTTTTGGCCGTAAACGCCGCCAGCACCGTGGGATCGGCGACATCGGCCCATTCCGGCGGCGCGATCATCAGCGTGCCGACGGCGTAAGGCACATCGCCGGGTGGCGTGCGCAAATTCTCGCCGCCGGCAAAGACGATGCCGGCCTCGAGCTGGCCGGCGTCGCGGCCCATAATGGCGATGTCGTCGCCGTCGCCACCAGCAAAGACATGCGTGGCGCCTGATTTCTTAAGCCGGCCAATCAGCCCGATCTGGTTGTCGAGCTGCGGCCGGAACGTGTCTGTGAAGACCGGCCTCAGCGCCGCCTGTTCGGCCGCTGCGCGCAGCGTCTCGGCGATTTCGCGGCCATAGATGGTCCCGTCATCGACGATGGCGAACAATTCGCTCTGCCACAGCCGGGTCAGGATGCCGGCCACCGCATTGCGCTCGTCGTCGCCGCGTGGCCCCAGCCGGTAGACCGGCCAGCCGGTTTTGGCGCGGCGGTCGGTCAGGCTTTCGGTGCGCACGCCAACGGTGATGACCGGTATGTTGGCGTCCTTGAGGATCGGCAGCGCCGCCTGGATCGCCTCGGTGCAGAGGAAGCCGACGACGATATCGACCTTCGCAGCGGCGAATTCCCTGGCGGCGGCAGCCCCGCCATCGGCGGTGCAGGCATCGTCGACCGTCTTGATCTCGGCGCCGTTGGCTTCTGCTGCCAGGGCAGCACCCGCCTCGATCTGCTTGCCAAGTATCGCCGACGGACCGGACAGGGGTGCGGCGACGCCGACAAGCAAAGTCTGCGCGCCGGCGCTTGCCGGCAGCAGCCAGAGCAGTGCCGCTATTACAGCTGTTAGGGGTCGCATTCTGACGACGAATTCCTCCGTGCCGGTCGCATGCTTCCAGCGTCTCTTGTGCCAAGACCTAAAGGCTGCCCGCCCCAGGCGCAACACGGGAATTGCGGATTGGCGTCAACCACTTCGCTTGTGGCCTATTGTGTGCCGCCATATATAACGCTTGGGTTCCCGCTTATGGAAAATCATCGGTGTTGAAGTTGAACGACATAGGGCCTCAGGCCTATCGCGACGCGATGGCGCATTTTGCCGGCCACGTCCATGTGGTGACCACCGACGGGCCCGCCGGCAAACGCGGCACGACGGTGATTGCCGCCTGTTCGGTGTCGGACACGCCGCCGACGGTTCTCGTCTGTCTCAACCGCGAGAATGCCAAGAACGAGCTGTTCGTGCAAAACGGCCGGTTTGCGCTGAACACGCTGGCTTCGCACCAGCAGCCGCTATCAGTGGCGTTTTCAGGCCTGACCGGGCTGTCGGCCGATGAGCGTTTCGCGCTTGGCGAGTGGGATGTCATATCGACGGGCGCGCCTACCCTGAAGGGCGCTCTTGCGGTTTTCGACTGCGAATTGATGGACACCAAGGATCTCGCCACCCATCGTGTGCTTTTTGGCAAGGTGACAGGCCTGCGGATGGGCGATAATTTGCGGCCGCTGATCTACCACGCCCGCGACTACCACGTGCTGCAGAGCGGAGCAGAGGCGGCAACGGAGAAAGAATGACCGAGCTGAAACCGCGCCCCGCGCCGCGGACGATCGACGAAACGCTCGATCTCCTGACCGGCGCGGACTATGTCGCGGACCGCTCGCTCGCAACGGTGCTGTTCCTGTCGCTGCGCATGCAGCGGCCGCTCTTCCTCGAGGGCGAGGCCGGCGTCGGCAAGACCGAGATCGCCAAGGTGCTGGCGCAGGCACTCGGCCGCCGGCTGATCCGCCTGCAATGCTATGAAGGGCTCGACGTCTCGTCCGCTGTCTATGAGTGGAATTACGCCGCGCAGATGATAGAGATCCGCATGGAGGAGGCGGCAGGCTCGGTCGACCGCTCCGACATGGAGCGCAATGTCTTTTCCGAAAAATACCTGATCCGCCGGCCGGTGCTCGATGCGCTGACCGGCAAGGCGGGTGCGGCCCCGGTGTTCCTGATCGATGAGCTCGACCGCACCGACGAAGCCTTCGAGGCGTTCCTGCTCGAAATCCTGTCCGATTTCCAGGTGACGGTGCCCGAGCTTGGCACGATCAAGGCGGAGGAGCCGCCGATCGTCATCATCACCACCAACCGCACCCGCGAAATCCACGACGCGCTGAAGCGGCGCTGCCTCTATCACTGGGTCGACTATCCCAATGCCGAGCGCGAGCTGGAGATCGTGCGCCGCAAGGTGCCGCAGGCCAACAGCCGACTTTCCGCGGAAGTGGTGTCGTTCATCCAGAAGCTGCGCCGGGTCGAGCTGTTCAAGGCGCCGGGTGTCGCCGAAACCATCGACTGGGCCGGCGCGCTGACCGAACTCGACAAGGTGGCGCTCGATCCCGAGACCGTCTCCGACACGATCGGCGTTTTGTTGAAATACCAGGACGACATTGCCCGCATCGGCGCGGGCGAGGGCCGGCGCATCCTCGATGAGGTCAAGGCCGAACTGGCGGCGGCGGAGTAGGGCAGTGAAGGCGCCGGGTGCTTACCCCAAAGAGACCGACCCCAGAGAGGCGACGGAAGACGGGCGCATCGCCGACAACATTGTCTATTTCGCCCGCACGTTGCGCAAATCCGGCATGCGGGTCGGGCCGGCTTCGGTCAAGGATGGGATCGAGGCGGTGCTTGCAGCCGGCATCGGTTCGCGCGACGATTTCTACTGGACGCTGCATGCCGTGCTGGTGTCGCGGCACGAGGATCACCCTGTTTTCGACGAAGCCTTCCGGCTGTTCTGGAAATCGCGCGAGCTGATCGAGAAACTTCTGGTGATGTTCTCGCCGGTGGCGCCCGACACCAGGGAGAAGCAAAAGCCGCGCGCGGCAGAAAACCGCGTCAGCCAGGCCATGTTCGAAGGCCACGAGAAGAATCGGCCGGTCAGGGAAATCCCGGAGATCGAAGTCGACGCCCGGCTAACCTTCTCCGGGAATGAAGTGCTGCGCGGCAAGGACTTTGCCCAGATGAATGCCGACGAGATGGCAGACGCCAAGAAGGCGATTGCCCGGCTGCGGCTGCCGTTCGACATGGTCCGTACCCGACGCTTCAAGGCAGACCTGCATGGCCGCCGTATCGATCCACGCGCCATGATGCGCTCGGCCGCGCGCACCGGCGGCGAACTGATCCTGCCGAAATTCCGCTCAGCCCGCGAAGTGCATCCGCCGCTGGTGGTTCTCGCCGATATCTCCGGTTCGATGAGCCAGTACACGCGCATCTTCCTGCACTTTCTGCATGCGCTGACCGAAAAACGGCGGCGCGTGCACACCTTCGTCTTCGGCACGCGACTGACCAATCTCACGCGGCAGATGCGCCATCGCGACCCCGATGCCGCCCTTGCCGACTGCTCGGCGGCGGTGAAGGACTGGTCGGGCGGCACCCGCATCGGCGATACGCTGGCGGAGTTCAACAAGCACTGGTCACGCCGCGTGCTCGGGCAGGGCGCGGTGGTGCTTTTGATCACCGACGGTTTGGAGCGCGACGATGTTTCCGGCCTGTCGGAGGAGATGGATCGCCTGCACAAAACCTGCCGGCGGCTGATCTGGCTGAATCCCCTATTGCGCTTCGACGGTTTCGAGGCCCGCGCCCGCGGCGTCAGAGCGATGCTGCCTCATGTCGACGAGTTCCGCTCGGTGCACAATCTCGATGCGCTGGCCGACCTCTGCGCCTCGCTGGACAAGAAATCCGCCGCTTCGGTCGATCCGCGTCGCTGGCTGGACGCTGGTGTCAGGCGCGCCGCATAGCCATATTGGATTCCGAAAACAGGCTCCCAGAGAAAACAGACTTTGAGGCAAGCGATCATGGACAACAGCATCTATCTCGATGAGGCCCGCGACCCCTTGATCATCGCGGAAGGTTGGATGAAGGACGGCAAGGATGTTGCCATCGCCACGGTGGTCGAGACCTGGGGTTCGGCGCCGAGGCCGGTCGGCAGCCACTTGGTCATCGACGCCGAAGGCAATTTCCACGGCTCGGTCTCGGGCGGCTGCGTCGAGGGTGCTGTGGTGAGCGAGGCGATGGACGTCATCGACTCGGGGAAAGCGAAGATGCTGGAGTTCGGCGTTGCCGACGAAACCGCCTGGCAGGTCGGCCTGTCCTGCGGCGGCCGCATCAAGGTCTATGTGGAGCGGCTTGGTTAGGCATGGATCCCTACGCTCTCAAAACGCTCAATGCCGAACGCCGGGCCCGCCGCGCCGCGATCCTGGTCACCGATCTCGGCGACGGCCGCGACCGCATCGTGCGCGAAGGCGACCAGGTTGCCGGGGAACTCGGGCAAGCGATCGCCAAGGCATTTCGCACCGGCAATTCCGGTTCGGTCGAGGCTGAAGGGCGCACCTTCTTCCTCAACGCGCATTTGCCGCAGCCGCGCCTGGTGGTAGTCGGCGCCGTCCATATCAGTCAGGCGCTGGCGCCGATGGCCAGGATCGCCGGCTATCCCTTGGAGATCGTCGATCCGCGCACCGCCTTCGCCACCCCGGACCGTTTTCCCGATGTAGCCCTGCATGCCGAATGGCCGGAGGATGTGGTGAAGCGCCAGCCGCTCGACAGCTATACGGCGCTCGCCGCCGTCACCCATGATCCGAAGATCGACGATTTCGCACTGAAGGCCGCGCTCGACGCCAACTGTTTCTATGTCGGCGCACTCGGCAGCCGCAAAACACACGCCAGGCGCGTCGAGCGCCTGCTGGCGCTCGGCGCCAGCGCCGACCAGATCGCCCGCATCCACGCACCGATCGGTATCGACATTGGCGCGGCGAGCCCGGCCGAGATCGCCGTCGCCATCCTGGCGCAGACGATCCACGCCTTTCGCTCGCGCGGTCTCGAAGCCAAAGGCGCGGCGGCGTGAAGTTCGGGCCGATCGCGATCGATCAGGCGCAAGGCGCGGTGCTGGCGCATGCCACGACGGCGGGCGAGCGGCGTTTCCGCAAGGCGCACAGGCTGAGCACGCAGGACGTGGCGGTGCTGAAGGCGGCCGGCATTACCGAGATCGTCGTGGCGGTGCTTGCCGCCGATGACCTCAGCGAGGATGCGGCGGCCGAAAAGATTGCTGCCAGCATGGCCCACCGCAACATCGAGGCAAAACCGGCCGCGACCGGCCGCGTCAACCTCCATGCCAAGGCCGCCGGTCTCTTCACCGTCGATGCCGCCATGATCGACGCCATCAATGCGGTCGACCCGACCATCACCATCGCCACGCTGGCGCAGCACGCACCTGTCGAGACGGGGCAAATGGTGGCGACGGTCAAGATCATCCCGTTCGCTGTTGCCACGGCTCTGGTCGACAAGGTGACGAAGATCTGCGCCGGCGGCGAGATCTTCGCCGTCAACGCCTACCATCCGGTGCGCATCGGCGTCATTCAGACGATGCTGCCCGGCATCAAGCCCAGCGTGCTCGACAAAACGCTGCGCGTCACCGAAGCGCGGCTGGCACGCTCCGGCGCCCGGCTGACGACGGAGCGCCGCACGCCGCACGAGATTGCGCCCGTCGCCGATGCAGCGGCCGCGCTGGCGCGCGACAACGACATGGTGGTGATCTTCGGCGCCTCGGCGATGAGCGATTTCAACGATGTCGTTCCGGCGGCGATCGAGGCAGCAGGTGGCACGGTGATCCGCGCGGGCATGCCCGTCGATCCCGGCAATCTGCTGGTGCTGGGCACGCTCGACGGCAAGCGCGTCATCGGCGCGCCCGGTTGCGCCCGCAGCCCCAAGGAGAACGGTTTCGATTGGGTGCTCGACAGGCTGATCGCCGGTCTCGACGTCACCGCCAAGGACATCGCCGGCATGGGCGTTGGCGGCCTCTTGATGGAAATCCCGACCAGGCCGCAGCCGCGCGAGCCGCTGCCGGCGAGAGCCGGGCTGAAGGTCGAGATCGTGCTTCTGGCCGCCGGTCGCTCCAGCCGCATGGGCGGGCCGAACAAGCTTCTGGCGCTGTTCGACGGCAAGCCGCTGGTGCGCCGCACCGCTGAACGGGCGCTCGATTCCAAGGCTTCTGCCACCGTTGTCGTCACCGGCCATCAGCGCGAGCGGGTGCACGCCGCTCTCTCGGGCCTCGACGTGATCTTTGCCGACAACCCGGATTTTGCCGACGGCCTGTCCTCGTCTCTAAAAGCCGGCATTGCCCGCGTTGGAGCCGAGGCGGCCGGCGCCATGATCGTCCTCGGCGACATGCCGGGTATCTCATCGGCCGATCTCGACCGGTTGATCGAGGCCTTCCGTAGGGACGGCGGCCGCTCAGTGGTGCGTGCCGCCCATGACGGCCGCCGCGGCAATCCGGTGCTGCTGCCACGCGCGCTGTTTGGAGGGATCGCTCACCTCGAGGGCGACACCGGCGCCCGCCATCTGGTCGAGGCCGAGGGACTGGATGTCGTCGACGTCGAGATCGGCGACGGCGCGTCGATCGATGTCGACACCCGCGAGGCGCTGGAAGACGCCGGCGGCGTGTTGCAGGATTGACAAAGCGAAGCCGAAAAACGCATGCCATGCAGTATGGCTCTCTCTTTACTTGCCTTAGCGCTTCTACCCCCCTCTGGCCTGCCGGCCATCTCCCCCTCAAGGGGGGAGATCAGCAGCCTCGATGGCGGCGTCTATCCTGCAGCTTTGAAGATTGGCGGAAGGCGGCGTGATATCCAATCTCCCCCCTTGAGGGGGAGATGGCCGGCAGGCCAGAGGGGGGCGGCCGCGCTCCATAGCCTTCTGATTTCGCTCTTTTTCCTGTTCTCCGCCTCTCACGCCGACGCCCTCGAACTAAAACCCTACAAGGATGACCTCTTCGCCTATCCGGCGACGCTCTCGTCCACGGACAAAGGCGCCTACACCGTCATCGACTATCGCGAGATGCGCGACATCAACGACCGCGACGAAGTGCCGGAAAAGCGCGTGCAGGCTAAGTATACCGACACCGGCGTGCGCAAGGTGCAGCGGGATTTGATGCTGAAAACCGATGCCGGCGATGTCAGGCATGTCGCCGTAGGCAAGACCGAAGGCGCCGGTATCATCGTGCTTTACCTGCACGGGCAGGGCGGCAGCCGCAAGCAGGGCGTCGACGACTTCACCTTCGGCGGCAACTTCAACCGAATCAAGAACCTGATGGCCGGCAATGGCGGCCTCTATCTCTCACCCGATTTCACCGATTTCGGCGACAAGGGCGCGGCCCAGGTCGCGGCGCTGATCGGCCACTATGCCGAGGCCTCGCCGGACGCGAAAATCTTCGTCGCCTGTGGCTCGATGGGCGGCGCGCTGTGCTGGAAGCTGGCCGGCCGCAGCGATACGGGACGGCGCATCAACGGGCTGCTGCTGCTCGGCTCGCTGTGGGATGACAGTTTCCTGTCGAGCCCGGCCTACAGGCGCCATGTGCCGGTGTTCTTCGGCCAGGGCAGCAAGGACCCGGTCTTTCCCGTGGAGAAGCAGGAGGCCTTCTTCCGCTCCATCATTGCGAACTCGAAAGCCTATCCGACCCGGTTCGTCCGGTTCGAGACCGGCACCCATGGCACGCCGATCCGCATGGTAGACTGGCGCCAAACGTTGAACTGGATGCTGTCGAAAGCGCCCTGAGGCATATGGCCCCGAGGTGCCCGTTGGTTTTGGCGATCATGGTTCGGCCGATATCCTTACTGGGGTAGGCTGATATGATCCAACAGATCGGAAGCACAGCGATGGACGCCCACCCCTTCAAGATCCAAATTCCGAACGAACAACTTGAAGATCTCCAGCGCCGGCTTAGCGCAACACGATGGCCAATTCCGCTAAGCGAAGCGGGCTGGAGCGATGGGGCCGAGCTGCCGTTCATCAAGCGCCTTGCGGATTACTGGCGAGACCGCTTCGACTGGAGAGTGCAAGAGGCGCGGCTGAACCGGCTGCCGCAATATCTGACGAGGCTGAACAACCTAGATGTCCACTTTGTCCACCAGCCAGGCAACGGACCGGCGCCGCTGCCGCTGATCATAACGCATGGCTGGCCCGGCTCGTTCATCGAAATGGAACACGTCATTCCATTGCTGGCAGACCCAGCTGCCCATGGTGGTGACCCGGCCGACGCTTTCCACGTGGTAGTTCCCTCCTTGCCCGGATACGGCTTTTCCCAGGCGCCGACGGAACCAGGCTTCCATTCCGGCCGTATCGCGGAGTTATGGGTACAGTTGATGCGGGGGCTCGGCTACGACCGCTTCGCTTCCCAAGGAGGCGACATCGGCGCGGGCGTTTCCGCCTGGATGGCACGGCTCCATTCCGAAAGCGTGCTTGGCGTCCACGTCAATTACATTCCCGGGAGCTATCGGCCACCCTTGGGTGCAGGTCTGCCACCTGTCACCGTTGAGGAGCAGGCCTTTCTGGAAAAGGCCGCGGCCTGGACGGCAACGGAGGGCGCCTATGCCCATCTGCAGGGCACGAAGCCTCAGACGCTTGCTTATGCTCTGACAGACTCGCCGATCGGTCTCGCAGCCTGGATGATCGAGAAGTTCCGTAGCTGGAGCGATTGCGACGGTGACGTGGAGCGCACCTTCGGCATGGACACGCTCCTTACGGATGTTTCTCTCTATTGGTTCAGCAACGCGCTCACCTCGTCCTTGCGACTCTACAAGGAGAATCGACTGTTCCCTCTTGCGTTCGAGACGCTGGAACGCGTTTCGCCGCCATTTGGGGTAGCGCTTTTCCCTCGCGAGTTGCCGATGCCGCCTCGATCCTGGGTGGCGCGGGTCTTTGACGTTCAGCGATGGACATCGATGCCGCGAGGCGGCCATTTCGCTGCGCTGGAGGAACCGAGTCTTCTGGTCGAGGACATTCGCGCCTTCTTCCGGCCGATGCGTTCCCGGCCTGAAACGAGAAGGCGAATGTGAAGGACTGCTTGAGCGCGGCGGTTCCTGGTAAGATCCCTACGGCGCGGTGTTGTAGTCGACCACCGTCTGCGGGTTCTCCTCGCCATCGTAAGACGCGTCCACATCATATTGGACGAGGGAGAAATCGCCGTTACGGAACAGGTATATCCCCTTGTCCGAGGCGTCGCCGATGCCGCGCCATTTGTTGAACGTGGTCAGCGTCTTGGCGTCTTCGTCATATTCGGAATTGGCCGCCCAGCCGGTTGTGCGGAAGCCCATGATATCCATGCCCAGCAGTTTGCCGTCGCTGTCATTGTTCTCGTAACGGATATCCATTTCGGGCTCGGTGAACTGCAACTGCCGCACGCCCGATACTTCGTCGGTCATGTAGTAGACCGAACTTGCGTTATAGGCTGCCGCTTGGCAGTAGAACTCGAAAAGCCGCGTTTCCTTGTCGGGATCGCTGGCAGCCGCGTCCTTTGCCTTGTATTTGATCGAAAAGATGTTCGGCTCCTCGCCGAGAAACTGCTTGTCACACTGATCGCCATAATCGGCGGCGAACAGTTTCTTCACCTGCTCGAGTGCGGTGTCCTTCTTCGGTGGCGGCGGCCCGTCACCACAGCTTGGCGGCAGCGCCTCCTCGAAATCGGCCTTGGACGGCTTCAGCGCGCCCTTGTCGATGAAGATCGGGCGGAATGGCGGGGCCTGGATCTGAGCGCTGACCTGGCGCAGCGTGTAGCAGCCGGCGAAAACTGCTTCCTTGCCGTCCTTGTCGGTGGCGCGGATGGCGACCGGAACGCTGTAATAGATGCTGCCGGCCGCACCTTCATCGGAAATGGCGCCGGTTTCCACGTCGACCTTGTCGGTGCCGTCATAGCCCTTGACGAAGGTATCGAAATCCTTTGCCGGCTTGGTGTCGCCGTAGTAAGCCCAGGCGCGGGCGAATTCGTGCCGGTTGATGGCGCTGTAGAGCGAGCGGATGACGGCTGCGGCATCCGACCTGTCATCGACGTAAGGGGCTTGGTCATCGGCTGCCGGTTCATCGTCGGCGAACACAGCCTGGCCGGATGCGGCAAGGGAGCAAAAGGCGGCCGCTGCCAGAAAGACGCGTCTCATCGGAGAATCTCCACCACGAAAGGAGCCTATCATAGAGATTGCGGCGACGTGGTGACGCTTGAAGAATCGCCCGGGAAGGCGCTACGTCCCGCGGTCGGCGCTTCAGCCGCAATGGAGATTTGACGTGACACTATCGATGTATGAAGCCTCGGTGCCGGTGTTTTCGGCCAGGCTGAAGGCGCTGTCCGGCGTGCTGTCGGCCGCCGAACAGAATGCAACTGAACGCAAGATCGACCCGCAGGTGTTTTTGACCGCGAGGTTGGCGCCCGACATGTACGCACTGGTCAGGCAGGTGCAGGTTGCCACCGACCACGCCAAGGGCGCGCCATCACGGCTGGCCCGTCGCGAAGTGCCGAAATACGAAGACAATGAAGCGACCTTCGCCGAGTTGCAGGCGCGCCTGACCAAGACGCTCGATCTGCTGGCGTCATTCTCAGCCGCCGAATTCGAGGGTTCGGATGAAAGGGTGGTCGAACTGAAGTTTGGCCAGCGCGAAGCCTCGATGCCAGGCATGCAGTATCTGCTGCATGTCGCCATGCCCAACTTCTATTTCCACGTGACCACCGCCTACGACATCCTGCGCCACAATGGCGTGCCGCTGACCAAGGGCGCCTATCTCGGTAATCGTTGACGAATTGCGCGTTGCGAGGTTTCCCGGCCGCTGCCGGGAAACCTCGTATGACGCTGGTTCAGCGCCAAGGCTTACTCAACGCAGTGACATTTCGCGCGCGATGCGTGGGAAATCGGCCGGCTTGACGCCGATGTCGGCGCGGTCGGCATTGCTCATCGAGTGCAGCAGTGCCAGGGCGGAACGATAACGCTGATGCTCCTGCGGACGCGGACGGGCAAACATTTCAGTGAAGAACCCCATGATTCGGCCCCTTGTTGATCCTCCACGGCGCCGAGTATAGGAAAATTGTGAAGATTGTGCAGTGCAGCATTTGCATGGCAGCCATGCCAAGCGATTTTTTTTCGGCACAATTGCCGCGTGCGCTGAAACTTGTGGCGCATCCCCACCGTATGCATAGACGCTGGCACATGGCCGGCTTTTCCTCGCCACTCCTGGCGAATTTCCGGACTGCATGCAAATGCAGTCCGGCTTTTTGTTGGGTCTTGCGCATCGCCAACCGGGCCCGCCCAAACCTCGCAAACGCCTAAACTGGTTAAGATCAGCGGCATTCATTTTTAACGAGCCGGTTCTATGCTGCGACCGGCTCTGTTCGCACGCTTAAACGAGGGGGAGGCTGACATCGGCGCCAAGCGGGATTTCGCTTCCTTGCTCGACGATCTGTTCGTTGCCTCCGACAAGGATGAGGCGGCGGAAGAGACGAGCGCCCGGCCGTCGATCCCGTTCGACTATCTCTCCGTGGCCGACGAGCTTCATTCCGGCCGCATCAAGGTCTCGGGCGAAACATTCGCCGCCGAATACCGCGAGGCGGGAGCCGATCTGGCCGCAGAATTCGCGGCCCTTCTCGATCATGCCAAGCTGGCGCTGGCCGGCGAGGAGGCAAAGCCCGAGGAAAAGCTGCCGCCGATCGACCCTGACGCGATCGCCGTCGAGCTCGGCCTCGATCATCCCGTCAAGAACGCCGATCTCGGCCGCATGCGCCGCAGCTTCGCCTTCGCCAACCACCCCGACCGCGTCGCGCCGCATCTGCGCCAGCGCGCCATGATCCGCATGCAGGTGGCCAATATGCTGATCGATGAGGCCAAGCGGCGCGCGCTGGCCGGCGTCCGGCGCTGACTTTTCCAGGGTTCACGCAAAAGTCGGGTTCCCTGAGGGTTGGAGAGCGGCGCCGCTTTCCCTATACATGCGGCTTCCTTCCCGCGCTGTCCGCGCAAACCTCCCGCCGGAGAAACCCCATGCACAAACGCCGTCTCGGTCGGACCGATCTTCTTGTTACCCAGATCTGCCTGGGGTCGATGACCTGGGGCGAGCAGAACACCGAGGCCGAAGGCCATGCGCAGATGGATCTGGCCTTTGAGCGCGGTGTGAATTTCATCGACACCGCCGAGCTCTACCCGATCCCGCCCAAAGAGGAGACTCAAGGACGGACGGAGAAGTTCATCGGCAGCTGGATGAAGGCCAACGGCAACCGCGACAAGGTCATCCTGGCCTCGAAAGTGGTCGGCCGCACCGCCAACAGCTGGTTCCGCGGCGGCCGTCCGTCGAAGCTGGTGCGCGCCGACATCTTTGACGCCATCGACAAATCGCTGGCCAAGCTCGGCACCGACTATCTTGATCTCTATCAGATCCATTGGCCGGAACGTGACATTCCCTGGGGCGCCAATCCGACCCGCGTGGGTGCTGTGCCGCGCCGTGCCGACGCCGTTGGCGCGCCGGCCGGCGAGACGCCGATCGCCGAGACACTCGCCGTCTTCGAGGAGCTGGTGAAGGCGGGAAAGATCCGCCATCTCGGCCTGTCGAACGAGAACTCCTGGGGCGTCATGCGCTTCATTGCCGAGGCCGACAAGGGCGTCGGCCCGCGCATCGTTTCGCTGCAGAACGCCTACAATCTGGTCAACCGCACCTTTGAGGTGAACCTCGCCGAAGTCTGCGACCGCGAAGAGGTTGGCTTTCTCGCCTATTCGCCGCTGGCGCAAGGCTATCTCACCGGCAAATACGACCATGGCGCGCGACCGCAAGGCTCGCGCTCGCAGCTGTTCAACCGCGGCCAGCGCTACGAGACGCCGAATGCCGCGGAAGCGCAGCTCGCATACAACGAACTGGCGCGCTCCTTCGGCCTTGAACCTGCGCTGTTTGCCAACGCCTATGTCGCCAGCCGGCCGTTCGTCACCTCCAGCATCATCGGCGCGACGACGATTGCCCAGCTTGAGATGGCGCTGTCGTCAGCCGACGTGACCTGGACCGACGAGATGCAGAAGGGCGTGGATGCGATCCACCAGCGCGTCGGCAATCCGTGCCCATAAGCAGACCGTTTGGCCGGGATTGCCGAGCAAAGACAAGGGGAAGGGGACAGCCATGGATTTTCCGATCGAGACCGTCAGGGGAAAATTTCCGGCGCTGGACCTGACCGACAAGGGCCGCCGGCGCATCTATCTCGACAATCCGGCCGGCACCCAGGTGCCGCAAGCGGTTGCCGACGCGGTGGCGCGCTGCCTCCTCACCACCAACGCCAATCTCGGCGGCTATTTCGAAACCACGCGTGCCGCGCAAAAGGTGTTCGACGACGCCCATGCGGCGATGACCGATTTCCTGGGTGCAGCGAGCGCGGAGGAAATAATCATCGGCGCCAACATGACGACGCTGACCTATCACATGTCGCGCACGCTCGGCCGCGGCTTCAAGCCGGGCGACGAGATCATCGTCACCCGCATGGATCATGAGGGCAACGTCTCGCCCTGGCTGCAGCTGGCCGAAGATCTTGGCCTCGTCGTGCGCTTCCTGCCCTTCGACGAAAAGAGCTGGCAGGTCGAGGAGGCGGCGCTCAGCGCCCTGCTCACCGACAAGACTCGGCTCGTGGCGCTGAACTATGCCTCGAACCTCACCGGCTCGATCAATCGGGTGAAAGCGCTGACGGCCATCGCCAAACAGGCCGGCGCGGTGGTCTATGTCGACGCCGTGCAGTTCGCGCCGCATGGGCTGGTCGACGTGCAGGACCTCGGCTGCGACTTCCTGGTTTGCTCTGCCTACAAGTTCTTCGGCCCGCACATGGGCATTTTTTGGGGCCGCCGCGACATCATCGATGCGCTGCAACCCTACAAATGCCGTTGCTCGTCCAATGGCCTGCCGGAGCGCTTCGAACTCGGTACGCCGCAGATCGAACTGATGGCCGGACTTACCGCAGCGGTCGATTACTTCGCCGAACTCGGTGCTGCGGCCGGCGAGGGCGGTTCGCGAAGGCAAAAGATCGCAAAGGCATACGAAGTGTCGATCGCCTACGAAAACCCGCTGGCGCTGAGGCTGATCGATGGGCTGTCCGCCATTGAGGGCCTGACCATCCGCGGCATCACAGATCAGAAGCGTGTCATTGAGCGCGTGCCGACCGTGTCCTTCACCGTCGACGGCATCGTGCCAGAGACGATCGTGCGGCAGATGAATGCCGAGAACATTTTTCTATGGTCGGGTCACAACTACGCCTGGGAGATCGTCCACCATCTCGGCATTCCGGCCGAGCAGGGAGTCGTGCGCATCGGTATTGCGCACTACAACACGGCGGCAGAGATCGACGAGACGTTGGAAAGCGTGCACCGGGTGATCGCCATGCTGAGGCAGCAGCGCTAGTCAGCTATCGCTGTTTGCCGCCGAAACCGGTGAGGAACGCCGTGAGATTGTCGCCGAGCGCGTCGCAGAGATAGCCGCCTTCCTGAACGATAATCGTCGGCAGGCCAAGCTTGGCAATTGCCTCGCCGATCCGCGAGAAACCGGGCGTGGTCACCGAAAGCCCGCCGAACGGATCGCCCTCGAACGCATCGAGACCGAGCGCCACGACCAGCGCGTCCGGCGAAAAGGCGCGGATACGCTGGAACGCCACTTCGAGCGCCTCCAGAAACGCCGCGTCGGCTGATTTGCGCGGCAATGGCAGGTTGAAATTATAGCCGAGGCCCGGACCTTCGCCGCGCTCATCGGCATGGCCCCAGAAGAACGGATAGAAGCGCACCGGATCGGCGTGCAGCGACACCGTCAGGACGTCGGAACGCGTATAAAAGATGCCTTGCGTGCCGTTGCCGTGATGCAGGTCGACATCGAGGATCACCACCCGCGCTGCCTGCTTGCGCAACACCTGGGCCGCGACCGCTGAATTGTTGATGAAGCAGAAGCCGCCGGCGACATCGGCAAAGGCATGATGGCCGGGCGGCCGGCAGAGCGCATAAGCGGCAGGCGCGCCCGATATCACCGCTTCGGCTGCCTCGACTACACTCCAGGCGCTCCACAGCGCGCTGTGCCAGGTTTCGGCCGAGATCGGGCAAGCGGTGTCGGCCATGTGGTAGCCGGCCTGGCCGACCGCCGAGGCCGGATAGGACCCTGTGCGGGCCAGTGGATGGATGTTGGGGATGACTTCCGCGGATGCGCCCTCGATGCGCTGCCAGCGCGCAAAAATGTGTTCGAGGAAGGCGAGATACTCCGGCGTATGCACGGCCGCCACCGGGCCTAGGCCATGTTCCCTGGGCCGCTCGATCATCAATCCGGCGGATTTTGCGCCGGCTAACAATCGCTCTACCCGCTCCGGCTGTTCGGGATTGGGCTGCGGCGCACCGCTGGACAGAAAGGCCTTCGGGTCGTGGCGTTTCTGCTCCTCGGCAAAGAAGGCTTTCATTCCGCGTCCCCATCCTGCGCTGCATCGGCAAAGGCGAAAAAGGCATCGCCAACAATCTTCTGCGTCTGCTCGTAGCTCGACCAGGCGATGCCCAGTCTCTCATAAAAAGCCTTGGCGCCGTCATTGTCGGTGTCGACGGACAGCCTGAGATAGGCGCCGCCATCCCGGCGGCAGTCGCGCGCGACCCGGCGCAGCAGTCTTTCGCCGATCTTGCGGCCGCGAAACCGGTCCTCGACATAGAGGTCCTGGATATAGACGCCGGGCCGCCCCATCCATGTCGAGAAGATCGGGAAATGCAGGCAGAGCCCCGCAAAATCGCCGCCGATCTCGGCGATCAGGGTGGAGAAGGCGGGTTTGTCGCCAAAGCCGTAGCGGCGGAGATCGTCGGCAGTGGACGTGATCTCCTGATGCGCGCCGATATGGGTGCCGAGCTTGAGCAGCGCGGCATGGATGGTGTCGACGTCGTCGATGGTGCCGGGGCGGAGGGTGACTGTACTCACGATAGGCAAGGCGCCCAGGCACCCCCCTCTGTCCTGCCGGACATCTCACCCTCAAGGGGGGAGATTGGCAGCTTTGGCGCTGCCATCCATTTTGCAACGATTGAGATTGGCGAAGGCCGCAGTGACATCCGATCTCCCCCCTTGGGGGTGAGATGTCCGGCAGGCCAGAGGGGGGTGTGCCAGAACGCCATCATCGCAGATCAATCATCTCAAAACGCCACCCGGTCCCCACCCTTCAGCGCCAGCATCTCCCGCGCCTCCGCCGGTGTGGCCACCTCCAACGACAGGCCATCGAGAATGCCACGTATCCTGCGCACCTGGTCGGCGTTGGATTTCGCCAGCTGGCGTCCGTCGTAGAGACTGTCCTCCAGCCCGACGCGGACATTGCCGCCCATCGCCGCTGCGATCGAGATCAGCGGCATCTGGTGGCGGCCGGCGGCGAGCACCGAGAACTGGTAGCTGTCGCCGAACAGCTTGTCGGCAATGCGCTTCATGTGGATGAGATTGTCGGGATCGGCACCGATGCCACCCAGAATGCCGAGCACGAATTGAATGAACAGCGGCCCCGACACCAGCCCGCGGTCGCGGAAATGCGCCAGCGAATAGAGATGGCCGACATCGTAGCATTCGAACTCGAAGCGCGTGCCGCAGCCCTTGCCGAGCTTTTCGAGCACGCCTTCCATATCGGCAAAGGTGTTCTTGAAGATGGTGTCGCGGGTGGCTTCGAGCAGCTTTGGTTCCCACTCGTGCTGCCATTCCCTTGGCTTGTCGAGCATCGGGAACAGCGCGAAATTCATCGAGCCCATGTTCAGCGAACACATTTCCGGCTCGGCCCGCAGTGATGCCGCCAGCCGCTGGTCGAGCGTCATCAGCGACGAACCGCCGGTGGTGATGTTGATCACCGCATCGGTCGCTTGCTTGATGCGCGGCAGGAACTGCATGAACACCTCAGGATCGGCGGTCGGCCGGCCGTCTTTGGGATCGCGGGCGTGGAGATGCAGGATTGAGGCGCCAGCCTCGGCCGCCGCGATGGCGTCGGTCGCGATCTGGTCCGGCGTCACCGGCAGATAGGGCGACATGGACGGGGTGTGCACCGAGCCAGTGACCGCGCAGGTGATGATGACTTTCCTCGGCGCCATTCTTTAGCCCTCAGCCTTCGACCGGCAGGTCGAGTTCGGCGGCCAGAACTTCCAGCGAATCGCCGATGATGGAAATGATCTCGCCGACCTCTTCAGCCGTGACGATCATCGGCGGCGCCACCATGAAATTGTCGCCGTCGACACCGCCCTTGACCCTGCGGCCGTAGATGATCAGCCCGCGCTCGTAGGCGAGGTCGAGCAGGCGCTGCGTGGCTTTCTTGCCCTGTTCGATCGGCCGTAGAGTTTCGGGATCGGCAACCATCTCGGCGCCGGTGAGCAGGCCTTTGCCTCGGACATCGGCGATGAACGGAAAACGCTTCGCCAGCGCTTTCAGCCCGTCCATCAGCACGTCGCCCATCGCGGCGGCATTGGCGATCAGGTCGAGGCGGTCCATCTCGCCGAGCACGGCGAGCCCGGCCGCGCAGGCGAGCGGATTGCCAGCATAGGTGTGGCCATGCTGGAAGCCGCCCGACGCCAGCAGCGGCTCGACCAGCCGCATCGGGGCGGCCAGCGCGCCGAGCGGCGCATAGCCGGAGCCAAGCCCCTTCGACAGCGCGACGATGTCGGGCTTGCAGTTCCAATGGTCGCCGCCAAGGAATTTTCCGGTGCGGCCGGCGCCGCTCATCACTTCATCATGGATGAGCAGGATGCCGTAGCGGTCGCAGATCTCGCGTATACGCGGATAATAGCTGTCCGGTGCGACGAGGGCCGAAGTCGCCGCACCGCCGATCGGCTCCATGATGAAGGCGAGCACGCTGTCCGGGCCCTCGGCCTGGATCTTCTCCTCCAGCATGTCGGCATAACGGACGCCGCGCTGCTCCATCGAAAGATTGTCGCGGTCGCGCCATGCCGTCGGCGCCGGCACGGTCGGCATCACCCGCATCATCGGTGTGAACGTTTCGGCCAGCGCATCGTCGCCGGTTATCGAAAGCGAACCCAGCGTGCCGCCATGATAGGAGGGAAAACGCGTGATAACCTTCCAGCGCTTCGGCTGGCCGGTCGCGACCGCCCATTGCCGCGCCAGCTTGATGCAGGATTCCGTCGCCTCCGAACCGCCGGAGACGAAGAAGATTCGGTCCATGCCCTCCGGCAGTTTGCCGGCGAGCTCCCGCGCCAGTTCTTCCGCCTGCTCGTTCTCGAAATGCAGCCGGTAGGCGAAGGTGGCGCGGTCCATCTGCCGCTTCATGGCGTCCAGCACATTGCGGTTGGAGTGACCGATATTGGCGACCATCGGCCCGCTCGATCCGTCGATGAAGCGGCGGCCGTCCTGCGTCCACATATAGATGCCTTCGGCGCGGTCGATCAGCGGCCGGCGCAGGCTGGAGAGGTAGAACAGGTGCGATGGCGCGCGCGTTTCTGAACCAGTTGATGGGGGCTTCTGCATGTCAGGACTTTCCGAGGTAGCGATCGATTACATTCCTGGTCACGCGCTCGACCATCGGATCCTGCCTGAGCAGGCCGGCCACCCATTCGCAGCTTCCGGCGTGGAAAACCTCGCCCTTGCCGCGCGGGAAATTGACGATCATGCCGTTGCCGCGTTTGACTTTTTCCAGATTGGCGTCGGTCGCCTCGCCAAACAGCGTTTCGGCCGTAAAGCGGCCATCCTCGTCGGTGAGAAACTGGTCCTCGATCGGGATGTCGGCGCTTTCCTCGACCTGGCTCGCCATGCCGACGGCCAGCACCTGCAGCCCGTCAGGCGCACCGCTGTCCGGTGTCGGATAGGGCAGGCCGCCGCGGATCTCGAAATCGAGCCCGTCGACCTCATAGCCATAGACATGGCTGTCAGCGCCGAGCAGGTCGCCATAGTACATGCCGGTGCCGGCAAAGGCCCAGTGCTCGGGCCGATAGACCGGAAAGCCGCGCACGCCGCGCGGTGCGCATCCGCCCCAGCCGGCATAGACGCCGCGCGTCGCGTTGAGGCCGAACGTCATTGCGCCGGGACGACCGATCTCAGGCGCTTCCCAGGAGTTGGTGGCGCGGGTGACGTCGCCGCCTCGGAAGTAGGCTGGGTCTTCGGCGCGCGCCCGGTATTTGTAGCAGACCTGCCGCCGGCCTTCGTCCTCGAGCCTGGTCTGCCACATGAAATTGCCGGCAAAGCGCGCCGCATGACCGCCGCGCTCGACGTAGCTGTCGACGCCGTCCCGCATCTCCCAGGTCCAGTACTCGTCATGGCCGACGAAGACCACACAGTCGTAGCCGTCGAGGATCTCGGGCGAGAAGTGCAAATCGTGCTGGCTGGCGAGATCGACGCCATAGCCGGCGCGCTCGGCAAAGCGGAAGAAGTGGCTGTCATAGCTCGCCCAGCCGGAGGAGGTGTATTTCTTCGAATGTCCGGTGGCGTACGCCCATTCCATGTGCGGATAGCGCGGCACTGTTTTCGGCGGCACCGCAACCTCCAGCGGCACGCGCGGCGCATCCTTGGGCAGCACCACGAAGCCGCGGCACCAGGGCCGCTGGGTCGACACCATGCGCGCATATTGGTCGCGGCCCGGGCCGGTGATGCCTTGATAGGCGTTGGAGCCGCCCCATGTGTTGTAGGACAGCCAGGTGCCGGTCGCCGCCACCTGCAGCACGCGACCGGGTTTTCTGCCGGGCAGGGGCGCGACGATGATGAGGTGATGGCAATGGATGGGCTCGCGCCCGTCCGCCGTCAGCGTCAGCCGATAGGCGCCGGATGGCCAATCGTCGCTGATGCGAAATTCGAAAGACGCCTCCCAGCCGCAGCCTTCGACCGAGCACTGGTCGGGCGTATCCTGCCAGCGCGCCGAAAGCCCCGTTTGCTCGAAGACCTTTGTCTCGCTGCCGCCGTCGCGGACAATGACAATGCTGAAGCGCGGCGCCGTCGAGCTGACATGCAGCGTCACGGTCTCGCCGGCGCGGTAGGAAAAGCGGTTGGAATAACACCAGATCTCGCCGCGCTCGCCGTCCATTCCCGGCCGTTCATAGTAATGGCCGCGCACTGCCTCGCGGCGCTGCTCGGGCGTCAGTCCGAAATCGGGAAATTCGGTCGGCAGTTGGGTCATGAACACCGGAAAAGTGACAGGCCGCCATTTCGGCCATCTGCCGGCCAAGCGTCAAATGGAAACGATCGGGCCAGCAATTGCATACGACACAATTGCTTGGCCGCTCTTGGCCGCACCTGGCAAACCGACTATCTCAGGCGAGGCGGCATTTTCCGCCTCGGGAGCCGGTATGCTGAGAGTGCAGAAGGTCAAGGTCGATGACATCTACGTGCCGACGGCGCGCAAGAAGACGCTGCATCCCGAAACGGTCCGGCACCTGGCCGAAGACATACTGGAAAACGGCATGAAGACGCCGATCCAGGTTCGCCATGACGGCAAGCGCCACATCCTGGTCGAGGGCCTGCACCGGCTGGAAGCCGCCAAATGGCTCGGCGAGACCGAGATCGACGCCTATCTGGTGCAGGCCAAGCGCCACTGAGGCGCGCGACCCGATCGACAAACAGCCAAACCGGTCATTCCTCCGCGGATTTTTTCGCAGGGCATGTCGGCACGCGGCGTGCTTGCTCGTCCTTGGGGCGGAACCCGAGGAGACCGACATGTCCAGACCAATCTATTTCGCCATTCTTGCCTCGGTCGCTGCCTTGTTCGTAGCGCCCGGCCCAGCCAATGCAGAGGAGACGACGCCCGCCATGACCACCGAAGCAACAGCCATGCCGAAGCCGGAAAAGTCCGGCCTGCTGCCGATCGACGGCCTGAATTACTACTATGCCGTCTACGGCAAGGGCGAACCGCTGCTTCTGCTGCATGGCGGCCTTGGCACGTCGGACATGTTCGCGCCGCTGCTGCCGAAGCTGGCGGAAAACCGCACCATCATTGCCGTTGACCTGCAGGGCCATGGCCGCACCGCGCTCGGCGAGCGACCCTTCAGCCTGGAGGGGATGGGCGACGACATGGCTGGTATCGTCAAGGCGCTCGGCTATGACAAGGTCGACGTGCTTGGCTATTCGCTGGGCGGCGGCGTCGCCTTCCGTATGGCCGTTCAGCATCCCGAGACGGTGAGACGTCTGGTCCTGGTCTCGACCGGCTTCGCCGCCAATGGCTTCTATGACGAGATGCGCGGCCAGCAGGGGCAGGTGAGCGCGGCCGCCGCCGATTTCATGAAGGACACGCCGATGTACAAATCCTACGTCGCCGTCGCCCCACGTCCCGACGATTTCCCCAAACTGCTCGACGCGCTGGGCAATTTCATGCGCAAGGATTACGACTATTCCGCCGATGTGGCGAAGCTGAAGATGCCGGTCATGCTGGCCTATGGCGACAGCGACATGTACAAGCCCGAGCACGAGATCAAGTTCTACCAGATGCTCGGCGGCGGGCTGAAGGATGCCGGCTGGATGCGTGAGAACCTGTCGCAGAACCGGCTGGCCATCATTCCCAATCGCACCCACTACGACGTATTCTTCGCACCGGAGCTGACGGCCGCGGCACTGCCCTTCCTCAATGGCGAAACCAAGGTGAAGACCTGGGACGAAGTCCTCAGCGAAACGAAATAGCTTGCCTGAAAATACATGCCGGCCGTCTCGAAGAGGCGGTCGGCTTTTTTGTGCCTGCGAAGCTACGGAGCCTTGGCGCAGCCATTGGTCCTATCGGCGCAATCGATGGCGCCATCAGGGCTTTTCAATTGACCGAAAGGTACCTGTCGATATCATCAAGAGACCTTCAGTGTGATGAGTTCGAATGATGACGAAATACCAGGGCGGATGCCATTGCGGGGCAGTGCGCTACGGCACTGAGGCGGCGCCGCTCAATCAGCGCGTCTGCCATTGCCGGCGCTGCCAGAAGGTGATTGGCGCGGCCTTCAACGCCCGCCTTTTGTTTCGCATCGACGATGTCACGGTCGAGGGAGAGGTGGCGACGGTCAACACCTCTCCGGACCTCAAGCGCGGCTTTTGCGCCGCTTGCGGCACCACGCTGTTTTCCCGACGCGACTCCGCCGGCATCGTCGGCATCACCACCGGCTCGCTCGACGATCCCTCGCTGTTCAAGCCGGAAATGCATATGTGGACCGCCTCGAAGCAGCCCTGGCTGCAGCTCGATGACGGCCTGCCGCACCATGAAGGCGCGCCGCCTCCGAACTGACGCCGGCCTTACCGGAAATTAATCCCGAAACCACGACATAGCCGGCAAAGCGTCATTGGCGGGCCATGATTGCCTGCCTATCTGTCGTCTGCGGGCCGGTATCGAGGAGACGACCGATGAGCGACAGAATCAGCACCCTGGACGAGCTTTTGAGCGATCCGATGGTCCTCCTCGTCATGGAGCGTGACCGCGTGCGCCCCGAACAGGTTCGCCTGCTGCTCGAACGTGCCCGCCGCCCGGCCGCCGACGAACCGTCGGTGCCGCCGGCGCATGTGGTGGCCAAGACTTGTTTGCAGCAATGGCTGGGAAGGTAAGGCTATGATCCTTCGTCGTCCTCGGGCTTGACCCGAGGATCCACGCCGTGACGTCGGCCGAAGTATGTCGCGGTCGAGAATGGCTTCCTTGCTCGACCCGTTTCGCCCAAACTCAATCTTGAACCGTCTTCATGCCATGGATGCAACGGCATGGATTCCAGGGTCTGCGCGACGTCGCTTCGCGACTGCTTCGCCCTAGAATGACGAAGGTAGGTTATGGCCGCCGAACATACCCCGGCCAATTCCTAACAACTTGATTCAAACTTTGTTGGTAATTTCTCGTTAGTAATCGAAGCCGGTTTGTCCGGCGGCGTCTGTTTGCCTTCGGTCTGTTGTGTTTTGCGTACAGGTCCAGATGCGGATTTCAGGCGTCGTCAGTTTCATGTTGGCATCGCTGTGGCTTGCCGGCTGTTCGTCCACAGCGGGCGTCGATGGCTTGCAACCGTCGAACGAGACGACCAGTTCGGTCGTGCGTCCGAGCGCGCCGGTCACCGCGGCTCCGGCGGGGACCGCCGACCTCGCGCCGATGCGGTCCGACATGGTGGCCGACAACGCTGTGGCCGACAATGCGCCGCCCTTTTCCATGGTCGAGGAAGAAGAGGCCATCGTCGCGGGCACGCCGCAGGGGAGCACCAGACCACAGCTCGAGCCCGCCGCTCTGATGTCTGCGCCGAAGCGGTTGACGCGCGCTGCGCCGGCCATGCTGGCCTCGCCGGTCACCCGCTACGGTTTTCGCGACGCCAAGCCGATCAATTTCGGTAAGGCTTCGCCACGCTACCTTGCCGTCCACGGCGTCGACGTCTCGCGCTGGCAGGGCAATGTCAACTGGGGCAAGCTGCGCGCCCAGGGCGCCAACTTCGCCTACATCAAGGCGACCGATGGCGGCGACCATCTCGACCCGATGTTCATGAAGAACTGGCGCAATGCCGATGCCGCCGGGCTGAAGCGCGGCGCCTATCACTTCTTCTACTGGTGCCGCACCGCCGGCGAGCAGGCGGACTGGTTCATCCGCAATGTGCCAAGGGTCGAAGGCGCGCTGCCGCCGGTGATCGATGTCGAATGGAACGGCGAATCCTCCTGCAAGCGGCGGCCTTCGCGGGCCACCGTGCTGGAGAAGATGAAGGTGTTCATGGACAAGCTGGAGCGCCATTACGGCCAGCGGCCCGTTATCTACACCGCGCCGGATTTCTATCGCGACAATCTCAAGGGTGCGTTTCTCGATTATCCGTTCTGGCTGCGCGCCGTCGCGCGGCATCCCTCAAAAGTCTATCCCGGCCGCAAATGGCTGTTCTGGCAGTATTCCGGCTCCGGCCTGTCGCACGGCGTGACCGGCCGCATCGACCTCAACGTCTTCCATGGCGACGAGCGCGCCTGGCGGGCATGGGCAGGCGGGCAGACGACCGTCGCTGACGCCGACTGAACGTCAGGCAGGTGCCGGTGCGCCTGCGCTGCCTGCCGCTGCGCCTTGGGTTGAATTTTCAGCGTCTCGCTAACGATCCGCTCACTCTGTCCTTTAGCGGTATCGCAACAGCCTTCCGGTAACGTGCCCGTGATCGGGTTTTCGGAGGGGTCCATGCGCAATCCAGTTGTGGCTGTCGCTCTTGCCGCCGCCGTCGGCTACGGGTTTTTCAGTTCGCTCGGCCACATGCCGGGCGGAAGTGGCGCTTCGCTGGCGGAGTCGAAGCAGAACGTCGTGTCCTATTCCACCGAGGACAAGGCGATGCAGGCGGCCAAGGACAGCGGCCGCTCGACCCTCAAGCGCTTCCACGAACTGATGGACGCCGGCACGCCCGGCACCTACACGGTGAAATTCCCGCTGACCCAGAACGGCGCCACCGAGCATATCTGGCTGCAGCTGGTCGGCTACAGCGACGGGTCCTATATCGGCCTGCTTGCTGACGTGCCGGTCAATGGCAACAAGTACAAGATGGGCGACAGGATGACGGTGACCGAGGCCGACGTCGAGGACTGGATGATCAAGAACGGCAAGGTGATCTACGGCGGCTACACCACGCGCCAGGCGCTTGCGGATATGCCGAAGGAACAGGTCGCCAAGTACGGGTTGACCTTTAAGGATTAGGCACGGGCGAGCTTGATCGTGGCGCCTTGAGGGTTATCGAGCCGTTCGCGTTCGCGTATCTCTGCCGTCTGCGCCAGCACCCAGTCGCGAAACACCTTGATCTTGGGGGCGTTGCGGCGGCTCTCCAGATGCACCAGCCAATAGCCGTCGCCGTCCGATCCAAGCACGTCGAATGGCTGTATCAACTGGCTTTTTTCCAACAGGGCGCTGTAAAGGTTTTTGGTGAGGATCGCGGCGCCCTTGTCGGTCAGCGCCGCCATCGCATCATAGGCCTGCGTACCCAGTTTCGGGCCAGCGATGACGCGATCGGGCTCGAACGGCACGCCGGCAGCCTTGAACCAGATTTCCCACCAGGGATCGTCGGCACAGCATAGCGGCACTTGGTAGAGATCCTCGGGGCGGTGGATGCCGCCGACGCTTTCGGCGAGTCTCGGGCTGAGCATCGGCGTATAGTCCGCCTTGAACAGATAGTGAGCCGTCAGGCCCGGCCAATTTCCACTGCCGGTGCGAATGCCGACATCCATGTCGCCGCGCGTGAAATCGACCAGCCCGTGCGATGTATTCACCTTCACGGCAAGGTCGGGATGCATCAGCTGGAATGTTCCAAGCCATACGGCCAGCCAGTTCGATGCGAAGGTTTCCATGGTCGTCACCGACAGCACGCCGGTCGCTCCACCCTTGGTCGCGACCCATGCGTCGGCCAGGGTCGAGAATGCGCCTGTTGCGTGCGGCGCCAGCTGCTGTCCGGCCTCGGTCAGCGCGATCTGCCTTGTTTTTCTTATGAAAAGCGGCGTTCCGGCACGTTCTTCCAGCACCTTTATCTGATAGCTGGCAGCTGATTGGGTCATGCCGAGTTCTTCGGCTGCCTTGGTGAAACTGCCCAGCCGGGCCGCGGCTTCAAAGACCCTGATGGCTCCTAATGGTGGTAGTTCCCAGCTCATGACGCATCAATCCCGCTGATGCATACTACGCGACGTTCGATTGGAAACCAAGCCCGGAAAACGGCATGCTGCATTCATCGGATCAAACCCTGGAGGATACGGCAATGACCACCACCATCGCTCTCTACAACACGCTTCGCCGGCCGATGCTCGACCTCTTCACCGCGCCGTTCAGACCTCGCAAGCACGGCCTGCTCGACCGCCGCTCGCTGTCGGATCATTTCCTCAGGGATGTCGGTATGCTTGACGGACGCGTGCCTCCCGGCACCATTGGCTAAGCAAGCTCTTTGACCAGGGGAGGGAAAGATGACTGTGTTATCCGAGGATCTGGCGAAGAGCCGACAAACGATCAACGCCTATGAGGACTATGCCGAACGCTACGACGCTCTGGTGCGGCACGTTCCGAACCAAAGAGAACAGAAATGGCTGAAGCGCCTGGTGAAGATCGCCGGCAAAGGTGGCCGGATTCTGGAAGTCGGTTCGGGACCCGGATACGATGCGGACTTCGTCGAAGGGCTCGGTGTCCAGGTTCGGCGCACAGACGCAACGAAGCGGTTTCTCGAGTTGCAGGCCGCACGCGGCAAGCATGGTGAGTTTCTCGATCTCATCACCGGCGATCTCGGCGGCCCCTACGACGCGGTGCTCGCATTGTGCGTCCTGATCCACGTGCCGCGCGAGCAGGCCGACGAGGTGCTTGCCAAGATCGCCGGGTCGCTGCGGCCGGGCGGCGCCTTCCTCGTGTCGATGCGCATTGGCGATGGCGAGAAGAGCGGCGAATATCATACGGTCTACTGGCGCAGGGACGACTTCGCGGGCCGCCTCGAAAACGCCGGGCTGGTCCTTGTCGGAGACGAATTCAACGTCGGCCGCGATCGCGAAGAGTGGACCACCTTTCTGGCTGTGAGGCCGTCATGACGCGCCGCGGACTGTTTTTGTTCGTGCTGCTCAGCCTCCTGTGGGGCATTCCCTATTTGTTGATCAAGCTGGCAGTTGCCGAGGTGTCGGTGCCCTTCCTGGTCTTTGCCCGAACAGCCGTCGGCGCCCTGGCGCTGCTGCCCTTCGTCCTTGTCCAGCGCAGTTTCGGATGGCTGAAGACACATTGGCGGGCGGTCGCCGCATTCTGTCTGGTCGAGATGATCCTGCCATGGGGGCTGATCACCCATGGCGAAGTCAGCATCGACAGTTCCACCGCCGGACTGCTGATTGCCATGACGCCGGCCGTAACCGTCGCGCTCTCAAAGCTGATGGGCTCGGATGAGCGGCTGGGGATACGCCGCTGGACCGGCCTTTTCCTCGGTTTTGCCGGTGTCTTCGTGCTGGCGCTGCCGACCTTGGGTGGCGGATTTCTCGCGGTCGTCGAGATTCTCATGGCCGCGGCCTGCTATGCATCGGGTTCGATCATCGCGTCGCGCTGGCTGAACGATGTGCCGGCAACCTCGCTGACGGCAGTCTGTCTGGCAGGGGCCGCGCTGATCTACGCCGTGCCGGCGGCGTTGGCCTGGCCGGCGGCCATGCCGTCGACAACGGTGGTTGGCGCAATCCTCGGTCTTGGCGTGTTTTGCACGGCGATTGCCTTCGCCACCTACTTCTTGCTGGTGCGGGAGATCGGCCCCGAACGGGCGGTCGTCATAACCTATGTGGCGCCCGCCGTCTCCGTGGCAGCCGGCGTGCTCGTGCTTTCGGAGCCGCTCGATATCGGCATTGTCGCGGCCTTCGCGCTCATCCTGTGCGGATCATATCTCGGCACGTGGCGCGCTCCGCCAGAACCGTCCGTGTCCGCGACCTCGGCAAGTTGACCCGCGGCCGCCAGCCGCCGTCAGAAATAAGGGCGCAGGTTCTCGCGAATGCGGTCCAGCACCGTCTTTCCCGAGATATCGGCGGTGAAGGTCTTGCCGGTGATGGTCTCAAAGGCCTGCGTATAGACACGCGACGTCTGCTCGATGAGTTCGGCGGGGATTTTCGGAATACGGTCCTTGTAGGGATCGCAGCGCGCGGTTACCCAGGCGCGAATAAAGTCCTTGTCGAAGCTTTGCGGCCGCTCGCCCGCCTTGAAACGCTCTTCATAGCTTGCCGCAAGCCAGTAGCGGCTGCTATCGGGCGTATGGATTTCATCGGCAAGGATGATGGCGCCATCCTTGTCCGTGCCGAACTCGTATTTGGTGTCGACCAGGATCATGCCGCGCTTGGCGGCCAGCGCCTTGCCGCGCGCAAACAGCGCCAGCGCATAGCGCGAGACGGTGTCCCATTGCTCTTCCGACAACAGGCCGCGCGTCAGGATCTCATCGCGCGTCAATGGCTCGTCGTGACCGCCATCGAGCGCCTTGCTGGTCGGCGTGATGATGGCCTGCGGCAGCTTCTCATTGTCGCGCAGTCCGTCCGGCAGGCGGATGCCGTACATATCGCGTTCGCCGTTCTTGTATTTCGTCAGCACCGAAGTGCTGGTGGTGCCGGCGAGATAGTCGCGAACGACGATTTCCACCGGCAGAATGTCGAGCCTGGTGCCGACGACGACATTGGGGTCGGGATAATCGAGCACATGGTTGGGGCAGATGTCCGCCGTTTCCTCGAACCAGTAGCGCGCCGTCTGCGTCAGCAGCTCTCCCTTGAGCGGTATTGCGGTCAGGATCACATCGAAGGCGCTCAGCCGGTCGGTGGCGATGATGATGCGGCGGCCATCCGGCAGATCGTAATTCTCGCGGACCTTGCCTTTGTAGTGGTTCGGGAGTTCCGGAATGAAGGCATCCGAGAGAACGCGCAGTGCTGTCATCCTGGTCTCATGGCTCCTAACAGTTTGGGCGACTCTTAACAAAGTTGAGGGGGCTTCGATACCCGAGGAAGGGCGGTTCGTCCTTTGCGAATAATCAAGACATTGCCTTCGCCGTGCTATCTATTTGCAGCTTCCGGCACTCCTGGGGGACGCGGTGGACGTAGAGCTCAAATTTCTGATTGTCGGATTTGCCAGCGCGATCGCGGGCGGTCTGTCGTTCATCACCTTCGTCAAATGGCGCGAGGTGCAGGCGATGAGCCACTGGCTGCCGGCGCCGGGCAAGATCACCTCGTCGCGCGTCGAGGCGCGCGAAGTCAGAAGGTCGGGCGTCGGCTCGGACAGCAGCGACACCACCGAGATGCGCAATTTTCCGGCGGTCACCTTCGAATACAAGGTCGGTAAAAAGAAATTTCAAAGCTCGCGCTACAGCGTGAAGGAGAATCTGGGGAATTTCGAAGTCACCGAAACCTTGGCGCAGTTTCCCACCGGCGCTGAAGTGACCGTCTTCTACAATCCGGCCGATCCGGGCAAGGCCGTGATCGAACGCACCCTGCCGGACGGCGCCTTCAAGTTCATGGTCAAGCTCTCGGCCGGGCTGGTGATCGGCACGGTGGTGCTGGTGTTTTCGCTCGGTGGCGTGCTGGAGGCGATCCGGCCGCACCTGCCCAGGCCGCAGAACCTCGGCGCCGGAGCGCTGCTGCTGTTCATGGGCCTGATGATCCTGCGCATGGCCTTCGTCCAGAAGTCGCTTGCCGAGCAGGCGGCAAAATGGCCGGTCGCCCCCGGCCGCATTGACTCCTCGGGCCTGCAGACGCTGCGAAACTACAGCAGCCATCGACGCTGGAGCACCGTCTTCAAATCCCGCATCGTGTACAGCTACGGCGTCGCAGGCCAGCACTACACCTCAGACCGCGTCACCTTCGGCGCCACGGTCACCGCTTCAATGCCCGGCCTCGTCAGCGGCCAGGCGCGCAGCTATGCCGAGGGCGGCAAGGTCGACGTGCATTACGACCCAGCCAACCCCGCCTCGGCAGTGGTCGAATGCAGGGTGCGCGGGCTTTGGCTGCTGTGGGTCTGTTCGGCCGCGTTTTTGGGCGGCGCGGCTTGGCTGGTCGGTTTTATCTGAGGCGCCACTTTCATGACGAGACATCCAATGATCGTTCGCAGGCTGGCCGTCGTTTGCCTGGCTCTGCTCGGCGCCGTGCAGGCAGCGAGCGCAAGAGAGTGTCTGCTAAGCCACGCCACCTACCGCGAGCCGCGTTCGGGCGCGGTGTTGCAATTCCGGCCGCTCGACAATGAACCGGCGGCACTGACGGCCGAAGTGTTTTCGGTGACCGTCCCCAACACCGACACGCGCTTGCCGGCCGACATCACCTGGACCAATGGCAAAAATTCGTTTCCGCTCGGCACCATCCGCCATGCCTGCACCGACGACGACCGCGAAGCGGGGCTGGAGGACGGCAGCGGGATGTGCCGGATATGGATGGGCCAGGTCTATGCCTTGACCGGAGGCGGCGCCGAGCAGCTGAATTCGCGCGAAGCGACACCGGCGCCGAAAGGGCTGTTGCTGCCCGATTTCGGCGCGGGCTTCACCGAATTTGCCGATTTCGCCAATGCCAATCCGGACGGCTCGGCGTGGGACGCCTTCACATTGACAGGATGCAGCGATGAATAACGCCATGAGACTGATTGTCTGGATCTGCACGCTGTTTGCCTCGGCGACGATATCAGCCGCAGCGCGGGCGGACGAGCTGGCGCCATCGCGCCCGCCGATCGACAAATGCGTCTGGGAGAAACTGGCCGACAAGACGGTCGGTTTGGCCGCCTGGGTGCAGCGCTGCGATTTCGGTTTTCGCCAGATCCACTTCGAATTCGTCGGCAACGCGCTCGCCATCAAATACAGCGATGGCGGCGCGCCCGATCCGCTGGTCGAGGTGTTCGACATCAAATCAGGCGAAACCGCCGAGGCCGCGGTGTTGCGCCTGTTGCTGGAAAAGACCGACAAGGCCATCAGCGCCCGCTGCGTGCTCTCGCCCTACACCGAAGGCACCGTGCCCGCCGGCGTCAAACGCTACACATTCAGCCCCGATGCTGCCTATGCGAAAGAGCTGAAGGCGCTAGCCAATGACGAAGTTCCCGAACCGCCCTGCGGCGACTGGGGCGAAATGCCGGATGGTATTCAGTATTTCGAGGCGCCGGCGGGTGAGGGGCGGAGGGTGCTGTTCGTTCGGGCGGGGCAGGACGAGCCGCTGTTCGACGATCAGACGCTGCGGGTGCCGGGATAGGATGTTGTCCTGAAGGCTACCGCTTATGCCTCTACATATTCCGCGAGACTGATTCCTTTGGGCACCTCCAGCCCATCGGCACGCAAGCCCTCGATGTGAAAGCGTATAGCGTCGCGAATTTCGATTTCTACTTCTGGCACGGTAGCACCAGTTGCGATGCAGCCGGGTAGGTCCGGCACATAGGCAGAGAAATTGTTGCCTGCTTTTTCAATCACCACCGCGTAACGCATATAGTCACTCCTTCAAACCGGACTGCTTGAGGATGCTGTTCAGTGTTCCTGGCGCAACCTCTTCAGACGGTTTGCCGGCCACGGTGACGCGGCCGGCTTTGGTTTTGTGCTTATATTGGCGATGGCTGCCCTTGGTTGCAACCAGATACCAACCGTCGGTCTCCAGCAGGCGAATGACTTCGCGGACTGTAAGCCGAGGCGGCATGAGTTCTCAGCTGCACCCGCTCGTCGAACCACAAGTATCGCACTTCTCGCAGGTGCCGTTCCGCACCATGGTGAAGTTGTGGCATTCCGAGCATTCGTTGCCGGTGTAGCCTTGCATCAAGGATTGCTGACGCCGCGTGGAGGCAAGCGCCTTTGCCTCGGCCGCTTCTTTCGCTGCTTCGTCGGTGAACAAACCGGTGGGGTCGGCTGCCTCCTCGGAAACAATATCTTCGACCAATTCCTTGGCTCGCTCCTCATAGTCGCGCTTGTAGGCGATGGCTTCGTCGCTTGCTGGTTTAAGCGCCAACACGTTGGAGCCTGAGAACGCAGTTGGAGTGACCCGGGCAGGGGCCGCGGCAGGCGATCCGGCAAAACCCTTGGGTTCGCCACCTAAGCCAGACACCAACTTGACCGGCGAGGCGCCGCGGGTAAGGCCCTTCGAGAACGGCGTCGCCTTGCCTTCGTTGATGCCGCGTCCGAGCGCCGTCTTGTCGAAATCCGACTGGTCGACATGGGCGAGGTCGTGGCGGCCCAGGTAGGACACAGCGAGCTCGCGGAACACATAGTCTAGGATCGACGTCGCATTCTTGATGGCGTCATTGCCCTGCACCATGCCGGCCGGCTCGAACTTGGTGAAGGTGAAGGCCTCGACGAATTCCTCGAGCGGCACGCCGTATTGCAAGCCGAGCGAAATGGCGATGGCGAAGTTGTTCATCATCGCCCGGAAAGCAGCGCCTTCCTTGTGCATGTCGATGAAGATCTCGCCGATGCGGCCGTCATCGAATTCGCCCGTGCGCAGGTAGACCTTGTGGCCACCGACGACCGCTTTCTGGGTGTAGCCTTTGCGGCGGTTCGGCAGTTTTTCACGATCGCGGTAGAGGCGTTCGATGACGCGCTCGACGATCTTTTCGGTCACTTGCACGGCGCGCTGTGAAGCGGGCGCAGCGATCAGCTGCTCGACCGCGTCGTCCTCGTCATCCTCGCTGTCGGCGAGCAGCGACGAATTGAGCGGCTGCGACAGCTTTGAGCCGTCGCGATAGAGCGCGTTGGCCTTCAGCGCCAGCTTCCACGACAGCATGTAGGCGCCCTTGGCGTCTTCCACCGTCGCATCGTTGGGCATGTTGATGGTCTTGGAGATGGCGCCGGAGATGAAAGGCTGTGCCGCCGCCATCATCTGGATGTGGCTGTTGATGGACAGCGAGCGCTTGCCGATCTTGCCGCACGGGCTGGCGCAGTCGAACACCGCGAGATGCTCGGCCTTGAGGAAGGGCGCGCCTTCCAGCGTCATCGCACCGCAGACATGGATGTTGGCGGCCTCGATGTCCTTTTTGGAGAAGCCCAGCGCCGGCAGCATCTCGAACGAGAAATCGTTGAGCTGCTCGTCGGTGAAGCCGAACGTCTCCTTCACCCAGTCGGCGCCGAGCGTCCACTGGTTGAAGACGAACTTGATGTCGAAGGCCGACTTCAGTGCTGCGTTAAGCGCCGCGATCTTGTCGTCGGTAAAACCCTTCGCCTTTAGCGAGCTGGGGTTGACCGCCGGCGCCTGGTTCATGTTGCCGTGGCCGACAGCGTAAGCCTCGATCTCGGCGATCTGGCTTTCTGAATAGCCCAGCGTGCGCAGCGCTTCCGGCACGGCGCGGTTGATGATCTTGAAATAGCCGCCGCCGGCGAGCTTCTTGAACTTCACCAAGGCGAAGTCGGGCTCGATGCCGGTGGTATCGCAATCCATGACGAGACCGATCGTGCCGGTCGGCGCAATCACGGTCGCCTGCGCATTGCGGTAGCCATGCTCTTCGCCGAGTTCGATGGCGCGGTCCCAGGCAGCCTTGGCGTGCGTGGCCAATTTCTGCTGCTTCAGGTCGGACGCGACCAGCGGCACCGGATTGACGGCGAGCTTCTCGTAGCCCTGTTTCTCGCCATAGGCGGCACGGCGATGGTTGCGCATGACGCGCAGCATGTTCTGCGCATTGCGGTCGTAATCGGCGAAGGCGCCGAGCTCGCCGGCCATCTCGGCCGAGGTGGCATAGGCAGTGCCGGTCATGATGGCGGTGAGCGCTGCGCAGATGGCGCGGCCCTCGTCGGAATCATAGGGAATGCCCGACGTCATCAGCAGGCCGCCAATGTTGGCATAGCCGAGGCCGAGCGTGCGGTATTCGTAGGACTGCTTGGCGATCTCCTTCGACGGGAACTGCGCCATCATCACCGAGATTTCCAAAACGACGGTCCACAGCCGCACCGTGTGCTCGTAAGCGGCGATGTCGATCGTGCCGTCGGCATTGCGGTAGGGCAGGAGATTGATCGAGGCGAGGTTGCAGGCCGTGTCGTCGAGGAACATGTATTCCGAGCACGGGTTGGAGGCCCGGATCGCACCGGCCGAAGCGCAGGTGTGCCAGTCGTTCATCGTCGTGTTGAAATGCAGTCCCGGGTCAGCGGACGCCCAGGCGGCGTAGCCGATCTTTTCCCAGAGGTCGCGTGCCTTCAGCGTCTTCAGGACCTTGCCGTCCTTGCGGGCGGTGAGGTGCCAGTCGGCATCGTCCTCGACGGCGCGCAGGAAATTGTCCTTCAGCGACACCGAATTGTTGGAGTTCTGGCCGGAAACGGTGAGGTAGGCGTCGGAATCCCAGTCGGTGTCGTAGGTCTTGAACGACATCGCGGTGTAGCCCTGCTTGGCGAACTGGATGACGCGGTAGATGTAGTTCTCCGGCACGGCCGACTTCTTGGCCGCCTTGATCTCGCGCTTCAGCGCGGTGTTGATCGACGGGTCGAAGCAATCGTCATCATGGCCTTCGCAATTGATGCAGGCCTTCATGATCGCTTCGAGATGTTTTTTCACGATCTTGGAGCCGGTGACCAGCGACGCCACCTTCTGCTCTTCATTGACCTTCCAGTCGATGAATTCCTCGATATCGGGATGGTCGGCGTCGACAATGACCATCTTGGCCGCACGACGCGTGGTGCCGCCCGACTTGATGGCGCCCGCCGCGCGGTCGCCGATCTTGAGGAAGCTCATCAGGCCGGACGAACGGCCGCCGCCCGACAGCTTTTCGCCTTCGCCCCGCAGCATCGAGAAATTGGAGCCGGTGCCCGAGCCATATTTGAACAGACGCGCTTCACGCACCCACAGGTCCATGATGCCGCCTTCGTTGACGAGATCGTCCTGCACGCCCTGGATGAAGCAGGCATGCGGCTGCGGATGCTCGTAGGAGGACTTCGACTTGGTCAGCTTGCCGGTGAACGGGTCGACATAATAGTGGCCCTGGCTCGGGCCATCGATGCCGTAGGCCCAGTGCAGGCCGGTATTGAACCATTGCGGCGAGTTCGGCGCAACGCGCTGGGTGGCGAGCATATAGGCGAGTTCGTCGCGGAAGGCGCTGGCGTCTTCTTCCGACTTGAAGTAGCCGCCCTTGTAGCCCCAATAGGTCCAGGTGCCGGCCAGCCGGTCGAAGACCTGGCGGGCGTCGATTTCGGAACCGTAGCGCTCGGCTTCCGGCAGCTTGGCAAGCTCGGCCTCGTCGGCGACGGAGCGCCACAGGAAGGAGGGGACGTCGTTCTCCTCGACCTTCTTCAGGCGCGCGGGCACGCCGGCCTTGCGGAAATACTTCTGCGCCAGGATGTCGGCGGCAACCTGCGAGAACTGCGCCGGCACATCGATATTGTCCAAGCGGAACACCACCGAGCCGTCCGGATTCTTGATCTCCGAAAGCGCCTTGCGGAATTCGATCTCCGCGTAAGCTGATTGGCCTGGCTTGGTGAAACGACGCTCAATGCGCATTGGTCCGGTCCCTTTTGTCTATATATAGCGCTTTTCCTCGGGGATTTCTGCCCCCAATGCGAAACGCGCATGTCCGCCGTCTGCCGGCGTTCGAAAACACCGGCTCTCCTTGTGGCAGTCTTCGTCGCCTTGCCGGTCGAGCTTCTTACGAAGCCGCTGTTCCAACTCTGCGCCGAACCCTGCGGGTCCCTCAAAACTGAATTTTTCCTCGATTCCCTCGACCGAGGGAAATTCACACTATCTAGCGTCGAACCTGCCTGCAAACACTAAATATAGTGTTAACAGACAATTTATTCCAGTCCGACAAATCTCCCTTTTCGCTCCCGAAGCCCCCACGATCCAACGCTTCCGCCAGCCTCGTAAACAGGCGGAAATCATGGCCAAAACGCACAAAATCCGGGGAAATGACCGGGCTCGAAACTCTCCGGTCGCGCCCTCAATAAGAGCACATGGCACATAAAAGGCGACTCGGTTTGCGTCGTCAAGGATTCGTTTGCGTAGCTTTTGTGACCCCAACATCTTGTGTGTCACATATGTGGATAACGGGGACAAAAAGCGGCTGAGGAAAGCCCGATTCTGCCGGCGTGGACCGCTGGTGAGCGGTTCACCCAGGCAGGCCCGGCCGGATTCTGGCTCACAGCCTTTTCATTTTAGCTGGCGTGCATTATGTCTTTGGCCTCGCGCGGGGGCGCGTCTTGTCAATTCCAAGAGCATCCGTTACGCCCCGCCCATGACAGTTACCGTCCGTTTTGCCCCCTCACCAACCGGCCGCATTCATATCGGCAATGCCCGCACCGCCTTGTTCAACTGGCTGTTTGCCATGAACAACAAGGGCCGTTTCATCCAGCGCTTCGACGACACAGACATTGCCCGCTCGAGGCAGGAATTTTCCGACGCCATCCTCTACGACCTGCACTGGTTGGGGATTTTCCCCGATGCCACCGAATACCAGTCGCGGCGCTTCGAAACTTACGACGCGGCAGTGGAGCGGCTGCAAAGGGCCGGCGTTGTCTATCCCTGCTACGAAACCCCCGAAGAACTCGACCTGCGCCGCAAGGTGCGCCGCACGCGCGGCCTGCCGCCGGTCTATGGCCGCGAGGCGCTGGCGCTTTCGCAGCAGCAGATCGCCGAATACCGGTCGGACGGGCGCCGGCCGCACTGGCGCTTCCTGCTGCCGAACTTCACCAGCGATCCGCTGCAGCCCGAGCGCACCGAAATCCACTGGAACGATCTGGTGCGCGGCGAGGAAACCGTCGATCTGGCCTCACTGTCCGATCCGGTGCTGCGGCGCGAGGACGGCACTTATCTCTACACGCTGCCATCGGTCGTCGACGACATCGAGATGGGGGTCACTCATGTTATCCGCGGCGACGACCACGTCACCAACACCGGCGTGCAGATCGCGCTGTTCAAGGCGCTAGGCGCCGAGCCGCCTGTCTTCGGCCACCACAATCTCTTGACCACGGCCTCGGGCGAGGGCCTGTCGAAGCGCAGCGGTGCGCTGTCGATCGAGAGCTTGCGCGAGGAGGGCATCGAGCCAATGGCGGTTGCCTCGCTGGCCGTCCTTGTCGGCACCTCGGAAAATGTCGCGGCGGTGCATGACATGCCGGCACTGGCCGCGCGCTTCGATCCCGCCGCCACGTCGAAATCGGCGGCCAAATTCGACCCGGACGAGCTGTTCGTGCTCAATCGTGCGCTCATGCACCACATGCCTTTTTCCGAGGCGCGGGACCGGCTGATCGTGCTCGGCATCTCCGGCGACAAGGCCGAGCCGTTCTGGCTGGCGGTGCGCGGCAATCTCGACCGGCTGAGCGACGCGGTCGGCTGGTGGCGTATCCTTGCCGACGGCCCGCAGCCGGCGCCGGAATTTTCCGACGAGGATCGCGACTTCCTGCAGCAGGCCTTCGACCTGCTGCCGGAAGAGCCGTGGACCGGCACGGTCTGGAAAGACTGGACGGCCAGGATCAGGGAAGCCAGCGGCCGCAAGGGCAAGGCGCTGTTCATGCCGCTGAGACTGGCGCTTACCGGACTTGCTTCCGGGCCGGAGCTTGCAGATCTATTGCCGCTGCTGGGTCGGGAAGGAACGCTGGCCCGACGACCCTGACCTTGCGCTGGTCCGGCGGGATCAGCGACACCGGCGACACCACCGGCTTGACGGCAAGGCGCTTGATGGCGGCGCGGTCGAGCCCGCCTTGTACGTTCGCCAGCGTCTCCGGATCCGCGCCCGGATCGGGTTTGGCCGCCGGCACCGGAATGAATGGCGTTGTCTCGGTATCAGGCTGCGATTGCTCGGGCGGTAGCGGGTTGCCGCCGATGATCTCGAAATTTCCGGCCTGCGCATTGCAGCCACAAGCCAGCGGCCGCGACATGTTGGGCTGTTTGTAGAGATAGGCGGTCGGCAACTCGCTGTAGGGCCTGCCGGTCGCCGACGACGTCATGTTGGCCGAATCGTCTTCCATGCCGCGCGAATAGAACACCTGCATTTCGGTGCCGGGGCAGCTCGATTCGCAGTTCTTCTGGTCGCGCTCGAAATCGCCGAGCGAAGCCGAGTTCGACATCGGGAAGAAATAGCCGTCGCAGGTGCGCACGCAGCTCGTATGGAACTCGCCGCCGACCGTCGGGAAATCCGGCACGCCGGGCTGATTGAGCACCCGGCGCACATTGCGCTCCTCGCCGGGATCGTCGGGCTGATCGAGCGTGTCGATCTGCCGGTTGCCGCCGAAAAGCTGGTCGAACAGATTGCCGTCGTCGGGTTCGCGGCTGGCTTCCTGCAGCGGCTCCCGGCGCGGCGCGGGCTCGTCACGGCAGCCATTGGCGTCGAGCGCGGCCAGGATGCGGCCGCGGTCGCGCCGCGAGCCGCCGCCGGCAAGCTGCGCGCGCTTGGCTTGCAACGCATCGAGATTGGCGTTCATGCGATCGATGCTGCTGTTCAGCGCGGCACATTGGCTGACATTGCGCGAAAACAGCGAAAACCCGCAATTCGCATCGCTCGCACGACCGCGCACCTTTGATAGCTGTTCGAACTGGCGGGAGATGGCCTTGTCATACTTCCGCACCATGCTGGAATTGCCGCCGCCATTCGATGAAGAAGCAAGCTCGGCTTCCAGTTGACGGCAAACGCGGGAGGCGGCCTGCGGTTCAGTGGTGGCGACGGCCGAAAGCACAAGCGCGCCGAGCAGCGCAGCCAGATGCTTCAGCCTCCATCGTCCGCCCGTCATTGCCCGAAACCCCGCTTGCCTGCCTGTCTACCGGATTCGCGGTTAACCGTTCCCTCAATCTACAACCAAAGATGGTCTTAGCCCATAGACGCGTTGCAGGAGGGGTTTGGTTAGAGCGGCAACTGTGCGGTCTCACCGCTGCATGAAAAAGGCGCAATCGCCCCGGAATTATCCCACGATCCAGCAATGCCCCGGGGAGCTGGCATGATCGCGATTACCGGTCGAACCGCGCTGCAGTTCGGTCTGTTGTGCCTGGCGGCGCCCGCAGCCTTGGCGCAGGAAAATCCAGCCGCTCCGGACTGGCGCAGCAAATTGGTCGAAGCCGCGCGTGAGCAGATCGGCGTCACCACATTCTACGACCCGACCTATGTCCGCCTCGGCTATCCCGGCGGCGACGTCGCGCCGGATAGGGGCGTGTGCACGGATGTTATCGTGCGGGCCTATCGCCGCGCCTTCGAGCTCGACCTGCAGAAGCTGGTTCACGAGGACATGGCGGCCAATTTCGCCGCCTATCCCAAGACCTGGGGTCTGAAAGCGACCGACCGCAACATCGACCACCGACGGGTCGGCAATCTTGCCGCAATTTTCGGGCGCAAGGGAGTTTCCTTGCCCGCCAGCGAGTATCCTCCCGACTTTCAGCCGGGCGATATCGTCACCCAGATGCTGCCCGGCAACCTGCCGCACATCGTCATCGTCTCATCCGAACGCTCGGCTGACGTGCCGGAACGAGCGCTGGTCATCCACAATATCGGGTCGGGCGCCCGCGAGGAGGACACGCTGTTCGCCTTCAAGCAGACCGTGCATTACCGCTTCGCGCCTGCGTGGGAAACTCAGCCGAAATGAACCACCGCCTGCGCCTTGTGCGCCGCCTCGACCACTGCCAGCGCCGTCATATTGACGACGCCGCGCGACGTCACCGACGGCGTCAAGATATGCGCCGGCTTGTCGGTGCCAAGCAGGATCGGCCCGACATGCAGCGCGTCCATCATCGTGCGCAGCGCGGTCAGCGTGATGTTGGCGGAGTCGAGGTTGGGGAACACCAGGAGATTGGCTTCGCCCTTCAGCCGCGAATGCGGATAGACGCGCTGGCGCAGATGCTCCGACAGGGCTGAATCGGCATGCATCTCGCCGTCGCATTGCAGCTCGGGCGCAACGCGCGCCAGGATCGCCGCCGCCTGCCGCATCTTCAGCGCGCTGGGGGAATCGCGCGAGCCGAAATCCGAATGCGACAGCAGCGCTGCCTTCGGCTCGATGCCGAACCGCTGGATTTCCTCCGCCGCCAGAATGGTCATTTCGGCGATCTCCTCGGCCGTCGGGTCGACCGAGACATGGGTGTCGGTGAGGAAGATGATGCCGCGTTGCGAGATCAGCATCGACAGCGTCGACAGGTCGCGGTCCTTGACGCCTGCGCGTGGTCCGATGACCAGCGTCACATTGCGCAGATGCCGCTCGAAGCGGCCCTCGAGGCCGCAGATCATGGCGTCGGCATCGCCGCGCTTCAGCGCCAGCGCGGCAATCACCGTATTGTCGGTGCGCACCATGGTGCGCGCGGCCTCCGTCGTCACGCCGCGCCGGCCGGCAAGCTCGATCAACAGGTCGACATAATGGCGGTAGCGCGGATCGTCTTCCGGGTTGATCAGGCCGAAATCTACGCCCGGCTTGATACGCAGGCCGTAGCGCTTCAGCCTGACCTCGATGACATGCGGGCGGCCGATCAGGATCGGCTCGGCAATGCCTTCCTCCAGCACCACCTGGGCTGCGCGCAGCACGCGCTCGTCCTCGCCGTCGGCATAGATTACGCGCTTGGCGGTCGACGCCTTGGCCGACGAAAACACCGGCTTCATCACCAGGCCGGAGCGGAAGACGAAGCGGTTGAGCTGGTCGATATAGGCGGCGAAGTCGGTGATCGGCCGGGTCGCGACGCCGGTGTCGCAGGCAGCCTTGGCCACCGCCGGCGCGATGCGCAGGATCAGGCGGGGATCGAAGGGCGAGGGGATAAGGAAGTCGGGTCCGAAGATCGGCGTCTCGCCGGAATAGGCGCGGGCGGCGACGTCGGATGGTTCTTCGCGGGCAAGCGCGGCGATCGCCCGGACCGCGGCCATTTTCATCTCCTCGTTGATGGCGCTGGCGCCGCAATCCAGCGCACCGCGGAAGATGTAAGGAAAACAAAGCACGTTGTTGACCTGATTGGGGAAATCGGAACGGCCGGTGCAGATCATCGCGTCGGGACGAGCGGCGCGCGCGACCTCCGGCATGATCTCGGGATTGGGGTTGGCCAGCGCCAGGATCAACGGCTTAGGCGCCATATGATCAAGCAATTCCGGCTTCAGCACGCCGGCGGCCGACAGGCCGAGAAAAACGTCGGCGCCAGGGATCACATCGGCCAGCGTGCGCGCCTCGGTGTCCTTCACATAGGGGTCTTTCCAACGATCCATCTCGTCGGTGCGGCCCTTGTAGGCGACGCCGAAGCGGTCGGTGACCCAGATGTTCTCTACCTTGGCGCCAAGCGAGACCAACAGGTTGAGGCAGGCGAGCGCTGCCGCACCGGCGCCTGAGGTGACGATCTTGATGTCGGAAATGGTCTTGCCGGCGAATTCCAGCCCGTTGAGCACGGCGGCGGCGACGATGATGGCGGTGCCATGCTGGTCGTCATGGAAGACGGGAATGCCCATGCGGGCCTTCAGCTGCGCCTCGACCTCGAAGCATTCGGGCGCCTTGATGTCCTCGAGATTGATGCCGCCGAATGTCGGTTCCAGCGCCGAGATCGTCTCGACCATGCGCTCTATGCCCGGCGCGTCGATCTCGATGTCGAAGACGTCGATGCCGGCGAATTTCTTGAACAGCACCGCCTTGCCTTCCATCACCGGCTTGGAGGCGAGCGGGCCGATATTGCCGAGGCCGAGAACGGCCGAGCCGTTGGAGACGACGCCGACCAGATTGGCGCGCGCCGTGTAGTCGGCGGCGGTCGCCGGATTGTCGCGGATTTCGAGGCAGGGGGCGGCAACACCAGGCGAATAGGCCAGCGCCAGATCGCGCTGGTTGCCGAGTGGCTTGGTCGCCTGGATCTCGAGCTTTCCCGGCCTTGGATGCTTATGGAAGTAGAGGGCGGCTTCGTCGAGGTCCGAACGTGCCGTTTTCTTGTTCTCGCCTTCCATGCGGCCGCTCCCTCAAACCTGCTTTGCAGCCTTTTAGCACGCAAAAATGGTTTTTCGCGACGCCAAATGACGCAAGGGCGGCTAAAACAACCGGGGCCGGAGATATCGAACTATTTCAAACAATTGCGCTGAAATGCTGCCGATTATCCATCGAGCCCTTTAGAACGCGCTGACATAGAGGCCGCCATCGACCGGGATGTTCTGACCGGTGAGATAGCCGGCATGGACCGAGCACAGAAAGGCGCAGATCTGGCCGAACTCTTCCGGCGTGCCGAGCCGCTTGGCCGGAACGTCGGCGCTGATGCGGGTCTTGCGCGCTGCGGCCGCTGCCGGGTCTTCCATCGTGCCGGCCTCATGCGGGCGGCGCAGCCGGTCGGTGTCGAGCTTGCCCGGCAGCAGGCTGTTGATGGTGACGTTGCGGTCGATCACCGTTCGTGCCACGCCGGCGAGGAACGAAGTCAGCCCGGCTCGCGCGCCGGACGACAGATCGAGGCCGGGAATCGGGACGTAGACCGACAGCGAGGTGATGTTGACGATGCGGCCGAAGCCGCGCTTGGCCATGCCGTCGATGACGGCCTGCACCAGTTCGATCGGCGTCACCATGTTCTGCGTCACGCCTTCGAGGATCTTTGCGCGGTCGAGTTCGCGGAAATCGCGCAAGGGCGGGCCGCCATTGTTGTTGACCAGGATATCCGGGTCGGGGCAGGCGGCAAGGAGCGCGTGCTGCACGTCGGGTTTCGAGACGTCGCCGACGATCTCGGTCACCTTCACGCCGTAGCGTTCGCGCAGTTCGGCTGCGGTTTTTGCCAGCAACTCGGCATTGCGGCCGTTGACGACGAGATCGCAGCCGGCCTCGGCCAGCGCCATGGCGCAGCCGCGGCCCAGCCCTTTGCTCGATGCGCAGACGATGGCCTTCTTGCCCTTGATGCCCAGATCCATGACGATTTTCTCCTGTGAATGGCGCGGCACGCTAGCCCTTTGGCTGGCCCAATCGCAACCGTCATACGGTTGTTGCATGAATCGGGGCATAGCCTGCGCGAAAGCAACGGTGACGATCTGATGTCCGGTACAGAAACCCGCACTTTCCGCAGCATGTTCATATCCGACCTGCATCTCGGATCGAAGGCGGCCAAGGCCGAGTTCCTGATCGATTTCCTGCGGTATCACGACGCCGATATCATCTATCTCGTCGGTGATATCGTCGACGGCTGGCGGCTGCGGCGCAGCTGGCATTGGCCGCAGAGCCACAATGACGTCGTCCAGAAACTGCTGCGCAAGGCGCGCAAGGGCACCTCGATCACCTATATCGCCGGCAATCACGACGAATTCGCGCGCCAGTTCCAAGGCGTGCATTTCGGCGGCATCGTCGTTGCCGACCGCGCCATCCACGAAACCGCCGATGGCAAGCGCCTGCTGGTCATCCATGGCGACCAGTTCGACACCGTCGTCCACAATGCACGCTGGCTGGCCTATCTCGGCGACTACGCCTATGACGCCGCGATGGTGGTCAACCGCGTGGTGACGAGGCTCCGCCATTTGCTGGGTCTCCCTTACTGGTCGTTCTCGTCCTGGGCCAAGGTCAAGGTCAAGAAGGCGGTGAACTTCATCGGTTCGTTCCAGACGGTGCTGACCGAGGAGGCCCGCCGCTCGCATGTCGACGGCGTCATCTGCGGCCACATCCATCACGCCGCGATCGAGACTTATGAGAATGTGCAGTACATCAACACCGGCGACTGGGTGGAGAGCTGCACGGCGGTGGTCGAACATTTCGACGGCAAGATGGAGATCATCCACTGGGCGCTGGTGCTGCCCGAAGCACCGGACGAGCCGTTCATCCCCTTGCTGATCGAAGACAGGGTCGTCGAAGCGGCATAACCCTCCTGTTAATCGACTGGTCCAGGCAGTTTCGGACCGCTTTCGCGCATGTTAAGGGATCGATCTGCGTTGCAGCCCTTTGTGCAGCGTAATTGGATCGATTCATGTCGCTGCCGCCGCTCTCGCCCGAACAACTCGTCAAGCCGCGCCATTTCGAACTGCGCATGAGTCTGATCTTCGCGACATTATTCGTGTCGCTGGGAACGCATGTGCCTTATTTCCCGCTGTGGCTGCATGCCCAGGGTTTCCACGCCGAGCAGATCGCCATCATCCTGGCGGCGCCGATGTTCCTGCGCGTGGTGACAACACCCCTGCTGACCGCGCTGGCCGACCGGGCGAAGGACAGGGCGGATGTCTATATCGCGCTGGTGGCCGCGACGATGGTGCTTTCCGCCGGCTATTTCCTCAACCCGACCTACGCCATGGTGCTTGCCGTATCGCTGGCGCTGACGGTGGTGTGGACGCCGCATTCGCCGATCGCCGATTCGCTCGCGCTGTCGGGTGTGCGCCGCTTTGGCTCGAACTACACCGCGATGCGCAAATGGGGCTCGATATCCTATCTCTGCGCCAATGTCGCAGGCGGCTTTATCCTCGCCTGGACGAGCCCGCAGGCCGTGCCGGTAATCATCTTTGCGGCATTGTCTGCCGCGCTCGTCGCCGGATTGCTGGCGCCGCGGCTTGGCCGCCCGCGCCGGGCTTCGCCGCTATCTGCCGCCGACATCCAGCATCAGGCGCCGAGCCTTCTCAATCCGTATTTCCTGTATTTCACCCTCGGCGTCGGCATCATCACCGCCAGCCATGCCTTCCTCTACGGCTTTGTCTCAATCTACTGGAAATCGGTCGGCATCAGCGATTCCGTCGTTGGCCTGCTGTGGGCCTGGGGCGTGGTGGCCGAGGTCTGCATGTTCGTGTTTTTCAACCGTATTTTTGCCTCCGTCTCAGTCGTCAAGGTGATGCTGATCGCCGGCGTCGGCTCCATCGTGCGCTGGATCGCCTTTCCGTTGATCTGGCCACTCGGGCTTGGCGTTGCCGGTTTCTTCGGCGTCCAGACCCTGCATTCGGTGTCGGTGGCGATGGTGTTGATCGGCCTGCAGAAGATGATCGGCGAAACGGTTTCGGAAGAACGCACGGGTGCGGCGCAAGGCATTGCCTATTTCTTCAACGGCTTCTTCATGGCGGCGGTGACGCTGGCGTCCGGCCCGCTTTATGAGCGCTACGGCGTCGACGGCTTCCTGGCGATGATCCCGATCGCCATCATCGGCCTGGCGCTGATCGGGCTCGCCGCGCGTTCAGCCCCACAGCATCCTGTCAGGCGGTAACACCAGCGACCCCTGGTACACGAGGCCGGGCTGGCGGTCGCGGGCAAGCAGCAGCGGACCGTCGAGGTCGACGAAGTCGGCGCCTTGCGCCAAAAGCACTGCCGGCGCCATCGCCAGCGACGTGCCGACCATGCAGCCGACCATCACGCCGAATCCCAGCTCCCGGGCGCGGTCGCGAAGGGTAAGGGCGGCGGTCAGGCCGCCGGATTTGTCGAGCTTGATGTTGATGGCGTCATAGAGGCCGACAAGCGCTTCGAGGTCCTTCGCCTCGTGGAGGCTTTCGTCTGCGCAGATCGGCACCGGATGCGCGATGTGGCGCAGGATGGCATCATGGCCGGCGGGAAGCGGCTGTTCGATCAGGGCTATCCCATGTTCGGCGGCGAAAGCGAGATTCTCGATGATGTTGGCATCGGTCCAGCCTTCATTGGCGTCGAGGATGATGCGGCTGTCGGGCGCCGCTTCGGTCACGGCGCGGATGCGGGCCATGTCGTTGTCGCCGCCAATCTTGACCTTGAGCAGCGGCCGCCCGGCATTGGCGCGGGCTTGCGCCGCCATTGCCTCCGGCTCGCCCAGCGACAGCGTGTAGGCCGTCTCCAGCGCCGACAAGGGCACAGCGTGGATGGCGTCCGCGACCGCAACGCCGCTGATCTTGGCCTCCAGGTCCCACAAGGCGCAATCGATGGCGTTGCGGGCAGCACCCGCCGGCACCGCATCGAGCAGGTCCTTGCGGCTGATGCCGCCTTCTATCTGCCGGCGCATGGCCTCGGTGGCGTCGCGCACCCCCTCCATGGTCTCGCCATAGCGCTTGTAGGGGACGCATTCGCCCCATCCGCGATTGTCCCCATCGCTGATCGTGCAGGTAATGACTTCGGCTTCGGTCTTCGACCCGCGCGAGATGGTGAAGGTGCCGGCAATGGGAAAACGCTCGGCCTCAACCGAAATGACACGCGCCATAATTTTCTGCTCCGGCTATGCGACAACGCGTCGTCGGCAAATCGACAGGTACGACCCGTCAGGCTAAACAGGACGCCATGTTGACCATCGGCAAACGCGACGCAAGCGGCAACGCCGCCAAGGAGGCCGACCACCAGCCCCGCGTTGCGGTCGGCGAGGAGGGCGGCGTCCTCGGCTGCGCTTTCTCCGGCATCTGGACGACGACGACAGTGGCGCTGATCGACGCCGAGATGCGCAAGATCGAGCAGCGCAAAGGCTTCCAGACGCTCGCTTTGGATCTCTCCCACATCGAGAAGATGGACACCGCCGGCGCCTGGCTGATCGATCGCCTGGTCAGCGTCTTCGAAAAGAAGGGTGTCGAGATCAAGATGCAGGGGCAAAGCGATGTCGCCTCGATCCTGCTCGGCGCCGTTGGCGAAGCTGTCCGGCGCGAGCCCGAATCGCGCGGCGTCCGGCGCCCCAACATCATCCTCCGCGGGCTGGAGGCGGTCGGCCGCCGCATCTATGAGATGCGCGACGATTTCCTCGCCTCGATGAACATCCTCGGCGCCACCATCGGCGGCGCCCAGATGAAGCTCGGGCGCGGCCATGCCATCAATCCGGCGGCGATCTTCAACCAGATCGATCGCATGGGGGTCGGCGCCATCCCCGTGGTGGTGCTGATGTCGGCGATCGTCGGCGCCATCGTCGCCCAGCAGGGCGCCTACCAGCTCAATTATTTCGGCGCCAACATTTTCGTTGTCGATCTGGTCGGCGTGCTGATCCTGCGCGAACTCGGCGTGCTGATGACCGCCATCATGATCGCCGGCCGCTCCGGCAGCGCCATCACCGCCGAGATCGGCTCGATGAAGATGCGCGAGGAGGTCGACGCGCTGAAGGTCATCGGCCTCAACCCGATCGGCGTGCTGGTGTTTCCGCGCCTGGTGGCGCTGGTGATCGCGCTGCCCTGTCTCACCATCGTCGCCAATTTTGCCGCTCTTGGCGGCGGCATCCTAGCCGCCTGGCTTTATTCCGGTATTGCGCCGACGGCCTTCATCGACCGGCTGCGCGGCGCGATCGATATCAGCACCATCTTCGCCGGGCTGATCAAGGCGCCGTTCATGGCCATGATCATCGGCACCATTGCTTCCGTAGAAGGCATGAAGGTCGGCGGCAGCGCCGAATCGCTGGGTCTGCACGTCACTGCCTCGGTGGTGAAGTCGATCTTCGTCGTCATCATCCTCGATGGCCTTTTCGCCATCTTCTACGCGTCGATCGAGTTCTGACCTGATGCGCAGAAACTCAAAGGCGACCAAGGCTGTGCAGGGAACGGGCGAAAGCGATATCGTGCTGTCGGTGCGCGACATCACCGTTGCCCTGGACGACAAGCTGATCCTCGACAAACTGGCGCTCGACATCAAGCGCGGCGAAATCCTCGGTTTCGTCGGCGCCTCGGGCGCCGGCAAATCGGTGCTGCTGCGCACGATTCTCGGCCTGCTGCACAAGCAGTCCGGCACGATCAAGCTGTTTGGTCTCGACCTCGAAAAGGCCAGCGACATCGAACGGTTGCGCATCGACATGCGCCTTGGCGTGCTTTTCCAGCACGGCGCCCTGTTTTCGGCGTTGACCGTGCAGGAAAACGTGCAGGTGCCGATGCGCGAATATCTCGATCTGCCGAAGAAACTGATGGACGAGCTGGCCTTGCTCAAGATCGAACTGGTCGGCCTGCCGCCGGACGCCGCGCAAAAATTTCCCTCGGAGCTTTCGGGCGGCATGATCAAGCGAGCCGCCCTGGCGCGGGCGCTGGCGCTCGACCCCGACATCGTCTTCCTCGACGAGCCGACTTCCGGCCTCGACCCGATCAGCGCGTCCGAATTCGACGAACTGGTGGTCAAGCTGCGCGATACGATGGATTTGACGGTCTATATGGTGACGCACGATCTCGACACGCTGTTTACCGCTTGCGACCGCGTGGCGGTGCTCGGCAACAAGAAAATCCTGGTCGAAGGCACGATCGACGACATGCTGAAAAGCGAAGAACCGTGGGTCAAATCCTATTTCCGCGGAAAACGGGCTCGGCAACTTGATCTTGCCGCGCGCGCATAGACATAAGTGGGGCAATGGAAACCAGAGCCAACTACGTAATTGTCGGCATTTTCACCCTGGCTGCAATCCTGGCGGCGTTCGGGTTCGTCTATTGGACCGCCCAGATCGGTGATCGCGGCGAGACGGCGGAGCTGCGCGTGCGCATTCAGGGTTCGGCCTCCGGCCTCGGCCCCGGCAGTCTGGTGCTGTTCAACGGCGTCAAGGTCGGGGTGGTCAAGCGCGTCTATTTCGACCGCAATGACCCCAATGCCGCCATTGCTACGACCGAGATCGACCAGACAACGCCGCTCACCAAATCGACGCAGGCCGATATCGGCATCGCCAGCCTTGCCGGCCAGGTCAACATCGAATTGAAGGGCGCCGATCCAAAGGAACCAAATCTCCTGGAAGAGGCGGCGCGCTCGCTCGGCGCCAACCAGTGGCAGGTGACCGCGCGTGNGGAAGAGGCGGCAAAGGAAGGCAGGACCGCCGAGATCGTCGCCAATCCATCGGCGGTCACCAACCTGCTGCAGACTGCGCAGAATATCTTCACCCGTGCCGACAAGGTGCTTTCCGAACTCGAAGGTTTCACCAGGGATGTGCGCGGGCCGCTGACCCAGACCGTCAAGAACGCCCAGACATTTTCCGATGCGCTGGCCAGGAATGCCGACGGCATCGACAAGTTCCTGACCGCCGTCAGCGCGCTGTCGGATGAGCTGAAGGGTGTTTCCGGCAAGCTCGACGGCACGCTGAAGGCTGCCGAAGGCCTGCTCAATGCCGTCGACAAGGACAAGATCAAGAGCATCGTCGCCAATGTGGACGCCGTCACCGCCAATCTGAAGGAGACCAGCGGACAGCTCGACGGCGTGATCAAGAACGTCGATACCGCGGTCGGCTCGGTCAACGATTTCGCCACGCGCACGCAAGGCACGCTGGCCAAGGTCGACAATGTGCTCGACGGCATCGATCCGGCACAAGTGCGCGTGGCGCTCGCCAACATTCAGAAGGCCAGCGAAAATGCCAACAAGGCCGCCGCCGACATCGCTAAGGTGACCGACAAGTTCGCCGACCGGGCCGACGACATCGACGAGACGATCAAGGACGCCAAACAGCTTGCGTCGCGCCTCAACGATGCCTCGGTGCGCGTCGACGGCATCCTGAAAAGGGTCGATACGCTGCTCGGTTCGGGCCAAGCCGACGGCGTCATGGCCGATGCCAGGGACACGCTGAAGTCGTTCAAGCAGGTCGCCGACACGCTGAACGCCCGGCTTGGCACGATCACCGACAATATTGCGCGCTTCTCGGGCCAGGGCCTGTCGAATGTCGAGGCGCTGGTCCAGGACAGCCGGCGTTCGATCAGCCGCATCGAAGAGGCGGTGACCGATCTCAGCCGCAACCCGCAGCGCATCCTGTCGGGCGGCGACGGCGAGGTCCGGCAGTTCGATGGCAGGGCACGGCGTTGACTTCCGTGCCCGCCCGCAGCAATTACATGGACCGCGGATGCGAATTCATCATACGATCCGGGGACAGTGGGGATCACGCGTGACGTTCGGGTTGGGTGGGTATAGATCGGCAGTCGTTTTGCTTGGCCTGACGCTGGCTGGTTGCGCGGCATTGGGAGGCAAGCCGGCGCCACTCGATACGTTCGAGCTGTCCGCCCCGTCGATCGACGCGCATGGCCACAGCCGCCGCCAGATCCTGATCGCCCAGCCATCCGCGCTCAAGGCGCTGGACAGCCAGAACATCGTCATCAAGCCGTCAGATCGCTCGATCCAGTATCTCAAGGGCGCGCAATGGGCCGACCGGCTGCCGCTGATCGTGCAGGCGAGGCTCGCCGAAACCTTCCAGCGCTCCGGCAGCTTTGCCGGCGTAGGCAAGCCGGGCGAGGGGCTGGCGATCGACTACCAGGTGATTGTCGAGATCCGCTCCTTCGAAGTCCGCGTCAATGGCGGCGAGCATGCCGAGGTCAATCTCTTCGTGCGCATCCTGAACGACCGCAACGGCGAGGTGCGCGCCTCCAAAAGCTTTACCGCATCCGCTCCCGTCTCCGGCAGCGGCAATCCGGCCTATGTCAACGCGCTCGACAGCGCCTTCGGCGAGGCGGCGAAGGATATTGTGGGCTGGACGGATTCGGTGATCTGAGCCGGTCGAGGCTTCGAACGATCGTTCGTCGCGTTAAGCCATCACTCGACCAAATATCGCAGGTTCGCGCTGACCCTCATTGCGCTGCCGGGCATTTCTCCCCGTATAGTGACGGGCGAAAGAACGCCGCCGCCAATGATTCCGCCAATTGTCACCGTTGCAGTACGGGCGGCGAGGCTGATGCCATCTCCCTTCACCCCGTCGCTATACGGGGAGAAGGTGCCGGCAGGCGGATGAAGGGCAGCGCAGACCGACATTTTGCACAAAGAAAAGGCGGGAACTTCCCGCGCCTTTTCTGTGTCTGTGGTGTCGCCTCAATCAGTGCAAACGGCCGCTCGCATGGGCCAGCATGGTGTAGACCTTGCCGGTGTCCGACGTCAGGTAGGTCTGCGCCATGATGTTGTCGCGGTCGTTGCGCGAGACGTCCTTGAGCAGCTTCTCGAAATCGTCGCAGTAGCGGTCGACGGCGGCGCGGAACTCCGCCTCTGCCTGATATTTGCGGCGGATTTCATCGAAGGTCTGCTGGCCCTTGAGCGTGTAGAGGCGGCGCGTGAACACGTCACGCTCGCCGCGCCGGTAGCGGTTCCACAGCTCGATAGAGGCGTCGTGGTCGATCGCCCGGGCGATATCGACCGAGAGCGAGTTGAGCGACTCCATGACATGCAGGGGCGAGCGCTGGGCGGGAGCCGCGCGCGGTGCTTCCGCGGGCGCTGCCGGCCTGGCGACTTCCTCCTCGCGCGATGCCCCGGTCAGGAGATCGCGCACCCAGCCGCCTTGCGGCGTACGGGCGTTGGCGTCGCGCTGGCGCGGTGCTTCGGCAGGGCGTTCGATATCGAGCGTGCCACGCAGGCCGCCGAGCGGCGCCTGCGGAGCAGGGCGCTCCGGCTGTGG
>NZ_AYWI01000015.1:0-103841 GCF_000502535.1 Mesorhizobium sp. LNJC391B00
TGACGTGAACAATCACCAGCCTGCCATGACCGCCCCCTCTCAGCGAATTTGCAGAACTCTCAGCACACTACCCGATTGCAGGCGAGCTTCCAAAAAGGTCGACCCAGACTCTCAAGGCCTGCTGCACAGAGCCACAGGCTGGGGGACTCTGAGCAAATCGGAAATCTGAGTCGCTTGCTCTGAACCGTCCGCGTCATGCTGCTGACCGGTTTTGATCCTCCGGGGCTCCGCATGGGCAATAGCGACGAAAATGCTGTCGAGCAGATCCTTGTCGCGGAGGAACTTGCCAAGCAAGGGACCTCGGCCAGTACGCAAAAACGCCCGGCACTCTTGCGATAGCCGCGGAATATGCGGAAGGTCCGTCAGGCGGTCCGTCAAAGGCAATCTCTAAGCACCGATTGTCGCTGATCATCCTGAAAGGATTTGTTTTTATTTCAGCGCGTTACGTCAGATTGGCGTATTTTCGGCGGCGTTTGAGTGGGCCTGAATCATTCCCACTCGATTGTTTATACAGCCTATAACCCATTGAACGACTGTCAGTATTTTCCATCACAGCAAAAAAGTCCGCCACCAGAACCGTCAAAAAATTACCCTTTTGATTTAAAGGAAAAATCGGCGCAAAAAATATTTTGAGGTTTCACCAACTATCGGGATCAATCGGACGATTTTTTGCAGTTTGTGGCGTTCGACAGCCGCGCCCAACACTTTTCGAAATTACCGTCACTGCTCCAGGTGCATTTGCGCGTTTCAAAATCAATGGCTATGGTAGGCCCGGAGGGCGAATGAAAATCGTTGATTTTGTTGAGTTCTTCGTGGGCCAAAATCTGAAAGCTTCCCGTATGCTCCCGCGACCCCGAACTGCCGACCATAGCTGACCTCGTTTTCCAAACCTTGGGAGACCAGGTCCAGAACGTCGGAAATTGGGGCCGGTTGCAGATCGGCAGCTGTGGCAACAGCCGCGCGACCAGCTGACGGTCTAGCGTCTCGATATGGCCGATGAGACTTGGGAAGTACGAACATGCGGCAGCTTGCAGGCAGTTGTAATCCGTGGAACGGATTTACGAGTTGACGCGCCGGATTAGGACGGGCTCACTTGCCTCGAAGTTCATCCTGTTGCCAACCAATTGCCATGTGGGCTCGCAGATGAATATGCGCCCCAGAAATAGTCAGGCTATCTGAGCAGATTGGTTGTAAGTTGCCACTGCGGTCCCTTCCCGGGGAGCATTCTCCTTTGCCTGCGCGAACCCGGATGGCTGTTGCCAGAAACCGCACCTGAGTATCTTTATGTGCTATTTTTGCTACATTCCTTAGATTTATGGCTTGAACTCAGCGTTTTACCGGTCACTAAATCAATAAGCGCTCACATATTTTGTAAATTTGTGAACAATCACGCTTGAGTTGTAGCGCCCGGAGATAAGGGCGCGGGGAAACGTTGGGATGGGCAAAATGAAAACAATAGTTATGCCGGCCATTGGCAAGCGCCTTGGCCTGCTGACGACGGTCGCCATATTGAGCTGTGGGAATGCTCACGCGCTCACTCTCCAGGAGGCGATGGCGGTTGCGGTGGAGTCCAACCCCGAAATTGGCCAAGCGATCGAAAACCGCGAAGCAATCGAATTCGAGCTACGCCAAGCGAAGGGACTTTATCTTCCCAGCGTCGATGTCGAGGCGTCGGCGGGGGTTCGTCGTCTCGACAATTCCTCCCGGCGTTCGCTGTCCATAGAGGATGACGCGCTCTATCCGGCGGAAGCCGATGTCGTTGTCACGCAGACGCTTTATGACAGCGGCGCAAGGCGGGCGGAACTGAACCGTCAGGCGTCGCGGGTCGACGGCGCATCGTTCCGGGTGCTGGAACGGTCTGAATTCATTGGACTGTCTGTCGTCCAGGACTATCTCGAATACATGCTGCAGGCTTCGATCGTTTCGGAAGCGAAGAAGAATCTGGGCTTTCACCAGGCAATCCTCGGCGACATCCGGCAAGGTATTGCAGGCGGCGCGTTGAACGAGGCTGATCGCCAGCAGGCCGAGGAGCGGCTGTTCGCTGCCAAGGCACGTATGCAGGAGGCGACCGAAGAACTGGAGGCTTCCAAGATACGGTTCTTCAAGACGGTCGGTAAGCCGCTGACCAACGCGTCAAGGCCAGGCGATGTCTCGAGCGCGCTGCCAAGGTCGCTCGACGACGCGCTAGGGCTGGCGCGACAGAACAATCCGCGCGTCCACATGGCCAACAGCGATATCGACGCCGCCGCCTCCCTGGTGGATGCGGCGCGGGCGAAATTCGGGCCCTCCGTCATCGCCGAAGGCCGCGCCCGCGGCGGCTATGACATCGACGGCGACGATGGCGACGCTAGCGACCTGCAGGCGCGGCTGGTGCTGCGCTGGAACCTCTATCGCGGCGGCATCGACAAAGCCAACGAGCAAGAGCAGGTCCGCCGCACCAGCGAGCAGCGCCTTGTGCTGCACCAGGTTCTGCGCGAGATCGAGGAAGCCGTCCGTACGTCATGGGATCGCCGCTTCCGGCAGGCCGATCTGGCAAAGACATTGAAGCTTCAGGCTGCCGCCAACGAAAGGCTGGTGGCGTCCTATCGCGAGCAGTTCAAGGTCGGACAGCGCTCGCTGCTCGACGTGCTCGACGCGCAGAACACGCGGTTCAACACAGCTACGCTTGCCGACACCGCATCCTACGCGTCGCTTTTCGCGCAGTACCGGCTGCTGGCGGCAACCGGGCAGTTGCTGAAGACCATGAATCTTCAGCCGGCAAAACAGGCCACCGCCTATGCCAAGGCCGAGTTCAATGCGCCTGAAACGGCCGACACCGAAACGTATGCGCGCACGCCGTCGGAGCAGACGAACGATCTGCCTTTCGACATCCTCGCACCGGTAAGAAAGAAGTAGGAAGGTCAAGGACGAACGATAGTCCTGCGGGCTGATCGTGAACCCACAACCCAAAATCCTCTCCCCAAAAGAGGCGTTCAAGGCCTGCTTCTCCGCTGTTGCCGGGTACCTCGGCAGGCCGAGTTCCGAGACCGTGCTGTTTGCCGGCGTGCCGCTGTCAGACACCCGCATCGATATCGACGCCATCCGGCATCTTGCCGAACGCATCGGTCTTGAAATCACGGAATTCAGCCATCGCGACTTTCTTCGCGGACGCATCGACCTTCCCGCCATTCTGTTTCGCGTCAGCCAGTTGCCGGTTGCGCTGCTTGCCCAGACCGAGGACGGTGGATTTACGACCGCTCCCCAGGAAGACGGGCGCACCACAATTAGCAAATCCGAGTTTTCCGGAAGTTATATTAGTGGCGGCGTTTCCTTCTCGATAACCTATGCCAACGCAGTAGAGGCGATGAGCGTCGGTTCGGCGGCCAAGATCGAGCGGCGACATTGGCTGACCGGCACGATGGGGCCGTTCTGGCGCACCTATTCGAAGGTCATCCTGTCGGCGGTATTCATCAATCTGCTGGCTCTTGCCTCACCGATCTTCACCATGAACGTCTACGACAGGATCTTGCCGAACAAGGCGATATCGACGCTCTGGGTGCTGTCGATCGGGATCGGCGCGGTCATTCTGTTCGACCTGCTCTTGAAGACCGCCAGAGCGTCACTGATCGACTATGCCGGGCGCAAGGCCGATCTTCGCATCTCCTATATGCTTTTCGAGAAGGTGCTGAATTCGTCCTTGTCCGCAAGGCCCGGCTCAACCGGCGAATATGCAAATCGGGTGACCCAGTACGAGTTCGTGCGCGAGTTTTTCACGTCGAACACCATCAGCGTCTTCATCGACACAGCCTTCGTCTTCGTCTTTCTTCTTGTCATCTATGCGATAGGCGGTTGGCTGGTCGTCATACCGGCCATTGCCTTTGTCGCCTCGGTGATCGTCGGGCTGATCACGCAACGGCGCATCGGCAAACGCGTTGCCGCTTCCATGAACGAGGCTTCGCAGCGCCAGGCCCTGCTGGTGGAATCCATCTCCACGCTGGAAACGATCAAATCGCTGCGCGCAGAGGCTTACCTTCTGCGAAAATGGGCGGAGCATTCCAAGAACGCATCCAACACGTCCGAGAAGATCAAACAGCTTTCGGCTGCCGCCGGCAACATAACCCAAGCCATCCAGCAGATGGTCACCGTCGCTTTGATCGTGGCCGGCGCCTATGCCTTTTCGGAAGGGCATGTCTCGACCGGCGCCATCATCGGCACCGTCATGCTGGCGGGCCGGGCGGTGGCCCCGCTTGGGCAGATTGCGATCACCTTGTCCAGACTTCGCCAGGCGATGCTGTCCCTGCGAATGGTGAATTCGATCATGGCGCAGCCTGAGGATCGGCCGGACACGGTTGGTTTCGTCAACCGCCCCATTCGCAACGGTGCAATGGCATTCAGGAATGTCGGCTTTGTCTACCCGGGTTCCGAAAACGAAGTGCTGACCGGCCTGAATTTCTCGGTGAAGCCCGGTGAGCGGATCGGCATCATCGGCCGCATAGGCTCGGGAAAGACGACCATGGGGCGGCTGATCGGCAGGCTTTTCCTGCCGACCTCCGGCGAGCTGCTGCTGGACGGGATCGACATCCGCCAATACCACCCATCTGAGGTTCGCGCCGCGGTCGGGATCGTCGCGCAAGCCAACGATCTATTTTCCGGCACCATCAAGGAAAATCTCCTGATGGCGTGCCCGGAGGCGACCGATGAGCAGATCGTCGAGGCGGCCAAGGCTGCAGGCGTCGACGACTTCGTCTCCCGCCATCCGCGAGGCTACGACATGAATGTCGGCGAGCGCGGCACCAATCTCTCGGGCGGTCAGAGGCAGACAATGGCAATTGCCCGCCTGTTGCTGACCAAACCGAAAATCGTGTTCCTGGACGAGCCGTCCGGCTCGATGGATCTGGCTTCCGAGCGCCAGCTGATCAAGCAGCTCAAAGTGGCTTTCGATCGCAACACGACCCTGATCGTATCGACGCACCGCTTCAGCATGCTCGAGCTGGCCGACCGCCTGATCGTCATCGAGCAGGGCAAGATCGTTGCCGATGGACCGAAAGACCAAGTGATACAAGCGCTGCAGAAAACAAGCGCCTGATCGAACAGAATTACTGGGTTAATTCAACACATTGGGGCGTTGGAAATGCTAGCCAGGGAAGACCGTCCGCCGCTTTTTGCGTCGGCTTCGATATTCATTATCGGAGCGCTTTTTGCGAGTTCGGTAGCCTGGGCATCCTTCGCCGAGGTCGATGAAATCGCACGCGGCGACGGCAAGATCATACCGGCGTCGAAGACCCAGATCATCCAGGCCAGCGAGCCGGGCGTGGTTCAGGAAATCGCCGTGACGATCGGTCAGGTCGTCAAGAAGAATGACCTCATCATTCGTCTCGACAACACCTTCAACACTTCCAGCCTTGGCGAGCAGCAGGCCAAGGCGCGGGCATTGCAGACGCGCATTGCACGGCTCAAATTCGAACAGACCGGAAGTCTAGAGGGCGCGTTTCCCTGCCCGCCCGAGATCCAGAAGGTGGCGCCGGAAATCTGTGACAACGAGCAGAAGCTGCTAATCGCGCGGCGCGACAACTTCGAAGTCAAACTGTCGGTTCTAAAGTCGCGGCTCGATCAGCGTGAGAAGGAACTCGACGAAGCCAACGCCAATGCCGATCGCCTCACCAAGAACCTGGCCGTCAGCGACCAGGAGGCGAAGCTGGTCGAAGCGATGGTCAAGAAAGGCCTGATGGCGCGAACCGAGCAGCTCCGCGTCGAGCGCGAGCAGACCGAGCTCAATGGTCAGCTGACGCTTGCCGGAGAGACCATCAAGAAAGCCAGGTCTGCCATCACGGAAGCCAAGCTTCAGGTCGACGAACTTGGCCTCCAGCTGCAACAGGAAGCGCTCAGCGATCTGACGCAGGCGCTGGCCGATCTCTCGGTGGTGGACGAGACGATACGCGGTGCCACCGACAAGGTGGCGCGTACCGATATCCGTTCGCCTGTCGATGGTATCGTCAACACGCTTGACATCAACACGGTCGGCGCCTTCGTCCAGCCCGGCGCGGTCGTCGCGGGTATCGTGCCGACGTCCGAGACCCTGCTGGTCGAAGCCCGGGTCTCACCGCGGGACGTCGCCTTCATCCGGCCGGGCCAGGATGCCCTGATCAAGGTGACCGCCTATGACTTCTCGATCTTCGGCGGCATCGAAGGCAAGGTGTCGAACATCACTGCCGACAGCCTTGTCGACCAGAAGACCGGCGAACCGTACTATCAGGTGCGTGTCGCCACCGACAAATCGACCCTGACACGCGACGGCAAGACCTATTCCATCATCCCCGGCATGATCTGTTCGGTCGACATCAAGACCGGACGCAAAACGATTCTCACCTACCTTCTGAAACCAATCAACAAGGCGCGGGAGGAGGCAATGAGTGAGCGATAGTGCGATCTCCCGCCCGGTCGATCGCGACCGGCTGCTGCCACCGCTGGCGAGTGAGGATTTCGGTCTCGAGTTCCGGGTTGTGGCGCGTGGCGGCACGCGCCGCGGCATTCGTCTGGAACGGGCGTTCTGGACATCGCTGAAGCAGATGGCGGAAAGCCGCAAATGCACGATCGGCACACTGATCGAGGAAATTGCAGAGAGCCACGCCAACGCCGGAAACCTGACATCGGCAATTCGCGTAGCCTGCATGCGTGGATTGGCCGACCAAAACCTCACCTTGCAGAGGCTCGCGTCGATCAAGACCATCAGCGCCATTCTCGTCGCCTGTCCCTCGCCGGCCTTTGCCCTGGCATCGTCGAAGAAGATCCTGACCTTCAATGCGCCGTTCCAGCAACTGGTGCGGCGGCAATTGCCGGTGGCGCCGAACGAGGACGCGCGCCAGGATCTCAAGCTGGCGCTGGACCTCAATGTCGCCGACATATTCGCTAGGCTCGACGCCAATGGCGAGACGCCGGTCGCGACCGGTTTCGTCATAGGCGCCGGCGACCGCCGCTACCGCGGTCAACTGAGCGCGGTGCGGGCGCCGGTGGTCGAGCCGGAACTGCTGATGGCGTTCGTCTTCGGCGGCTAGAGCAATTCCGGGAAAAGTGTGAGCGGTTTCCGTGGAAAATTGCGTCAAACAAGAGATAGAGCGCTCAAGACTCTCTGATGGGAGCTTACGGCTGCACACCTTCACCAGGCGCGACCGTCGAAAGGCCGCCCTTGATATCGGCTATTTGAGCAGAACCGGTCTTCGCGCCATGGATCCACGCGCGATCGGTGCTGAACGAATACAGCGGCACGTAGGTCGGCAGGTCTGTGTCGCGGGAAACTACATTGCTCAAACTGTCGAGAATGAAGACGCCGCTGCCGGTGCTGACCGACAGCACGGCATGAAAGAAACCGCGCTTGCGATCCTGCAAGACGACCAGCGACATGCTCTGCGCCGGGATGCCTGCATGCAGCAGCGCGGCCATCTTGAGGATGGCGAAATCCTCGCAGTCCCCTGCCCGCCGCTCAAGGATTTCCCGGGGCTTGGCCCAGTAGTCGAGCTTGCCGTAAACCACGCTGTCCTTCTTGTAGGCGATGGCGCGATTTATACTTGAGTTGACGAAGGACAACTTGTCGATGAAGCGCTTGTTCCCGGCTGCCTTGACTATCTCGGCAAAGGCGCTGTTCTTGCGTTCGCACGCGCTGCTCGCGGTACAGTCGACAATTGCCTTGTAGACCGGCGCCCAGCGCGCCGAAACCGGGAAATTGCGCATCGACAGGGCAACAGAACCGAACACGCCGGGAATGATCGCCGCCGTCTGGATCAGGTCGATCCCGGCGGCGGGCGGCGCGATCGAAGAACCACGCTTTTCATCAACGGCAACAGAGCTGCTGAAAATCATGCCGATCCGGTAGGCTGAAACCGGCTGCCATGGCTGCGGCCGAGCCAGCGAAACGCCGCCGAGACTGGAAGGGGTTTCGACCGCCGCCAGAACTCCAGCGGCAGCGCCGGCATTCACGGCAATTGCTTTCGCGGATGATGGCTGCGGCAGGCTTGTGATCGCCATTGCCAGCAGGATGAGCCTGAGCCCGGTTATTCCCAGGGCAGATTTTTCTTTTTTCATAACGCCCACCTCTTGACTGTGGACGGTACCAATCTTGTCTCAAATTACTGGAAAGGAAGGTGGATAAGTTTCCTTCAATCGGGAATACCCATTTTGTCTAAAATTTTATTCAAATTTATACTTCTGTTTACCAATCCAGCTCAGCCGGCGGATATCAAACGAGGCGCGGCGCGGCCAATGCATATCAGATTATATCTTCCGGGTTTACCACGCGTAAAAAATGCCGAGACTTGCATACCAGGATATATGAAATTGATTGCGGGACAGTTGCAAAGCAGAAGTCGTCACTGTCTCTATCCGGGAAATGCCGGAGGGGTTTGGCGATGACGACGAGTAACGATTTGGATACCGTCTCGAATTCTTGGGACGAGCACTCTTCACATGAACATGGCGGCTCGCCATCGCAGGCAGGCATCCAGGTAGCGCAGGCCGCTCAGGCGGCGCCTGCCGAGCCGGTGCCGGTCGATGTCGGCAGTGGCGCACCCGTTCAGCCGGCAGCACCCGCGGAGGCGAAAGCGCCGGCGGCAGCCGCGCCGCATGAATACGTGGCCGACGCCAGCAACATCGTGAAACTTCCGGCGGACGTCTCCATCGACAACATCAAGGTCGACGGCCACAATCTGTTGCTGGAACAGGCGGACGGTTCAGTCATCCTCATCAAGGATGGCGCGCTCAACGTGCCGACCTTCATCATCGGTGATGTCGAAGTTCCGCGCGTGGCCTTGCTGGCCGCTCTTGAAGCGAGCCACGTCGATGTCGCCTTCGGTGCCGATGGTTCGATCTCGGCCGGCCCGGGCGGCGCCCCAGGCAGTGCCGGCGGCGACTTCACCATTCCCCCAGGTGGTATCGGCGACGGCTTCGATCTTTCCGCATTGTTGCCGCCGACGGACCTGCAATTTGGACGGCTGGAGCCGCGTGAGCTGACGATCGGGGTCAGGGAAGAAGATACGACGCCGACAATCGACATTGGCTCCGGATTTGTCGTCAACGAGGCCGCGCTTTCCGACGGGACGGACCCGGCCAGCACCGCCGAGCAGGTTTCAGGGACCTTCAACATCGTCTCGGGTGATGGCATCGGGACGCTTGTCATTGACGGTGTGGACGTGACCAACGGCGGCAGCGTTGCCGGGCAATACGGCACGCTCGTGGTCACCGGCAATCCTACGAACGGCTATAGCTGGATTTATACCCTTGCCGACAACACTCTTGATCATCACGACAACTCATCGACCGGAACGACCGAGGGGGTTTCCGACAGCTTTGCCGTCGTGGTTACAGACACAGACAATGATCCGGCCACCGCGACCCTCAATATTGGTGTGCTGGACGACGGCCCTACGCTTTCGGTCCAGGCAACCGCGCAAGCGGCACAGTTGCTTTCGGTCGAGCTCGACGAGACGGTCGGCGGCGACCGCTATAATGCCGGCGAGACCGAAGATGCCGGCGGCAACGCCAACACCGATGACGGCGTTGGCCTGGCCCAGGTGACGACCGGCCTGGCGGGTGGCCTTTCTTCGCTGTTCGCCGTTGGCGGCGTCTACGGTGCCGACGGGCCAGGCAGCACGACCGCGCAGTTGGCATTCACCGGCATTCCGGCCGGTGGCCTTGCCACGAATCTCATTGCCACGGACGGCGGGGCCATTACGCTCTTCCTCGAAGGAGGAGTGATTGTCGGCCGCGACACGCAGGGTGATCAGGTCCTGACCATTGCGATCACCGGCGCGCCCGGCGCAGAGCAGTTGCAGACCACGCTCTACGAAGCGCTCAACCATGGCGCCGACGGCAACAAGTTCGATTCCGAACTCAATCTGTCGCTGACCAATGGCGGCCAGGTTCAGCTGCAATATGAGGTGACGCGCCAGGACGGCGACGGCGACACCGTCACCNGACGGCAACAAGTTCGATTCCGAACTCAATCTGTCGCTGACCAATGGCGGCCAGGTTCAGCTGCAATATGAGGTGACGCGCCAGGACGGCGACGGCGACACCGTCATCGAGAAGGCTACCGTCGATCTGATCGACGGCAACGGCTCGGCATTCTCCTTCGACGATGACGGGCCAAGCCTTACGGTCGGCACCCACGATGGAGCCGCTGGCCTGCTTTCGGTCGAGCTCGACGAGACGGTTGGCGCGGACCGCTACAATGGCGCTATCGGCGAGACCGAAGACGCCGGCGGCAACGCCAACACGGATGATGCCGGTCCGGGCCTGGCACAGGTCAACACGGCAGTATCGGGCGGACTGACCAATCTGTTCACGATCGGCGGCAGCTATGGTTCGGACGGTCCTGGAACCGTCACCGGAACTTTGAGCTTCACCGGCATTCCGGCCGGTGGCCTTGCCACGAATCTCACTGCCACCGATGGCGGCGCCATCACACTGTTCCTCGAGGGCGGCGTTATCGTCGGCCGCGACACGCAGCTCAATCAGGTTCTGACCATCGCGATCACTGGCGCGCCGGGCGCCGAGCAGCTGCAGACCACGCTCTACGAAGCGCTCAACCATGGCGCAGACGGCAACAAGTTCGATTCCGAACTCAATCTGTCGCTGACCAATGGCGGCCAGGTTCAGCTGCAATATGAGGTNAGACGGCAACAAGTTCGATTCCGAACTCAATCTGTCGCTGACCAATGGCGGCCAGGTTCAGCTGCAATATGAGGTGACGCGCCAGGACGGCGACGGCGACACCGTCACCGAGAAGGCGACCGTCGACCTGATCGACGGCAAGGGCTCGGCATTCTCCTTCGACGATGACGGGCCGAAGGCCATTGGCACCGCCCAGATCACAGCGAATGTCGACGAGGATGGCCTGCACAACAGCCAGTCCACCGGAAATGCCGACAATCTTCAGCCTGGCGAAGTGACCGGAACAAACTCCGCGGTTGCCATCGGTGCTGCCGGCGCATTGAATGCAATCGTCGACTTCGGCTCTGACGGCCCGAATGCGACCTCGGCCTTCGGCCTTGTCACCCAAACCACCCCATCGGATTCGGGATTTGATTCGAAAGGCGGCAACGTCCTCATCGTCTCCGACGGCACGACCCTGACCGGCTATGTCGATGTAGGCGCCGGCGCCGGCTATCAGGCGGGCACGGATCGTCCTGTTTTCACCCTGACCGTCGGTGCGGACGGCTCCTATGTCTTCACCCTGATCGATCAGATCGATCATCCGACTCTGGATACGCTCCCGGGCGACAACACCGAAAATACGCTTGCCAATGGCGGTATCGATCTTTCGGCCTTTGTCGTTGCCATGGACGGTGACGGCGATACCATCGGACTGGCGGCTGGTACATTCAAGGTCCAGGTGCTCGACGACGTTCCGCAGATCGTCGCGCGGGATGCCGGCACGACGACCACAACCACGACCGAAACGATCGTCTACACGCTGCAGGCCGGCAACACCGATGTTCGCGGCATGGATGGCGCAGGCAACCACGACATCAAGCTCAGCGCCGTCGACATCAACGAAGGCGACAATTCCGTCAACACCACCGGCACCAAGATCGGCGTTGGCGACGGCCAGATCATCGACGGATACGAAACCCATCCGCATTTGACCGGCCCCGAAATCGTGACGATGGACTTCGTCAACAATCTTGTCATCGCCCCCAACAATCCGAATCCGCCCAGCATCACCGACGGTGGTTCATACGACGTCGACTCGGTCAAGTTCACGATCGATGTTGCGGAAGCCCAGGGTGTCGAAGCCGCCGTGATGTTCATCGGCGCCAAGGACGGTGGCACATTCGAGCCGTTCACCGTGAGCATCAATGGTGTGCTGACGGCCGGCACGGCTGTCTTCGAGGGCGGCGTGCAGGTGGGCTATGCCTTCGCCGGCGTGCCCGATGGTGCGACTGTCGAGGTCATCGGCAGCACCCCGTTCGACCAGCTCAAGGTGGGCAACTACAACGATTTTACCTTCGATTCCAACGCTGGCGGAACCGATGCGACCCTGACTGGCGGCAACCCGTTCAAGATCTTCGGCATCGAAGCCAAGGTCACGACAGTCACAACGCAGACCGAGGTCTTCCGGGTCAGCCACGACGAGTCCGCCGGCGTCAACAACGCCGCAGATCCCAATCCGGCGGATGACACCGCTCTCTCCCCGCCAGCTCTGGTGGACGAGCCGGGGGCGTTGGGCTACGCAAAATCGTCAGCCAGCGCGCTCGGCCTTTTCAACGCCTCGGTCGGCGCCGATGACGACGCGACATTCTCGTTTGCCGTCACCGACGCGATTGGCAATCCGCTGTCAAACGTCGATTCCGGTCTGAAGACACTCGACGGCTCGGCGATCATGCTCTCGACAAATGCGGACGGCGTTCTCGTTGGTTCTGCCAACGGCGTCGACGTCTTCAAGGTTTATGTCGATCCGACCGGAGCGGTCTGGATCGGGCAATATCAGCCGATCGCTCACAATGTCGACGGTTCAAGCACCGCAGCCTTTGACGACATAGCGACCGTCGCCGCCGACCTGCACGTCAAGGCCACCATCACCGATTTCGACGGCGACACGAGCACCGCCGTATCCCATGTCGCGTTGAGCATCGAATTCCAGGATGATGGCCCGGTTGCGGTCAACGATCAGGACTCGGTCACCGAAGATGGGCCGCTCACGGCGGACGGCAATGTGATCACGGGCGTGGGTGGCGCCGACGCCAACGCAACCGACGGCCACGCGGATCACCTCGGCACCGACGGCTTGGGCTCGATCACCTGGGACGGCGCCGTTGCCAACCACGTTGCTGGAACCTACGGCCAGCTTACGGTGGGCGCCGACGGCAGCTACACATATGTGCTCTACACCCAGGCCCAGAACCCGGCCGGGTATGCCGCGGTACAGGCGCTGGATGTCGGCCAGACCGTGGCCGAGAGCTTCGACTATGCTGTGGCGGATGGCGACGGCGATACCGCTCTGGCGTCCCTGACCATCACCATCAACGGCACCAACGACGTGCCGCAGATCTTCGTCAACCAGGGCAACCCGGCCGGCGCCCACGACCTGGTCTATGAAGCGGGCCTTCCGGCGGGCTCGGCGGCCGGCAACGGCAGCACGGTGGCGACAGGCACCTTCACGGTATCGGACCCCGACGGCCTCGACGACGTCCAGAGCGTCACCATCGGCAGCACCACGGTTGCCATCGGCAGCCTCAACGGTTCGACCTTCCCGGGCGACCACGGCACGCTGCTGATCACCGGCTACAACGCGGTAACCGGCGTAGCGACCTACCAGTACACGCTGACCAGTCCGACCACGGACGTTCCCGCCGTCACCGAGACCGAGACCTTCTCGCTCACCGTGTCGGACGGCACCTCCTCGTCAGCCCCGGCGGCAATCGTCATCGACATCGTCGACGACGTGCCGACCGCACACGCCGATACCGACAGTGTTGCGTCCAACCAGTTCACCGCCGAGACCNCATCGTCGACGACGTGCCGACCGCACACGCCGATACCGACAGTGTTGCGTCCAACCAGTTCACCGCCGAGACCGGCAATGTGCTGAGCGCGGTTGGCACCACCTCGCCGGTCACCGGCATCGACGTCAAGGGCGCCGATGGCGCTGCCGTGGTCGGCGTTGCCGCCGGCAACACCAATCTCGATGTCGACAATGCCGCAACGCTCGGCACCCAGGTCCAGGGCAGCTACGGCAAGCTGACGCTCAACGCCGACGGCTCCTACTCCTATGTTCGCGATGCCGGCACGCAGGGCGGCGTCAGCGATGTCTTCACCTACACCATCAAGGACGGCGACGGCGACACCTCGCACACCACGCTGACCATCGCCATCGGCGATTCAACCCCGACCGACGCCATTCCGGCTGCCGGCGGCGCCACCACCACCGTCTATGAAGCCAGCCTGCCGGCACGCGCCGGCGAACCGGCCGGCTCCAACGAGCCTGCAACCACCGAGACCACTTCGGGCACCATCGGCTTCACCTCGCCCGACGGCCTGACCACCGTCTCGCTGGGTGGCCATGTGCTGACCGGCTCGGCCCAGACTTTTGCCGACGGCACCACAGGATCGCTGACGGCCAGCTATGTCTACAATGCAACCACCGGCATCGGCACCATCAGCTACGCCTATACGCTGATCGACAACACGCTGACCGATCCGTCGAGCACCAGCTTCGCGGTCGTCGTCACCGACGCCGACGGCGACAGCGCTCCAGCCGGCAATCTCGTCATCACCATCGTCGACGACGTGCCGACCGCACACGCCGATACCGACAGTGTTGCGTCCAACCAGTTCACCGCCGAGACCGGNCGTCACCGACGCCGACGGCGACAGCGCTCCAGCCGGCAATCTCGTCATCACCATCGTCGACGACGTGCCGACCGCGACGAATGACACCTGGGGGCCAACGATCACCGGTGCGACGGTCCTCACCGGCCTCCTGACCAATGACAAGTTTGGCGCCGATGGCGTCGATACGGACAACAGTCCGGTCAGCGGTCAGGTGACCGTCACTAACGGTGCTCACGGCACCGTCACCTACAACAACGATGGAACGTTCACCTATACGCCGACGGGCATCTATGTCGGCTCGGACTCTTTCACATACACGATCAAGGACGGCGACGGCGACACTTCGACGGCCACGGTGACCCTGAATGTGCAGACCAACACCGTTCCATCGGGTGGCGGGACTGCATCGTTGACATTGAACGAAGCCGCGCTCGACACCACGCTCGATGCTTCGGCGCCTGCGGATCTCCAAGCCGGGGCCGTGACCGGCACCAACCCAGGCAGCCGCGGCGAGACGGCGCAAGCAATCAGCGGCATCACCTTCACCACGACCGGCGAAGCCATTAATGTTGCATTCGCCAACCCGACCGGCGATCCAAACTGGGTGGCGCCGACTGTTTCTGGCCTAGCCTCTGGATACACAATCAGCTGGGCGCTCGTGGGCAACCAACTCGTCGGCAGTCTGATACAAACGGCCGGCAGCGTGAACCTCGGCGCATTCGTCTATCTGGCGCTGTCAAACACAAGCGCCGGCGCCAACAGTTCGTTGACACCCGTCGTTACCGCGACACTGACCGACCAGCTCCAGCATCTTGCCGGCTCGGGCAACGTCACCATCAACGGGCTTCAGGTGGTGGCCACCGACACCAGCGGTGATCATGTTTCCGGATCGGTCAATCTGACGGTACTGGACGACGCTCCGCTGCCATTCAAGCCGGATGGCATCTTCGTGGAAAACACCACGCATACGGTGCTGACGGAGAGCATCAATTTTGCCGCGAGCGCCGGTGCTGACGGCGTTGGCAATGTCGTGTTCAACGTGACCGAAGGCGCGGCCGTCACATCAGGCAGCACAAACATATTCCTGAATGGCGAGCAGGTCTTCTTCCACGTCGTCGATACGCATACTGTGGAGGGACGGACCTCGGCCGCGAACGGCAGCGACCTCGCTTTCACGGCGACCCTGAACCCGGCGACAGATACTTGGACATACACCCAGGCCGCGACGATGTTTGCCGGCAACCAGTTCAATACGGCGAACTTCTCGCCAAGCGGCGGCAACAACCAAGCGATTGTCCTGGACTCCATCGGCTCAACCAGCGACCTGCTTGCAACCGCCAACAGCCCCAATTTCGTGAACACCAGCACAGGCAGTTGGGGCGTCGATGGCGGAAACAGCATCAGCCCTGGTGAGAAGATCCGCTTCGATTTCGTCAGCAATGCAACCACCGACGGCACCATCGCCGGAACCCCCGCGGGCATCGGGGCGGGAACCCACTATACGGATCACTACGAGGTGGCTAGCTATACACAGGGGATTGGCAATGTCTCGGGACCGGGCCTGGTTTCGATAACGATCCGCCCGGTCAACGCCGACTATGATAACACCTACATAGGTGATGTTACCGGCGAAAGCACGGCCCTCGGCGCCTTGGTCACTGTCGTCAACGGCTCCGGCGGAGCTACTCCGACCGCAACGAACAATGGGGACGGAACGTGGACGATCACCGGTCTCGCGCAAGGCGACACCTTTACCGTGGTTGCAAATTCAGACCCGTTCAGCGCAATCGAAATTTCGGCCAATGTAGGCTCGAATGACTTCAAGCTAGGCCCGGTCACCTACACGACCGCCAACGCCGTCACACCGTTCGACATCTCGATCCCGGTCACGGCGACNAAAAAAAAAAAAAAAAAAAAAAAAAATTCGGGCGTGGACACTCACACCACGACCGCGACAGAAACCACGCTGCTCGGCGAGGACGGTAACGACACCCTCAATGGACTCAATCTCCAGGCTGATATCCTCTCCGGCGGACGCGGCGATGATACCTTGTCGGGCAACTCCGGTAACGACACGCTTTACGGCGGCTCGGGAGCGGACATATTGTTCGGCGGCGACGGCAACGACCTGCTGATCGGCGGTTCCGGTCAGGACACGCTCACCGGTGGTATAGGCGTCGATACGTTCAAGCTCGAGCACCTCGACATCAAAGATCTTATCGCTGACTACAGCGGTGTCGGCGGCCATGGCGACATCATCGACCTTACCTCCTTGTTCGATACAGCCGCCGGAGGGGCCAATGTCGGCGACTTCGTGAACTACAATGCGGGAACGAACACTGTCAGCGTCGACGCCGACGGTTTGGCCAACGGCGCCAATTTCGTGGACGTGGCCACCTTGACGAATGCACCCGTCGCCAACACGATCACCCTGCTCTACGATGACGGAGTGACGCAGCATACGACAACGGCAAACGTGGTCTAGGAGCATGGTGCGGGGCCACGCGACTATGCTATGTATTAGAGATTAGGAATACAGAGGGGGATCTCATCATGAAACGTTCCGTAAGACTGTTGGTTTCCGCTGCGACGCTGTTTCTGGCAGTCGGGTCGACGGGTTATGCCGCCGACATCATCGAAGGGCCGGTGGCCGACTATTGCCGGACCGTCGGCACATCGAACCTGGTGTTGAACGACAACATCGTCGATCTCAAGGTCCAGGTGGTCAAGCTGATGGACGAGTCGGTGGCCGTCGCCAACAGCTCGGAATGGATCAATTCATCCCGCCCCGCCTTCGTCTGGGCGTCGGAAGCCAAGGTCGCCTGCGGCATGGCCTATGGCTACCTCAAGACGAACTACAAGGACGAGGACACGCTCAACAAGTGCGAGTGCTTCCACGACCGCATGGTCGAGTACATGAACTGACCGGAAGGGATCCGGCAGTGCCGGTTGGCTGACCCGATGGTCGGCGGACGATTGACGAGGGCGATCGCCGGAGCGATCGCATTGACCGGTTTTGGCCAGCTTGCCACTCAAGCCTGCGCCAACTGGCTGGAACGACCTAGCCTGGAGAGACCAGCACCGTTCGGCTTAAGGCGGCCGGTTCGCTGCGACGCCGCCTCCGAATGGACGCGCGCGACATTCAAGGCGTTTGCGACATGCCAGGCATCGCTCTACGGCTTGGAGCCGGTGCTGGCGCACGCGGTGATGGAGATCGAAAGCGGATTCGATCCCGATGTGCACGGCGCCGATGGTGAGGTCGGGTTGATGCAGGTAATGCCCGCGACGGCCCGAATGCTGGGCTTTCGTGGCTCGCTCGACGAGCTTGGCGCGCCGGCGACCAACATCGCGCTCGGCGTCAGATATCTGGCGCAGGCAAACAGCCTTGCCGCAGGCGATCTCTGCACCGCCGTCATGAAGTATCGTGCCGGGCACGGTGAAACCCGGTTCTCCGAACTTTCGGTCCGCTACTGCCGGCGTGCGCGTGCAATCCTGGCGAGAGAAGGTTTTGCGGTGGCCGGGCCATTGCCGGTGGCGACGTTCGGATTCTCCGCATTCCCGACAGCAGGAGACGATGGTGCCCCTGCCCCGGCGAGGCGGATTTGTGTGCGCCGGCTGTTCGTGCCGGGCCCGCGATATATGAAATGCACGGACTATCGAAGCGCCGGGCAAGCCAGAATGATCAAGGCGCTCCGGGCAAGACTTTTCGACGGCTGAGCCATAATCCAGCAATTGCAAAGACGGCGAGGCAAGTCTGCCGTAAGATGAACGGATGAGACCGGATAAATACCCGGCGGGATATCAGGGAGGCATCATGGATTCTGGCCGGCAGCGACACGGTTCGTGGACGTGGGCGATCGTCTTTGCGTTCGCGGGCATAGTGTCGGGCTGCCAGTCGAAGGGCAGCGTCTCGGACGCGCTCGACCCGGCGGCGATAGCCGCACCCGGAGCGCCGGCCGCCGGCGCTGTTGCCGGTCCCGCCCAGGCGACGCAATCGCTCGGCACGGGATCGACGAAGGTCACGATGCTGCTGCCTTTGTCGGCCCCGGGCAACGCCGGCGAAAACGGCAGGAAGATGCTCGATGCGACCAAGCTGGCGATGGCCGACCTTGGAAATGTCCTGCTCACGGTCACGGTCGAGGACACCAAGGGCGACAGCGCGCACGCCAGCGAATTGGCTGTGAAGGCGATCACCACTGGAACCAAGATCGTCATCGGCCCGGTCGAACTCGCGGCCGCGCAGCACATAGCCAAGCTGTCGGGATCGAAGCGACCGCCGGTGCTGGCGTTGGCCGACAATTTCGCTGGCGGCCCGGGCGTCTATGCGGTGCGCCTCAACGAGGCCGACAGCGCGGCCGCGGGCGCAGCCGGCCTGGCGGCCAAAGGCAGCAAGAAGTTCGTGTTGCTCGTTGCGGCGGGCGCGAATGCCAGCGCGGTTGAAAAGCGGGTCGCCAACAGTCTCAGCATCTATGGCGCGACGCTCGCCGTCACCGTTCCGTATCGGGCCGGCGATGGCGGCACCAAAGTGGTCAATGATGTGGGCTCGCTGGTCGAGGCTCCCGATGCCATCATCATCGCCAGCGGCGACGACAATCCGGCGCCGATCCTTGCGGCGCTCAAAACGAAAGGCATTCCTGGAAAAGCAATTGCCGTCGTTGGAACCAACCGCTGGCTGGAACATCCGATGGAGCCGCTGTTTGAAGGCTCCTACATCGCCACGCTCGACCCAACGGAAACCGGCCCGATCGCCGACCGCTTCAAGACGACCTACAATTATCCAGCCGACGCCAATGTCGCCTACGCCTATGATATGGTCGCCCTGACAGCAGGAATTGCAAGTTCGGCCGGGCCTGACGGCTTCAGCAAGCAGGTGCTCGAAAATCGGAGCGGATTTCGCGGATCGACCGGCCTGTTCCGGTTTCGGGCGGATGGCTCCAGTGAGCGATCCATGCCCTTCTATCAGGTTCAAAAAGGTGCACTCAAGCTGGTCGCCAAATCGACATCGGGGTATTGAGGGGCAAGGAACCTTGCTTGAGTTGATGGGCTGGCTGAGGCACAATCGCTTGATAGCGCTCGGAAGCCTGCTCCTCCTGGCCGGGGTCTTGTTGATCATCCGGGCCGCAGATCTGCTTCCGAACAATCGGCCGGCGCCACGTCAATCCATCGATCATAGCCAGGCAATGCGACCACCTCCGAGCGCCGCCAATACGCCATGGCGAGGACGGGCACGCAAGATTGCTCAGGACCTTATCGCGCCGCCACAGCTTGATCCGGCGCAAATCGAACGGGTCGAGCCGCGCCCGCCGCTCAGCGACCTTGGTCTGGCTTCGCCTGCAGGGATGCGGATGCCAAATGATTGGAAAGAGGTCCTGCTGTACCAACCGGTTGCCACCTCGTCGGCAACCTTCGAATCCGTAGGGCGCAAGGTAGCCATCAGCGGGATCCAAGGCATTGACCTGGATGAGACCTGTTCGTTTCGTGGCATCGCCTGGCCTTGCGGCCAGCGTGCGCGCGCGACGTTCAATTCCTGGCTGCGCGGCCGGGCGCTGAAATGCGTCGTGCCGCCGGAAATCGATCGTTTTGCCATTGCGGCACCGTGCAGCTTGGGCAAGCAGGATGTCGGCGCCTGGCTTGTTTCCAATGGCTGGGCGACGGCCCTGGCGAGTGGCATCTACGGCAAGGCGGAGGCAGTGGCCAGAGACGCGCAGATGGGGATATTCGGCCCGCCGCAATAGCCGATAATTCGGTGTCGTCGCTTTTACCGCCGTAGCCTTGCTTTTGAAGGCCTGATTTCGGGCCGATGGTAGGTGATTGCGCCATTACTAAAATTGTATGTTTCCTCGAAACTGAAAGTGCAGCACCTTGGCCTTATGACAGCCGATCAGGCGGGAGATTGGCTTATGATGACACCAATGGCGAATAGCTCGCCCCGGCAATGGAAAGATATCGCATGGCTGACTGCCCTGGGATCGGCGGGAATTCTGCTCCTCTCGGTTGGCCTCAACTATCTGCTTCTGTTTTCGGAAGTCTTGACGCCGTTCGGCCGCAGCATGGTCACAGCGATCCTGTTGCCGGTCATGGTCGGTGGCCCGCTTTTGCTGTTCATTGGCCTGCAGCGGACCGAGCTCGTCCGTTATCGAAGAGAACTCAACAAGTCGGCGACCTTTGACAGCCTGACAGGCTGCCTCAACCGGACGGTCTTCACTTCGATGGTCGAAAGGAGAGCAACCAGGCCAAAATCGTCTGGTCCAAGATCTGGCGCCTTCCTGGTCATTCATCCCGAACACATCAGGTCCATCAATCTGCGCTTCGGCCTTGGCTGGGGTGACGAAGCCTTGCGGCTCATAGCCTCGACCATCCAGTCATCGGTACGCAAGGAAGATCTGGTGGGCCGGATCGGAACCTCCATGTTCGGGGTCTTTCTGCCCGGTGCGACAGAAGACGACGCCAGGGAGATCGGCGAGCGTATCCGGGCGCGCGTGGCCCAAGCCTATTTCGCGCCAAAAGGAACCGCGGACACGCTGACCATCAGCGTCGGCGGCGTGGTGTTTGAAAACGAGTTGGAATTCGAGGACATGTTCCGATCGGCGGAATCGCTGTTATCCGGCGTCGAACGCCAGCCTGGATTTCAATTGTCGCACCTCCACAACTAGAGCGTTCACCGTTTCACGGAAGCGGCGAACCGCTATGTCTTTGTTTTTACGCAAATTCCGGACGGAAAACCGCACGCACTTTTCCTGGAGTTGCTCTTGGCAGTCAGAACATTGATCAGCACCTGACGGGTATTTGGAATGAGAAAATACAACGCTACGGCGGCCTTGCTCCCCGCAAGCGTAAGGCTGATCCGCAAAATCCGGGACTTTGCGGGCTTCAGCCGCGATCTAACCACCGCTGCAGCAGAGACAGTTGGTCCCGCGTTCACGGTAGCATTGTCTTGTAGAATCTAGTCGGCTCGGACGGCCGTATCAAGGCTTTCGCTGGAACATGCTAAAGTGCCGTTCACGCGCATACATCACTCGAAAAGCGAGTTCCGTATATATTCCAAAACGTTGCTCTTCAAAAAGTACCGCAGGCCGAGAAAGCTGTTGACGGTACTTTTCTCGAACGTTGCAGTCGAAGACTCCAGTTGCTGATCTGGGTCGATTTTGAATGAGATGAACCGCAAATCGTTGTTTTCCGCGCAACCTACGCTTGGGCACTCCAGACTGGCTAACCCCTACTCCCACTCGTCCAAACAGCATATTGAAATCGGAGGGACTCGATCGTGACGCGTGCGCCCGACCATCGCCAACGGTGGGCTCCAAACTGATCGAAACTTCTCGTCGACCTTTGCAAGGTGATTGATCATCGGGGAGACCAAAGCCGAAACACTGGGGTTGGTGTCTCCAGTGACGCTGAACGAAGCTTCAGGGAAAATCCCAAATCTGCCGATTTCCCTGGCGCTGTCATTGCAACGATCGAGACAATCAGGGAGACCGGACCGGAGGCACGAGACGCCGCGTCCTTCCGTGGGGTCGCTCCTCCAAACCGTTTGACGCAATTTAGAGATGTTGCCTTGACCCCGCACTAGCGTCTACTGCATCTCCCAGCGGGAGCGTCACCAATGGCGAGAAAGTCTGTCCGACGCAAGTCAACGATTTATGATATCGCGGTGGCGGCAAAGTCGTCCCCGACAGCGGTTAGTCTCGTCCTCAATGGCTCGTGGCAACAGCACCGGATCAAGGCGGAAACCGCAGCGACCATCCTCGATTGGGCTGAGCGGCTTGGCTATGCTGTCAACCTCAAGGCACGAGGATTGCGGCTTTCCCGATCCGGACTCGCTGGAATGATCTTGCCACATTACCGCAATCGCTTCTTCGCCGGATTGGCCGAAGCCTTTGAAGCGGAATCCCGCGTCCACCGCTTGTGCCCGATCGTCGTCAGCACCCATCGCAATCCTGATAACGAGTTGAGTGTGACGGAAACCCTGCTGGCTCAGCAGGTGGAATTTCTCTTCCTTGCGGGCGTTCGTGACCCCGATCCGCTGAATGATCTGTGCCGGGCAGCGGGCGTCCGGTGCATCAACATCGATCTGCCAGGCCGCCGGGCTCCCTCAGTTGTTTCTGACAACTACGGGGGCGCCAAGGCGCTCACAGAGATCATTGTTAAGAAATTGAAAGAACGAGGGGGCTCCACCGAAGATCTCTTCTTCTTTGGCGGGGTCAGCGATGATGACGCAACACGTAGCCGTTTGCTGGGTTTTCACGATGCGCTGGCAGCGCATGGGATTGTTACGGGCCCGGGCACGATTGACTGCTGCGGATACGCACCGACCAACGCTGCTCGGTCTCTCGCTGCACGATACGCTCAGCTTGGGCATCTGCCCTCAGGTATGTTCGTCAACGGCGTGACCGCTCTTGAAGGAACATTGCGGTTCACTTCGACACTAGCCTCAAGTGAGCTTGGACGGGTTGTTGTCGGAAGCTTCGACTGGGATCCATTCGCGGCGCATTTGCCCTTCGATGTGACCATGGTCCGACAGAATGTCGAGGTGATGATTGCTGAAGGATTTTCGCTTCTCGAGAATTATTCGATAGACCACTTTCCGCTGGTGACCGTACCGACCAGCTTTGGGCGAACCGGAGAGCATGACGGCGCCCAAGAAGATTGGGATTCGGCATCCAAATCGAGCATCGACCACTAGCAATTCTTTGTCACGAGACATCGTTGCAGAAGTTCAACTCCGTTCATCAGCACCTCGGATCTGGGTAGCACCGCCTCCACCCAAGGCTCGCGGGCGATCGCATGTCGTTCTACGGGTGCAGCCTGAGTGCGAAGGGCGGATCGTTTACATCAATCGAGAAATGTTTTTAGACGCTGGTGGCGTGACCGCCTTGCTAAATCTATTTAGCACCTTGACCGGCCGGCATTCAAAGTCTTTTATGGCGCGTTCTGGGAGGAATGCGGCGCCGAGTGCGTCAATGCCGTCGGGCACAAAGGGGTGGGCCAAACAAAGCCGACATGGGCAATAGGCAACTGAAAAACTCGTCAATCAGGGAGGAATTAAATGTTAGCAAAAACTATACTCGCGGCAGCGTTCGGCGCAGCCCTTTCGGTCGCCACAATGAATGCTGCGCTGGCAAAGGACGTCAAGGTTGGAGTCGTCGTGAAGATCGGCGGCATTCCCTGGTTCAATGCCATGGAAACGGGAATAAAGGAAAAGTCGAAAGAGCTTGGCGACGACGGCTTCATGGTCGGGCCGACCAGCGCCGACCCGGCACTTCAGGTCCGCGCGATCGAAGACCTGATAGCTCAGGGCGTCAGCGTAATTGGCGTCGTGCCGAATGATGCAAACGTTCTCGAGCCGGTTCTAAAAAAGGCGCGCGACACGGGCATCAAGGTCATAACCCATGAATCGCCAGACCAGGTGAACGCTGATTGGGACTTCGAAATGGTCTCGGCCGTTGGTTTCGGTGAGGCCCATGCCAAGCTATTTGCCGAGAAAATGGGCGGCAAAGGCAAGTACGTTGTGTACGTAGGTTCTCTTACTGTGCCCGCACACAATGCCTGGGCCGATGCTGCAATCGCCTACCTGAAGAAGAACTTTCCCGACATGCAGATGGTTGGCGACAGATATGGCGTCGCCGAGAGCGCCGATGACAGCCGAAAGACGGCTCTGGATGTGCTTGCCGCCAATCCTGACCTCGGCGGCTTCCTGACGTTCGGCAGTCAGGGACCGATCGGCGCCGGACGCGCGATCGAGGAGCAGAAGCTTGGTGACAAGGTGGTTCTTGTCGGTTCATTCTCGCCTAGCCAAGGCAGCGCAATGCTCAAATCCGGCATTATTGACGGCGGCTATATGTGGAATCCTCTGGAAGCGGGCAAAGTATTCGTAACGATGGCTGATTTTCTGGCGGGCGGCGGTGAAATTACCGACGGCATGACGATCGAAGGTCTGGGTGTCGTTCACCCTGACTTCAAAACCGGCACCATCATCGTGGACGCTGTGCAGCCTATCACGGTCGAAACGGTCGATGGTCTTGCAGCCCTAGGGCTTTAGATGGCGGACCATGGCTGGCGTGCCGGGGTGGCAAATCAATCCCGGCACGCCCCATCCTTGTCATTTCAGAAGGGCCCGCCGTGAACCTCGTCGCGTCTACGACGCAGGACCTCCCATCGGTTCTGTCGTTTAGCAACATAAGCGTCACATTTGGTGGCGTTAGAGCCCTCCAGGATGTCGCCTTCGAGGTTCTCCCGGGTGAAGTGCAATGCATCGCCGGTGAGAACGGCAGCGGCAAGAGCACCCTGATCAAGGTAATCACCGGCGTTTGTCAGCCGCTAGCCGGCGCAAACATGTCGATCGCCGGAAAGTCTGTCGACATCATGTCGCCGGCTGCGGCGCGCAGCGCCGGGGTGGAAGTCATCTGGCAGGACCTCGCACTGTTTCCTGAAATGACAGTCGCGGAAAATATCGGGATCAGAACTGTCCTCGGCAACATGCCTCGGCTCGTCGATCATTCGCGCATTCGCGAGGTGGCGCGAGGGCTGTTGGCGCGGCTTGGCGCCGACCTCGATGTCGACGCGCCTCTGCGTAGCTTTGCAATCGCCCAACGTCAGATCGTCGCCATCGCCCGGGCGCTCGCCGGCGATGCGAAGGTTATTTTCATGGACGAGCCCACATCGTCGCTTACTCAATCGGAAACAGACCGGTTGCTCGCGATCGTTCGAACACTCTCGAATGAAGGCATGGCCATCGTCTTCGTCAGCCATCGCCTTGCGGAAGTTCTGGAGATCTCAAGTCGCGTCACCGTTCTGCGCGACGGTAAGGTCGTTGGGGTGTTCCCGACCGCCGGAATGACCCAATCACGCCTCACCGAACTGATGACCGGCAAGACGTTCGACCAAACCGTGAGCACGAGAAACCTTAGTGGATCACCCGTCGTGTTGAAGATCGATCGATTGACCCGCGCAGGCGACTATGACGACGTTTCGCTGACAATACGGCGCGGTGAAACGCTTGGCCTGACCGGGCTACTCGGCGCCGGTCGCACAGAACTCGCGCTTTCTATTTTCGGCATGCTGCGCCCAGACCGCGGCAGCATCGCACTCAACGGGACGGTTCTTCATCTGAACTCCAACCGCGACGCAATCCGCGCGGGTATTGGATATCTCTCCGAAGACCGCTTGTCCCTTGGTCTCATACAAGCTCAGTCCATCGCCGACAACGCCGTTATCCCGGTGCTCGACAAGATCCTTGATCGAGGGCTGATCTCCTCGGAGAAGAAGGACGCGCTCGTCAATCATTGGATCGAGGAATTGGCGATAAAAGTCGGGCGGCAGACTGATGCGATTTCCACGCTCTCGGGCGGCAACCAGCAAAGGGTGGCCATCGCCAAATGGCTGGCGGTCGGCCTGAAACTGATCATTCTTGATTCGCCAACCGTGGGGGTGGACGTTGGCGCGCGGGCCGGCATCTTCGAGATTGTCGCCAAGCTCGCTGCCGAAGGCCTGGCGATTCTGCTGATATCCGATGAAGTGCCGGAGGTCTATTTCAACGCCGATCGTATCCTTCATATGGCTGCGGGCAAGATAGTCGCCGAATACGATCCGCACGCCATCCCGCTCGGCGACCTGGAAGCTGCCGTCTATGCGTAACCGCGGCAAGCTCTTCCGGGCTCATCCCACCGAGACATGGCTCGTTGTGGTTCTTCTCATCATGAGCGCAGGTCTCTCCGTTGCGAGCGACAAATTCTTCACCATTGCCAATCTCTTCAATCTGCTCAACACAAGCTCGACAAATCTGATCTTCGCGGTTGGGCTGCTGGTGGTGTTGATCGCTGGGGGCATCGACATCTCCTTCGCTGTGGCCGCGTCAGTGGTTCAATACGTTGTGGCGCTGGCTCTAGCCCAAATGGGAGGTGGTGATTGGTTCATCGGCCTCACCTTGGCGGCAATTGTCGGGCTCGCCCTGGGTGCGGTGAACGCCGGCCTCATCTACTATTTCCAGATCATTTCAATCGTTGTCACCATCGCCACCTTCAATATTTTTTTCGGCCTGCTGATGTTCTTCACGCACGGTGTATCGATCTACAATCTGCCTGCATGGTGGACGCATCGCACTGTGCTTTTCGAGGTCCAACAGGCGAATGGCAATTGGGCCGAGCTAACACTGCCGGTTGCGATCATGGCGGTCTGCGTCGCCGCCACCTGGGGGCTTATCCGGTATACCACCACGGGACGGCAGCTATACGCTTTTGGCGATAACCCGGAGGGCGCCCGTCGCCTCGGTATCAACATCGCGGCGATGCACTTCATTGCCTTCGGCTGGCTTGGTTTGATGGCCGGGATCGCGGGACTTGTGCAGGTGCACTATTCCCAGGAAGTCGTGCCCAACGCATTGGTGGGGCGCGAGCTGGACGTGCTGGCAGCTGTTGTCCTTGGCGGTGCCAGGCTGGGTGGCGGGCGCGGCACCGTGCTCGGTTGCATCCTTGGCGTGTTTCTTGTGTCGGTGACGCAAAACGGGCTGAACCTCCTCGGCATCTCTCCCTATGCTTTCAAGATGATCGTCGGGGCGATCATCTTGATTGCCATCACGCTGTCCAACGCGCCGCTCGGGCATATCCTCGCGGGCTTGCGGCAGAGGATGGGTACATGACGCAGCGCGTGCTCGAAACTGGAGCGCTACGGCACGGATTCTTGCGCCGTCTTGCCGGCACGTTGGGCGCCGAGAATATCGGACTTTTGCTGGCATTGATTTTGGTGATTGCATTCTTCGGATCTCTCTCGCCGCGATTCCTGTCCAAAGCTACCTTTGAATCGGTGGCCTTCCAGTTGCCTGAACTTGGACTGCTTACGCTCGCGATGTTGATGCCGATCATCTCGGGCGGCATCAATCTCGCCGTGACGTTCACGGCCAATCTCTGTGGCCTCACGCTCGCCTGGGTTCTTCAGGCCAACGGAGGACCGGACGCAAGCATCTATGCCTTTCTACTCGGTTCCGTTCTTGCGGTCGGCGTTGGCACGGCAAGCGGCTTGGTCATGGGCCCGGTGATAGCCTATACCGGCGCGCACCCCATCCTCGTTTCGCTCTCGGTGATGATTTTCCTGCGCGGCCTTGGCGAGTTTCTGACCCGCGGCGCCGATATTTCGGGCTTTCCCGAATTCATCCAGCCCCTGGGTCACGGCAGCATCGTCGGCATTCCTGTCCCGCTGCTGATACTGCTCGGCGCAGTCATCGTCTGGCATGTCTTGATGACCCGAACCAGGCTTGGCTTTTCAAACTATATGGTCGGCTCCAACATCGAGGCGACGCGCTATTCCGGCATCTCGACGCGACGCGTGATCATTCTGATCTACGCGCTGTCTGGCGCCATGTGTGCGTTGGCCGGCATTATCATGATGGCACGATTCAATTCCGTCCGTGTCGGCCATGGCGAGTCCTATGTGCTGATTACGGTGCTTGCCTGCTTCTTGGGCGGGGTGAATCCGTTTGGCGGCTTCGGCAAGGTCGTTTCGGTCTTCCTAGCCCTCATCGTTTTGCAGTTGCTTTCTTCGGGACTGAATCTCTTGGGCGCCAGCCAGCACCTGGCCACAGCCATTTGGGGCATCATGCTGATCGGCGTCATGATCTTGCGGTGGGCTGCCGGGCAGCTCAATTTCATGAGGATAACACGATGAAGGGTTTTGGCGTTCATACGAGCATGTGGACGAGTGGTTGGTCCGTAGAGGGCGCCGAGCACACTGTAGCGGCGGTAAAAAAATACGATCTCGATTTCATTGAAATTTCGCTGGCCGATCCATTTTCTTGCGATGCCGATCACACCCGCAAGCTGCTGGCGGCAAATGGCATGCAGGCGGTGTGCTCGCTAGGGTTGCCCGAATATGCGTGGGCATCGCGCCACCCACAGGAGGCGATTGACTTTCTCAAGGTGGCTATCGACAAGACGGCCGACATCGGAGCCCAGGCGCTATGCGGCGTAATCTATGGCGGCATCGGCGAGCGTACTGGCGTGCCACCTACGCAGGACGAACTTGATAACATTGCGAAAGTGATGACGTCCGCCGCCGCGCAAGCCAAGTCTCGCGGCATCGAACTCGGTGTTGAAGCCGTGAACCGCTACGAGAACCACATCATCAACACCGCGGCTCAGGCGGTGGCACTAATCGAGAGAGTCGGCGCCGACAATATGTTCGTGCACCTTGATACCTATCACATGAACATAGAGGAGAAAGGTATGGGCAACGGTATTATCGTCGCCCGCGATTACCTCAAATATATCCACCTCTCCGAGTCTGATCGCGGCACCCCAGGCGAGGGCAATTGCAATTGGGATGAGACGTTCGCAACGCTGGCCGCGATCGGCTTCAAGGGCGGGCTCGCGATGGAGAGCTTCATCAACATGGATCCGCGTCTGGCGTTTGGCCTCAGCGTGTGGCGTCCGGTGGCCGAGAGTGAAGCGGTTGTAATGGGCAACGGTCTGCCGTTCTTGCGCAACAAGGCACGGCAGTACGGGCTGATCGCATAAGTTACATCGCCATGCGAGATCGAAACTCGGCACATCATGAGCCGACTGCATCGACATTGCGGCGACTGCCTTCGAAGCAGGAGCCGCTCGAGAGGCGATATTGCGGCGTTTTAGATCCCGGCCTTCGGCTGCCCCCCGGGCGCAAGCAGCCAACCGGTCGGCGATCGCAACTGCCGTGAACAATCTATTTCATCGGCTCGGGCATCACAGCCTACCTTCGGCGGTTGCGAGCCGGCCCCGCATCAATTCGCGGCGCTTTCGAAACTCTGTGTATTCCTGGTCGGCCAGTACCCCGATCAGGATCACCGATCCACTCACGGCAAAGTTGAGTGAGGAGGGAATGCCTAGAAGATTGACAAGGTTCTGAAGCACCTGCAGCAAGATCGTTCCAAGCACCACACCAATGATTGAGCCTTCCCCGCCCCGCAACGAGAACCCTCCAAGGACGGCGGCGGCGATCGCGTAGAGCTCGTAGAAATTGCCGTGCGAGCTTGGCAGGATCGAGCGTGTGTACATTGCGAGAAAGATGGATGACAGCGCCGTCAGCCCGGCGCAGATCACATAGGCGCAGATGATCACCCGGCCGGTACGGATTCCCGAAAACCGCGCGGCCTCTTCATTTTTGCCGACGGCGTAGAGGTATAGTCCGAAGGCGGTACGGTGCAGAACGACCAACATCACCGCCGCCAGGACAAGCAGGAAGACAAAAGAATGAGGAATGGGAATGGAGGTAGGCATTGTTGGTAAGAACCGAAACCAGATCGGTGCGACCGGTGGTGAGATATTCCAGATCCTCGAAGCGGGTTTCGTAGGGAAAGCCTGCCGTCGCATCTTGCGTGTTGCCCTGCTGCTCGCCGGCATGAAGATCGCCCGCACCATCCTGCGTCAGCCGGCCTGCAGGCGGTGATCGCCGAGGAGCTGTCGCCGGGCGGGGCCGCCGACCTTTCCGATCAGTCCATAACAGACCACATCCTCGAACCAAGACGGTTTATCACCCCTGCGGCACCTGCCGGATGTTCACCGATGACCAGGCGGTGGTCGACCCGCAATTGCGCGTGCGCGGCGTGCCGCGCCTACGCATCTGCGACGCCTCGATCATGCCGCGTCTCATCAGCGGCAACACCAACGCGCCGGTGATCATGATCGCCGATCGGTGCGCCGATTTCATCCTCGGCAGCGCTTAGCGAGAAACGGGCAGCCCAGAGAAATCCAGGCTGTTTTGAGACGGTGTATCTGTCCAGCGCATGCAGCGACTTTGTCGCGACCGAAACCGGACAGCTTGACGCCGCCGGGCGGCACGGTGATGTCGGCGCCGCCATACATTGCATAGGTCCTATCAAATCGAGACTGGGATAGCGATGCCAACGCGCTGCTGTTGGCCGCCAGAAAGCTGGTGCGGATACGCCTGGAGAAATTCAGGCGATGCAGGCAGCTTCACCAGACGCAGCAGTTCCAACAGCATCCATGACGGCGCCGAAGTCGCGCCCGGCTTCCAGATCATCGCTGCGCCGGCCACACGCCCGGCCACTCGGTCTACCTCGCAAACTACGGCAAGGAACAGCGCATGATTTCGGCCGACACGATGTATGTGCCAGCGCTGCTGGCGCCGCATCCGGAGTGGCAAGGCAGCTACGACCAGGACGGGCCGATGGCGATCACCAGGCGGCACAAGCTGATCGATCGCGTGATCGCCGACAACATCCGGATCTCGGGCGGGGGCTCTCAGAGAGGTTCCTGCTATTGCTGCTGCAGGCCGGTGATCATGGCAATGATCTCGTTCTTATCGGTCTTCGCGGTCTCGCGAATTCCAATCTGCTTGCCACGCCTGAGAACACAGATGCGGTCGGAGAGCTTGAAGACCTGGTCGAGGCTGTGGCTGATGATCAGGATGCCGACATTGCGCTGCTTCAGCGACTGGACGATAGACTCCACCCGGGCGGTTTCGGCAACGCCCAGCGCCGCCGTCGGCTCATCCAGCAGGATCAGCTTGCTTGCCCAATGCGTGGCGCGCGCGATCGCAACGCCCTGGCGCTGGCCGCCGGAGAGATCGCGGATAGTGGCGTGGGCGGAGGGGATGCGCACGTCCAGTTCCTTCACCAGTTTCTCGGTCTCGTCGATCATGCGGCGGCGGTCGAGCAAACCGAGGCAGTTCAGCGGCTCGCGGCCGAGGAACATGTTCATGTAGACCGTCTGTTGGTCGGCCAGCGCCAGGTCCTGGTAGACGACCTCGATGCCTTGCGCGCGCCCCATGGTGGCATTCGACATCGTCACCGGTTTTCCTTCGATGACGATGGTGCCGGACGAGGGCGGGTGGAGCCCCGAGACGATCTTGACCAGCGTCGACTTTCCGGCGCCGTTGTCGCCGACGAGTGCAACGATCTCGCCCGGGAAAACCTCGAGCGAAAAACTCTCGATCGCGGTGATGCCGCCGAAATTCTTGCGAATGTCGTGCAGCTGAAGGATGGGCGCGCTCACCGTCATGTGTTTCTCCTAGACTGGCCAGGCATAGGGTTCACCGAAGCCGTTCTCGATGGTTTCCACTTTCGGATTGTCCGTCGAAATGCCCGACACGCCGACAATATGGGCGCGGGTGACGAAGGCCTGGCCACGGAAGCCGAACACGGCGCTGTCGCCAGGCTTCGGCGCGTTCGCGCCGGCGGCATCGATCATGGCGTAATAGTCGATCGCCGAGGGCGGCGGCACCTCGACGCTGCGCAGTGCCGAGCCTGCCGTCGTCGGTTCAGCCGAGACGATCGCCTTGACGTCGTAGTCGGGGAAGATCGGATCGATGTAGAAGCCGCCGCCAAGGCAATAGGCCTTGCCGCCGGAGAGATGCGAGACCTCGGTGAGATAGAGCACCGCCGGCAGCTCCGGCAAATCTTCCATGACATGCAGCGCGGTGGTGCCATGTAGTCCATTGCCCGGCTCGCATTGCGTCGCGCCGGCCTCGGCGAGTGCCGCCAGCATAACGCTCGACGTGGTGCCCGGCGCGTTGATCTCAATGTCCTTGCGGCCTGCCTTAGCCAGCGCTTCCGCAGCTTTCGCGAGCGTCGCCAGATTGGGGGTCGGCAGCACTTTTCGCGAAGCATGGTCGAACAGCAGAGCAGGGAAAGTGGTGATGCCGGCGAAACGGCCGCCTTCGACGGCATCCAGCCGGTCGGCGACATCGATAATGTCGGCGGCATTGAAACCGCCTTCATGGCCGCGATAGAAGATATCGCCTTCGGCGGCGATGCGGGCCAGCAGGTCCTGCACATAGCCGGCCGCCTTGGCGCCTGTTGCCGCTTCCCCAGCCTTGGTATCGTTGAACACGGTCCAGTAGTCCGGCTTGAAGGTTTTCGCCGCAGCCGCCGCTTCGAATTTTGCGACCTGCTGGAGATGGCCGAGATGGCCAAGCTTCATGCCTGCCTTGTGGGTGGCGCGGGCGCAAGCCATGTCGACGGCGACCGCGCGGTCAATGCCGCCGCGCGTCACAGCCCGGCAGAACGACGAGGAGCGGCCGACCTGCTTGGTCATGGCGAAGATCTTCAGGCCGTTGCGGTTGGCCTCGCTCTTGAGAACCCGCGCATTGGCCTCAACCGTGTCGAGATCGAGCACATAAGCATTGGCCGGCAGCTTACCTTGCTGGTGCAACCGGATAGCTGATTCGATGAAGGCGGGGTTGCGGCGGCGCAGAATCTCGAGAAACATGGATGGCTTCCTTCAGCGGTTCTTTTCGCGCAGCGACACGGCGACTGCGGTCAGGATAATGAGGCCGCGCACGATCATCTGGTCGGAGACCGACAGGCCCATCAGGATCAGGCCGTTGTTGAGCATGCCCATCATCAACGAGCCGACCAGCGCGCCGACCACGGAGCCCTTGCCGCCATTGAGCAGCGTGCCGCCGACGATGACGGCGGCGATGACCGTCATCAGGTCGGTTTCGCCGAGAGTATATTTCGCCGCCTGCAGGCGACCGGCATAGAGCAAGCCGGCAAGACCGGCGAGCCCGCCGCTGATGGTCAGCACGGCGAGCCTGATCCTGGGCACGCTGATGCCCGATACGCTTGCGGCGCGGGCATTGTCGCCGGTCGCCAGCACATGCGCGCCGAAACGGGTTTCGCGGAACACCAGGTGGCCGATGGCCACGGCAATCACCGACCACCAGACGAGTGAGGGGACACCGAACAGCGAGCCGGAACCGAAGAAGCCGGTGAACGCTTCGTTGGTCACCGAGATCGAGCGAAGGTCTGTCATCGAACGCGAAACGCCGGCGAACAGGCCGAGCGTCGCCAGCGTCACCAGGAAGGAGGGCAGCCTGACATACGCCACCAGCACGCCGTTGATGACGCCGATCAGCAGGCCGGCGCCGAGGCCGGCGACTATCCCTGCTGGCATGCCGTACGCGTTGATGGTGACGGCGGCTGCAAGGGCCGCCACCGCCACGATCGAGCCGATCGACAAATCTATTTCGCCGGCCGACATGACGAAGACCAGGCCGATGGCCATGATCGTGACCGGCGTCGTCTGCAACACGATGTTCGATAAATTCCGGACGGTGAGGAAGCCGCTGTCCCGCAGCACAATGGCGAAGAACAGAAAGATCGCCAGGAAACCGAGGTAGACGACATATTGCTGCAGATTGAAGCGGCTTGCGAAGCTGCCACCGGCACTGGTGTTGGCACTGGACATTTTATCCCTCCGGTGGTGAGCGCTTCGCCTCGAGCCTATTTCACCGCGTCCGCGATGGCCGCCGGTACGTCCCTGTTGAGGGACTTCTTCCAACCGTCCTTCACCGTGTCCTTGGTGACGGCGATGGAATCTACGGCATAGAATGGTTCGGCCTTCTTGCCGACCAGCGAACCTGCCGAGGCGCGCGCCAGCGTCACGCCAATGCTGTAGGCCTCGTCGGCGACGAGGGCCGCGATGTTGCCGCCCTTGACCATGTCGAGCGCGGCAGGCTCGTTGAGGTCGAGCGTGACAATCTTGGTGTGTGTGTTGCCGGCACCGCGCAAGGCCGAAAGCACGCTCAGCGCCGGTTCGGCCCAGGTGACATAGATGCCGTCCAGGTCCGGATGCTGGGTGATCATCGCCTGGGCGATGTCTTCGCTGCGCGCCGGGTCGGCCATGCCGGCCTCGGCCTCGATCTTCATATCGGGATAGTCCTGCTCGATGGTCTTCTTGAAGGCCTGGTCGCGCTGGTTGGTGACGTAGAAGTCGGCATCGTGGAAGATGTAGCCGATCTTGCCTTTCTTGCCGAGCGCCTCGGCCATGGCGATGCCGGCCTTGTTGCCCATCTGAAAGAGATCGTCGGAGACGATGGTGACATAGTCCCTGCCCTGCTTGTAGCCGGCCGGGGAATTGTCGACGAAGCCGAGCTTGACGCCGGCCTGGCGTGCCGGATCGTAGACCGAAGCTGCGGTCGCCGGATCGACGGGAAGCGACAGGATGATCGACGGCTTTTTGGCCATCACCGTCTCGATATCGGCCTTCTGTCGCGCGGCGTCGAAACCGGCATCGGTCTGCGCCACCACCTCGATGCCGAGGCGCTTGAATTCGTCATGGGCGCCGGCGTTGACGGCGTTGGTGTATTCGCTCATCTCGTGCCAGACGAGGGCGGCGGTGAACTTGCCGTCCTTGATCTGCTGCTCTTCGGCTGGCGTCAGCGTAAGACTGCTCGCCGGCACCGGCTTTTCACCATTCGGTCCTGTGGTGACGCCTTCAGCGGCGAAGGCGTGCATGGCTAGCAGGCTCGCCACTGTCGTTATGATTACAGATGCTTTGCGCATGTCCCGGTTCCCTTTTTGTTGTGTCGAAGAAAAGCTCCGGTGCGGCGGGCCGCGCCGGAGCGAGAGCCTTACTTGGCCGCGTCGAGCACCGGCTGCGGCGCGTCGCGGTTGAGCGAGTCCTTCCAGCCCTGCGCGACATTCTCCTTGGTGACGGTCAGGGCCGGGACGACGACGAAGGCCGGTGTCGGCTGGCCAAGCAGCGACTTCATGCCGGAAGCAGCCATGGCGCGGCCGAGTTCATAGGCCTTGTCGGCGACGAGGGCTGCGACATTGCCGCCTTTGACCATGTCGAGCGCGACCGGCTCGGCGAGGTCGAGCGTGACGATCTTGGTCCTGGCGTTGCCGGCGCCGCGTAGCGCCGACAGCACGCCGTCGGCCGGCTCGGCCCAGGTCACGTAGATGCCGTCGAGATCGGGATGTTGCAAAAGCATCGCGTTGGCCAGTTCCTCGGCGCGGGCCGGGTCGGATATGCCCTGTTCGGCGACGATCTTGATGTCGGGATAGACCTTCTCGATGGTGGTCTTGAAGGCTTGGTCGCGCTGGTTGGTGACATAGTAGGCAGCGTCGTGGAAAATGTAGCCGACCTTGCCCTTGCCGCCGATCGCTTTGGCCATCGCGTCCGCAGCCTGCTTGCCCATCTGGAATAGATCGTCAGTCACGATCGAAGCGTAATCGGTGCCCTGCTTGTAGCCCTTGGGCAAGTTGGACAGGAACACCAGCTTGGTGCCGTCCTTGACCGCCTGGCGGAAGGCTTCTGCCGAGGTGACCGGGTCGAGCGGCAGGGCCAAGATGACGTTGGGCTTGGCGGCCAACGCCGTCTCGATGTCGCTGCGCTGGCGGGCGGAGTCGAACTGGGCATCCGTTTTGACCGCAATGGTGATGCCGGCGCGGGCGAATTCGTCGGTGGCGCCGGCGGTTACCGCATTGGTGAAATCGGACGAGGTGTGCCAGAGCAAGGCAGCCTTGTAGCCCTTGTCCTTGAGCGCGGCGATGTCGGCGTCGCTTAGGATCACGTCGGCACTTGGCGTGGCGCTCTCGCCCTGCGGGCCGACCGTCTGTGCGAAAGCTGGGTCGGCGGCAAGCATCAATCCGCCGGCAAAGGCGGCGGCGATCAGTGTCTTCATCGACATGTCAGTTCTCCCATTTTGCTTCGTTGGTGGTTCAGTCGGCCACGCCACAGTAGCGGGCCATGAAGGCGGCGAAGCCGACTATGCCGGCGAAATATTCCTCGACATCCACGTGCTCCTCGAATGTGTGGCAATTCCTGATGTCGCCGGGCGCGCAATAGACGGCAGGAATACCGAGCTGATTGATGATGAAGGGGGACTCCGACCAGAACGGTGCGCCCTCGATGACGCCGCGCCCGCTCATTGCGCCAGCCATCGCGTCGGACAGCATGGCGACTTCCGCCCGCGTTTCGCCGATCTCGGCAGCGGTGCCGCCCAGCCTGTGGTCGCGGCCGGCGGGGTAGGCGAACTCTACCGAAATATCCGGATCGGCGATCGCGCCGCGCACGGCAGCCTCGATCTCGGCAGCGGCGGTGTCGAGGTCTTCGCCAGGCAACAGCTTGCGGATCAGCGAGAGCGTGCAGCGCTCGGGAACGGCAATGTAGCCGCCGCCGGCAAGCCCGGTGATAAGCAGGAAGCCGCGCCCGACCAGTTTGTGCTCGGCGCGCGCGGCGACCTCATCCGAATGCTTCCAAAGCGCCGTCATCGCGGCATGGCTTGCACGGAGCGCATCCTTGCCGAGTTCTGGCACACCGAAATAGGCAGATTTGCCGGTAATCGAGATATCGGTGATGAAGAAGCCGATCTGCGCCGCATAGACGGCCAGGCGGGTCGGCTCGACATAGACGCTGAAATCGGGTGCTGTGACCTCGCCGGTCTCGATGCGTCCGACGAAGTGCTTGATCCCGGCGGAAATGCCGGTGCCGGGCTGGCCGCTCTCCTCGTCGCCGACGAAGGCAAAGGCGACGTCGCCCTTGAGGCGAACGCCGGCCTTGTCGAGCAGCGCGAGTGCCGCAAGCGAAGCAATGATGCCGGCCTTGAGGTCGCCGGAGCCTCGGCCCCAGACAGCACCATCAATGATCGGGGCGGCGAACGGATCCTCACGCTGGGTGCCTGCCCAATGCTCGCGCCAGCCGTCGACATGGACGGTGTCGGTATGGCCGATGAACAGCAGGCGCTTTCCCTGGTCGGCCCCCTTGCGCTCGCCCCAGATGTTGGGCCGCCCGGGAAGGAATTCCGTCCTGGTCAGGCCGCTGAGGTCAAGGTCGCGCATCCTGGCTTCTAGGAAGTCGACGAAGTTGGCTTCGTTGCCGGTGATGCTCTCTCGGCCGATGGCGCGGCGAAACAGCGTTAGTGCGTCGTCGCGGTCGAGCGCTGCCTGCAGGCGGGCGGCAATATCGTGAGTCATATCGCGGCCTCCTTCAGGGCGGCGGCCTGGGCAGGCGGCAGCGAAATCCGGCCATCAGGCGCGTCGACGCCGAACAGCGTGTTGTGCAACTGGCCAAGGCCGATTGCCGCCGCGCCGATGAGGGCTGCGCGTGCGCCGAGTTCGCTCGCCTCGACCCTGACCGGATAGGGGAAGCATAGCGGCAGAAGCGCCTGCACCCTGGACAGGATTTCGGGCCGCAACCCAATCGAGCCGCCGAGGATAAACTTTTCTGGATTGGCGATCGCCGCGATTGCCGCAACGCCTTGCGCCAGATGGCGGGCAGTTTCGTCGAGCACGGTGAGCGCGTCCTTGTCGCCACGCGCGGCATTCTCGAATATTGCCGGCACGGAGACCTGCCTGCCGGCGAGGGCGTGGTAGCGATCGGTCATGGCGTGGGTGGCCACCGCGCGTTCGAATGCGCCGGTGCGCAGTGATTCCTCGGCGAAGGGATCGGCCCCGATTGGCATGAAACCGATCTCGCCGGCGGCGTGCCCAGCACCCCGCACCAGATGACCGCCCAGCATCAGCCCGCTGCCGATGCCGGTGCCGAGCGCGATGTAGGCGAGATTGTCGATGCCCTGGCCTTGGCCGAGCCAGTTCTCGCCAAGCACCGCGAGATTGACGTCGTTCTCGATCATCACCGCGACGCCGAGCGCTTCTTCAAAGGCATCCAGCACATTCATTGTGTCGAAGCCGGCAATGTTCGGCGCCATTAGAATGCGGCCGGTGGCCGGGTCAGGAGCGCCAGGCGCGCCGATGACGGCCAGGCGTATCTTCTTGCGCGCGACGTGCTGTCTGGCCGCGGCATCGAAGGCCAGCGCTGCAATCTGATCGACGACGAACTGGCCGCCGCGCGGATCGGTCGGTGTGGCGGCTTCGGCAAAGATCTGGCAGGCAAGGTCGGTCAGCGCGACCCGCACCTTGGTGCCGCCAAGGTCGACGGCGATGATATAGGCTGCGTCGTGGACCAGTTCGTAGGTGACGGCGGTGCGCCCGACATGGCCGCTGGTGCGGCCGGTTTCCTGGACCCAGCCCTCCTGCTCGAGCCCGCGCATGATTTCGGAGATGGTCTGCTTCGACAGGCCCGTCAGCTTGGCGATCGAGGCGCGGGAGATCGGCCCGCCCTGGACGATCGCTTCCATCACGGAGCGCTGTGAGAACTGACGGGATATGCGCGGCAGGTCAGTCACATTGAACCCCGGTTAATTCGTTCTATGACCGAACTTATTATTCGGAACTGGACCTGTCAATGTATGTTCGCGAGCGGCCGTTTTTGCGTACGCGAACATTGATCCGGAGGCAGGATTCAGGCGCGTTGCTGCCGTTCGGCAGAAGATAAAATGCGATCAGCGAGTGGCTGGATCAGCTTCTTGAATCAATTGGGCGAACAGCTTCGTAACGCATTGACAAATAACGATCATGCTAGTCTCTGAGGGTCACTGTTTTCTACAGGAGATCAATACAGCGGATGGTTCGCCGGTCCATATCTCTCGTATCTCTCGTATGGGTCTGTCGAACCAAAGGACGATGAACGAGACTAACTATTGGCTTCGAGAATATCGGTGATGTACCGCGGGTCTGCCTCCCAGTGAATGGCTCAAATGGGGCCGGCCGCGGAACGTCCGTTTGCAGTTTGCAAACGTGGATAACTACCATACCGCCTTAACTCGCAAAGACCCGTTTGACGCCAACTGGGCTGGCCCGAAGCCGACCTCTCCGTCCAGCATAGTCCGATCATATTCGGCGCAAGCTGCTCGCTTGAACCGTGGGATAGAATTCCGCCAATTTCAGGCACGTGGTTGCCAGGCGCCACCGAACTTGACAAGCAGTCTTGCAGGAACTGCGTCGAGCACTGAACGTTTGACCAAGCGCGGGCATCTCCGCCTTGGCTAAGGACCATCAATGTTCACGTTCATGTTTGCCACCGGCATCGAGAACAGCACCCCCACCATTCGACAAGGCCGGGAGCGCGTCGACGAAATGGAAAAATGCCGCTTCTACGAACGATGGCGCACCGACTTCGAACTGGTCCAGGATCTCGGGGTGCATTTCCTCCGCTACGGACCTCCCATCCACAAAACGTGGCTGGGTGATGGACGTTATGATTGGGCATTCGCCGATGAGACCTTCGCCGACCTGAAGGCGAAAGACATTCTTCCGATCGTCGACCTTTGCCATTTTGGCGTGCCGGACTGGGTTGGCAACTTCCAGAACCCGGACTTTCCGACACTATTCGAGCACTACGCCAGGGATTTCGCGATGCGCTATCCGTGGATCCAGCTCTTCACTCCAATAAATGAGATGTTCATCTGCGCCACCTTTTCGGCTCGCTGGGGATGGTGGAACGAACAACTGAGCAGCGACACTGCTTTCGTCACCGCCCTCAAGCACATCGTGAAGGCGAACGTGCTTGCCATGCGGGCGATCCTCGAGGTGCGGCCGGACGCCATCTTCATACAGAGCGAATCCTCGGAATACTTCCACGCCGATTCTCCCGAGGCGGTCGGCAGAGCGGAACGGTTCAACAGCGAGCGTTTCCTGTCGCTTGACCTCAACTACGGTCATGACGTCGACGCGCACACCTATCGCTATCTTCTCGAAAACGGGATGACGGCCGAAGAATACAGTTTCTTCCTGGAGAGCCATCTGCGCAGGCATTGCGTGATGGGCACCGACTATTACCAGACCAACGAACATCGGGTTTGGGCAGACGGAACGACGTCCGGGTCCGGCGAGGTGTTTGGCTATGACGAGATCACGCGGCAGTACTTCAATCGCTACCGGCTTCCCGTAATGCATACGGAGACCAACATCAGCGAAGGCCCCAATGGAGACGAGGCCGTCTATTGGCTGTGGAAAGAGTGGGCCAACGTGCTGCGGATCCGCAACGATGGCATCCCCATCGTAGGCTTCACCTGGTACTCGCTGACGGACCAGGTGGACTGGGACAGTGCGCTTCGGGAGAACAACGGACGGATCAATCCGCTCGGCCTCTATGACCTCGACCGAAATCCGAGGGCGGTGGGGCGCGCTTTCAAGGCGCTGATCGCGAACTGGAATAAGCTGTTGGCCACACAAAGTGTCTGCCTTGCTTTGCCGGTCTTTCTTCCCTCACAGCAAGACGATGCCATTGTTCGCGCGCAACAGGATTATGCGCGCAGCCTGCTGAGCGTGGATCGGGTCGCTGAAGGCTGGACTGAACCACTTGCTGCTCCCCAGAAAGAGGTCGAACCCGATGCGCCTGGATAACAAGACTGCATTGCAACCGGTGCTGCAAGCGGCATTGGACTGGCCATCGCCATGCGGTTGGGTACCGAAGGTGCACGGGTGAGCCGACCTGGGTGGAGGCAAGGTCGAGAAGGCGCGCATCGGTTCGACAAGGGGCGCGCCGGGGGAGGCCGCTATCACGGTCTGTCGACTTGCGCTCACGCGTTCGGCAGGTTGGTAATAATCGTCAACAACGCGCCGGCCTGATAATCTTTAAACCCATTGAGGCATTCACTAGAGCGGGCTGGCTGAAGGTGCTGAGCGTCGACCTGCTGGGAGCAATTTATTTCGCCGGAAAGGCATTCGCTCATATGACATCTGGCGGCGTCATCGTAAAACATATTGAGTGTGCGCGGTCGAGACGAGCTCCGCATCTCGAGCTATACGCCGCGGCAAAGGCCACCCTCCTGTCTCTAGCCGAGACCCGACGCAGTTCGCACCTTGGCCGACTGGGCATGAATCCGGACGATTACCGAACCAAGTGGAACCTGCCTCGCAATTACCCGATGGTGGCACCCAACTATTCGGGAAGCGTTCCGCATATCGCCTCTAACACCCAGTAGCGGACAGCTCTCGCCTGAGGCGTCAGTCGTCGTTGAAGCGCTCCGGCATCGCATTCGAGACCAGGGCTGGTGCACAAGGATCATGACATCGAATTCCACTCTATACAGGAACAAGTGCCTTTCCTCGAGATTAGGGTTCGACGCCGCAACGGCGTCGAACCCCAAAGGAGACTCACATGAAACGTAAGATTTTGACAGCTACAGCGATCTCTCTCTGTCTCGCCACCGCGGCCTTGGCGCAGTCGTCGGGAACATCCAGCGGCACGAACGGAACGTCCGGCTCATCGGCCGGGTCGGGTATGAGTTCTACGTCCGGCTCAGGCCAAAGCGGTATCCCGAGCGGCTGGGACAGCAAGCTCTCGGGCTCATTCTTCAGCGACGCCAATTCGGGAAGACTTCTGTCGCAGGATGAGATCCGCAAGAACTGGTCGTCCCTGAGCTCTGAACAGCAGGCACAGGTTCGCTCCGACTGCTCGAGAATGACGGCCAGTAACGGCACTGGCTCTGGCACAATGACCGGCACGTCAGGTAGCTCGGCTTCGACCGGCAGTGATACAACGGCGAGTGTCGGCACCGGCTCTGGCACAGCCACCGGCACTTCAGGCAGCTCTGGTTCGACCGGCAGTAACACCACGGCCAGCAACAGCACTGGTTCGGGTACAACCACCGGCACGTCGGGATCCTCGAATACAGCTGGCGATACGACCGCCAGCACCAGCACGGGTTCGGGTGCGAACTCGGCTGCTCAAATGGCTTCGATGCAGCAGCTCTGCACCCAGGTTCAAGGGATGTGACTGAATGCGGGCTCCGGGCCGGCTTGGCCGAGACAGAAGAGGCCTTGACGGCCCGGACATCGCTTTGGTTTGGTAGCCATTCGGCGCTGAAGTCGGCCGGTGATCGGTGTCACAACTCGGCGCTTGTATCGCCGGCGACCGTCCCTCGCCAATAGCGCGCTTCGCGTCGAGACACTTCTCTCGGGCAAGGGCAAGTGAGATTCCGTCCCGTCCATACCTGCCAAGACAGACCGTCTCGCGGCGTCCGTTGAGCCTGTAATCCAGCCGAAAGGAGATCGCGCCACTAGGCATGACGCGAACATACATGCCGTCGCGGTAAGCAATCTTGTAGAATTTCACTTTTGGTTCAGGGCTTTAAGGGCGACGTCCGTCAGCATTCCCCGCTACCTCCTGAAAAGTACCGTCAGTACAATTTCGAGGCTCTTCGGCAGAACATTCGTTTTATCTTCAGTGCCTTAAGGCATCAAAAAACACCGTCAGAGCCTCATTGGATCTGACGGTACTTCGAAAAATCTGAGCTAGCAATTTGCGGAAGGTCCGTCAGCCGGTCCGTCAAATCCAATCTCCGCACCGATTGTCGCTAATTGTCTCCGAATGGATTTATACGTGTTATCAAATGGTTGTGGCGTACAATGGCGTGTTTCCGGCGGCGTTTGGGTAGGTCTGAATCATTCCCACTCGATGGTGCCTGGCGGCTTTGACGTCACGTCGTAGACGACGCGGTTGATGCCGCGGACTTCGTTGATGATGCGGGTGGCGGCGGCACCGAGGAAGGCCATGTCGTAGTGATAGAAATCCGCCGTCATGCCGTCGACAGACGTCACGGCGCGCAGGGCGCAGACGAATTCGTAGGTGCGGCCGTCGCCCATCACACCGACGGTCTGCACCGGAAGCAGCACGGCGAAAGCCTGCCAGATGGCGTCGTAGAGGCCGGCCTTTCGGATCTCGTCGAGATAGATGGCGTCGGCCTCGCGCAGGATTTCGAGCTTTTCGCGGGTGATACCGCCGGGGCAGCGGATGGCAAGGCCTGGTCCGGGGAACGGATGGCGGCCAATAAAACTTTCGGGCAGGCCGAGTTCCTTGCCCAGTGCCCTCACCTCGTCCTTGAACAGTTCGCGCAGCGGCTCGACCAGCTGCATGTTCATGCGCGCCGGCAGGCCGCCGACATTGTGGTGCGACTTGATGGTCACCGACGGGCCGCCGGTGAAGGAGACGCTCTCGATGACGTCGGGATAGAGCGTGCCTTGCGCCAGGAAATCGGCGCCGCCGAGTTTCTTGGCCTCTTCCTCGAACACCTCGATGAACAGCCGGCCGATGGTCTTGCGCTTCGTCTCGGGGTCGGACTCGCCTTCCAGCGCGGAGATGAATTTTTCCGACGCGTCGACAAGGATCAGCGGCAGATTATAGTGCTGGCGGAACATCGCCACCACGCCGGCGGCCTCGTCCTTGCGCATAAGGCCATGGTCGACAAGAATGCAGGTCAGCTGGTCGCCTACCGCTTCGTGGATCAGCAAGGCAGCGACCGATGAATCCACGCCGCCCGACAGCGCGCAGATCACCTTGCCCTTGCCGACCTGTTTGCGAATTGTCTCGACCGCATGCTCGCGATAGGCGCGCATCGTCCAGTCGCCTTCGATGCCGGCGATGTTGTGCACGAAGTTTCTCAGCAGCCTGGCGCCATCCGGCGTATGCACAACTTCCGGGTGGAACATGATGCCGTACATCTTGCGCGCGACGTTGCCGAAGATGGCGAAAGGCGAGCCTTCCGACTTGCCGAAGACTTCGAACCCCTTGGGCAGCGAGATGACGCGGTCGCCATGGCTCATCCACACCTGGTGGCGCTGGCCTGGCGCCCACAGGCCCTCGAACAGCGGGCTGTCCTTTTCGATCTCGACGAAGGCGCGGCCGAATTCGCGATGGTTCGAGCTTTCGGCGACGCCGCCCATCTGCACGCACATGGCCATCTGGCCGTAGCAGATACCGAGCACAGGTACGCCGGCATCGAAGACGATCTGCGGCGCGCGCGGGCTGCCGATGTCCGATGTCGAGGCGGGACCGCCCGACAGGATCACGGCTTTCGGATTGATGCGCTTGAAGGCAGCTTCGGCCGATTGGAACGGCACGATCTCGGAAAACACGCCAGCCTCGCGGATGCGGCGGGCGATGAGTTGCGTAAACTGGCTGCCGAAATCGACAATCAGGACTGTATCGGGATGATTGGCTGTCGTCATGGCGAGCCTTTAGAGAAAGAAACGAGTCGGCGCAATGGGGTGCGCAACCCGACTTTCAGAGCGGCGCCGACTCTTGCCCAGGCTGCTCCTTGTGTAGCGTGCCGGAGCCGATGGCCTGTTCGAGCCGAGCGACCGCATCCGCCAGCTTCTCGTCGATGACATGCAGATATTCGGTCCAGTCGCCAACGTGGCGCAGATCGGCTGCACCGTCTGAAATGCCGCGCAGGCCGATAAGCGGGACATCGAACAACTGGCAGGCGCGCAGGCAGGCGAAGGTTTCCATGTCGACCATATCGGCGGCGATGGCGTCGTAGGCGGCGCCGGTGATGATGGCGCCGCCGGTCGACAGGCTGGCTTCTTTAATGCCCGGTATCCTGAATGATAGCGGGACGGTCACCGGCAGGTCGAGGAACGGCGTCGCGCCTTTTTCGAAGCCTAGCGGCGAAGCGTCGATGTCGCGATAGCTGACCGAGACCGCCTGGTAGATTTCCGTCTGCTCCAGTGTGCGGCTGCCGGCGGAGCCGAGCGAGACGACGAGATCGGGCAACGCCTTCTCGGATTTCAGCCATGACAGTTCGGCGCCGAGCCGCACACCTGCCTCTACCGGGCCGACGCCCGTCATCAGCGGCGTGAACAGTTTTTGCAGATGCGGACCGTACTCGGCCTGCGCCGCCATGACGAAGAGGACGTCCTTGCCACCAATTCGCGTAATTTTGGCCATCAGCCTGCTATCCCGCCACGGCCAACCACCGTCATCATCGTGCCGGTCATGGTCGCGATCAGCTTGGCCTCGCCATCGGTGGCAAAGTCGTAGGCCTGGCCGTCGGCGACGATGATGGTGCGGCCGGGCTTGGTCACCGAGCCGCGGAACAGGAAGCGTTCGCCCCGGCCGGGCGCCAGGAGATTGACCTTGAACTCGATGGTCAGCACGCCGGAATTTTCCGGCATCAGCGAGAACGCGGCGTAGCCGCAAGCCGAGTCCAGTGCGGTCGAAATCACGCCGGCATGCAGGAAACCATGCTGCTGCGTGAGTGCGGCCGAATAGGGCATTTCTATCTCGATGATGCCCGGCGTCACAAGCGTCAGTTCGGCGCCGATGGTCGCCATCGCCTGCTGGCGCGCGAACGACGCCCTGACGCGGTCCTCATAATCGGGTGCGGGTACGATCTTTGCTGCCATGGCCATCGCCCTGATTTATCTGCAAAGCTTATCGCAGACGCCTGAACGCCACGCAAATGCTTGCTGCACTGCAGCAAAGCACTCAGTTCAACAGGAGCAGCGACGCGTTGAGCAAGGTGGCGAAGGCTACCCACGCGGCATAGGGCGCAAACAGCCAGCCGGAAACCCGGTCGCGGTTCCACACCGTGGCTATGAACAGCGCAATGCTGGCGAGAAGAGCCAGGATCACGACCAGTGCCGGCCCCATCTGTTTGGCGCCGAAGAAAGTCGGCGACCACGCGAAGTTCAGAACAAGCTGGAGGGCCCAGATCTTCATCGCGGCGGCTGCTCGTTCCCGCTCCCATGTCCGCCAGCCGGCCACGGCGATCAGCACATAGAGGAGCGTCCAGGCCGGCGCGAAGACCCAGTTGGGCGGGTTGAAGGGCGGCTTGGCGAGCGAGGCATACCATTCACCCGGCAGCGTCGCATAGCCGATCAACAGGCCGCCGCCGAGCACCAGAAGGAGGAAAAGCAGAAGCGACACATATCTTTGCAAGAATTCTACCCCGTCTGGCGGCCGACGCCGCGCATCTGCAACTGGCGCTATGTCAGCCTGTCAATCGGAGCGTCAATTCGCCCGACGCAGCGCACAGAAATGGAACCCGTCGGTGCCGCTCAGAGCCGGCGACAGCGAGATATCGCTTGTCTTGCCGATCCGGGCGGCCGCTGCGTGACCGGGGAAGCTGGCATCCCAGAGCGCGCGATGATCGACCGGAACGAAGCCCTTGTGCCGTTCGCGAAAGGCGGCGACCTGCTCGCCATTCTCCTCGTCGAACACCGAACAGGTGATGTAGACCAGCAGGCCGCCCGGTTTGACATAGGCATTCGCCGCATCGAGGATCGCCGACTGCTCGCCCTTGCGGGCATCGAGCTGTCTTTGCGTCAGCCGCCATTTGGCGTCTGGACGGCGCCGCCAGGTGCCGCTGCCGGTGCAGGGCGCATCGACCAGCACGATGTCCATGTGGCCTGCGAGGGGGCTGAGCTCAGCCGGCTTGGTGACAACCTGGACGTTGCGGTTTTCCGAACGGCGGATGCGGTCGAAGATCGGCGCCAGCCGCGCCTTTTCGGCATCATGGGCGAAGACCTGACCTTTGTTGGCCATCGCCGCAGATAGCGCCAGCGTCTTGCCGCCGGCGCCGGCGCAGAAATCGAGCACCTGCATCCCGGCTTGCGCGCCGGCAAGGGTTGCAACGATCTGCGAACCCTCGTCCTGAACCTCGAACCAGCCCTTTTGGAAAGCCGGCTCGGCCTGTACGTTGGGGTGCCGGCCGTCGCCGTCGATGGGCGGGATGCGAATGCCTTGCGGCGCAATAGCGGCTGCCTTGGCGCCGGTGTCGGCGAGTTCCGCCAGCACTTTGGCGCGGTCGGACTGCAGCGTGTTGACCCTGATGTCGAGCGGCGGGCGGGTCGCCAAAGCCGCCCCTTCCGCAACCCAGTCTGCGCCAAAGGCTCGTTCGAACAACGGCGCGCACCAGTCGGGTACGTCCGCCCGCACTGCCTCCGGCGCGTCTTCAGGCCGGCGCTCGGCCAGCGCCTGCAACTCGGCGGCGCTGAGCAACGGTGGCGCGAACTTGTCGCCCTCGAGCGCATCGTTGAGCGACTGCGGCGTCTGGCCCCATTCGATGAGCAGCGCGCCGAAGCCGATGGCGCGGGGCGTGTCTTCACCCAAAAGCCAGCCGGCGGAACGTTTGTGGCGCAGCGCGTCGTAGACGATGTTGCCGATCGCCGCGCGGTCGCCGCCGCCCGCAAAGCGATGCGACAGGCCCCAATCTTTCAGCGCATCGGCCACCGGCCGGTGGCGCCGGCCAATGTCGTCCAGCACTTCAATGGCTGCCGCCAGCCGTCCGCCCAGTCGCATTCGTCATTCCATCTATCGAGCACAGTATCTTTCGGCCTGCTCTTAGAGCGTTTCGCGTCGAGATTGAACCCCGCTTGAATTTCGCGGCGACGAGGCCTTCCGCTCGCGGCCGACGATTTTCCCCGCCGGCAAATGTCTGCACGCCGGCGATAACAAATCTCAAATATATGCAAGGTCTCTAATGTTGGTAACTGGCCGCCGTAAGCACGATCTGTGGCGCAATTGCTCTGCTTTCCAAGCTTTTGCGTTGGGAATACTCTTTGCGCCATGATTCGCGGCGCGGAAAAGCGGACCGACGGATCGATACGAGGAGAGGGCAATGAAAACGTATCTTGCGGAAGTTCTAGGGACATTTCTATTGGTGTTTATCGGCACGGCGTCGGTGGCGACGGGTGGCTTTCTCGCCGACTTGCCGCTGGGCCAGGAAGCCATCGGCCTGGCGTTCGGCATCGGCCTGATTGCGGCGGCTTACGCGGTGGGTCCCATCTCAGGCGCACATCTCAACCCGGCCGTCACGCTCGGCGTCTTCCTTGCCGGCCGGCTGCCGGCCAAGGATGTCATTCCTTACTGGATCGCGCAGATCATCGGCGCCATTCTGGCCTCGCTGGCGCTGTGGATCATCGTCTCCGGCCAGACCGGCGGGCACACCACCGGTTTCGGCGCCAATGGCTGGGACGTGGCGAAATGGGGGACGAGTTCGGCCTTCCTATGGGAGCTGATCGGCACCTTCACCTTCGTCACCGTCATCCTTGGCGTCACCGCCGAGAAGCACTCGACGGCGTTCGCCGGCCTGGTCATCGGCCTGACGCTGGCCGGACTGCACTTCGCAATGATCCCGGTGACCGGCACCTCGCTCAATCCGGCGCGTTCGATCGGCCCGGCGCTGTTTACCGGCGGCGCAGCCCTCAGCCAGCTCTGGCTGTTCATCGTTGCGCCGCTGATCGGCGGCGCAATCGCTGGCGTCGTCGCCAAGGCACGCATCTTCGAAAAGGACTGATTTCGAAGCCTGCGAAAACGAAGGGCGCGGGCCTCGGCCCGCGCCCTTCGTTTGGGAGGTTGTATCAGGCAGCGATGTCGAAACGGTCGGCGTTCATCACCTTGGTCCACGCCTTGACGAAATCGCCAACGAAATTCTGCCCGGCATCCGCCGACCCGTAGACCTCGGCCAGCGCGCGCAGCTGCGCATGCGAGCCGAAGATCAGGTCGGCGCGCGTGGCGGTCCACCTGACCGCCCTGGTCTTGCGGTCGCGTGCTTCGTAGACCTCATGCGAGCCCGGCTCGGAGGCCGGATCCCAGATGGTGCTCATCGAGAGCAGGTTGACGAAGAAGTCGTTCGTCAGCGTGCCCGGCCTGTCGGTCAACACACCATGCTTCGAGCCGCCGGTGTTGGCGCCGAGCACGCGCAGGCCACCAACCAGCACCGTCATCTCCGGCGCCGTCAGGTTGAGCAGTTGCGCCCGGTCGACCAGCATGGCTTCGACCGACATGGGCGGTTTGCCACTGACATAGTTGCGGAAGCCGTCAATTTTCGGCTCGAGCGCCGCAAAGGAATGGACGTCCGTCTGCGCCTGCGAGGCGTCGGTGCGGCCGGGCGTGAAGGGGACCTTCACCGCATTGCCGCCATCCGTTGCGGCTTTCTCGACCGCGGCGACGCCGCCGAGCACGATGAGGTCGGCCAGCGAGACCTTCTTGCCGCCTGCGTTGAACTCGTTCTGGATGGCTTCGAGCTTCGCCAGCACGGTAGCCAGTTCGACAGGCTGGTTGACCTCCCAGTCCTTCTGCGGCGCCAGGCGAATGCGCGCGCCATTGGCGCCGCCGCGCTTGTCGGAGTTGCGGAAGGTCGAGGCCGAGGCCCAGGCGGTCGAGACCAATTGCGAAACGCTGAGGCCCGAAGCCAGGATCTTGGCCTTCAGCAATGCGATGTCCTGGTCGCTGACCAGCTCATGGTCGACGGCCGGAACCGGATCCTGCCAGATCAGCTCTTCCTTCGGCACCAACGGGCCGAGATACCGCACGACCGGCCCCATGTCGCGATGGGTGAGCTTGTACCAGGCACGGGCGAAGGCATCGGCGAACTGCTCCGGATGCTCATGGAAGCGGCGCGAGATCTTCTCATAGGCCGGGTCGGCCCGCAGCGCGAGGTCGGTGGTCAGCATTGCCGGCGCATGACGCTTCGAGGGATTGTGCGCGTCCGGCACCGTAACCGCGCCAGAGCCGCCCTTCGGCGTCCACTGATGGGCCCCGGCCGGGCTCTTGGTCAGCTCCCATTCGAAGTTGAAGAGATTGTCGAAGAAGTTGTTGCTCCACTTGGTCGGCGTCGTCGTCCAGGTAACTTCGAGGCCGGATGTGATCGCATCGCCGGCAATGCCGGTGGCATGCTTGCTCGACCAGCCGAGGCCCTGCGCCTCGATGCCCGCGCCTTCCGGCTCGGCGCCGACCAGTGTTGCATCACCGGCGCCATGGGTCTTGCCGAATGTGTGGCCGCCGGCGATCAGCGCCACGGTTTCCTCATCGTTCATTGCCATGCGCGCGAAGGTCTCGCGGATGTCGCGGGCTGAGGCCAGCGGATCCGGCTTGCCGTTCGGCCCTTCCGGGTTGACGTAGATCAGGCCCATCTGCACCGCGCCGAGATGGCCGTGCAACTCACGGTCGCCGGAATAGCGCTTGTCGTCGAGCCACTTGGTTTCCGAACCCCAGTCGACATCCTGCTCGGGCTCCCAGACATCGGCGCGGCCACCGGCAAAGCCAAAGGTCTTGAAGCCCATCGATTCCAGCGCGACGTTGCCGGTGAGAATCAACAGGTCGGCCCAGGAGATCTTGCGGCCGTATTTCTGCTTGACCGGCCACAGCAGCCGGCGCGCCTTGTCGAGATTGGCGTTGTCCGGCCAGCTGTTCAGCGGCGCGAAACGCTGCTGGCCCGCACCGGCGCCACCCCGGCCGTCGCCGATGCGATAGGTGCCGGCGCTGTGCCAGGCCATGCGGATGAACAGCGGCCCGTAATGGCCGAAATCGGCCGGCCACCAATCCTGCGAATCCGTCATCACCTTGTGCAAATCCTCGATCACCGCGTCGAGGTCGAGCGTCTTGAACTCCGCGGCGTAGTCGAAAGCTTCGCCCATCGGGTCCGAAAGGCTCGACTGCTGGTGGAGAACGCCGATGTCGAGCTGGTTCGGCCACCAGTCGCGGTTGGTCCTGGCGGAGGTTCCATGCGCGACCGGGCATTTGCCGGCGCTGTTGTCGTCGGTCATCGCATCCATCTTGGCCTCCGAATTGCTGATTTATGTGTTGTTTTTTCCGGGCCGGCCGGGAGCCGCGCCACTCTGGAATGGTTCCAGACTAAGCCGTCTCTTCGATAAAAACAAATTGCCTTTCCTGTTTGTTGCGATAGGTTTTCCTTATGATTGGCTTGACCGTGCGGCAGATGCAATATTTCGAGGCTTTGGCGCAAACGCTGCATTTCGGCCGCGCCGCAAAACTCGCCGGCGTCAGCCAGCCGGCGCTGTCCGCGCAGATCGCCGAGATGGAGCAAAGGCTGAACTGCCGGCTGTTCGAGCGCGGCGGCAAGACGGTGCGGATGACGGAAGAGGCGCAAGCGCTGCTGCCACGCATCGAGCGCATCCTGCGCGACATCAGTGATGTCGAGACGACGGCCCGGCGCGGCCGCCCGGCCATGGAAGGCCGCTTCCGGCTGGGCATCATCCCGACCGTGGCGCCGTATCTTTTGCCGCATGTGCTCCCGGAGCTGAAGCGGCATTTTCCGTCCCTGCAGCTCGAACTGCGCGAAGCAGTGACGGCATCACTGGTCGAAGACACGGCAACCGGACGGCTCGACGCCTTCATCGCCGCGCTGCCGCTCGAGCAGCCGGGCCTGGTCACCGAGGAACTGTTCGCCGACCGCTTCTTCCTCGCCGTGCCAGCCGGAGATCCAGCCTTCGCCTCGCCACCGGTGCCGCCGGAAAGCCCGGCGCTGGAGCGGTTGATGCTTTTGGAGGAAGGCCACTGCCTGCGCGAACAGGCGCTGGCCCTGTGCGGCAGCGTGCGTCCCGTAGCGATGGCAAGCTACGGCGCCACCAGCCTGACGACGCTGCTGCAGATGGTGGCGCATGGTCTCGGCGTCACGCTTATCCCGGAAATGGCGGCGAAGCCGGCCAGCGCCATGCCGGACCTCAGGATCGTGCCGTTCCAGGAGCCAATGCCGCAACGCACGATCTGCCTCGCCTGGCGCCGCAACAAGGTGCGGCATGATGAATGCGTGGAACTGGCGAAGATCATTCGGGGGTTGGATGCGGCGGTGCTGGGGGTGTGAGTCGTTCGGGTCTTGGATGGCGCCTTGGGAACCCCGAAAAGAAACTCAAATCAGGCGCGTTCGAGAATACCCGCCTTGACGGCTGGTCGCCAGATCGCACCAAAAAGCCTCAAGGGATAAATACCAGAAATACATACGTAAAAAATACAACGGCATGGACGATTCCGGTCAGGAAGGTCGTCCTTTCGTTGCTAAAGCTTACGCCGCATATGAAAAGCGCTAAAACCAAAAGTACTGCGTCAGCTTCCGGGAGCCCCAGGGTCAACCCTCGTCCCGTAAGCAGGCTGGCTGCTGCGACCGCAGGTATCGTCAAACCAATCGTGGCGCAAGCCGAACCCATTGCGACATTCAGGCCGCGCTGCAGCTCATTGTTGAGTGAAGCGCGAACCGCCGAAATGGCTTCCGGCATCAAAACCAGACCCGCGATCATTGCCCCTACAATGCTGTCAGCCTGGGTCACCTGGTAAGCAACGAGCGCATTTTCAACACTTGCGGCGACCTGCTCGGCGAGCACGACAATTCCGATCAGTCCGATTACCAGGAGCAGAGCGCTGGAAGAGATGCTTTTGTGAGGGGCGGTTCGCGCCGAAAGGTCGTGTGCCAGTCCTTCGATGAAATCGTCCCGATGCCGGACTGTCTGCGCGAACACAAAGCTTGCATAGAGCAGCACGGAAAGAACGCTTACCAGGCCAAGCTGAGCTGCCGAAAATGTGCCGGGATCGGTGGTCCGCGTGTAGGTCGGCAGGATAAGCGTCATGACGGTCAGTGCGGCCAGAACCGCCAGATATGCGCTGGTCCCTTGCCGGACAATTGCCTGCTTGCGATGCCGCCAGCCGCCAAACGTGAGACACATTCCGACAACGCCGGTGGAGACAATCATCACTGTCGAGAAGACGGATTCACGTGCAAGCGTGGGGTTGTTCTCTCCATGCAGCATCATGGAAACGATGATCGACACTTCGATTGCCGTCACGGCAAAAGTCAGCACCAATGTGCCGTAAGGCTCCCCCACACGGTGGGCCACCGCCTCGGCGTGATCGAGCACCACGAAAATAGTGATGAACATGATCGCACTCGAGAGCGCTCCGACGAGAATCCTGACGCTCGGCGAACCTTCGTCCACCGATAGCCCGCTGACTCTGACCGCAACGGCTAGTGCCAGCGCGGCCAAAGGCATCGCATAGGAAGTCGCTGATCGTGCGAAACCAGTCATTCAAGCCCCAATGCGTTCGGCGAACCTTGCGGAAGCCTGTCGAGCACCCCAGTGTCGTTTCGAAGCCGGGCAGTCCCGTCCCCCGGCGTTCAACCCTCAAGCCGTCTTCTGCACCACCAGCCCCAGTTCCTCCACCATCGCCTCGCGCATCAGAAACTTCTGCGGTTTTCCCGTCACCGTCATCGGCAGTTCGGTGCGGAAGCGGATGTAGCGGGGGATTTTGTAGTGGGCGATCTGGCCGGCGCAGAAGTTCCTAATCTCCTGCTCGGTCGCGATCTGGTTGGGTTTCAGCACGATCCAGGCGCACAGCTCCTCGCCATATTTGGCGTCGGGAATGCCGAACACCTGCACCTCCTTGACCTTGGGATGGCGGTAGAGGAATTCCTCGACCTCTCTGGGATAGACGTTTTCGCCGCCGCGGATGACCATGTCCTTGACCCGGCCGACAATGTTGCAATAGCCCTCGGCGTCGATGGTGGCGAGATCACCGGTGTGCATCCAGCCGTCGGCGTCGATCGCCTCGCGGGTTTTTTCCGCGTCGTCCCAATAACCCTTCATCACGGAATAGCCGCGTGTGCAAAGCTCCCCGGGCGTGCCGATTGCGACGGTGGCGCCACTGGCATCGATGGCCTTGACCTCGACATGCGGGTGGATGCGCCCGACGGTGGAGACGCGTTTTTCCAGCGGGTCGTCGACGCTGCTCTGGAAGGAGACGGGACTCGTCTCCGTCATGCCATAGGCTATGGTCACTTCCTCCATATGCATCAGCGACACCACCTTCTTCATCACCTCGATCGGGCATGGTGAGCCCGCCATGATGCCGGTGCGCAGGCTGGAGAGATCGAAGCTGGCGAAATCCGCATGGTCGAGCATGGCGACGAACATGGTCGGTACGCCGTAAAGGCCGGTGCAGCGTTCCTGCGCCACCGCTTTCAGCGTCGCGCCGGCGTCAAAACCCTCGCCCGGGAAGACCATGGTCGCGCCCTTTGAGACGCAGCCCATCGTGCCCATCGACATGCCGAAGCAGTGATAGAGCGGCACCGGGATGCAGAGCCGGTCGTCGACGGTGAGCTTGATCGCCGCGGTGACGAAATTACCGTTATTGACGATGTTGGTGTGGGTCAGCGTCGCGCCCTTGGGCGCGCCCGTCGTGCCTGATGTGAACTGGATGTTGATGGCCTCGCCCGGCTTCAGCCCTTCGGAGATGCGGTCGAGGCTGTCATGCTCGTCGCGGCCGGCCATCGACAGAACATCGGCGAAATTGAACATGCCGGGCGAGTTGTCGTCGCCCATGCGAATGACGATCTTCAGCGTCGGCAATTTCTGCGCCTTGAGCTTGCCGGGGGTGACGTTGGCGAGCTCCGGCGCCAGCGTCTCGATCATGCCGAGATAGTCGGAGGTCTTGAAACTGGCGGCGGTGACCAGCGCCTTGCAGCCGACCTTGTTGAGGGCATATTCCAGCTCCGTCAGCCGGTAGGCCGGGTTGATGTTGACCAGGATCAGGCCGATGCGAGCGGTGGCGAATTGGGTGACCAGCCATTCCCAGCGGTTGGGCGACCAGATGCCGACACGGTCGCCTTTTTCGAGGCCGAGCGCCAGGAAGCCGGCGGCGAGCGTATCGACCGTGTCCGACAATTCGCTCCAGGTGAAGCGCTTGTCCTGTCCGACGAAGACGGCAGCATCCTGCGTGGCGTATCTGCCGACCGTGTCGGAGAAAAGCTGAGGGATCGTCTTGTCGAGCAGCGGCACCGAACGGTCGCCCGACACATGTGCCCGGCCGTCGAGCGGAGCGATGAACGCCCTGCCGCGCCCGCGCAGATTGGTGGCGTTCTTGAGCTCGTCGAGATTAATCGCCATCGCCGTTTCCTCCCGATGAGTGAGCCTAGCAGCCTGATGGGGTGGTGGAAAGTACAGGCGGTTCCCCTCCCCCTCGAGGGGAGGGTGCCTCGCGAAGCGAGGCGGGTGGGGTCCTCGGCGAAGTGCTCGGCTTCCTTGGTCACGGTCGACCCGGCTTGGGTGGTCTCGCGTCGAGCACTGCCGGAGCGACCCCACCCGTCCATCCGCCTTTGGCGGCTGTCCACCCTCCCCTCAAGGGGGAGGGAGCGCGCTCATCTTCGCGGCTATTTCCCGCACTAGCGCCTCATCCGCCGGCGCACGATCTTTCCGGGCAGCCACCAGGCAAGCCTGCGACTCCAGCACAACCCCATCGGCCAGCACCTTGAGATGGTTGGCGCGCAGGGTCGAGCCGGTGGTGGTGATGTCGACGATGACATCGGCAAGGCCTGCCGCCGGCGCGCCTTCGGTGGCGCCGAGGCTTTCGACGATGCGGTAGACCTGGATGCCGTGCTTTTGCGAGAAGAACTGCTGCGTGAGCCGCCAGTATTTGGTGGCGATCCTGAGCCGCCTGCCGTGGCGCTGGCGGAAATCGGCGGCGACATCGTCGAGATCGGCCATGGTGTCGACGTCGAGCCAGATGCCGGGCACCGCGACCACGACATCGGCATGGCCGAAGCCGAGGCGAGCGACGATTTCGGCGCGCGCCTCCCAGTCGGCGAGGTTTTCGCGCAGCAGGTCCTCGCCGGTAATGCCGAGGTCGACCGAACCTTGCCCAATCTCGCCGGCGATTTCGGACGCCGACAGGAACGCCACCTCGATGCCCTCGGCGCCGTCGATGCGGGCGCGGTACTGGCGCTCATCGCCGGGCAGGCTGACGGCAAGCCCGGCCCTGGCCAGTACCTCCAAGGCCTGCTCCTTGAGCCGGCCTTTCGATGGGATCGCCAGCGTGATCATTGCGGCTCTCCCCGCAGCGCTTCGATGCGGTCGAGCCAGACGGAGAAGCCGACGCCGGGGATCGGCGTCTTGGCGCCGAGCAGGGTCAGCAGCCGGTCGTAGCGTCCGCCACCGGCCAGCGGCCGCTCGCCGCCAAGTGCCGCGATCTCGAAGACGATGCCGGTATAGTAATCCAGCGGACGGCCGAAGGCAGCGTCGTAGCGAACTGTTTGCGTCGGCAAGCCGTGCGCCTCGATGGCCTTGGCGCGGGCAGCGAATTTTTCGAGCGCCGCGCCCAGCGAAAGCCCGGCAGAGGCCGCAAAACTTTCGAGCGCAGCACTCGCGCCGTCGAGCGGCACGTCAATTGCGAGGAAATCCCTGAGTGCTGCAAAGGCCTCGTTCGACAGCCGCACGCTGCGCAATTCGGCCTTTTCGATCAGCCGCCGGGCAATGTCGACTGGCGCGCGTCCGCCGGATGCCAGCAGGCCGGCCTCTTCCATGCCGCCGGCAATGTGGGCGGAAAGCGCTTCGAGATCGCCATCGAGCACCAGGGCCGCGACTTCGCCGTCAAGCTCACCGTTGCGTGGCGGGTTGGCAAGATCGGACAACGCTGCCTGCAGCATCGGCGCCGAACCGAAGGCGCGCGCAAGTCGCATGCGCCAGCCGCGCGGCAGGCCGAGGGCCGCCAGCACCGCCTCGAAGATGGTCTGGTCGCCGAGCGTGATCGCAAGAGGTTGCGCCGGCAGCACCAGCTGCAGCAGCGCGTGCGCATCGGCCAGCGAACGCGCATCGGCCTCGGCCGTATCGCGGTCGCCGAGATCCTCGATGCCGGCCTGAAAGAACTCGTTGCCGCCCTCGCGGCGCTGGCGGAACACTTCGCCGAGATAGGAATAGCGGCGCGGCGTGCCGGCCTGCGAGGCGATGTGGTCGAGGCAGACGGGGATGGTGAATTCGGGCCGCAGACACAGCGTCTTGCCGGTCTCGCTTTCGGTGAGAAAGATGCGGCGGCGCAGATCCTCGCCGGCCATGTCGAGGAATGGGTCGGCCGGCTGCAGCACCGCGACCTCGACCGCATGGGTGTTGCGGGTGGCGAAGAGTTTGGTGATTTCGAATGCGATGGCGGGATAGCGGGAGGTCATGCGTGGCGCGAGGCACCCCCCTCTGGCCTGCCGGCCATCTCCCCCTCAAGGGGGGAGATTGGCAGCTCGGAGCGCAGCGCCTCTTCTTCAACGCCGGAGATTGGCGAAACCATGCGCGACATCCAATCTCCCCCCTTGAGGGGGAGATGGCCGGCAGGCCAGAGGGGGGTGCCTCGCGCCACGCATNACCTCGGCGACCAGCTCTCCCTCCGCCACCGTCACCTGCGCCGGGCGGGCAGCCCGCCATTCAGCGTTGTCGGCGATTTCAGCGGACATGCGCGCGCCTTCGATCAGATCCTTGATCTGCAACTCGCCCTTGGCGCGCTCATCGCCGCCCTGGATGATGGCGACCGGGCTACCGCGGCGGTCGGCGTATTTCAGCTGCGCCTTCATGCCGGCGCCGCCGAGATACATCTCTGAGCGGATGCCGGCGGCGCGTAGCTCTGCGACCATCTTCTGGTAGCGGCCAAGGCTTCCCGTATCCTTGTCCATGACCAGCACGACGACCGGCGCGATGACATCGGTGGTGTCCAGCTTGCCGAGGTTCTTCAGCGCCGTCATCAGGCGGGAGACGCCGATCGAAAAGCCGGTCGCCGGCACCGGCTCGCCACGGAAGCGCGAGACCAGCCCGTCATAGCGGCCGCCACCACCGACCGAACCGAAGCGCACGATCTGGCCGTCTTCGTTGGGGATTTCGGCGAGCAATTCGGCTTCGAAGACCGGGCCGGTGTAGTATTCGAGGCCGCGCACGACGGAGCGGTCCATGGCGATGCGATCTTCGCCATATCCGGCCGCCCTGACCAGGGCTTCAATCGTCGCGAGCTCGCCGACGCCTTCTTGGTAAGTCGAGTTCGAGCTCACTATGGAAACCTGGTCGACCTGTGCGTTCCTTGCCGTGGCGAGAAGAACTGCTTCAGCTTGCCCGTCGTCCAAACCAGCGCCCTTGGCGAAGTCGCCCTCGCCTTCCTTGCCGCCATCCCATCGGCCCGGCCCAAGCAGAAGCTTCACGCCTTCCGGCCCGAGCTTGTCCAGCTTGTCGATGGCGCGCAGCACCGTCAGCCGGCGGCCGGCATTGTTGTCACCGCCAAGGCCGATCGCCTCCAGCACGCCGTCAAGCACCTTGCGGTTGTTGACCCGGATGACGTAGTCGCCACGCTTGATGCCAAGCGCTTCCATCACGTCGGCCATCATCATGGCCATCTCGGCGTCGGCTGCGACGCCCGGCGTACCGATCGTGTCGGCGTCGAACTGCATGAACTGGCGGAAGCGGCCCGGGCCGGGCTTTTCGTTGCGGAACACCCAGCCGGAGCGGTAGCTGCGATAGGGTTTCGGCAGCTTCTCAAAATTCTCGGCGACGTAACGCGCCGTCGGCGCAGTCAAATCATAGCGCAGCGACAGCCACTGCTCATCATCGTCCTGGAACGAGAAAACGCCTTCGTTCGGCCGGTCCTGGTCGGGCAGGAATTTGCCGAGCGCATCGGTGTACTCGATCAGCGGCTGGTCGGCCGGCTCGAAACCGTAGAGCTCATAGACCGAACGGATCGTGGCCATCATCTTCTCGACGGCGCGGATGTCTTCAGCGCTGCGGTCGGCAAAGCCGCGCGGCAGCCGCGCTTTCGTCTTTTCCGATTTGTCGGCCATGGGATGGGTCTTTTCGCTTAGTAATCGATGACTTGTTTGGAGTGGGCGTGTCCTAACCGAAGCGGCTTTGTGCGGCAAGGGTTTGCGCTTTTTCCTTGTCCCACGAAACAAACCGCACCAAAAAGGAAACAATTCCGCCATCGGCGCGGCATCGTGCCGACACAATCAGAGCCGATAAGCGCGCCGAAACAAAGGGTTGGGCCATGACTGCCGCACACAAGTTCGACATCAGAGACGACGGCTTGCATGAAGTCCGGCTGCGGCCGGCCGAGAACCGTGCGCCGGTGACGGCGAGCCTCGGTCCGTTTGAGGTCACCGCCGACGAGCGCAAGGGTTCCACCATGCGCGAGGCGCTGATGACCGGATTGCTGGTGATTTATCCGGCCTTTGCGGCACTGGCGGCGATTGTGGCGGGATTGTTCCTGACTGGCGCCAGCGGGACGTGAGTTCCTTACCCTCCCCCTTGTGGGGAGGGTCGACGCGTAGCGTCGGGGTGGGGGTGCGGCGCCAAGATACCCCCACCCGCGCCTTCGGCGCGACCTCCCCACAAGGGGGAGGTCGGGGGACGCCCTACTTCGGCCTCTTAAAGGCCTTGCGTTCCTTCTCCACCTGCTCCCGGCAAACACACCCCTCGAGATGGTCGTTGACCAGACCCATCGCTTGCATGAAGGCATAGACCGTCGTCGGTCCGACAAAGCTCCAGCCGCGCTTTTTCAACTCCTTCGAAATCCTGATCGAGACCCCTGTCGTCGGGTTGGCGCGTAGATGCGCCATGTCCACCACCGCCGGCCGCTCCTCCGGCCCCGGCTCGAACTTCCAGAACCAGGCGGCCAGCGAACCGAACTCGTCGACCATTTCGCACGCCCGTTTGGCGTTGTTGATGGTCGAGACGATCTTGCCGCGGTGACGGATGATGCCGGCATTGGCGACCAGGCGCTCGACATCCTCGTCGGTGAAGGCGGCGACCTTGTCGAAGTCGAAACCGGCGAAGGCCTCGCGGAAATTCTCGCGCTTGCGCAGAATGGTCAGCCAGGACAGGCCGGACTGAAAGCCTTCCAAGCAGATTTTTTCGAACAGCCTGCGGTCGTCGGCGACCGGCCGGCCCCATTCATGGTCGTGGTAGTGCAGATAGTCCGGCAGATTGCCGTGCCAGAAGCAGCGCGTGATCCCGTCGGAGCCGGTAAGCAGTCCGGTGTTGTCTTGCGCCATGGCCGATCCATCCGTTAACGCGCTTTCGCTGCATTTACCGCGGCTTTACCAGATTCCTGAACCCGGCGGTAACCACACCAAAAGGTTTACTGACAAAGCGGCATTTTACGCATTCCGATTCATGTTTCGGTTGCCGCTTCGCGCCAAGGATCGCGCAACCGGGGGCAAGTTCCGCCTCCGTCCGTTCGACATCAAGGTGCGTTCCGATGAAGATCTTTTTGCGTTCCGTGCTCGGCGCCGTGGCCATTCTGGCCGCCGGCGTCACCTCGTCTGCCGCCAACGACCGCTATGCCGACAGGCCGCCGGTGATGGTGAGCCCCGACCTTTCCGCACCCTGGGTGCTGCAGCTTGGCCGGGCGCCCGGCATCGTGCGGCAGAGCCGACAGGTGGTCCAGCAGCCGCGACTTCGCTATGCGCAGCCGGCGCGACCCGATCGGGTGCGCACTGCTTCCGTGCAGGCGCCGGCCAAGCGCGTGGTGATGCGGCCGCAGATCAATCCGCTCTACCTGCCGCAGGAAGTCGCCTATGACGGCCCGCAGAAGCCGGGCACGATCGTCATCGATACGACGCAGAACTTCCTGTTCCTGGTCGAGAAGAACGGCAAGGCGCGGCGCTATGGCGTCGGCACCGGCAAGCCTGGCTTCGAATGGTCTGGCACGCACAAGATCACCAACAAGCGCGTCTGGCCGGACTGGCGCCCGCCAGCGGAGATGATCAAGCGCGAGGCCGCCAAGGGCCGCTACCTCCCGACCTATCTGGCCGGCGGCGAGGAAAACCCGCTTGGCGCCCGCGCGCTCTATCTCGGCACGACGGAATACCGCATCCACGGCACCAACCAGCCTTGGACCATCGGCGGCTCGGTGTCTTCCGGCTGTATCCGCATGCGCAACGAGGACGTGGTTGACCTTTACGAGAGGGTCAATGTTGGAACGACCGTGGTCGTGATATAGTCGGCTACCGAATCATCTGGTCCAGAAGGTTAGACCTTCAGGATCGGGAAGAGTTTACGGGGGACGGGCCGTGTGGGGATGCGGCCAGTCAGGAAAGGGCAGCCCGGGAAACCGTGCTGCCCTTTCTCTTTGCGGCTATAGCTGAGCCAGGCTGCGCCAGAACGTCGCGCCAGGGGGATGACGGTTCGCTTTCACGCTGCCTTGCCGCATCTCCCCTGCTATAGGGACGGCCAAACTCCCCTGCGCCATACTCCGCTGCAAAGGTCCAGCCATGTCTCCGCCAGACGATAGCCGCTATCTCCGGGGCGGCCCGGTCGCCCAGCGCATCATGGCATCCGTGCGCGAGGATGCCGCCATCGCCACCGCCGAAGGTTTTCCGCCCAAGCTGGTGTCGATCACCGTCGGCGATACCGCTGCCGTCGATGTCTATGTGCGCAACCAGCGCGCCAAGGCCGCCCTTGCCGGCATCGGTTTCGAGGAGCGGCGGTTCCCCGCCGACATCAGCGCCGGCGAACTCGAGGCGGCGATCCACGGCCTGAACGCCAACCCGCGCGTCACCGGCATCATCATCCAGCGGCCGGTGCCGGCGGATATCCCGATCAAGACGCTGCAAGCGGCGGTGCATCCACTGAAGGACGTCGAGGGCATGCATCCGGCGTCGATCGGCAATATCGTCTACAATCAGCTCGACCTCGCGCCTTGCACGGCTGCGGCCTCGGTCGAGCTGCTCAAGGAAACCGGCCTCGACCTCAAGGGGCTCGAAGTCGTCGTCGTCGGCCATTCCGAGATCGTCGGCAAGCCGATTGCCTTCCTGCTGATGAGCGAAGGCGCAACGGTGACGGTGTGCCATCACATGACGCGCTCGGTGGCGGCACATGCGCGCCGCGCCGATGCGCTGTTCGTCGCCGTCGGCAAGCCGCGGCTGATCAAGGCCGACATGGTGAAGCCCGGTGCGGCCGTCATCGACATCGGCATCAATTCCGAGATCGGCCCGGACGGCACGAGCCGCATCGTCGGCGACGTCGACACCGAGAGCGTGAAGGAAGTCGCGTCCTGGATCACGCCGGTGCCGGGCGGCGTCGGCCCGATCACTGTGGCGATCCTCTTGCGCAACACAATGGTCGCGCTCAGCCGCCAGCGCGCGCGCTACCAGGCGACGTATGGCGTGGTGGACCGGCTGGCAGCGGAATAGCTGCTTACTCGGCGGCGACCAGGTTTCCTTCGGAGACGCCCTCCGGCTTCGGACCACCATAGGCCCAGTCGAGCAGCTTGATCGTGTGCACCACCGGCAGCTTTGCAGCCGAAGCGATCTGGGTGATGCAGCCGATATTGCCTGTGGCAACGATCTCCGCGCCGGTGGCCTCGATGTTTTTCACCTTTCGGTCGCGCAGCTTCTCCGAAATCTCCGGCTGCAGGATGTTGTAGGTGCCGGCCGAGCCGCAGCACAGATGGCCCTCGCGCGGCTCGCGCACGACGAAGCCGGCCCTGGCGAGCAACTCCTTCGGCTGGCGGGTGATCTTCTGGCCGTGCTGCATCGAACAGGCGGAGTGGTAGGCAACGACCGTGCCGGGCTTGCGCACCGGCTCCGGCAGGTCGAGGCTTGAGAGATATTCGGTGATGTCCCTGGCCAGCGCCGAGACCTTTGCAGCCTTGTCGGCATAGGCCGGATCGAGGCGCAGCATGAAGCCATAGTCCTTGATGGTGGTGCCGCAGCCGGACGCGGTGATGACGATGGCATCGAGCCCACCCTGGTCGATGGCGCGTGTCCAGGCATCGACATTCTGCTTCGCCGAGGCTAGTGCGGCTGCCTCGCGGCCCATATGATGGACCAGCGCGCCGCAGCAGGCCTCGCCCTCAGGCACCACGACCTCGATGCCGAGCCTGGTCAGCAATGCAATCGTCGTCTCGTTGATGGCGGGATCGAGCACCGATTGGGCGCAGCCGGTGAGGATGGCGACGCGGCCTTTCTTCGTCCCCTGCCCGGCATGGACGCCGGGAGAGGCCATCGGCGAGGCCGCCGGGATCGAGGCCGGCGCCAACTTCAGCATAGCACCGAGCGGCTTCAAGGCTGGGACCTTTTCGAACAGGCCGATGAACGGCTTGCCCAATCTCGCCAGCTTCAGCGCGGCGCGAAAGCGCGCGGGGTAAGGCAGCACTAGGGCCAGCAGGGCGCGGGTCAGCCGGTCGAGCAGCGGCCGCCTGTAAGTCTCCTCGATATGGGCGCGGGCATGGTCGACCAGATGCATGTAGTTGACGCCCGACGGGCAGGTCGTCATGCAGGCGAGGCAGGACAGGCAGCGGTCGATATGGGTGACGATCTCCTTGTCGGCGGGACGGCCGTTCTCCAGCATATCCTTGATCAGGTAGATGCGCCCGCGCGGTGAATCCAGCTCGTTGCCGAGTGTGACATAGGTCGGGCAGGTGGCGGTGCAGAAGCCGCAATGCACGCATTTGCGCAGGATCTTCTCCGATTCCGCGACATGCGGATCGGCGAGCTGGGCAAGGGAGAAATTGGTCTGCATCGCGTTAGCCCTGGGCCATGCGGCCGGGATTGAGGATGGCCTTGGGATCGAACTCGGCCTTGAGCCTAGCCGACAGGGCGGCCAGATGCGGCGCCTGTGGCTCGAACACCGGCACGGCGGCGCGATGCGAAGGGGTGGCGCGCACCAGCGTGGCGTGGCCGCCGCCAAGCTTTCTGATCAGCCCGCGCAGCAGGGCGGCCTCGGGATCGCCCTCCTCCATGCGCAGCCAGACCAGCCCGCCCTGCCAGTCGTAGAAGGCGCTGACACCGATCTGCATGCGCAGCGTCAGCACCATCTGATGGGCCTGAGACGGCGCCATGGAGACGCGCCAGACCGGCTTTTCGCTACGGTCGGCGAATGGCGTGCAGTCCCTTATGTCACGCCAGAGGGAATGCGAGGCCTCGCCTGCAATCTCCTGCAGCGGGCCCGCATTTTTGAGCAGGGTTTTCAGTGCCTCGATGCGGTAGGCGACCGAAGGGCCGAAGCCTTCGACGCGCAGCAGCGTTGCGGCGTCGGCCCCGAGACTGCCGCCGGCAACGCGCGCGGCGGTGCGCTCGGGCAGATGGGCGGCGCTCGACACTTCGGCGCTGGAGCCTAGCGCCAGCGCCATGGCGGCAGCCGCCGCATCGTCGAGCAAGCCGCGCACGGCAAGCGTCACCTCGATCTCGGCCGCCGGCAGCACCTTGAAGGTGACATCGGTGAATACAGCCAGCGTGCCCCAGCTGTTGGCCATCAGCTTCGACAGATCGTAGCCGGTAACATTCTTGACGACGCGGCCGCCTGATTTGAACGCTTCACCACGACCGGCAACCGCGTTGATGCCAAGGATATGGTCGCGCGCGGCGCCCGCCTTCAGCCGGCGCGGGCCGGACAGGTTGGCGGCAAGCACGCCGCCGATCGTGCCTCTTCCCTTGATACCGCCGAACAATGGGCCGTAGTCCATCGGCTCGAAAGCAAGTTGCTGGCCGTTTTCGGCGAGCAGGTTTTCGATCTCGGAAAGCGGCGTGCCAGCCTTGGCCGACAGCACCAGCTCGGCCGGCTCGTAGAGGGTGACGCCGGTGAGCTTCGAAAGATCGAGCGTGTGTTCGCTCTGGTGTGGCCGGCCGATGCCGCGCTTGGAGCCGTGGCCGATGGTTTCCAAAGGTGTCTCTTCCGCCGCCGCCCATTGGACGATGGAGAGGGTCTCGGCCGATGTGGTGGGAGTGAAGGTCGTCATGGCGAAGATGGGTCGAGTTCCTTCGCGCCCCCCTCTGTCCTGCCGGACATCTCCCCCTCAAGGGGGGAGATCGGAAGTCGCGTCCGATTTCGCCAATCTCCGACCTTGAAGGAAGGGTAAGGCGCGCAAGCTGCCAATCTCTCCCCTTGAGGGGGAGATGTCCGGCAGGACAGAGGGGGGTGTTCACGCGCCAACTTAGCCACTCAAAACCTCGGAATGTCCGGAAACGCCACCTGGCCGCGATGCACGTGCATGCGCCCAAGCTCCGCGCAGCGGCGCAGTTGTGGAAACACCTTGCCGGGGTTGAGCAAATGATTGGGGTCGAAGGCGCATTTGACGCGCATTTGCTGATCGAGGTCGATCTGGTCGAACATTTCAGGCATCAAGTCGCGCTTCTCGACGCCGACGCCGTGCTCGCCGGTCAAGACGCCGCCGACCTTGACGCAGAGCCGCAAGATGTCGGCGCCAAAACTTTCCGCCTTGTCGAGTTCGCCCGGCACGTTGGCGTCGTAGAGGATCAGCGGATGCAGATTGCCGTCGCCGGCGTGGAAGACATTGGCGACGCCAAGGCCGTATTTTCCCGACAGTTCGCGCATGCCGGCGAGCACACGCGGCAATTCCTTGCGCGGGATGGTGCCATCCATGCAGTAATAGTCGGGCGAGATGCGGCCGACCGCCGGGAAGGCCGCCTTGCGGCCGGCCCAGAAACTCAGCCGCTCCTGTTCGGATTGCGAGATGCGACAGGTGGTGGAGCCGTTCCTATAGGCGATCGCTTCGACGAGACCGATCAGGTGATCGACCTCGACGCCCGGCCCGTCGAGTTCGACGATCAGCAGCGCCTCGACATCAAGGGGGTAGCCGGCATGGACGAAATCTTCCGCGGCATGGATCGCCGGCCGGTCCATCATCTCCATGCCGCCAGGGATAATGCCGGCGCCGATGATGTCGGCGACGCATTGGCCGCCCTGCTCGCTGGTCGGAAAGCCGATCAGCAGAGCGCGGGCCGTCTCCGGCTTTTTCAGGATGCGCACGGTGACCTCGGTGACGACGCCGAGCAGGCCTTCGGACCCCGTCATGACGCCGAGGAGATCATAGCCTTCCGAGTCCAGATGATTGCCGCCCAGGCGCACCACCTCGCCGTTCATNCCGTTCATCAGCACCATCTCGATGCCGAGCACATTGTTGGCGGTCAGGCCGTATTTCAGGCAGTGCACGCCGCCGGAATTTTCCGCGACATTGCCGCCAATCGAGCACGCGATCTGGGAGGATGGGTCAGGGGCGTAGTAAAAGCCCTCCTGCTCGACGGCAATGGTGATGCCAAGATTGGTAACGCCTGGCTGAGCGACGACGATGCGGTCGGGATAGTCGATGGCCAGAATGCGGTTAAAGCGGCTCATGACCAGCAGCACGGCATCCTCGAGCGGCAGCGCGCCGCCCGACAATGAGGTTCCGGAGCCGCGCGGCACGACACGGATGTTGCGGTCGTTGCAGTATTTCAGCACCCGCGACACCTGCGCCACCGTTTCCGGCAGCACCACGACCAGCGGCAATTGCCGGTAGGCGGTGAGGCCGTCGCTTTCGAAGGCGCGCATCTCATTGGTGGCGTCGACGACGCCCTCGCCCGGCACGATGATGCGCATGTCGGCGACGATCTCCGCCCGCCTTCGCATAGTGGCGTCGTCTGGCTTGGGCATGACAAGGCCGGACATCGGCGGCGTTCTCCGCTTGGCTGGTAAAAATCTTTTACCAATTACATTCGGATGTTGCAAACACCGCGTCGGGCAAAGAGCGTACTGCCCGCCTTCCGCAGCGGCAATCTGCCGCTATTCACCCTCCCCCTTGTGGGGAGGGTCGCGAACGCAGTGAGCGGGGTGGGGGTCCGCGCGACGAAAGCTCTTTACGAGCACCCCCACCCCGATCCGCTATGCGGATCGACCCTCCCCACAAGGGGGAGGGTAAAGTGCGCTCCTACTCCCCCGGATGTTTCGCCGGCTCGGAGTGCATCCGCCTCACTCGCCGCACCCCCCACCAGACCAGCACGATGGCGACCGGCACCGAGGCGGCGGTGACGACTTCGGGCGCAATGGCATGGCCGAAGATCGAGGCGCCCTTGGCAAGGTAGGAGATCAGACCGACGACATAGTAGGACACTGCTGCCACCGACAGGCCCTCGACCGTCTGCTGCAACCGCAGTTGCAGCCGGGCGCGGTTGTTCATCGACGCCAGCAGATCGCGGTTCTGCTTCTCGACCTCGACATCAACCCACGTGCGCAGCAGCGTCGTGGCGCGGGTTAGTTTGCGCGACAGGTTGGCCTGGCGCTCCTCGACCGAACGGCAGGTGCGCATGGCAGGCGCCACCCGCCGCTGCAGGAAGCCGCCCCAAGTGTCGTAGCCGGGCACGGCTTCTTCGTCCAGCGCCTCCAGCCGCTCGACAACGATGCCGTCATAGGCGCGGCTGGCGCCGAAGCGATAGAGGCTGGAGGCGGCATCGGCTTCCAGCTCGGCGGCAAGCTCGGTCAGGTCGGCGAGCAGCGTCTGGCTGTCGCGGGTTTCAGTGACCTTCATTTCCAGCGTGGTCTGCGCCAACCGGTCTTCGATGCGGCGGGCGCGGCTCGACAGGGTCAGCGCCAGCGGCAGGCCGAGCATGGCAAGCGTGCGGTAGGTCTCGACGTCGATCAGCCGCTGCGACAGCGCGCCGGTCCGCGCCGGCGTCAGGCCGCGATCAAGCACCAGGATGCGGGTCAGGCCGTCGCCGTCCTGGCGGAAATCGGTGACGATGGCCGCATTGCCGCGCTCGACCAGCGAATAGCAGAGGCTCGTCGGGTCGAAGGCCGCAATCAGCTTCTCGCTTGCCGGCGTCCATTTGCGGATCTCCAGCCTTATGCCTGAGATCACCGTTCCCGGCGGCGAGAACCCGTTGCCGAAAGGAGAATCCTCCTGCGCCCTGCCGCTTTCGGCAAGCGGCCCTTCCCAAAGATAGGTCGAGAATTCCGTATGCCGCTCCCAGCGCAGCGTGCCCTTGCCCCACTTCATGGCGTGGTGGCGGGCATGACGGTCGGGCGCCGCGATGCCGAGGCGCCGCGACAGTTCGGAGAGCACGGCCATGTCGACGCCGGAGCCGCCCTCGGTCATGAAGGCGAGTTGCACAAGCACGCGCGGCTTCTCGATCAGCGGATGCGGCCGGGCATGGACCTCGCCGATCGCGCCGGGCCGTCCCTCATGCGCGGGAAAGCCCATCACGCTGCCCTGGGCGCGCGGCTGGAATTCGAGGTTGGACGTCTCGTCCGACACGGTGGTCCCCCTGTTCTCGACCCTTCGTGTGATGGCGTCCTCTAAAGGCAATCCATGAGGCGCGTAAACACCAAAGTCTAGCATCGTAGGTCCTGCCGGCGCGACGCGCAGACCGACCCGATTGGGCAAATTGGATAAATAATTTGACCAGTTGGCGACGCTGGCTTTATCTTGCGCGACGCCGGTTCAATTTCCCAGGCCCCCGTTGAGCGATATTTTCTCCAGGATCGAGCATTCGCGCACCGCCGACGAGGTGGTGCAGCAGATCGAAAGCCTGATCCTTGAAGGCGTGCTGCGCACCGGCGACCGGCTGCCGGGCGAGCGCGAGCTGGCGCGCCAGTTCGACGTGTCGCGGCCGATCCTGCGCGATGCGCTGAAGGCGCTGGAAGGGCGCGGGCTGCTGATCACCAAGGCCGGCGGCGGCACCCATGTCGCCGACGTCATCGGCCAGTTGTTCACCAAGCCGGTGACCGACCTTATCTCGATGCACCGCAAGGCGGTGACCGACTATCTGGAATACCGCCGCGAGATCGAAGGTGTTGCGGCCGAATATGCGGCGCGGCGCGCGACAGCGGATGACATTGCGCTGCTCGACCGCATCATGGCGCGCATGGACGAGGCGCACCGCACCGGCGATTTCGACGACGAGGCGGAAATCGATGTCGAGTTCCACCATGCTGTGTGCGAATGCGCGCACAACATCATCCTCTTGCACACGCTGCGCTCCTGCTACCGGCTGCTGTCTGAAGGCGTGTTCCAGAACCGGCTTCTGGTGTTCAGCGTGCCCGGAGCGCGCGAGGCGCTGCTGGCCCAGCACCGCGCGATCTACAAAGCCGTGAAGGCCGGCGATCCCTCAGCTGCCCGCCAAGCGGCGATGGACCATATCTCCTATGTCGAGCGCTCGATGCTCGAGGCCGAACGCAGCGGCGACTGGCAGCGCGTGTCGCGGCTCAGGCTCAAGCAGCGCTCCGACGCCGACGACGGCTTCAAGACGACTGGCTAACGAGGAACCACCATGAGCGACATCCTCACGATTGCCGATCTCAAGGACCTGGCGCGCCGGCGGGTGCCGAAGATGTTCTACGACTATGCCGATTCCGGCGCCTGGACCGAAAGCACCTACCGCGCCAACGAGGAGGACTTCCAGAAGATAAAATTCCGTCAGCGCGTGCTGGTCGACATGAGCAACCGCTCGCTGGAATCGACCATGATCGGCGAGAAAGTGGCGATACCGGTGGCGCTTGCCCCAACTGGAATGACCGGCATGCAGCATGCCGATGGCGAGATGCTGGCGGCGCAGGCGGCAGAGGAATTCGGCGTGCCGTTCACGCTGTCGACGATGAGCATCTGCTCGATCGAGGATGTCGCGTCGGTGACGAAGAAGCCGTTCTGGTTCCAGCTCTACGTGCTTCGCGACAAGGATTTCGTGCTCGACCTGATCGACAGGGCGAAGGCTGCAAAATGCTCGGCGCTGGTGTTGACGCTCGACCTGCAGATCCTGGGGCAGCGCCACAAGGATGTCCGCAACGGGCTGTCGGCGCCGCCCAAGATGACGCTGGCCAACATTGCCAACATCGCCATGCGGCCGCGCTGGCTGATGGGCATTGCCGGCACCAAGCGCCGCACCTTCCGCAACATTGTCGGCCATGCCAAGGGCGTCGGCGACGTCGCTTCGCTGGCATCGTGGACGACGGAGCAGTTCGACCCGCACCTGTCGTGGAAGGACGTCGCCTGGATCAAGGAGCGCTGGGGCGGCAAGCTGATCCTGAAAGGTATTCTCGACAAAGAGGACGCGCTGATGGCGGTCGAGACCGGCGCCGACGCCATCATCGTTTCCAACCATGGCGGGCGCCAGCTCGACGGCGCATCGTCGTCAATCATGGCGCTGGAGGAGATCGCCGATGCCGTCGGCGACAGGATCGAGGTGCATATGGACGGCGGCATCCGCTCGGGCCAGGACGTGCTGAAGGCGCTTTGCCTCGGCGCTAAGGGCACCTATATCGGCCGCCCGTTCCTGTACGGGTTGGGCGCCATGGGCAAGCAAGGCGTGACCCTGGCGCTGGACATCATCCGCAAGGAGATGGACATCACGCTGGCACTGTGCGGCAAACGGCTGGTGACCGAGATGGGCAAGGACCAGTTGCGGCGATAGGGTCTTGTTCACCGATTAGACCCTAGCCTCGCTGGATCACGGAGACGAAGCCGCCTTGATCGAGACCGGCATCCACTACCTCGACGCGCGCGCGCCCGATGGCATGCGCCTCTATGCGATCGGCGACGTGCATGGCCGTCTCGATCTGCTCGCCGCCATGCATCGCCGCATCGAGAGCGAACTCGAATACAAGCCGACCAGCGATTGGCGCGTCATCCAGCTCGGCGACTATGTCGACCGCGGACCAGAGTCCAAGGGCGTCATAGACTTCCTGATCGAGGCACAGAAACGCGATCCACGGCATCTGATGCTCGCCGGCAACCACGATATCGGCTTCCTCGATTTTCTCGACGAGCCTGACCCGGAAGGGCTGTTCATCCGCTATGGCGGCGTGCAGACGGCACAATCCTATGGCGTCGACCTAGCGGGACACGCAAGCTGGTTCGGCAAGGCCGAGGCGTTACGGCGGGGACACCAGGCACTGGTCAATGCTGTACCGCAAGCCCATGTCGACTTCCTGCGGTCGCTGCAATTGTCACTGATATCAGGTGATTTCTTCTTCTGCCATGCTGGCGTCAGGCCTGACGTGCCGCTGGAGAGCCAGAGCCCGCAGGATCTGGTCTGGATACGCGACGTCTTCCACAACCATCCAGGGCTTTACCCGAAGGTGATCGTGCACGGCCACACACCGGTGCCGGAGGCGGAGGTGATGCCGAACCGCGTCAATGTCGACACGCTCGCCTGGCAGTCAGGCATGCTCAGCGCGCTCGCCGTGGACGGCGCGGACAAGCGTATCCTGACTGTGCAGGGAAAAGCGTTTTAGCGAAGCGCGGCGGTGACGCCGTAGCCGTCGACGGCCTGATGGTTGTTGGCTGCATCGGCGGAATAAATGCCGAGACCGCACAAAACGATGGCAGACAGCATGACAAAGGACAGAAGCGCTGCTTTCACGGACGTCATCTCTAGTTGAGCTTCCTGCATCTGGGCACGAGGCGGTTACCAATGGGTTGAAACCGAGAATTCGTCTCAAAGTTTCGACGATTTCGCGCTTGTAGGTCGATTCTGTATCGGCGGTGTGTCGCGCGGATCACACAGAAGGTTCATCGCGGTTGCATTGCCGATGCAAAGCGCGCGCCTTGTAGGATAGCGTTCGCCACAAACCAAGAACGAAAGAAGTTGTCCCCGGCAGATTCCCCGCCGCGTGCCAATTATGCAACGGCCGCGCGTTGGCTGGGCTCAGATTGTCGCCACCCAGGCGCGGGCAATGGCCAAGCCCGCGGCGTCGGCCTCGGGGCCGTTGCGTGCCATTTCGCTGTCGAGGCGATCCTGCCAGTCGGGATGGCGATCGGCAATCAGCGGCGCGAAGGATGCGCTCCAGTCCCTCACAATCGGCTGGTCGGCCTCGAAATGGAACTGGAAGCCGTAGACGGCGCGGCCGATACGGAACGCCTGGTTCTCAGCAATTTCGCTGCCGGCAAGCCGCACCGCATTTGATGGCAGCGCGAAAGTGTCGTCGTGCCATTCGAAGATGGGGAAATCCTGGGGAAGTGCGCCAAGCACCGGATCGGTTCTGGCGTCCGGCGTCAGCGATACCTTGTGCCAGCCGAATTCCGAGGCGCCGCCGATCTGGTTCTCACCGCCGAAAGTGCGGGCAACCAACTGGCTGCCCAGGCAGATACCGAGAACCGAGCGATCCTTGGCGGCGAAATCGCGGGTCAGTTCGAGCAGCGCCGGGAAATACGGGTAGTCATCGTCGGCCAGCGCATTCTGACCGCCGCCCAGCATCACCATGGCATCGTGTCCGGTCGCGTCGTCCGGCAGCGCATCGCCCTTGTAGGGCCGGCGCAGGTCGAGATCGGCGCCGGCTTCGGCGAGCGCGGCACCAACCTGGCCAAGGCCGGTGTTGTCGTAGTTCTGGACCACCAGCACCCGCATCGCAAAACCCTGCTGACATGAAATGACGCGACGAGCGATATCATGTCGCCAGCATTGCAGCCAAGATGCGTATTCGGGAGAGAGCTATGCCACTGCAGAACCGGGTCGATCCGTTCGGCGCCATCCATGCCATATCCGAGCGCGGCCTGTTCACCGGCAATCGCGGCATCATCCACGATCCGGAGACCAAGACGCTGCTGAAAAAGCGTTGGGCCTTGCCGGCCTGGATCATCTGCGTTTGCCAATTCCGCAATGTGCGGCGCGAGCCGATGGGCAGGAACCGGCCGGGCGGCAGGGCCGGCTGGACCGAGTTGTTCTTCCTCGACGAGGTGACGGCGCTGGCCGCCGGGCACCGTCCCTGTTTCTATTGCCGGCGTGAGCGAGCCAAGGATTTTGTCGGGCGTTTCGGCAAAGTCTTCGGTGTAAACGAACCGCGCGCGCCAATGGTGGACAAGCGGCTGCACAAGGAGCGGCTGGCTTCCGGCGGCAAGCCACCTGATGTCACCATGGGAGAGCTTGCCGAATTGCCGGACGGAGCGATGATCGCGGATGGCGGCTCGGCCTATGCGCTGCGCGGCGGCAACGCGCTGCCCTGGTCGTTCGCAGGCTATGGCGATGCGGCGGCCTTCGACAGCCTTGCCGGCCGGTCGCTGCGCCTGCTCACACCGGCCACGACCGTTTCGGTGCTGCGGCACGGTTTTGAACCGCTGTGGCATCGTTCCGCCGAGACTTGACGCCAGGCACCGCCTCGCCCATTCCTCGGCGATGCGCGCCAATTACAAGATGCAGCGGCTGTTCGTGCCGGACGACCTCGCGGCAGGCATCGAATTCGATGCCGGCCAGCAGCAGAGCCATTATCTCACGCATGTGCTGCGGCTCGGCGAAGGCGCCGAGATCCTGGTGTTCAACGGCCGCGACGGCGAGTGGTCGGCGGCGATTGCCACCAGGTCGAAAAGGGCGGTGCGGCTGAAGGTGCTGGCCTCGCAGAGACCGCAACCGCCCCTGCCTGACCTGATCTATTGCTTCGCGCCGCTGAAACAGGGCCGGCTAGACTATCTCGTGCAGAAGGCGGTCGAGATGGGCGCCGGCGTCCTGCAGCCGGTGATCACCCAGCACACGCAAGTGGCAAAACCCTCCATCGACCGGCTGCGCGCCAATGTCGTCGAGGCGGCCGAGCAATGCGGCATACTGGCGGTGCCGGAAGTGCGCGAGGCCGAGAAATTCGAGCGCCTGCTCTCCGGCTGGGACAAGGAACGCCGGCTTATCTTCTGCGACGAGGATGCCTCGACCAACAACCCGCTGCCGGCATTGCAGGCGGTGCCGGAGAGGAAGCTGGCGCTGCTGGTCGGGCCGGAAGGCGGCTTTTCCGACGACGAACGCAAGATGCTGCGGGCGCTCCCCTTCGTCACTGCCATCCCGCTCGGACCGCGCATCCTGCGCGCTGACACAGCAGCTGTAGCGGCGCTTGCGGTGATGCAGGCGACGGTCGGAGACTGGTAAGAGGCGTAAAGATCAATTCCTGTTGACCTGTGGCTCAGGATTTTTCGCTTGATCGGCTGCTGACATTTCGTCCATTTAGCGCCGGCGGGCTCCGAGAGCCGCAGAGGGGGCCCCATGGCGCGCGACACAACCGATTTCCGGCCAATCGAAGGCATCGACGAACTGGTCGAGCATCTGGCCGAAGGCAACAAGCCGCGCGACAAGTGGCGCATTGGGACCGAGCACGAGAAGTTCCCCTTCTATGTCGACGGCAACGCGCCGGTGCCTTATGGCGGCGAGCGCGGCATCCGCGCCATCCTCGAAGGCATGCAGCAAAAGCTCGGCTGGGACCCGATCATCGATGACGGCCGCATCATCGGCCTGGTCGAGCCGACCGGACAGGGCGCGATCTCGCTGGAGCCTGGTGGCCAGTTCGAGCTGTCGGGCGCGCCGCTGGAAACGATCCACCAGACCTGCCGGGAGGGCAATGCGCATCTGGCGCAGGTACGCGAGATCGCCGAGCCGATGGGCATCCGCTTTCTTGGCCTCGGCGGCAGCCCGAAATGGTCGCTGGCCGAGACGCCGAAAATGCCGAAATCGCGCTACGAAATCATGACCCGCTACATGCCCAAGGTCGGCACCAAGGGTCTCGACATGATGTATCGCACCTGCACCATCCAGGTGAACCTCGACTTCGAAAGCGAAGCCGACATGCGCCGCAAGATGCAGGTGTCGCTGAAGCTGCAGCCACTGTCGACGGCGCTGTTTGCCAACTCGCCCTTCACCGACAGCCGGCCGAACGGGCTGCAGAGCTGGCGCGGCGACATCTGGCGCGACACCGACAACCAACGCTCGGGGCTGCTCGAATTCTGCTTCTCGCCCGAGTTCGGCTTTGCCGACTATGTCGAATGGGCGCTCGACGTGCCGATGTATTTCGTCATCCGCGACGGCCACTATCACGACATGACGCACATCACCTTCCGCCAGTTCATGGCCGGCGTTGCCCGCAATGAAGTACCGGACGGACTGCCCACCATGGGCGACTGGGCGAACCATCTGTCGACGCTGTTCCCCGACGTCAGGCTGAAGCGCTTCCTCGAAATGCGCGGCGCCGATGGCGGGCCGTGGCGCCGCATCTGCGCACTGCCGGCCTTCTGGGTCGGGCTGCTCTATGACGAGGCCGCGCTCGACGCCGCCGAGGCGCTGACTTCGAGCTGGACGTATGAAGAAACGCTGGCGATGCGCAATGCGGTGCCGGAACAAGGCATTTCCGCGCCGTTCCGCAACACGACGCTGCGTGAGATCGGCCGCGATGTAATGACCATTTCGCGCCTTGGGCTGAAAAATCGCGGCAGGAAGAACCGCGACGGCTATGACGAGACCTCGTTCCTCAACACGCTGGACGAAGTCGTGGCGCGCGGTACCACCAGTGCCGAGGAAATGCTGTCGGCCTACCACACGCGCTGGGGCGGCTCGATCGAGCCGGTGTTCATGGAATATGCGTATTAGCGTCGCGCCTTGAGCAGCGGCAAAAGCCGCTTCAATCGAACATCGAAACGAACTAGGTTCTCCCTCGAGGATTTCCGGGAGGAGAAACCGATGCCTACCTTGTTCGACATATTGGCGCAGGCGCAGAACGGCAACGGCATGCAGGCGCTTGCCCAGCAGTACGGGCTTTCCATGCAGCAGACGCAGGCGGCTGTCGCCGCTCTGCTGCCGGCCTTCTCGCAAGGGCTGCAACGCAACACCGCCGATCCCTATGGGCTAGGCGCCTTCATGACGGCGATGGCGAGCGGCCAGCACGCCAAATACTTCGAGGACGCGACCAGGGCTTTCTCACCGCAAGGCGTCAATGAGGGCAATGGCATTCTGGGTCATCTGTTCGGCTCGAAGGAGCTGTCGCGCGCGGTGGCCAGCCAGGCCGCGCAGGCGACCGGCGTCAGCCAGCAGATCCTGCAGCAGATGCTGCCGGCCATCGCTTCGATGGTGATGGGCGGATTATTCAAGCAGACGACAAACCAGTTGACCGGGGGTCAGATGCAGGCCGCCGGTGGCTTCGGCGGCGGCAGCAATCCGCTCGGCGAGATCATCGAACAGATGATGCGGCAGGCGGGCGGCGGGGCACAGCCTGCGCCGCAGCCAGCACCCAATCCTTACGGTGAGAACCCGCTGGGCAAAGTGCTGCAGGACATGTTCGGCGGCGGCGCCCAACAGCCGCAAAGCCAGCCGCAACAGGCGCCCAACCCCTATGGCGACAATCCGCTGGGCAAGGTGCTGCAGGACATGTTCGGCGGCGGCGCCCAACAGCCGCAAAGCCAGCCGCAACAGGCGCCCAACCCCTATGGCGACAATCCGCTGGGCAAGGTGCTGCAGGACATGTTCGGCGGTGGCGCGGCACAGCAACCGCAGGGCCGGCCGCAGCAGCCAACACAGCCGCAACAGACGCAGAGCCCTTACGGCGACAACCCGCTGGGCAAGATTTTTGAAGAGATGATGCGGCAAGGCGGTGGTGGCGGCTTCGGCCTGCCCGGTGGGCAGCCGGCGCCGCAGCAGCCGCAAGCACCCCAGCCGCGACAGGCACCGCAGGAGCGCCAGGCGCCGCAACCGCAGGCCAATCCGAGCGGCAGGCCACGCAATCCGTTCGACGATATTTTCGGCAAGATGTTCGAGACCGGCGCCCAGCAGCGCGACGACTATCAGAAGGGCGTGGAAACGATCTTCGACCAGTTCAAGCGGGACATGAACCGGCGGTAGTTGGCGGTAGTTGGGCGCTGACCTTCGCGGCTTCGGAGCAAGGAACGAAGCGACGCGGCGCAGACCGCACGATGACGACGGAGCTTTAAAAGAAAAGCCCGGTCCTGGAGGAGGACCGGGCCAGTGTGCAGGCTGGCCGGCGGGGAACCGGCAGGGAGTGGGGAGCCTGCTATACTCGTTGGTCGCAGCGAGCCTGAGAAAGGTTCACGGCAACCGAAACAATGCGCCCGATATCACGCTATCTGGCGGGCGAGATCTTCGATCGTATCGGCACGATCGCTCGCAATCGCACGCAGCTTCACGGTCGGATCGGCGCCGAACGGCACATCGATGGCGACATGGAGATCCGCGCGCGTCAGGCCGATATCGGCGAGTTCGGCGTCCGACATCTCGCCGAGGCGATAGAAGGCCCGGCGATTTTTCCAGGCCTGGTAGGCATTGAGAAGGGTGTTGGCCACGCGCGTCGCAACGGCCGGACGCGAGGTTATGCGCGAGGTCTCGGTGGCGAAATCAAACGTGGTCATGTCGGTCTCCTTCAGACTCGAACTGGACAAGACCAGGCGATCGGCACTGGGGACAGCGGCCGTTCCGGTCTCGATTCACATGCCTTCATGTGAACAATGTGAATTTGCCACGCACCGATTGATTAATCCAACGAATGTTTCTAATCTTTAGCATCAACGCTAGTGATGGATTGGACCGATGAAAGCGCCACTCGATCTCGACCAGTTGCAGACCTTCATCTCGATTGCCGATACCGGCAGCTTTACCCGCGCGGCCGAGGAAGTGCTGCGCACGCAATCGGCGGTGTCGATGCAGATGCGCCGGCTGGAAGAGCGGATCGGCAAGCCGCTGTTCGAAAAGGACGGCCGCACCAACAGGCTGACTGAGGAAGGCGACAAGCTGCTCTCCTACGCGCGCCGCCTGCTCTATCTCAACCGCGAAACGCTGGCCGCCTTCGATGACCAGCGGCTCGAAGGCACCATCCGCATCGGCACCCCCGACGACTATGCCGACCGGTTCCTGCCCGAAATCATGGCACGCTTCACGCGCTCCAACCCACGCGTCGAGCTGACCGTCATCTGCGAGCCGACACCAGGCTTGGTCGAGCATATCAGGCGCGGCAATCTCGATCTTGCGCTGGTGACGCACAACGACACGCGCGGCCAGTCGGAAGTGGTGCGGCGCGAGCCGCTGCTATGGGTGACCTCGGCCAACCATGCCACGCACGAACAGGAAGTGCTGCCGATGGCCTTCGGCCGGCCGAACTGCATCTGGCGGCGCGCCGCCGTCGATGTGCTCGACCGGCAAAGCCGCGACTATCGAATCCTGTTCACCAGCTTCTCGGCCACCGTCATCACCGCCGCGGTGCTGTCGGGACTGGCGATCTCGGTGCTGCCGGAATGCGCGCTGCGGCCCGGCATGCGGGTGCTGGGCGAAGCCGACGGTTTTGGCGCCCTGCCCGACTGCCGCATCGGCATCATGCGCGGCCAGACCTCGCGTCCCGAAATCGTCGACGCTCTGGCCCGACACATCTCGGAAAGCCTCGACAATATTTCCGTGCCGCTCGGCGAAGAAACGGGAAGCTTCGATTTCGCCTCGCTCGCCTTCGCCAAGATGAAGCGGAGCAAGCCGAACCAGATCCTGCCTGGCTGGTAGGAACGATCAGGCCGACGCTGCCGCCTCCGTCGTTGCGTTGGCCGACGACAGGCCGGGCAGCGCCACCAATTGCGCCGGCTCCAGCGGCGGCGACAAGAGGTAGCCCTGCAGCTGCTGGCAGCCCATGGCGACCAGCAGCGCCTTTTGCACCTCGGTCTCTACGCCCTCGGCGGTGACCTCGACCTTGAGCGCGCCGGCGAGATCGATCAGCGCCTTGACGATGGCGCCCGAATTGCCGTCGCCGTCGAGAAGCCGCACGAAGGAGCGGTCGATCTTGAGCTTGTCGATGGCATGGCGGCGCAGATAGCTCAGCGACGAATAGCCGGTGCCGAAATCGTCGAGCACAATGCCGACGCCCGACTGGCGCAAGGCTGCCAGAGCCGCTCTGGTGGTGTCGTTGTTTTCCAGGAGAACGTTTTCGGTGATTTCGAGCTGCAGGCGCTCCGGCGCCAGTCCGGTTTCGGCGAGGATCGAGGCAACCTCTTCGGCAAAGCCGGCGTCGCGCAATTGCAGCGGCGAGACATTGACGGCGAGCCACGGCAGTTTGGTCTTCACGGCGAAGCGGCAGGCTTCCAGCAGGGCCCATGCGCCGAGCTGCCCGATCATGCCGCGTTCCTCGGCGATGGCGATGAACTGCGCCGCCGGCAGTGCGCCATGGACCTCATGCGCCCAGCGGATCAGCGCCTCGGCGCCGACAATGGTCTTGCCGTCGCTGGCAAAGACCGGCTGGTAGGCGAGCTTGATACCGGTGCCGCCATTCAGCGCGCTGCGCAGCTCGCTCTCGACCTTGCGCTTGCGCAGCAAAAGGTCGTCCATGTCGCCGGCGAAGACCTGGTAGCGGCCACGGCCGTTCTTCTTGGCTTCGTAGAGCGCGATGTCGGCCTTGCGCAGCAGATCGTCTGCGTCGGCATCAGGGCCTGTCGACAAGGCTATGCCGATGCTGGCGCTGATAAAGACCTGATCGTCCATCAGCTTGAACGGCTCCTGCAGTTTCTGCAGCACCCTCTCGGAAATATCCTCTGCGTTCCTGACGTCGCGGACATCGATCAGGATCACCGCGAATTCGTCGCCACCCAATCTTGCCACCGTGTCGACGTCGCGAACCGTATGCTGAAGCCTGGCCGCCGTCTGGCGCACGAGTTCGTCGCCTGCCGGGTGACCAAGCGTGTCGTTGACATGCTTGAAGCGATCTAGATCGAGATAAAGCAGCGCGACCTTGCTTTCATTGCCGGAGGTAAGCAAGGCACGCCGCAGCCTGTCCTCGAACAGTGCCCGGTTGGGCAGGCCGGTGAGCGTGTCGTGAAAGGCGAGATATTGCGCCTGGGCCTGGCTGGTCTGCAGCGCCGATGACGCACGGCGCAGACGCCGGAGCAGAAAGGCGAGCACGCTCGCCGCAACCAGCGCGGCCAGAGCCAGGGCCGGGCTGGCCTTGCCCACCAGCGTCAGGCCGGGCCGTTCCTGGTCCCAGGCAATATAGCCGAGGATGACACCCTGTTTGTCGATAAGCGGAATGGCAGCAGAGCCAAGCGGCTGAGCCATCGGCAGGAGATGCGCCCCCGCCAGCAGATATTTCTGCGCGATCTTGCCGATCACCGCGTCGTTGATGAACTCTATGGAGACATGCAGATATTCGCTGCCGGATGCCTGGGTGACGCGATCCGAACTCGGCACCAGAGGCATGACGCTGAGTATGGCAGGCTGACCGCCAAGCGAGACCAGATCGTCGGCAACGAATTTTGCGCCGGCCTGGCTTGCGTCCTTGCTCATCATCTGGCGCAACCTGGCGATGGTCGGCCGCAAAGCGGGTTCGTCCTCGCCAAAGACGGCAGGCGACACGACCTTGCCTTCGCGCATGGCGTGGACCGGCCGGTTGGCGTTGTCCAGCACATAGACCCGGTTGTGGCCGTAATACGAGTACATCCAGACGCTGAAATTCTCGGCCATCCAGGTCTGGTTGCCGGCCTTGGCGTTTATAACGGAATCATCCCAGACGGCGACGCTTTCCTGCTCGCGCTTTACCGCGGCGATCTGGTCCTGCAGGCCGTTGGCAAGGAAAACCTTCTCCCGCTCGAGCGAGACCCGGTCGGCCTGCATGGTGGCGTAAAGGCCGAAGCCGACAACGATGGCCAGTGCAAAAACGGCAAGCGTCAGCACCGTCAGGGTGACCTGGAACGTCAACGGGCTGCGTTGTCTGCGGGCGCTCATGCGTCCTCCTTGGCCCAGAGTCAATCAGGACAGGCTTAAGATCAAGTTATGGAATCTTGACGCGGAGCGACAACAGCCGCTCAATCGGCCGATGAGCGACGCAGAATCCGAATCACGAACCAATGCCACCGAATACACGGTGAGCGAGATTTCCGGCGCGCTGAAGCGTACGGTCGAGGATGTCTTCGGCCATGTGCGGGTGCGCGGCGAAATTTCCGGCTATCGCGGGGCCCACTCTTCCGGCCATGCCTATTTCACGCTGAAGGACGACCGCGCGCGGCTTGACGCGGTGGTCTGGAAAGGCACGATGGGCCGGCTGAAATTCCGCCCCGAAGAGGGGATGGAGGTGATCGCCACCGGCAAACTCACCACCTATCCCGGCAAATCCAACTACCAGATCGTCATCGACAATCTCGAGCCGGCGGGCGCCGGGGCGCTGATGGCGCTTTTGGAAGAGCGCAAGCGGCGACTGCAGGCCGAAGGGCTGTTCGACGCCGGCCGCAAGCGGCGGCTGCCCTTCATGCCGCGCACCATCGGCGTCGTCACCTCGCCGACCGGATCGGTGATCCGTGACATCATCCATCGCATCAAGGACCGCTTTCCGCTGCATGTGCTGGTCTGGCCGGTAAGAGTCCAGGGCGAGACTGCGGGGGCGGAAGTGACGGCCGCCGTCAACGGCTTCAACGCGCTGGCCTGGGATGGCGCGATTGCCCAGCCCGACCTTCTGATCGTGGCGCGCGGCGGCGGCAGCCTTGAGGACCTCTGGGGGTTCAACGATGAAGGGCTGGCGCGCGCCGTCGCCGCCTCGCGCATCCCGGTGATTTCGGCCGTCGGCCACGAGACCGACTGGACCTTGATCGACCTCGTCGCCGACATCCGCGCACCGACGCCGACAGGTGCGGCGGAGATCGCGGTGCCGGTGAAAGCGGACCTCGAAGCGACACTAGCCAGTCTTGGCGCACGTCTCAAAGCAGCCACCTTGCGCAATTTCGAACGCAAGCGGCAGGCTTCACGTGCGGCGGCCCGGGCACTGCCCTCGCCCGACCAGTTGCTGGCGCTGCCGCGACGGCGGCTGGACGAGGCGGCCAGCCGGCTTAGCCGGGGGCTGATGGTCTCCACCGAAAGAAAGCGAGCTCGGTTCTTCGCCGTGAAGCTCACTCCGGCAACGCTGTCGCGGCGGATTGCCGAGGCGCGACGAACCAACGACCGCAACCTTTTGCGCGCCCAGGGGGCGCTGCGCGCATTGGCGAGAGCCCGGCGCGCGGAACTCAATCGCGCAGCGGATCAACTGCCAAAATGCGCAAAAGCATCCCTGCAACGGCACAGGCAGCAACTGGCTTTGCTGCAAGGCCGCATTACGATCGAGCCAACGGCACGGCGGCAAACCGTGCAGAGGGATCTTCTGACAGCTTTGACGAGACGCGGCACGCAAGCGGTACTGCTCAGGCTGGAGCGACTGCGCGGCCGCATCGTCCAATCCGAGAGGCTGATGGCAACGCTGTCGCACAAGGCTGTGCTGGCCCGCGGCTTCGCGCTGGTCAAGGATGCCGACGGCGCGGTGATCAAACTGGCAGTTGATGTGGCGCCGGGCGCTGGCCTGCAGCTGGAGTTCGCCGACGGCATCGTAAATGCAGTCGCGACCGGCGACACCGAGCGGGTGCAGGCCGTTGCCAAACCAGCGGCCACGCCGCCCGCCAGCAAACCCGCCGCAAAGCCGACGGCCAGCAAACCGAAAGAACCGGGCAATCAGGGCTCGCTTTTTTAGAGGACCGCATGACCGGACATGACCCGCATCTTCAAACGCCGGCGGGCAAGCCGCGCGCCCGTGCTTTCGGCATTGCCTTCGAGGGCACGCCGGGCGGCTTCAACACCATCACCGATGTGCCCGGCGTATCGGTCGGCTATGCGACGCTGATTTCCGGCGAGGGTCTGCTCGAGGTTGGCACGGGGCCGGTGCGCACCGGCGTCACCGCCATCCTGCCGCGGCCGTTGGCTGAGCTCGCCACGCCGGTGTTTGCCGGTGTCTTCAGCCAGAACGGCAATGGCGAGTTGGTCGCACATTATCGAGGAAGTCGGCGCCTTCAACCTGCCCGTCACGATCACCAACACGCATTCCTGCGGCGTCACCCGCGACGGCACGCTGCGTTGGATGCAACGCGTGCTGCCGGCGGCGCTCGACAGCGGCTGGGGCCTGCCGGTTGCGGCGGAGACCTATGATGGTTTCCTCAACGACATCAACGGTCATCACGTCGGCTTCGAACATGTCGAAGCCGCGCTCGACGGTGCCGCCGGTGGAGCGATCGAGGAAGGCAGTGTCGGCGGCGGCACCGGCATGATTGCCTTTGGCTTCAAGGCCGGCTCGGGCACGGCATCGCGCATCGTCGAGTGGCAGGGCATCAGGCATACGGTCGGCGTATTCGTGCAGGCGAATTTCGGCAAGCGGCGCAATTTCACACTGCGCGGCGCCCGCGTCGGGCCCGATCTGGTAGAGCCGGCGATGCGCGAAGGCACGCCGCGTGCCGAAAAGGGCTCGATCATCGCCATCGTCGCCACCGATGCGCCATTTCTGCCGCACCAGCTGAAGCGGCTGGCAAAGCGCGTGCCGCTCGGCATCGCCATGACAGGCGGCTTCGGCTACCACAGTTCGGGCGACATTTTTCTGGCCTTCACCACCGCCAATCCGCAAGCAGCACTTGCACCGTCGGGACGAACCGCAAACGCCGCTTACATCCCGGACGTCGATATCGATCCGTTCTTCGATGCGGTGGCGCAAGGCGTAGAGGAGGCGATCCTCAATGCAATGGTCGCCAATGAGGATATGAGCGGACGCGACGGCAATTTCGTGCCGGCGCTGCCGAAGGCCTGGCTGAAAGATCGATTTGGATAGAGGACAAGGCCTGGCGGCGCCAGGCCTGTTGCGTCACGGCTTGGCCGCGTTGCTCTGGTCGGCCTCGGCCGCCTCTTCGAGCCGCGATGCGATCAGTTCCTGGATGTCGCCGACTTCTTCCTGGATATCTTCCAGCGGAATGCCGACCTCAGCGGCCTTGGCCGCGCACTCCTTGGCGAGGGTCTCGGCCTGCTTCTCGATCTTTACCGGCGAGTGCTGGCAGTGGACCTTTTCACCGATCCATCCGCGCAAGAACTCGATCGCATGTTCACTCATACTGCTTTTCCCTGGCGGCTATGCCGGTTGGTAACCGTAAACGTCCGCACCCGGTAAAGGATGCAGGCTGCCATTCCAACCGAGTCGGCTTCGCCCGGCAAGTTGATCTTGTCGGAGGTCCGAAGAGCCGAATGAAGGGAAGGGTTCAATGAGCACGTTCTGATTGTTTGATAGAGTGGTGCGTTGGCCGGGATCGGCATCGGCTCTATGCTGTTGTTCTTACGATCTTTTCCTGCTGTCGACGGCCGATTTGTATCACAATAGGGATCACAACGCGTAACACATTTTCTGCTGCTTCGTGGTACACTGCCACAGCTACACGGTCGAAGCCGCCGCTATATAGTGACATCATTATGCGATGTCGACTCTATCAGCCATCCTGCTGCTTTCCGCCGCGCTGTGTCAAACGTCATCCCCGTCCAGTATGGAGATTGGATGGCCCCGGAGGGCGTATGAAGATGTTGATTTTATTGCGTTTCGTGGGCCAAAATCAGAAAGCTCTCGTCAGCGTCACCCCGCTCGACTGCCTCCGCCACACTCAGCGCCTCCGACGTCGATTCCTTGCACGTAAGGCGCGGGCCGGATGAACGACAACATTGGCGCTTTGGCAGCGCGCTCCTGCTAAGGACGATGTCTCGATGCAACAAGCTCTGCCTTTCGCTGCGCCGTCTCCAGACCGATTGAGATGAAGGCGCGCGCATGCCGGGCCAATTCCATATTGTCGGACCACAGATTGCGCCAGATCGCGGTCTTCCGTGACAGGTTCTCGTCGACGATCTTCGACGAGAAGGATTCAAAGCTGAGGTCGTCCCTATAGCCGATCGCGGTCAGCGCATCGAAGATGGCGGCAAAGTCGATATTGCCGGTGCCGAGGAAACCGCGATGGCTCTCGCCGATATGGACATAACCGATCTTGTCAGCGGCATGGCGGATAGCCAGTCCGACATCGGCCTCCTCGATGTTCATGTGGAAGGTATCGAGGTGCAGGAAGATGTTGTCGGAGCCGGTGTCCGCGATGAAGGCCAGGCCTTGTGAAGCGGTGTTGAGCAGATTGCTTTCGAAGCGGTTGACGATCTCCAGATTGAGCGTGACGCCGGCGGCCTTGGCCGTCTCCGCAACCTTCGCAAGTGTCCCCGCGCTGCGGTTCCACTGATCGCGCGTCGGCGCCTGCGTCTGCAAGCCGTGGCTGGTACTGAGGATGCCGCCAATCTTCTGGCCGCCGAGATCGCGGGTGAGCGCGATCGTCTCGTTGAGGATCTTGACGCCGCGCGCGGCAACCGCCTTGTCGGCACTCGAAATGTCGCCGTCGGCCGGCAGGCCGATGCTGATCGCGACGCCGAGCTTGAGGTCGGCGATGCGCCTGGCCAACCCGCCAACGTCGACATTGGCCGGGTCAAGATAGGAGAACTCGATCAGGTCGAAACCGGCCTCCTTGGTGTTGGCCAGCGTCCGTTCGAGGTCGCCTTGCGCCGAACTCGCCGACCAGACGAAGGAATGAATACCGCTGCGCGACATGATCGTCTCCCGTTTCTGAATTGAGATGCGGCCGGGTTGCCCCGGCCGCATCGGCCTTGGGAGGCTTAGCGGGCTGCGGTCCAGCCCTTGTAGTCTTTCAGGTTCTCGGCCGTGATCAGCTTCGGGTCGAGCAGCACGGTCGGCTCCGCCGGCTTCTTGCCGGCAAGCAGCTCAGCCGCCATCGTCAGCGACTGGCCAGCCATCACATAGGGATCCTGCGAAGCCGAGGCCTTGATCATCGAGGTGCCGGAAGCGAGTTCCTTCTCGATATCGGGCGCTCCATCCACTGCGGTGAAGATGAACTCCGAGCGATTGAGCTGCTTGGCCGCAAGCTGGGCGCCGATCGCCGTCGGATCGTTGATGGCAAACACCGCATCGATCTTGTCGAAGCGGGTCAGCAGCGACTGAAAGACCTTCAGGCCGCCGTCGCGCGAGCCTTCGGCATTCTGGTCGTCGGAGAGGATCTTGATGTCCGGGTGTTTTGCAAGGACGTCCTTGCAGCCCTTCACCCGCTCCAGGATCGACGACGACGCCGGGCCGTTGAGGATGACGTAGTCGCCCTTGCCGCCGGTGTGGTCGACCAGGTACTGGCAGGCCTCTTCGCCGGCCTTGACGTTGTTGGTCATGACGGTGACGTCGGCGCCTGGCGCCGAGACGTCGAAGGCGGCAACGACGATGCCCGCTGCTTGCGCCTTCTTCACCGCCGGGCCGATCGCCTTGGCATCGACCGCATTGAGCATGATCACGTCGACCCCGGCGGCGATGAAGGAATCGACCTGAGAGACCTGCTTGTTGAGGTCGTAGTCGGCCGACACTGACGTCACCTCGACCTTCGGGTTGATCTTCTTGGCCGCGTCCTCGATGCCCTTGATGGTGGCGACGAAGAAGGGGTTGCCGAGCAGGCCGACCGAGATGCCGACCTTGTTGAGGTCCTTGGCCGATGCGGGCGCGATGGCGGCAGCCGCGAGTGCGACGCCGCAGAGCAGTTTAGCGATGGTCTTCATTGCTTTCCTCCAATTGCCCCGCGCCTCTCACGGTGCGTTACACAAACCGGTCGTTTACGCCGGCGACCAAGGTCAATCACGTTCTCGCTCCTGCCTGGAGCCTGTAGCGGTCGAGGGCGACTGCCACGATGATGACCAATCCCTTGATGATGTACTGCCAGATGTCCGAGACACCGGCCAAGATAAGCCCGTTGGAGAGCACCGCTATGATCAGGCCACCGATCAGCGTACCCCAGATCGAGCCGACGCCGCCGACGAAGCTGGTGCCGCCGAGAATGACCGCGGCAATGGCGTCGAGTTCGTAAGACTGCCCAAGCTGCAGCCCGTTGGCCGCATAGAGCCGGGCCGCTGACATGGCGCCGCCAAGGCCGGCCAGCAGGCCGGAAACGCCATAGACAAAGAGCAGCACCAGCGGCACCTTGATGCCGGTCAGCCGCGCCGCTTCGGCATTGCCGCCGACGGCATAGATCCAGGTGCCGAGCACGGTGCGCTTGAGCACCAGCCAGGACAGCACCACGACCGACAAGGCGATGATGACCAGCCAGGGAACGCCGAACAGCGTACCGTTGCCGATGAAGTCGAACGGCAGGTCCGAGTTGAACACCGTGGTGTCCTGGCCGAGCAGGCGGGCGACGCCGCGCACAGCGGTCAGCGACCCCAGCGTGACGATGAAGGGCGGCAGTCTGATATAGGCGATCAGCAGCCCGTTGATGACGCCGAAGCCGAGGCCGACGAGAATGGCCGCCGGCACGCCCAGCAGTCCCCAATCAGGCACCAGCGACACCATCACCGCCACCATCGCCGAGGCGGCAAGTATCGAGCCGACGGACAGGTCGATCCCGCCGGTCAGGATGACGAAGGTCATGCCCGCTGCCAGCACAATGTTGATCGACGATTGCTGCATGACGATCAGCAAATTGGTCTGGGTGAAGAAGCGCGCGTTCATCAACTGAAAGCCGACCGCAAGCAGGATCAGGATCGGCAGCATACCAAGGGCGGCGAAGGCGGTGCGCAACCGCCGGCTCCTGCCGACAACCTGGCCACTGATCTCGGTCGCCTTGTCGGTCATCCCTTAGCCGCTCCCGTTGCAAGTTCCATGATTGCTTCCTGGCGCAGCGGCTGGTCTTTGGACGCCGTAACCTCGCCGGCAATCGTGCCGTCGCGCATTACCAGCACGCGGTCGGCAACGCCGATCACCTCCGGCAGTTCGCTGGAGATCATCAGGATGGCGATGCCCTTTTTGGCGAGATTGTCGATCAGCCGGTAGATTTCCGACTTCGCTCCGACATCGACGCCGCGCGTCGGTTCATCCAGGATGACCACTTGCGGCTCGGTCTCGAGCAGGCGGGCAAGCAACACTTTCTGCTGGTTGCCGCCCGACAGCGAACCGGCATTGGCCTGTACCGACCTGGTGCGGATGGAGAGATCCGAAACGGCAGTGGCAGCACGTCTCTCGGCGGCTTTGAAATCGCGCAAGCCGCCGGGCCGCGCATCCCTGGCCAGCACGCCCATGCTGATGTTGTCGGAGATCGACATGTCGAGAAAGAGGCCGAGCTCCTTACGGTCCTCGGTGAGATAGGCGATGCCGGCATTCAGTGCCTCGCTTGGCGAGCCGATGGTTACGGGCTTGCCGTCGAGTTCCAGCGTGCCGGCGATGCGTCTGTCGGCACCGAAGATCAGTCGCGCGAGTTCGGTGCGGCCCGAGCCGACAAGGCCAGCCAAAGCCAGCACCTCGCCCTTATACAGTTCGAAGGAGCAGTTCTTCAGGAGATTGCCGTCCGCCATGCCGCGCACCGACAAGGCGACCGCGCGCTTGTTGTCCGGCGGGCGATGATCCTTCCTGTAAAAAGCGGACAGGTCGCGGCCAACCATCATCGAGACGAGGCGCGAGGCGTTCAGCTCGGCGCGCTCGAGCGTGCCGACATAGCCGCTGTCGCGCAGCACGCTGACACGGTCGGCCAACTGGTAGACCTCTTCCATGCGGTGGCTGATGTAGATGATGGCGATGCCTTGCGACTTCAGCGTCGCGATGACCTCGAACAGACGGTCGGTCTCGCGCGAGGTCAGCGAGGTGGTTGGCTCGTCCATGACGATGATGCGCGCGCTGGTCGAAAGCGCGCGGGCGATTTCGACCAGCTGACGCTCGCCGAGCGACAGGCTGGAAACCTGGGCCCGTGCGGAGAAGGACACGCCGAGACGCTTGATGATCTCATTGCTGCGCCGGTAGCACTGGTCGCGGTCGACGATGCCGAAACGCCTCGGCTCATTGCCGAGGAAGATGTTCTGCGCGACCGTCAGGTTGGGCGCCAGCGACAGTTCCTGATAGATAACCGCAATGCCGTGAGCCCGCGCCTTGATCGGGTCGCCGGTGGCGACCGGCACGCCGTCGATCAGTATCTCGCCGCCGGCATCAGGCCGATAGGCGCCGGACAGCACCTTCATCAAAGTCGACTTGCCGGCACCGTTTTCACCCATCAGCGCATGGACTTCGCCGGCATGGACGGTCAGCGACACGTCCTGCAAGGCGCGGACTGGCCCGAACGTCTTCGAGATGTGCCGCATTTCCAGCACTGGCTGGCGCGTGACTTCGGCCTGAGCAGCGACGATCACCGTGCGCCTCCCGCTGCCGCGCGGGGGATGCCCTGCTCGCCGATGAGGCCACGCCATGTGTCGCGATATCGGGCAAGTCCGGTGAAGCTTGCAGCACGCACGGGCTCCGGCACTTCCGCGGCAAATTCGCGGCCGACGGTCTCGAAGGCCAGCGCCGCCGCCCCGGTGGCGCTGCCCTCCAGTGTGGCCCCTTGCAGGAAGGCCTGGCTGGGACGCAGTTGCGCCACTAGCCCGGCGAGCAGGCCGCCAGCGTTCAGTCCGCCATCGACGATCACGGTGTTGTCCGAATGGATCTGGTCGAGGCAGAGGTCGACCATCAGCGCGACGTAGAGCAGCGCCACGGCTGCGCGTTCCTCGGCGCTCGGCATCCGACCGACCAATTTGCCGGCGCGGCCGGGCATTGGGCCGCCCGGCGCGAAGCTCGGCAGCGCCATGCTGCCGGCGTTGATCACCCGCTGCACCGCCGCCGGCGCGATCGCGCCTTGCCAGCCGTCGCTGATCGTGGCGAATTCGCGCCCGCCCATGAAGCGGATGGTCGGCACAGGGCCGCCGTCGACATCGACATTGACCAGCATGTCGCGCTGGCCATCGAGCTCGTCGAGCAGGCAATCCGGATTAAGCACGACGACCCAGGTGCCGGTCGAGACGACGGTGACCGGGCCAAGCTCCTGCCGGCGATAGGCATGGAGCGCGGCATTGCTGTCATGGACACCATTGTGGATGGCGATCCGCCGCTTCGTGTCGCCGAGGCGTTGCTCGCCGATAACCGAGCCCGCCCGCTCGAAGGCGGGCATCCGGTCGCGCCAGCCCTCGATGTCGACCAGCGAACTGAAGTCGCGCTTGCGCGGCGCCCATAAATGCGAGTGGCAGCCGAGATAGGACACTTCCGAGACCGCCCGGCCGCCAAACCGCCAGCTCCAGTATTGTGGATAGCCGAGGATCGATTTCGCGGCCGTGAATGCACCGGGTTGCACCGCCTGTAGCCACAGCATGTGGCGACCGTAGTTGAAGCCGAGCGGCAATCGCGGCGAGAAGGTCTCGGTGAAATCCGGAACGAGGCGATCAATTTGCGCGGCAATATCAGCCGGCGGCTCTTGCTCGTAATCGAGTATCGGATGCGTCAGCGCCGCCTCGTCGACCAGGGCAAAGGTGCAGCCATGGCCCGACACCATCACGCCCTCTACGCCATGGATGTCGGCGGCCTCGCTTACGGCGCGAACCGCCCAATCGTGAAGTGCTGCCTCATCAAGCACGCTGAAGCCATCTTTGCGCATCCAGTTCGGCCGGGTCCGGCGCTCGTCGACGATGCGCCCGTCCTGAGCGAAGACGAACAGCTTCGAATTGGTCTTGCCGAAATCGAGGACGGCCATCTTCACTGGATGGCTCCCGAAGCCGAAGCGATGCGCACCATGACGCCCGCGCCTTCCAGCATGCGCGCGTCGACGTCGGACAGGCCGTCATCGGTCACCAGCGTGCCGATGCGCGACAAGGGCAGCGCGATGTTACGGGCGTGGATCGACAGCTTACGGCTGTCGGCCAGCACCACGATCTGGTCGGCACACAGGCTGAGATCGGCGATGGAGCGGACCAGCAGCGGGTGCGATTCCAGCACGCCCTCCTGGCCAAGGCCTTGGGCGCCGAGAAAGAACTTCGACGCGTAGAACGGCTCCGCCTGGGTCGGTGAATGGATGATGCCCGGCTCACGATGCAGATCGCCGCCGGCAACGGTCAGGCTGCAATGGCCGTGGTCGCTCAGATAGGCCGCGAGCGGCATCGAATTGGTATAGAGACGGATGCTGCGCTCGGCGAGCTTGACCCCGAGGTGGAAGCAGGTCGAACCGCCATGCACGATGACCGCATCGCCGTCGCGCACCATCGTGGCCGCGAGAGCGGCGATCTGCCGCTTGGCCTCGACCGCGAGGTCGCGGTTCTCGTCATAGGGCCTGGCATAGGCAACACCCGCCTGTGAAGCGCCGTCGAGCGCCGAGATACCGCCATAGACCTTCCGTGCTTCACCGGCCTCGTCGATCTTGTCGATGTCGCGCCGCACCGTCGCCGCCGACACGCCGAGCTGCTCCTGCAGTTCGCGCACCGACGCGAAGGGGCGATCCCGCAGCAACTCGACGATCTGACGCTGGCGGCCGGAGTCGCTCAATCGTTTTTCCTCCCAGAAGCCGTTTTTGCCACGGCATTTGACGCAACTTACTCAACATCTTTCCGATTGCAAGAACCTTTGATGACATTAGATCACTATTGACGTAAGTCGCTCGCATCTGCGATACACATCAACATCCCACGACGGGTATCCGAAGCTGCGAGGCTGGCGGAGCTGATAGAGGAAATGCGCCATGGCGACCTATGCGGATGCGCAGGAAATGGCTGCCTTGCGGGCGCTTTCGGCCAGCATCGGGCGCAATCCAAACCTGACCCAGGCCGCCGGCGGCAACACCTCGCTGAAAGCCGGCGACACGCTGTGGATCAAGGCTTCCGGCACATGGCTGAAGGATGCGCTCTCCGAAGACATCATGGTCCCGGTGGCGATGGCGCCGCTGCTCAGGGCTGTCGAACAGCGCGACAGCGCCGCCGACCAGCCGCAGATCTTCGCCATCGAGACGCTCAACGCCCGGCGCCTGCGCCCTTCGATTGAAACCACCGTTCACGCTTTGATGCCGCAGCGCGTCGTCCTGCATGTCCATTGCGTCGAGACCATTTCGCTGGCGGTACAGGCCGATTGCGAGGTGGAAGCCGCCAGACGCCTTGATGGTCTCAAATGGGCGTATGTTCCTTATTTCCGTCCAGGCCTGCCGCTTGCCCAGGGTATTGCCGAGCGGCTTCAGGCTGAGGTCGACGTGCTGATCCTTGCCAATCACGGGCTGGTCGTCGCGGCCGATACCGTCGCCGAGGCCGAAGTGCTGCTGCGCCGCGTCACGCTGCTTCTGGCGCGGCCGGCGCGCCAAGTGGCGGAACCGGATGTTGCGGGATTGGCGGCGCTGGCCGGGAAAACCGGTTACAGGCTGCCGGCGGAAATCGAGGCGCACGCGGTCGCCATCGATCCCGAAAGCCGCCGCATGGCGTCCGGGGGCAGCCTCTACCCCGATCACGTCATCTTTCTGGGTCGGGGGTCGGTGGTGGCAAAGCCCGGTGAGGATGTGCCGCGCGTCATCGAGCGGTGCGGTGCAAAGCCCGTGGCGATCCTGTTTCCCGGGCTGGGCGTGCTGATGCGCGGCGACGCCAGTGCCGGCGCCGACGCCATGCAACGCTGCCTTGCCGACGTGACGGCACGCATCGACATTGCAGCGCGGCTGAACTACCTCACCGCCGCCGAGAACGATGAACTGGTCAACTGGGACGCCGAGAAGTATCGCCAGAAACTCAATGCCGCCAGCCGCTGACACGCCGCTTGCCATAGGCATCGACATCGGCACGTCCGGCGCGCGCGCGGTCGCCATGCGTCCAGATTTTTCCATTGCCGCGCGTTCCGCCGTTTCGCTCGAGTTGTTTGGCCGGAATGCCCGCGACCCTGCAGTGTGGTGGTCAGCGGTCGGCGCAGCGCTGGCGGAACTGCTTTCGGGCATCGACCGAACAGCGGTCCGATCGATCGCTGTTGACGGCACTTCAGGTACGTTGCTGCCGGTCGACGGCGCCGGGCGGCCGCTGGCCGAGCCGTTGATGTACAACGATACGGTCGCCGACAACGCCATTCTGGTCGCGATCGCTCGCGAAGCCCCAGCGACCAGTGCCGCACTTGGGGCAACGTCCGGTCTTGCCAAGGCGCTCTGGTTCCAGCGCACGCCCGGTGTTGCCGCGGTGCTGCATCAGGCGGACTGGATCGCGGGACAATTCTCCGGTCGCTTCGATGTCAGCGACGAGAACAATGCCTTGAAAACCGGTTACGACATCACGGCCCGCTGCTGGCCGGACTGGATTGCGGCCACCGAAATGCGCATGGAGTTGCTGCCCGGCGTCGTCAGGCCGGGCGATGTCGTCGGCAAGCTAACCGCGGATGCCGCGGATATGTTCGGCTTACCGCGCGAAATCGCCGTCGTCGCCGGAACGACCGATGGCTGCGCCTCGTTCCTGGCGACAGGTGCCGCGGCAATAGGCGACGGCGTCACCGTGCTGGGGTCGTCGTTGACCGTCAAGATCCTGTCCGACCGGCCTATCTCGGCGCCACGCTTCGGCATCTACAGCCATCGGCTTGGAGATGTCTGGCTGGCGGGCGGCGCATCGAACTCCGGCGGCAAGGTGCTGACACAACATTTCCCTCTGGCGCGCATCGTCGAGCTGAGCATGGCGATCGACCCGATGACCGAGACCGGCCTCGACTACTATCCTCTTGCCACTGCAGGCGAACGCTTTCCGATCGCCGATCCGGCACTGCCGCCTCGTCTTGTGCCGCGACCGGTGGAGGACGCCGACTATCTGAAAGCCATGTTGGAGGGTATCGCCGCGATCGAGGCGCTCGGCTATGACAGGCTCGCAGAGCTCGGCGCGCCGCGGCTGACGTCGGTCAGAAGCGTCGGCGGCGGTGCGGCGAATGCCGCCTGGACGGCGATCCGGCAGCGCAGACTTGGTGTTGATTTCCTGCCGGCGCTTTCGCACGAAGCCGCCGCCGGCACGGCGCGGCTGGCGCTGACGGGCGCAAGCGCGGCGGGGCTTCTATGAGCGCGAAAACAGTCGAACACCTCAACGGCGTCAACCAGCTGGCCGAGCGCTATGATTTTTTCCTGCTCGATCAGTTCGGGGTGCTCCATGACGGCGCCAGCCCCTATCCAGGGGCGGTGGAAGCACTGTCGGCGCTGAAGCGCGCCGGCAAGACCATTGTGCTGATCTCGAACTCCGGCAAGCGGGCGGGGCCTAACGAGAGCCGGCTGCTAAAGCTCGGCTTCGAACCGGGAAGCTGGGACCATTTTGTTTCTTCCGGCGAGGTCGCGTGGGAGTTCTTCCACGACATGGCGGTATCCGGAAAGCTACTGCCAAACACGAAATGCCTGTTGATAAGCCGCGACGATGACCGCTCGGCGATCGAAGGTCTGCCCTTCGCATTGACCAAGGACGGTGACGATGCCGGGCTGGTGCTGATTTCGGCCAGCGAGGGCGACCGCTACGATCTTGAGCACTATCGCCGGCTTCTTGCGCCGGCTGCGGTGCGGCAGGTGCCATGCTTTTGCACCAACCCTGACAAGATCATGCTAACGGCAGTGGGGCCGCGCTTCGGCGCCGGCCGGCTGGCGGATCTCTACGAGGACCTCGGTGGTAGCGTCACGCGTATCGGCAAGCCTTACCCCACTATATTCGGCGCTGCGCTAGCGGTGGCAGGCAATCCAGACCGCAGCACTGTGGTCTGCGTCGGCGACAGCGTCGAACACGACATCGCCGGCGGACTTGCTGCCGGCGTGGCCACGGTGCTGGTTCTGTCAGGAATATTGGCGGACACACCTGACCTGTTCGACCTATTAGACACGATGGACGCCTACCCGGATTACACCATGGATGGCTTCAGGTTTCGCTGATTTGATTAACCCGGCAGCGCTCGCGCCCGAATCCGGCCTCAACGCCTCGTGGCCACGAGCATTGGCCGGCTGGCTCAAGACTGCCGAACAGCGCGGATCCAGTCGAGCCGCGCGGCTGGAATGAGGCCGTAATTGTAGAAATTGACGCCGTCCACACCGGGCGCCAGCGCCGGCTTCACCTTGGCCGCGAGGATGTCGGGGCGGGCCATTTCCGGATAGAACAGCCGGTAGCCGGCGCCGAGGAATTTGTCCGCGCCCAGTGCCGCACGGCCGGCCGCCATCAGGCTGGCGACATCGCCGGCCTGCATGTCGTAGGCGCACAGGATCGCCCCGTCGCAGACCTTGCCCAGCGCTGCCAGATCGCAACCGCCAAGCCAGCCGTCTTTCAGATCGATAATAACGACCCGCGTCGTGGGATCGGCTACCTCGCGCAGTTCGGCGACCAGGCTGGTCACTGGCTCGAATCGCCACAAGAGATAGGCATGGAGCTCCGGCCACGGGGCAAAGGCGTCGAGGCCGCAGGCGGGGAAATCGGGAAAGCGCCGCTCAGGCACCGCACGCTCGCAGGTCTCGACGATCCATTGCCTGGTCAGCTTGCGCGCCGCCTCGGCATCGATGCCGGCTTTTGCCGCACGGGCGACGCAGGACGGACAGAAGCACAGAGACAAAAGAAAATCGTCTTCCGGCGTCAGCCCGACACCGTCCTTCTCGTGATGGTATTCATGGGCAAAGCCCATGAAGGACGGGCTTTCAAGTTCTATCCGGTCCGGCCGGTAGCTGTGCGAGATGTCGGCGATCAGCGCGCGGACATAGGCGCGCGCATCGGGATGGGACGGGCAGAGATTGTAGTAGTTGGCATCGCCGAAGGCGTTGCGGGTGACGGCCTGCGGATGCAGCATGCCCAGGCGGGTGTTGTGCAGGCAGACCGTCCAGCACGAAACGCCTAGCCCGCCTGCGTCGCGCCTGCGGATAAGCTGACCGAGCACGTCGCCGCCCTCAGCGATCACGTCAGCCACCTTGGGCTGGATGGCTAGACTTCCCCAGCGCGCAGCGGTCGGCTTGAAATAGATGGTGCCGTCCTCAGGGAAATAGGCCTTGCGGCGCGGGCTGCGCGGCTGCAGGAAGCGCCCGGCATGATAGGATGTCGCCAGGCTGATCATGTTGAGCCCGGCGCGCTCGACAAGATCACGTTCGACCGTCTCCAGGCCGAGATCCTGGATGTCCCAGGGATAGGTCCACATGGACAGTTGCTGCATGGAATATCCTCTGCCTTTGGCTCAGCCGTCGACCGGCTCTGCGACCTGCATTAGGCAGTCGCCCGCCTCACACATCGTGTGCAGCCGGCGCGACAGCACCAAGCCGCTTTCGGCGAAATGCAGGGCCTCCTCGGCAACATCGAGCCGCTCGAGATCGTGGTACCAGCCGGCCAATTGTCCTGAAGTGACACTGTCGCCGAGCCTGGCGGCGGGCTCGAACCAGCCGCGGCGGGTGGCATAGAGGCCCTGGCTGTGCCTGGACAGGGACAGCAGCCTTGTCGGCGCCGAAGGCTTTTCGCCTGCGCCAAGGACCGGCGCGTCGACCACACCCATTGCTATCATCAGACGGTCGAGTGCGCGGGCCGTGATCGCCATTGAATCGACCGTTGCGGTGCCACCGCCGCCGAACTCACCGCTGACGCCGAGGGCGCCGGCGCGGCGCGCTGCGCCCATCGAGGTTGGCGAGGCCTGGCCGTTGTCAGCGATAAAGCCGTAGGGCATGCCGAGCGTGCGCATCAGCTCGACGCCACGCCGGTGGCGCTCGGGATCGGCGTTGCGTTCGACCAGCGCGGTCGGCAGATGCTCCATCGACGTGCCGCCCGAATGGATATCGAAGACGACGTCGTGACGGGGGAACAGCTCCGTCTCAAGGAAATTGGCGAGCCGGCTTGTCGGCGTTCCCGAGGGATCGCCGGGAAAGGCCCGGTTGAGATTGCCGCCGTCGAGCGGCGAGCAGCGCTTGGCGGCCATCACCGCAGGGGCGTTGGCCATCGGCATGATGGTGATGCGGCCCTTGATGCGCTTCGGATCGAGCCGGCGCACCAGTTTTGCCAGCGACAGCTCGCCCTCATATTCGTCGCCGTGATTGCCGGCCATCAAAAGCAGTGTGGGGCCGTCGCCGTTGCGGATGAGGCAGATCGGCACCTTGACCTGAAAGTAGGGCGAGCGATCGATCGAGAACGGGATGCTGAGATGGCTGAGCGTCTTGCCGTCGCGGTCGAACTCGAGCGTGTGGGCGAGGCCGGTGTGCATGGTCAGACCGCCGCGACCGCGGTGATTTCGATGCGTAAATCAGGGTCGGCAAGCCGCGCCTCGACGCAGGCCCGCGCCGGCAGCCGGGCAGGATCGATCCAGGCGTCGTAGATGCTGTTCATGGCCTCGAAATCACCGATCTGCGGCAGGAAGATGTTGACCGCCACCAGCTTCGACTTGCTGCTGCCGGCCTCGACCAGCAGCGCCTCGACTTTGGCCAGCACGTCGCTGGTCTGGCCTTCGATGCCGGCCTTGCGATCGTTGGCCACCTGGCCGGCTATGTGAACGAGGCCGCCATAGACGACTGCCTGCGACATGCGCGAGCCGGACTGAAAATACTTGATCATATCGGATCCTTTCGAGGTTCTCTTTTTGGGGATCTGGTCAGCCGAACCAGGTGGGAAAAGCGTGGCGGACGTGGCCGGTCGCGTCGACGCCGAAGATCACGCGATAACGGTCGAGGCAGGTGCAGGGATGCGAGATGCCGAATTCGACGACGTCGCCGACGGCGATGTCGTCGCTCGGCGCAATCGACAGGAAGGCATGCTGGTCGTTGAGCTTGACCACCTCGGCGCGCGCCGCCGGCATCGGCAGCGGCTTGCGGGCACGAAAGACGGTGAGCGGCGTTGGAAAGCCCTGGTCGAACGACACGTCGCGCATGCCCATGCCGCAGATGGCAAGGCCCGGCTCCGGCCGCGACAGCACTTCGGCCCACAGGCGTAGCGCAGGGCGAAAGGAATGCCGCGCCGAAGCGCTGATGCCGCCTATGGCAAAACCCTTGCGGGCATCGAGGGCGCCGAGCGAACGGTCATAGGTGCCGTGGTCGTGGAAGAAGATGGCGCCGCTGCGCAGCACCAGCGTTGCGTTGCCGTCGCTGGAAACGAGGGGTGCAAGCGCCGCGACCGCCTGGTCGAAGAAGGCGGAGCCGCCGGCCGTGACGATCAGGGGTGCGTCGCCGCCGACGCGGGCACGCAGCCGCAGGAACATGTCGGCGGTCATCGCCAGCAGGCCGGATATCACCTCATCGGTGCGACCGGGCTCGGGTTGCGCCGCCGCCCCTTCATAGGTCGCAACGCCGGCTATCAGCAGCCGCCCGCCGGCAGCCGTGATCGCATCGGCGATGGCCTCGGCTTGCGCGGTGGTGCGGGCGCCCGCCCTGCCCGCACCAAGTTCGACCAGCACATGCAAAGGCGGCAGTGCCGCATTGGCGCGCCAAGCCTCGGAAAGCGCGTTCACGGCGTCGACCGAGTCGGCAAAGACATAGAGCTCGGCATCCGGCCAGGCACCAGCAAGCACGGCCAGCCGGTTGGCGCCGCCGGCTCCGCCAACCTCATTGGCGATGATCAGCCGTGTCAAGCCGGCCTTCAGCATCACTGTCGCTTGCCTGATGTCGGCGACCGTCGTGCCCCATGCGCCGGCCTCGACCAGCGACCGGGCAAGGTCGGGCGCCATCGGCGTCTTGGCATGCGGAGCGATCGCAACATTGTGTTCGCGCGCATAGCGCAGGAACAGGTCGCGATTGGCGGAGAAGGCCGCCTCGTCGAGGGTCAGCACCGGAAGCGCCATGCGTCCATCGGCCGGATGCCAGTGCTCGGCCGCGACAAGGCTGCTGTCAAGCCCGGTTGTGCCGGGAGGCACGCCGCGGATGCGGTCGTCGAGCTGAAAATTTTCGTGCACCGAAAGGGCTGGAACCGGTGAGTTTTCAGTCATCCGATGCTAACCCTTTCACCGTCGCAGAACGAAGCCAGAATCGATCGCCGGTCACAGCCTGAGAGAGATACGTGCCAGAACCTTACGCCGGACCGATCATCGACGCCCATCATCATCTTTGGGATCTCAGCCTGGGACGGCATCCCTGGCTCGCCGCCACGGCCGGCGAGCGCGGCGGCCTGGGCGAGCTTGGCCCCTTGCGGCGGAACTATCTGCCCGGGGATTATGCGCGCGATGCCATAGGGCATAATGTCGTCGCCACCGTCCATGTCGAAGCCGGCTGGGCGAGTGGCGACTGCATCGGAGAAACGCGCTGGCTTGAAGCACTCGACAAATCGCGCGGCGTCGCCGCCCGCTATGTCGTTCACGTGCCGCTCGCCGATCGCCAGGCGCCTGCGCTGATCGAAGCGCAAGCCGCGTTCGAGCGTGTCGCCGGCGTGCGCGACATATTGAGCTGGGATCCCGACCCTGCCCGCCGTTTTGCGGCCCGTGACAGCATCATGGACGATCCGGCCTGGCGCGCCGGGCTTGCCTTGCTTGGCCAGCATCGGCTGGCCTTCGACCTGATGGTGTTTCCGCGCCAGCTCGCCGACGCGGGGCGGCTTGCCAGGGCCCTCCCCAACCAGCAATTCGTGCTCAACCATTGCGGTAGCCCGATCGACCGCGACGCCGATGGCATGCAGGTGTGGCGCGACGGGCTGCGGCTTCTGTCGCAATGCGACAACGTCGCCATCAAAATATCGGATCTGGTCGCCTACGATCATGACTGGACGCTCGACAGTCTGGAGCCCGTCGTCCTGCATTGCATCGATTGTTTCGGCACCGGTCGCGCTATGTTCGGCAGCGACTTTCCGGTCGCCGGCCTGCATGCCTCGTTCGATGACATATATGACGGCTTCAAAACCATCACAGCGGACTTTTCCGCCGACGAGCAGACGGCGCTGTTCTTCGGCAACGCAAAGCGCATCTATCGGCTCGACGATGTGTCATCGGCGCGCCTGCTCCCGGCCTGAGAGCAGCAGCAGGCCGAGGATCAGCGAGCCGAACAGGATGCTGCGCCAGCCGGGCGATGCGTTGACGACGGTAATCAGCGCGGTGATGGTGACCAGCAGGATGGCGCCGGGGATGGTGCCGGCATAGGTGCCGAGCCCGCCGAGGATCGAGGTGCCACCGAGGACCACGGCGGCAATCGAGGCGAGCAGATAGGGATCGCCGATGCCGACATAGCCCTGTCCGTTCATGCCCAACACGAGCACGCCGGCAAGTCCCGAGCAGAAGCCGCTGATGCCGTAGACCGCAAGCGTCGTGGACGTGACCGGAACACCGGACAATGCCGCGGCAAGTGGGTTGGCGCCCATGGCGAAAATCCGGGCGCCGAGCGATGTCGCATGCATCGTGGTCAGCACGATCACCGAGACGACCACCCACAACAATACGCCAGCGGGAATGCCGGCCGGCCGGCCATTGCCGAGCCAGTGGACCAGCGGGTTCTCGGCGGTCACGGCGCTGCCGCCGGCGATGATGATCAACAGACCCTGCAAGAATGTCGCCATGGCCAATGTCATGATCATCGGGTGGACGCGCAGCAAAGCGACGCCGAGCCCGTTGACCAGGCCGATTGCCGTGGTCAGCACCAGAACGGCAAGAATGGCGGTGATGCCGGTCGGATCCACCTGCCAAGACAGCAGCGGCAGGCTGACGGCGCTGACCGTGACGATGGCCGCGACGGAAAGGTCGATGCCGCCGGCGATCACCACAAAAGTCTGGCCCGCGGCAACCAGGCCGATGACGGCGCCGAGCTCCACCAGATAGCGCAGATGGCCATAAGCGCCGAAGCCGCGCGAAACGAAGCTCGCCACGATCCAGACCGCGGCAACGATGGCAACGGTGAGAAACGGCCGGCTGCGCAGGACCGTCAGGGCGCGTTTGCCGCCCGCGCTGTCATTCCATGCTGTCATTGCTGTGCCTTGCGGAATTGCGGGATGGCGACCGCGCCGATGATGATCAGGCCCTGGGCCACATATTGTGCGACCGGCGTGAAGCCGAGGAAGAACATGACGCTGATCATCAGGCTGAGCAGCAGGCTGCCGGCAAGCGCGCCGCGCATCGTGCCCTGGCCGCCGAGGAAGCCGATGCCGCCGAGCACCGCAGCGGCAATCGAGTTCAGGGTAAAGGCGGCGCCGATGACCGGGTCGCCCGAACCGGTCTGTGCGGCGACGAACAAGCCGGCGCCAGTGGAGAGCAGACCGCTGATCGCATAGGCCGCAATGCGCGCGCCGTCGACCGGCACGCCGGAGCGATAGGCGCCGACCGGATTCTCGCCGGCGGCATAGAGGCTCAAGCCAAGCGGCGTGGCGAGATAGAGCTTCCACAGGAGAATGATGACCACCAGCAGCACGAATGCCGCCGGTGTGTTGCCGGCAAGCAGGTCGGACAGCCACGCCGGGATTGCGCCGCCGGGCCGCGGCAGGATCAGCAGTGCGGCGCCGCCGGTGATGAACGACCCGGCAAGCGTCACCACGATGGCCGGCAGCCGAAGCCGTACCACGATGAAGCCGGTCGCCGCCCCGATGCCGAGGCCCGTCAGCGCCACTGCGGCAGTGCCCCCGGCGACGCCCAGCGGCCCGGCCATCGTCGTCGCGGCGATGACCGCGCCCAAGCTGACCGTCGCGCCGATGGCTAGGCTGATGCCGCCGGTGAGCATCAGGATCGCCTGCGCCATGGCGACCAGCGCCAATGGAAACCAGCTCTGGGTGAATTTGGCGAAGCCGGACGCCGTGAACAGGCCCGGAAAGAGGACGCCATAGGCGATGAGAAACACCAGGACGACGGCAAACAGGCTGCGCATGCCGACATTGCGACGCATCTGCACCGGCCAGTAGAGCGCATCGGTCTGCCGGGCGGAGGAAGATGTGTTCATGCCGCAACCTTCCGCTGTTCGGCGCCCATCGCCGCGGAGACGATGGCTTCCTCGCTCAGCGCTCCACGCGCCAGCATGGCGACGATGCGGCCTTCGCGGACGATGGCTACACGGTCGCAAAGGTGCACGAGTTCGGGCGTGTCGGAACTGAGCAGCACGACCGCCTTGCCGGCGGCGGCGAAATTGCGAAGCATCATGTAGATCTCACGTTTTGTTTCGACGTCGACGCCGCGCGTCGGATCGTTGAGCAGAAGCACCAGCGGGTCGTGCGGCATCCATTTCGCCAGCGCCACCTTCTGCTGGTTGCCGCCCGATAGAGCCTGCGCCGCCCGGCCGAGGTGACCCTTGATGCCGAGTTGGGCGGCAAGGCTTTTGGCCGTCTCGCCCTCTGCGCGGCGGCTGCGCAGCTTCAGCGCCGGCAGCCTGGCAAAGGCGGGCAGCATCATGTTGGTGATGATGGGATGGACCAGGTGCAGGCCCTCGCGCTTGCGATCCGCGGGCACATAGGCCAGCCCCAGCGCGTTGGCTTTAGGCACGCCGCCGGGCAGGCCGGAGGCGCCGTTGACGGTCGCCGACGCCGTCCGTGCCGGAATGGCGCCGTAGAGACCGAGCAGCAGATCTTCCTGCCCTTGCCCGACCAGGCCGCCAATGCCAAGCACTTCGCCCGTTTTGATATCAAGATCGACGTCGCGCATCAGGCCGGCCGAAAGATTTCGGACAGAGATAGCGTCGGCAGGCAAACTGGAAGGCTGCCATTGCGGAAAAAGATCACCGGGATCGCGGCCGACCATCAGCCGAACCAACCCGGCGGCGTCGGTGCCTTCCAGGGTGCGGTCGGCCGTGCAGGTGCCGTCCTTCAGAACGGTGACGTGCTGGCACAGCGCCATGACTTCGTTCAGTCGGTGCGAGATGTAGAGAATGGCGATGCCTTCGCCGCGCAACCGCTGCAGCAGATCGGTGAGAATTTTGGTTTCGGTTGCCGATAGCGACGATGTCGGTTCGTCGAGAATGAGCACGCGCGGCCGGCGGTAGAGCGCCTTGGCGATCTCCACCATTTGGCGGCGGCCGAGCGACAGATGCCCGACCGGCGTCGACAGCGGCTCGTGCAGCCCGACAAGTTCGCATGCGGTCCTCGCCCGCGCAGCGAGTTCGCGGTAGTCAATCAGGCCGAACCGTTTGGGATAGGCGCCGAGACCAATATTTTCGGCGATGGAAAGACTGGCCGTCAGGCTGAGTTCCTGCTGGACGACGGCGATGCCGGCCTGCCGCGCAACAGCCGGCGTCATGCGTGAGACCGCGCGTCCATCGACCTCGATCGTCCCGCCATCCGGTCTCAAGGCGCCGGACAAAAGGTTGATCAAGGTCGACTTTCCGGCGCCGTTCTCGCCGAGCAGCGCATGCACGCGGCCCGGATGGAGAGCGATTGAAACGTCGCGCAGGACGGGGTTGCCGAAGAAAGACTTCGACACACCCCGCGCCGCGAGCAGCGGAGCCATGGTTGTCAACGCTACAACCCTTCAGGCTTATTTCTGAGCCAGCAGCTTCTTGAACAGCTCCTCATCGTAAGGAGAAAAGATGTAGCCGTCAGCCGGGAAGTCCTTGGCCCGGGCGAGGTATTCGTCGATGTTGGAATTGTCGATTACCGGCAGCGGAATCTTGACGAAAGCCGGCACATCCTTGCCTTCCAGCGCCTGGACGGCAGTGTAGGTTGCGAAGGCGCCGAGCCAGTTCGGCTGCATCGTCGCCCAGCTCTTCAAGCCCTTTTCTTTCCAGAGTTCCAAAAACTGCCGGGCGTTCTCACCGGTGATCGGCACCTGTTCACGGCCCTGCTTGTCGAGGGCCAGCACGGCGCCTGCCGACAGAGCGCCGCCGAGCGACAGGATGCCGTCGATCTCGGGGTTGGCGAAGAGGAGGCTGGTGACGGCTTCCTGTGCCGGCGCGACGTTGTAGGGCGTGTTGGTCTCGGCAAGCACCGTCACGTCGGGATGGGCCTTGAGCTCAGCGTCGGCGCCTTTGCGCCTGTCATCGCTGACCGAAACCCCGGCGGGGCCATTGAGGATCAGGATCTTGCCCTTGCCGCCGATGGCGTCGATCAGGAACTTGGCGGCCTGGTCGCCCCATTGCGAAGAATCGGTGTTGACCTTGGCGGTGACCTTGTCGGTGTCGACGAGGCTGTCGAAGTTGATGATGGCGATGCCCTTGGCGCAGGCGTCGGCCAGAACGCGTGCCGGTGCGGTCGACGAACCGGCGATCAGGATGATGGCGTCGACATCGGAATCGATCATCGACTGAATCTGCTGGATCTGGACGTTGGCATCGCCCTGAGCGTCGGTGACGACGAGCTTGTCGACCAGTCCCTGCTTCTTCAGGGTCTCGACTTCGGCTTCGATCGTGCCTTGGGTCTGCTTCATCCAGGTCGGCACGGAATAGATGTTGGCCCAGCCGATCGTGTACGGCGCCTTGCGGTCGCCCTTGATGCAGTTGGCGGCGGCATTGGCCTGCGAGGCGACGCCAAAGCTCAGCACGAGACCGAGGCAAAGCGCGCTGGCGGATGCGAAAAACGGTGATTTCATCATGACTGTTCCCTTCAGAGGTTGTGGCCTCGACGTGCAGAACAAGGGCGAGGAACCCGTCGGTCGCCGGGTCTTGGAAACCGTGTGTCCTCTAGGGATTTGTCTGCGTCAGGCTCGTTAGTTTGTCTGGTATTTCAGACAATGTGTCTGTATATCGGACAAATTGGATGCTAGACCGAGCCTTGACATCTTTCAAGCGCCTTGAGACGAGAACCGAAATGATTTTGGCGGATGGTCATGAGCGACGGCACTAACGATGCGATCGGGAAGGAAGCCGGCGCGGAGCCGCGCAACGGCGAACGACGACGCGGCATTGACCGCGTCATCATGCTGCTCGAGGCGTTGCTGCGGCACCGCGCGCCAATGCGCGTCGGCGACATCGCCAAAATGATCGGCGCGCCGCGTTCGACCACCTACGAGATCGTCAACAGCCTACTCGACGCCGAAATGCTCGAAAACGTCGGCGGTGAAGGTTACGTCTATTTCGGACGCGCCATGCATCTGTTCGGCTGGGCCTACTCACATCACAATGCCCATTACCGTCGCATCATCGAGACCTTGGATAAGTTGGCCGCCGAGACAGGCGAGACGGTCCAGCTATGCGGCCTGCGTGGCAACAAATACGTCGTTCTTGACTGCCGAGATTCGCCGGGCCCGTTCCGGATCTCAAGCGATGTTGGGGTTGAGGTGCCGATCCCATGGACGGCATCCGGACGGCTGCTCCTCGGCCATATGAACGAGCAAGAGTTGAGGGATTTCATCCCATCTGGCGACTACAAGCTTCCCGACGGCCGCATCATTGCACCAGCCGAATTCTTTGCCGATGTTGCCCTGGCCCACCGGCAGGGTTTCAGCGAGACCGCCGCTCTGGCGGACCGCTTCACCTGGTGCATGGCAGCGCCCATCCATGACGGCCACGGCGCCATCAAAAGGACCTTGTGTCTGGTGTTACCCGTCGACACGCCGGAGCCACGGCGCGACGAACTGCTTGCCTTGCTGCGCGAGCGCGCCCGTGGACTGTCTCTGGCGGGAGGCTGACGATCAGCCGTCGTGCCCTCTGGTTGAAGCCTCTTAAAGGCACATGGATTCGGTTGTGTGCGTCAAGTTCTGCAAAATGGGCGATCATGAAACTGGTCATGCGGCTTGGCGTAGAGCGAGCTTC
>NZ_AYWI01000016.1:0-102507 GCF_000502535.1 Mesorhizobium sp. LNJC391B00
GTGACGTGAACAATCACCAGCCTGCCATGACCGCCCCCTCTCAGCGAATTTGCAGAACTCTCAGCACACTACCGTCTCGAATGCCTCTCCACAGGCCCGACCGACCCAAGAACTCCGCCACATTCCTGCCCGGTTCCGGACACAATCGATTAATACGCTGATAAACAATTCCTGCGCACAAGGGATGGGGATTGGCGCGTCGCAGGCATTGCTCATCTGGCTCCGCCGAAATTCTAGAAGCGGCGCCTGTGTCGAGACGGTAGGGACATCGGAAAACATGCAGACCACGACGCATCGGCGTCTTCGTCGCGCTCCTGCTTTGGTGTTGTGCGCTCTTTCGGCTGCGTTGCTGGCCGCGTGCGCGTCGCCGCAGTCCGAGCCGAAAGCCATGGTCTACAAGAAGCCTCGCTCGAAGGAATATTTTGCCGAGACCGAATACGGCGTGAAGGCCAGCCCGCGCGTTCAGTACATGCGGCGCGGCGGCGGCCGCGACCAGTTGGGCAAACCCTATCAGGTGCGCGGCAAGTGGTATTACCCCAAGGAAGACAAGCGCTACGCCAAGGTCGGTCTCGCCTCCTGGTATGGCGATGCCTTCCACGGTCGTCTCACAGCCAATGGCGAAGTCTACGACATGACCCATCTGACCGCGGCGCATCCGACCATGCCGCTGCCGAGCTATGCCCGTGTCACCAACACCGAGACCGGAAGCTCGGTCATCGTGCGCGTCAACGACCGCGGCCCCTATCACGAGGGACGCATCATCGATGTCTCGGAACGCGCCGCGCAAATGCTCGACTATGCCAAGGTCGGCACGGCCAGGGTCAAAGTGGAATATATCGGCCGCGCGCCGCTCGACGGCGACGACGACCAATATCTGGTCGCCTCCTATCGCCCGGGCAACAACCGCCCGGACCCGTCCGATGGCTTGCCGACCGGCGTCATGGTGGCGATGAACGGACCTTCGCCGAGCCTATCTGTTGGCGCACCACCTGCCGCAGTGCCGTTTCCTGGTCAGTTGACGAATTCCGACACACAGCCAGTGATGTCGATGCAGGCACCGGGCTCAAGCGATGTGACGCTGCCGGAATTCGGGCCGATCGTGCCTCAGCGCCCGGAATCGCCCTTTGCCGTGGCTTCGCTCTCCTATGCGGATGCACGCGTGCAGCGCGCCGACGTCTTTGCAGCACTCGATGACCAGGGCATGTCACCAGCCGACATCCTGCAATCGTGGAAGAAATCCAACCCGCAGGCGGCGCCTGCCGTTTCCGACTATGTCGCCGCCGGCTCCTTCGACGATGCCGCCGAGGCAAAGCGGGTGGCTGCGGCCCTAAAACCCTTCGGCAGGACGGAAATCCAGAGCACCGAGCTCGACGGCAATGACTGGTACGCGGTCAATCTCTATCCGGATGGCCACGGCAATGTCGACGACCTCTTGCGCGCGGCATGGTCGCATGGCGCGCCGGACGCGCTGGCTGTGCGCAACTGACCAACAAAGGCACGCCGGTTTTGTGATTGCGCGGTTGATCCGCCGGGAAGAAGCCTGATAGCGTTGCGGCAAGTTTCTGCCGGCTAACAGGTCGAGCCTCTTCATGCGATTTCGCCTTTTCCACCCTTTTGCCGGGCTTTTTGGCCTTGGCTTCTTGCTTGCCGCGCTGGTTCCGGCCAACGCGCAGCTTTTCGAGACCAAGGCCACGCAGGCTTTCATGATCGATGCCGAAACCGGCACGGTGCTGTTTTCCAAGGATGCCGACCAACCGATCCCGCCGGCCTCGATGGCCAAGCTGATGACCATGGAGATGGTCTTCAACGCCATCAAGTCGAAGCGCATGAGCCTCGACGACACCTTCGTGGTCTCGGAGAATGCCTGGCGCAAGGGCGGCGCCCCGTCGGGAACGTCGACCATGTTCGCCAAGCTTAAATCGGCGGTGCGGGTCGAGGACCTGATCCAGGGGGTCACCATACAGGCCGCCAATGACGGCTGCATGGTGCTGGCCGAAGGCATGGCCGGCTCGGAAGAGAATTTCGCCGCTCAGATGAACGATCGCGCGCGCCAGATCGGGCTGCCGAAATCGACATTTGTCAATTCCACCGGCCTGCCGGCCGACGGCCAGCAGACGACAGTGCGCGAACTGGCGCAGCTTGGCCTGCATATATGGCGCGAATATCCGGATCTCTATCTCTATTACGGCCGGGCCGATTTCACCTGGAACAAGATCTCGCAAAAGAACCGCAACCCGTTGCTGGCCATGGGCATCGGCGCCGATGGGCTGGCGGTCGGGTCGAGCGAGGCGGGCGGTTTCGGCATTGTCGGCTCGGTCAGCCATGACCGAACCAGGGTGTTCGCGGCGATGAGCGGATTGGCCAATGATCGCGAGCGCGCCGAGGAAGCTCGCAAGCTGCTCGAATGGGGCGTCCGCTCCTTCGAGAAGACCGAGATTTTCGCTGGCAACGAAGTCGTCGGCGAGGCCCAGGTGTTCGGCGGCGCCAAATCCAGCGTAGCGCTGAAGGCAAAGGCGCCGATCGACGTCCTGCTGCCGATCGCCAACCGCGACAAGCTGACCGCCAGGATCGTCTATCAGGGGCCGGTATCGGCGCCGGTGGAGGAGGGGCAACCCGTCGGCGCGCTGCGCGTCTGGATCGGCGATACGCTGAGCCAGGAAACGCCGCTTTTCGCCGCCGAATCGGTCGGCGTCGGCACACTGCCGCAACGCGCGTTTGATGCCGCCAGGGAACTGGCCGTAGGCTGGCTGCGTTGAGTTCCTGCGGCGTGGACCTTTTCTCGGGCGCGGACTAAGACACCAGCGCAAAGCAGGACAAAGGCCTTTCGATTGGCAAGCGGATTTTTCATCACCTTCGAAGGCGGCGAGGGCGCCGGCAAGTCGACGCAGATCGAGCGGCTGGCCCAGAAGATGCGCGCCAAGAAATACGATGTCCTCCTCACCCGCGAACCCGGGGGGTCACCCGGCGCCGAGGCGGTCAGGCACGTGCTCCTGTCCGGCGCCGCCGAGCCTTTCGGGCCGAAGATGGAGGCGCTGCTGTTTGCCGCCGCACGCTCCGACCATGTCGAGCAGGTCATCCGGCCGGCGGTGGAGCGCGGCTCCATCGTGCTTTGCGACCGTTTCCTGGATTCGTCGCGCGTCTATCAGGGCGTCACCGGCGGCCTCGATCCGGCTTTCATGGAAGCTCTGGAGGAGGTCGCGGTCAACGGCATGATGCCGGACATGACGCTGATCCTTGACATTGACCCCGCCGAGGGCTTGCGGCGCGCCGCCGCGCGGCGTGGCGCCGAGGACGGTCCGGACCGCTTCGAAAAGGAGACGCTGGACATCCACCAGCGCCGCCGTGACGCCTTCCTGGCGATCGCAGCCGCCGAGCCGGACCGCTGCATCGTGATCGACGCGTCGGCGCCTCCCGCTGCGGTGGAGGATGTCATCACCGCGGTGGTGTTCGCCGCACTTGAGGCGAGGGCGCCCGCGCGCAACCGACAGGCGGCGCCCGCATGATCTTCGAACGCATCGCTCCCGAGCAGCACGACACACTGGACGGTGTACCGGAGCCGTCCGAGACGCTGCGCCTGGTCGGCCATGAGCAGGCGGCCGCGATGCTCGCTGCCGCCTATCGCTCGGGAAAACTGCCGCATGCGTTGATCTTTGCCGGGCCGGTCGGCATCGGCAAGGCGACGCTTGCCTTTCACCTGGCGCACCATCTGTTGAAGCATCCGGCCTTCGACCAGGCGCCGGATGTGTTTGCCGTTCCCGATCCGGCCTCACCGCTGTTTCGCCAGATCGCCACCGGGGCGCATCCCGGCGTGCTGCACCTGACCCGGCCGCTGAACGACAAGACCAAGAGTTTCAAGACCGTCGTCACCGTCGACGAGATCCGCAAGGTCAACCGCTTCCTGTCGCTGACCTCGCATGACGGCAGCTACCGGGTGGTGATCGTCGATCCGGCCGACGACATGAACACCAACGCCGCCAATGCCTTGCTGAAGAACCTCGAGGAGCCGCCGAGCCGCACGCTGTTCATCCTCATCGTGCATGCGCCGGGCAGCCTTTTGCCGACCATCCGTTCGCGCTGCCAGATGGTGCGGCTGACGCCGCTCGATGCCGGCAGCCTGATGAGTGTTCTGGAGACCGTCGAGCCGCCGCCACCTTCCGATCCTGCCGCGCGCGCGGCACTGGCGGAACGGGCAGGGGGCAGCGCCCGCAATGCGATCCTTCTGACCCAATATGGCGGGCTGGAGATTGCCGGCACGCTCGACGCCCTGGTCACGTCGGGCAAGAGCGACATCGCCGGAGCCTATCGGCTTGCCGATGCCGTCGCCGGCCGCGACCAGGCGATCCAGTTCGACATCTTCAACCGCCGCGCGCTCGATCTGCTCTCCACTGGCGCCAGTGAAGCCGCGCTGGCCGGGGATCTCGCGCGGGCGAAAACGCTGTCCGACACTTGGCACGAGGCGCTGAACGCCATATCTGAGACCGATACCTACAATCTTGACAAGAAGCAGCACGCCTTGACCATGATCGACCGCCTGAATTCCGCAATGCGAATGTGACCGGTTTCGGCATTGGGTCGGGATGGCAATCGCCGTCTCGATGCGATATCCACCGCTCACACTCAATTCGGACATTCATGACGGTTCATTCATGTCACGCGACACATTCTACATCACGACACCGATTTTCTATCCGAACGGCAAGCCGCATATCGGCCACGCCTATACGGTCATTGCGACCGACGCGCTGGCCCGCTTCCAGCGCCTGGACGGCAAGGACGTGCTCTTCCTCACCGGCACTGACGAACACGGCCTCAAGATGCAGCAGACGGCCGAGAAGGAAGGCATAACGCCACTCGCGCTTGCCGACCGCAACTCGGCGATCTTCCGTTCGATGACAGAGGTCCTGGGCGGCTCGAATGATGATTACATCCGCACGACGGAACCACGCCACTACGAGTCGTGCCAGGCGATCTGGAAGGCGATGGCGGCCAATGGCGACATCTATCTCGACCGCTACAGTGGCTGGTATTCGGTCCGCCAGGAAGCCTATTTCGAAGAGAGCGAAACCACGCTCGGCGACGACGGCGTGCGCCGCGAGCCGCTTGGCTCGCCGGTCGAATGGAATGAGGAGGAAAGCTACTTCTTCAGGCTTTCCGCCTATCAGGACAAATTGCTTGCGCTGTACGAAAGCCAGCCCGATTTCGTCGGTCCGGCCGAGCGCCGAAATGAGGTGATGAGCTTCGTCAGGTCCGGCCTCAAGGACATCTCGGTCTCGCGCACGACCTTCAATTGGGGCGTGCCGGTGCCCGGCGACGACAAGCATGTGATGTATGTCTGGGTCGATGCCTTGACCAACTACATCACCGCTGCCGGCTATCCCGACACCAAGGCCGAGCAATGGCGCTACTGGCCGGCCACGCACATTATCGGCAAGGACATCGTCCGCTTCCATGCCGTCTACTGGCCGGCTTTCCTGATGTCGGCCGGCATCGAACTGCCGAAGCGCGTCTTCGCGCATGGCTTCCTGTTCAACCGCGGCGAGAAAATGTCGAAGTCGGTCGGCAATGTCGTAGACCCCTTCACCATGGTCGAGCATTACGGCCTCGACCAGGTGCGCTATTTCTTCTTGCGTGAGGTGCCATTCGGCCAGGACGGCAGCTACAGCCATGACGCGATCGTCAACCGCACAAATGCCGATCTCGCCAACGGTCTCGGCAATCTGGCGCAGCGCTCGCTGTCGATGATCGCCAAGAACTGCGGCGGCGTGGTGCCGCATCGCGGCGAGCTGACCGAAGCCGACAGCGCGATCCTCGACCAGGCGGTGGAAGCGCTGGGTACCGCGCGCCAGGCGATGGCGGAACAGGGCATCCATCTCGCGTTGGCGGCGATCTTCGGCGTTGTGGCGGAAGCGGATCGCTACTTCGCCTCGCAGGCGCCCTGGGCGCTGAAGAAGACCGATCCGGCGCGCATGGAAACAGTGCTGTGGACGACCGCCGAACTGGTGCGGCGCGTGGCATTGCTGTGCCAGCCCTACATTCCGGGGTCGGCCGGCAAGCTGCTGGACCTGCTGGCGGTGCCGGCGGACAAGCGTGACTTCGCGCATGTCCATGCCGACTATGCGCTGGTGCCCGGCACGGCGCTGCCCGCGCCGGAGGGCGTGTTTCCGCGTTATGTCGAAAACCCTGAGGCGAGCGCCTGATGCTCGTCGACAGCCATTGCCATCTCGACTTTCCGGATTTCACCGAGGAGCGGGCGGCCATCGTCGCCCGCGCAAAGGCTGCCGGTATAGGTCACATGGTGACCATCTCGACACGCGTGAAGCGGTTTGCGCAAGTGCTTGAGATTGCCGAGAGTTTCGACGAAATCTATTGCTCGGTCGGCACCCATCCTCACAATGCCGGCGAAGAACTGGATGTGACGGCTGAGGACCTTGTGCGCCTGTCCGCGCACCCGAAGGTGGTGGCGATCGGCGAGGCCGGGCTCGACTATTTTTACGACAAGGCGCCACGCGATGCGCAGGCGCAGGGCTTTCGCACTCACATAGCGGCCGCGCGCGAGACCGGCTTGCCGCTGGTGATCCATTCGCGCGATGCCGATGACGACATGGCTGCCATCCTCGAAGACGAAACAGGGAAGGGCGCCTTCCCCTTCATCCTGCATTGTTTTTCGTCGGGGCGACGGCTGGCAGAGGTCGGCGTGGCGCTTGGTGGCTATGTGTCCTTCTCGGGCATACTGACCTTCAAGAACTCCGCCGATTTACGCGCCATCGCAGCCGATGTGCCGCATGACCGGCTGCTGGTCGAGACCGACGCACCGTATCTGGCGCCGGTGCCGTTCCGCGGCAAACGCAACGAGCCGGCCTATATCGCGCATACAGCCAAGGTGCTGGCGGAGACGGTCGGCGTTGGCGAAGCCGAGATCGCGACGCTGACGACGGCGAACTTCTTCCGGCTGTTCGGCAAGATGCCGCGGCCCGCCGGGCTCTGACGCATGAGCGACCGGCTGCGCCTCACCATCCTCGGCTGCGGCTCGTCACCTGGCACGCCGCGGATCACCGGCGATTGGGGCAATTGCGACCCGGCCAATCCGAAAAACCGGCGTACACGCTCAGCCGCGCTCGTCGAGCGGATAGCAGCCAACGGCGCCAGAACCACGGTCGTCATCGACACCGGGCCTGATTTCCGTGAGCAGATGCTGATGGCGGCCGTCCGGCGCATCGACGCCGTCGTCTATACGCATCCGCACGCCGACCACATCCACGGCATCGACGATCTGCGCGGCTACGTGCTGGAGCAGCGCCATTTGATCGATGTCCATGCCGACCAGCCGACCATGCTCAGGCTGCGCGAAGCGTTCGGCTATTGCTTCGAGACGCCGTTTGGCAGTTCCTATCCGCCGATCGTCAGGCCGCACATCATCGATCACGTAAGGGCGGTGACGATCGAAGGCGAGGGCGGTGCCCTCACCCTCGAGCCGCTGCCGCAGATCCATGGCGACATCATTTCGCTCGGCTTCCGCATCGGCGGGCTGGCCTACTGCCCCGATATAAGCGACTTCCCGGATGCCACCGCCGAGCGGCTGCGCGGCCTGGAAATGCTGGTCATCGATGCCTTGCAGTACCATACCCATCCCAGTCATCTGTCGCTCGGTCAGGCGCTTGGCTGGATTGAAAAACTGGCGCCGAAACAGGCCGTGCTGACGCATATGCATGTGCCGCTCGACTATGCCACGGTGAAGGCCGAGGTGCCGGCCAACGTCACTCCGGCCTATGACGGCATGGTGATCGAAATTCCTTTATGAGACAGCATGATACGAGCAGATCTTTATAAGGACGTTCGGTTCTTCGGCGCGAAGATCAGCAGCGTTCCAATCCGCTCATAGCCCATGCGGGGATAAAGCAGCGCTCCGGCACGCGTCGCCAACAGCATCGAGCACCGCGACCCATGCGCTTTGTCGTCATGCAGCATTTTGGCCATCAGCGCCTGGCCGATGCCTCGACGCCGGTGCGAAGGCTCGACAAACATTGCCGAGCACCATGTGGCGCCGACGGCGTCTATGCTGCGCACACGCCCGACGATGGCGTCGCCATCGAGCGCCACATACTGGCGAAACGGCGCATCGTCGCCGAGTTGATCGTCTGGAAGTGGCCGCCTGCGTATGACCTTTCCCAGTTGTGCAGCGCGTTCAGCCGTCCTCACCCGTTCGATAGAGACGATTGCTGGCGGGTCTGGAATTTGGCGCAGCGACTGGATGAAAAAGCCTTCCGTCCGCAGCAGCCGGTAGCCGAGCGCCTTGTAGGCCGTTCGCGTTGGTTCGTCCGGGCCGTCATTCGCGATCACGACCGAAACGGCAAAGCCCGGCCGCGCATGCTGCCGCACGATGGCATCGGCTTCCTCGGCGGCGACGTCATGGACGATCCATTCTTCGCCACGGTAGTCGCGTGCATTCTTGCGCTCGGCATCGCGCATCAGCCACAAGGGTCCGACGCGGCTGGCTTCGTATGGAAAGGTGCGGCTCTTATCGGTACTGAAGCCGTGCACGAACACTTCGATCGCCGCTTCGATGTCACGCGTTGCTGTCGTCATCGACACAGCGTAGCGTTGGCCATCGGCTCAAGGCAACACGCGTCGATCATGCCAAACCCGTGAAAATCGCAGCAATTTCCAGCTTCAGTCTAATGCACAAGTTCCATAATCTATCTTATGCGACTTTCATATGTGGCTGCTGCTTCCATTAGCGGCGTGCCAATATACGCCCTGCTGACTGAGATGCAGGCCGGCGGCTCTGATTGCTTGGCGGGAGGAACGTTGACGAAGCAGTGGCGAAATGAGTTGGCGTGGTCTTCATTTCTCAAGGGATGGCGCCTTTCGCAAAGGCCTCGACTTCCTGCTCGACGGGCTGGCACCAGGATAACGAACAGGAGCGTCATCCCGAAAAGCTTTCCAGGAGGCCGCTGAAGGCTGCTGCGATTGCAACAAGATGGAAGACGCCAAGGGCCAGCCATCTGGAGCCGCCGGCGCCCGCAACAAATGCCCCATAGGCAGGAAACTGCAGCGCAGCCAATCCGATGGAAAGGCCGGTGATCGTTGTGTTGGTCAACAGCGTTGCCAGCATGGGGACCGGATAGAGAAGTCGCGCCAGCCCATAGTCGCCATGCCCGGCTCCGGCCGAATAGAGCGCCAGGAAAAAGGCGACGGGCGTGATGCCGAGGCCGACAAGGAACCCTGCCCGCGAGGAGAATTTTGGCGACGTCATCTGGCCATGGCCATGGCGGCCGGTGGGTCGCGGTCGTCAGGCGCGAGCTTGGACGAAGTGACAAGCAGATTCTCCTGATCGGCCCGCGACTTCGGCTCGATCGCGATTTGCAGCAGAGCCCAGGGCGCGGCAGACTTCTCCATCATGACGCCATGGTTGCAGATTGATCGGGTGGCCGCAACGGAGGGGTCTACGCCCGGCCGGCCGCCCGGCCCGTCCCTTTCGCTTCCTGACTGTGGACGCGCGCCAGAAAATCGCGCACCAGGGGAAGCGCCTCATCGAAATGGGTTTCGAGCAGCCAGTGGCCGGCGCCGCCGATGAGATGAAGTTCTGCTTCCGGCAAATCGCGGTGGTAGGCATGCGCCGATTGTGCCGGCATGTAACCATCCTCGGGGCCCCAGACAATGAGCGTCTGCGGTTGGTGCTCGCGCAGATAGCTCTGATAGCGCGGGAACCAGCCGAGGTTCGCCTCCAGCTTCTCCATCAGGCCGACCGCGAGCCGCCGGCGGATCGGCGTGTCCATCAAAGGCCAGTGGAGTTTCCAAAGATCGGGAGGCACGCGCTCGGCTACAGCGTAATCCACCTCTCCGACAAACTCGTGCCGGAACCCCTCCTCGCTCACCGCCTCTTCCAACGGCCGGTGCTTTTCGGGCGTCTTTTCCTTCCAATAGGCTTTTATCCCAGCGTATTTCGGCCCGAGAACATCCTGGTATATATCGCCGTTCTGGATGATGAGTGCCGCGATGCGCTCGGGATGTGCGATGGCGTGGCGCAGTCCGATCTGCGAGCCATAATCGTGCAGCCAGAGAGCATAGCGCGACATGCCGAGCGCATCGGCGAAAGCTGTCAGAAACTCGGCATAGGCATCGAAATCATAGCCAAAAACCAACATTTCGGGCGTGGCGCTATAGCCAAAGCCGGGAAAGTCCGGCGCGAATGTATGCCAGCGATCGGCAAGTGCCGGCATCAACCGTCGGAATTGATAGGACGAGCACGGATAGCCGTGCGGCAGGAGAAGGACGGGAGCATCAGGCGGGCCGTCTTCGCGATAGAAGATGCTGTTTCCGTCAATGTCGATCCGGCGATGTTGCAATTCTACCTCCTTGCTCAAAGCTTGCCCGCCACTTTGTTTACGGTGCTCCGGCAAGAAGGTTCCCTTGAAGTCAGGGCGTGACGGCTTCCGGCTGTCCATTCCCCGACAGGATCTGCAGCGTTCCGCGCGTGGCGTTGCGGAACGCATCGTCGAAACTGACGCCACGTACCTGCCAGCGATAGTCCTTATCCTTGAAGCTGAGCCGCCAGTCGCCGACCCAGCCCAGCGCTTCCTGGCGCCATACCAAAGTGCCGGCAAGCAGGGCGTCCCCATCCAGCGTGTTGGCCACGTCGGCGAGCGCGACGTCGGACGGCCGAGGCAACTCCAGCGGCAAACCGGTCCGGTGCGCCGCGTCCGCCAGCGCAACGCGCATATCCGCCGCAAGCTCGCCGCCGCCATCGCGCACCAGCGTGAAGCCGTCGCCTTTCATCGGCCTTACATCCAGCAGTGCGACGATTTTTGGCCGCGGCACCGCCCACGGTTTGCGCCCGAGCGACGCCAGCAAGGCATCGATCTTGTCCGGGTCGAAATCGGCGGTGATGTAATGCGGCCGGTCGTGGGTGCCCTGCTCGTCATGCGGCGGGCGGTTGTTGAGCAGGTCGCGGTAGCCGACACCAGTGACATAGTCGGCCGCGTGCCGGCTCATGTCCGCAACACGCGGGTCGCCGATCAGCCGCGGGTCGCCGGAAACCTTGACCAGCACCTCTTCAAGGCACGGCGCCAGGCCCCACGCCCGGTTCTCCTCGCCAGTGCCGCTGGTCACCGACTGCGCGCGGTAGATGCTGGCGCGGTCGATGTCGGCGGCAGCGACCGGAAAGACAATCAGCACAGCCAGCGCCGCTGCCACAAAGCCCAATTTCAAGCATCCAGGCACCCGCCGACCCTCCCGAAACGGTCCGGAACATCCGTTGGAGCCATACTCCTGATCATCAGGGAACTTCAAGGTGCCGCCCATCAAGGCGTATCGCCGACGATGCGCCGGTGTACGCCGTCCAGGCTCTCGGTGAGCGCCTCGAACACGTTTCGCGCCGTCAGTTCGCGAAGAACCTGTTCGTTGATGCCGCCGCGCGTCGCATAGTCCTGCGCCAGATGCATGAAGTCGGCATCCGGCGACATATCAGGAGCGCTTCCCAAGGCTTTGAAAAGCGAGGCGATGTAATCGCGCCCCTTCCCTTCCTCCACGCCATTCCTCTTGAGCCAGCTGTTGATCGTATCGAGATATCTGAAGTAGCTGGCATAGGTTGCGGTGGCCACGCTCAACGCGTTGAATTCGGCTGAGTTCTCGACCTCGATCACTTTCCCCAGATTGCCGAACAAGGCAGCGACAGTGGCATCCGGCGGGCAGATGATCGTTGCCCCCAGCCGGTGGGCGATCATCGGCATGGGCAGCGCTTTCGTCACCTGGTGCGCGGGTGCGGTCAAGCGGGCAATCTCCTCGCGCGGCAGCGTGGCGATCAAGCTGATGAGGTGATGCTCGCGCCGAAACCGCAAACCCGGCAGGACGTCATGCGCAATTTGCGGCCGGACAGCCAGCATGACCAGGTCGCATTGATCGAGAACCGCCTGATTGTCATCAGCGATACGCACATCCGGATAACGGGCTGCCAGCTCTGCGGCGATCTCTTCATTGCGCGGCGACAGCAGCACGGAGACGGAGTTATCCGCGACGGATTTGAGCCCGCTGACAATGGCCGCTGTAAGGGCACCCGTGCCGATGAAGCCAGTTTCATCGCGCCTGTCTCTGGTTCATCGGTCACAGCGGCGCATGCTCGAGCCGTACCTGATAGCTCAGCACGCGCTTTTCACCGGGCGCGATCAGCATCACGCCCGGCTTGTCCGCGAACTCGCCATCGAAATCCACGGGGCTGGCAAGCCCGTGCCAGGGTTCGATACACAGGAACGGAGCGCCGCCCGGCTTCGACCAGATGCCCAATTCCTTAAAACCCTGCCACGACATCTCGATCGCCGCACCGTTCGCGGCGGCATAGCGCACGCTGGTGCTGGCCGGCCGGTCGAGGATCACGGCGTCTGCCTCGAACAGCTGTTCGGAAAGCGCCAGCGTTTTGCCTTCGATGGGCGTCGGCCGCGGTGCAGCCAGCACCAGGCCATCCTTCAGCCGGCGGATCGGCGCCGGCTCGTCCTGGGCAAAGGTCAGGTGGTAGTCGGTCTTGGCGAGCCCCGGCTGCAATGGCCAATTGAAAGCCGGATGTGCACCGATGGAGGCTGGCAGCGTCTCGTCGCCGGTGTTGGCAATCTCGAAGCTCACACCAAGTTCGCGACGCTCGAGCGTATAGGTGATGGCAAGGCGAAAGGCGAACGGATAGCGCGTGCGTGTATCGGCATCGTCGGTCAACACCAGCGTGCAAGATCGGGGACTCGTCTCAGCAGCCCACACAAATGGCTTGTCGCGCGCAAATCCGTGCTGCGTCAGGGGATAGACCCGGCCCCCATGGCGGAGCTGGTCGCCCTTCAGCCGGCCGACGATCGGAAACAGCACCGGCGAATGCCGCCGCCATTCCGGCCCGGCCTGCCACAAAAACTCCAGACCCTCGGCATTGCGCAAGGAGACGAGCTCGGCCCCCTGCCCGACAATGGTTGCCGAGATGCCGTCGCCGTGAAGCGTCACTTGTTCCATGCGTTCTCGCGGAAAGCTGCGTGCGAGCGGCAGGTTAGCAAAAGCCCGCATGGACTCAAGGGCGCAGCGACATCGCGCTGATAGAGGAGCGATGTCTCGACGGCAAAAACGACAGTGGCCGGAGATTCTCCTCCGGCCACTGCGAGATCGAGATTGTTGCCCTGCTACGGTTCGACTATTCGCGTTCGCCGGTGAAGTTCAGCAGCAGCTGGAAGATGTTGACGAAGTTCAGGTAGAGCGACAGCGCGCCGAAGACGGCGAGCTTCTGCTGCGATTCCGCGTCGAAATTCTCCGCATACTGTTCCTTGATCGTCTGCGTGTCCCAGGCGGTCAGGCCAACGAACACCGCGATGCCGATCACCGAAATGGCGAACTGCAGCGCGGTCGAGCCAAGGAAGATGTTGACGACGCTGGCGATCACCACACCGATCAGGCCCATGATCAGGAAGGACGAGAACTGGGTCAGGTCGCGCTTGGTCGTGTAGCCGTAGAGGCTGGTGGCGCCGAACATCGTGGCGGTGATGAAGAAGGTGCGCGCGATGCTGGTGCCGGTGAAGACCAGGAACACCGAAGCCAGCGACAGCCCCATCACCGCGCAGAAGGCCCAGAACATCAACTGGGCGCTCGCCGCCGACATCGTCTGCATCTTGAACGAGAACAGCAGCACGAAGGCGAGCGGCGCCAGCATCACCACCCATTTCAGCGGGCTGGAAAAGATCGGCACGTAGAGGGCCGGCGTCGAAGCGACCACCATGGCGACGATGCCGGTGACGACGAGGCCGATGCCCATATAGTTATAGACACGCAGCATGTGGCTGCGCAGGCCCTCGTCATAGACGGCGCCGGCGCGCGCGCCAGTGCCCATGCGGTATCCGAGGTCAGGGGTATTCATGCGGGTTCTCCTTATGTGGTCTCAGTAAAGTGTCCTGATCAGTAAAGTGTCTTGGCAAGCGTCTCGGCCGCGCGGTCGAGGTCGTGGACATCGCTGCGCGCGACGACCGCGTACGCGACCTCGCCGATCTGGAAATAGGCAGAGGAGATGTCGCCGGAGGGCGCGATGGCAGGCTTGACCACGTCGAAGGTTCCGGGCCGGATCGCAAACAGCGAGACCAGCCCCATATCCTTCGTCTCCAGCGCCACTTCGACGCTCGGCCCGAAGCGCGACGGATAGATCTGCACGTCGCGGACCTTCCAGTCCTTGGGCAGCGATGGCATGACGATTGCGGTGGCGGCGCGGATTTCGTCGCCATTGTAGTTGGGCGCCTCCAGCTGCGAGGGCATCGCCTCGCGCATGAGCGTCGTCTTGTGCGCCCGGATCGCTTCTTCGACATAGGCGGGCGGCGGCGGCGAAGCCACGACCTTGGTCACCAGCAGCGGCCCGAAGAGGCCGTTCGCCAGCCAGCCGGCAGCGACAAAGACGGCGACCGCGGCCACCCGCTGCAGCACGGCGAAGACGCGGCGACTGGCCAGTCCCCTGCCCAGCCGGCGCGCGACTTCAGTCGTCGCCGGCCGCGCCATGCCTGTGGAAGCAGCCAGCGCCAGGCGCAGTTCGTCGCGCGTCCTCAAGTCGGACATCACCCGCGCCGCAGCCTCCGGACGAACCGAGAGGAACGCCTCGACCTCGATGCGGCGCGCGACATCCAGCTGGTCGTCGACATAAGAATCGAGATCGGTATCGGTCACCGGGTCCCGCAACAGGTCGGTCATGACGGGTCTCCCACGATCCTCAGATGGCTTTTGGCCGGCGAAGGTGCAGCGTTTTCCATCTCGCGCAGTGCTGCGCGCGCCCTGCCGATGCGCGACATCAGCGTGCCCAGCGGCACCCCGCTGGCGTCGGCGGCCTGCTGGTAGGAAAGGCCCTCGATGGCGACCAGATGCAGCGCCGAACGCTGCTCCTCCGGCAGACTGAAAAAGGCCTCGCGCACCTGCGCCAGTCGCACGGAATGTTCCTGAGGCGCCGGCGTGCTGGCATCGGTGAGATAGCCGGCCTGCTCGACACGCGCTGCTTCCGACCGGCGCGAGCGCATCTTGTCGATGAAAGCGTTGTGGACGATCGACAGCAACCATGCCCCCAGATTGCCGCCCGAGCGGAATGTGTCGCGCCGCTCGTAGGCGCGCACCAGCGCATCGTGCACCAGATCCTCGGCGTCAGTGCCGTCGCGCGTCAGCGAGCGTGCGTAGCGCCTGAGCGAACCCAGCTGTCCGACAATATCGAAGCGTGGCATCGACCGTTTCATGCCCCGTTTACGAAACAGGCGGGGATCTTAATCCATCGCCACCAAAACTTTTTTGCGTCGCCACAATAGGCATCATGCAATCAGAAGTCCGCTGCGCACTTACCCATCTCCCGTGCGGCAGATGTTTGCTTTATGGATGAAGTCTAGCCTTATCCGTCTGTCCCAGGAGCAAAAGATGGCCAATGGTAGTCGTGTAACGGGTTTTGCAGCGTTGCCGATCGTCGGCAGGGTGTTCATCATCTTTGGCATTGTCGGACTGATCGCTTCCGGCGTGCTGGCCATCGTCGAGATGTACGGCCCTCGTACCGCTTCGGCGACAGGCAGGATTGTCGCCGCCGAATACAATCCCCGCATCGAGTTCTCGACCGCCGACGGCACCGTCATCCGCTTCAACAATGCCGTCCACAGCTCGTTCTGGGGTGATGGCGACAGCGTCCCTGTCGCTTACGACCCAACCAATCCGCAAAATGCCTCCGTCGACAGCTTCGCCGGACGCTGGTTCCTTGCCGGGCTGGCCGGCATGCTCGGCGGTTTCTCCCTGCTGACCGGCATCGGTCTCGCCGTGATTGGACGGGTGCTTATCCGGCGGATTGGAATGAACCCGTCGCCATAGCCGCCGACCCCTGCCGTACAGACAAAGCTTGGCGTAACGGTCCAGTACGCTAGCGGACTGGCGCAGATGGAAGCACTGGCGAAACGCGGCCGCTTTGCGTATTACTCCGCCGCCATTGGAGCCGTATTGATGTTCGAGACCCTGCAACCTGCCCCGGCCGACAAGATCATCGCCTTGATCGGCCTCTATCGCGCCGATCCGCGCCCCGGCAAGATCGATCTCGGCGTCGGCGTCTACAAGGACCGCGACGGCAGGACGCCGGTCATGCGCGCCCTGCGCGAGGCCGAGAAGCGGTTGCTGCAGGACCAGGACACCAAGACCTATCTCGGCCTTGCCGGCGACACCGGCTTCAACACGGCGATGGTCAAGCTGGCCTTCGGCCCCGCTGCCGACATGACGCGCATCCGCGCCGCGCAAGCGCCTGGCGGTTCCGGCGCGCTGCGGCTGGTGGCGGAGCTGTTGAAGCGGACCCGCCCCGACGCAACCGTCTGGCTGTCGGACCCGACATGGCCGAACCACCCGCCGGTGATGCGCGGGGCCGGCCTCAAGGTGCGCGATTATCCCTATTTCGATGCCGTTTCCGGCGCGGTGCGCTTCCACGAGATGCTGGCAACGCTTGGCGCAGCCGAGCCCGGCGATATCGTGCTGCTGCATGGCTGCTGCCATAACCCGACCGGCGCCAATCTCGATATCGCGCAATGGGCCAGCGTCACCGATCTTGTCGTCGAGCGCGGGCTGTTGCCCTTTGTCGACATTGCCTATCAGGGCTTTGGCGAAGGCCTGGACGCCGATGCGGCCGGCTTGCGCCTTCTCGCGGGCAAGGTGCCTGAAATGGTCGTTGCCTCGAGCTGCTCGAAGAACTTTGCCGTCTACCGCGACCGCGTCGGCGCGGCGATGATCCTGGCGAAGGATAGCGCGCAAGCCGATGTCGCGATGAGCCAGATGCTGGCGGCGGCGCGCGCCATGTATTCGATGCCGCCGGACCACGGCGCCGCCGCCGTGCGCACGGTGCTGGAAGATGATGGCCTTCGCGCCGACTGGGAGGCGGAGCTGGAGGAGATGCGGCTGCGCATGCTGAGGCTGCGGGTCCAGTTCGCCGACGCGCTGCGCCGGCAGTCCAACTCCGACCGCTTCGACTTCATCGCCAGCCATCGCGGCATGTTTTCCAGGCTTGGCCTGACCGAGGCGCAAGTCGAGCGGCTGCGTGCCGAGTGTGGCGTCTACATGGTCGGCGACAGCCGCATCAACGTCGCCGGCCTGCCCGAGGACGGCATGGATGACCTCGCCAAGGCGGTTGTGTCGGTACTCGGCTGAAGCTCGCTGTGGACAATCTCCCCTCTCCGGCTGACGCCGTTGGCCGCACGACAGGCAGCGGGATAGCATTCGCCGCATGAAACCTTCGCGCGACATTTCCCGGCTGATCGAGATCATGGCGGCGCTCAGGGCGCCGAAGACCGGCTGTCCCTGGGACATCGAGCAGGATTTCTCGACCATCGCGCCCTATACGATCGAGGAAGCCTATGAGGTGGCGGACGCCATTGCGCGCGGCGATCTCGACGATCTGCGCGACGAACTCGGCGATCTCCTGCTGCAGGTCGTCTACCACGCGCAGATGGCTGAGGAAGCCGGCGATTTTGCCTTCGGTGATGTGGTCGAGGCCATCACCACCAAGATGATCCGGCGCCATCCGCATGTCTTCGGCGACGAGAAGGCGCGCAGCGCCGGCATGGCAAAGGGCATGTGGGAAAAGATCAAGGCTGAGGAAAAAGCCGAAAAGCGAAGTGCGCGCCTCGCCCGCGGCCTCGACCCCGAAGACCATGGCAAGGGTTTCCTGGACAGCGTGCCCGTCGCCCTGCCCGCTTTGACGCGGGCGCTAAAGCTGCAGGAAAAGGCAGCGCGTGTCGGTTTCGACTGGAGCGAGGCAGCACCCATCCTCGACAAGATCGAGGAAGAGATCGGCGAGCTGCGCGAGGCACTGGCTAAGGGCGAAACGGCTGAGATCAAGGACGAATTCGGCGACATGCTGTTTGCCGTCGTCAATCTGGGGCGTCACCTCAAGCTCGATTCGGAAGCGGCGCTTAGCGGCACCAACGAAAAGTTCCGCTCGCGCTTCCACTATGTCGAGCGCGCGATCGATGCATCGGGAAGCACGCTCGAAAAAGCCACGCTGGACGAGATGGAAGTGCTCTGGCAGCAGGCCAAGGGCGTGAAATAATCAGGCTTACTGCCTGTTTTTGCGGTGCAATCGGCTTTCGATCTCTTGCCGGGCGGTGTGCGTGGCCTTGAGTGCGATGGTCGCGCTGCCATCCTCATTGTCTACCCGCGAAACGACGTCGCCATTGCGGTATAGCCAGTCGACAAGGCCGAACTGCGGCGGTTCGATCGTCACCGTCAATTCCTCGAGTTCGCCCGACATCCTGGTCTCGATCAGCGCCTTCAGCGCATCGATGCCTTCGCCGGTGACCGCCGAGATGGCGATCGGCGGCGCCTTGTTGGCGTCAGTGCCGTCGGCGAGCAGGCGCTCCCGGTTGCCGTCGTCGAGAAGGTCGACCTTGTTCCACACTTCGACGACGCGCTTGGCATCGCCGGCATCGACGCCGAGATCGGCGAGAATGCGCTCGACGTCCTCGGCTTGCGCTGCGGTATCCGGATCCGAGATATCGCGCAGGTGGATGACCAGATCGGCCTCGACGACCTCTTCCAGTGTGGCCCGGAAGGCGGCGACCAGATGCGTCGGCAGGTCCGAAATGAAGCCGACTGTGTCCGACAGGATGATCGGCGTGCCGTGCGGCAGGCGCACGCGGCGCAGCGTCGGGTCGAGCGTTGCAAACAGCATGTCTTCGGCCAGCACGTCGGCCCCGGTCAGCCGGTTGAACAGCGTCGACTTTCCGGCATTGGTGTAGCCGACGATCGCCACCACCGGGAACGGCACCTTCTTGCGCTTGGCGCGGTGCAGGTCGCGGGTGCGGCGCACCGTTTCCAGCTCATGCTTGAGCTTGATGATTTTTTCCTGCAGCTGCCGCCGGTCCGACTCGATCTGGGTTTCGCCGGGGCCGCCGAGGAAGCCGGCGCCGCCGCGCTGGCGTTCAAGGTGGGTCCAGCTCCGCACCAGGCGGCCCTTCTGGTAGTTGAGATGGGCAAGTTCGACCTGCAGCGTGCCCTCCTTGGTCCGCGCGCGCTCGCCAAAAATCTCCAGGATCAATCCGGTGCGGTCGAGCACCTTGGCATCCATTTCTTTTTCGAGATTGCGCTGCTGCACCGGCGTCAGCGGATGGTCGACGATGACCACCTCCGCGTGACCCTCTTTGACGATCTCGGCGAATTCCGCGACCTTGCCACTGCCGAGCAAGGTTGCCGGGCGTGGATCGTTGACGGTGACCACCGCCGTGTGGATCAGATCCAGGTTGATGGCGCGGGCAAGGCCGACAGCTTCGTCGTGGCGCGCATCCGCCGAACGCGTCAGCCGTGGACGGTTCGTTTCGTCATCGTTGCGCTGATGCCGGGTAAGCACCGGCACAATGACAACCGCCCGGGTCGGACCTGTGGCTTCCGTCCCGGAATTATGTGCTGGTTTCCCGCGGACGCCGCGGTCCGCGTCTTTTTCACGTGCCAATCAGGCGCCCTGGCTTTCCTCGCCATCGAACATCTGAACCGGCTGGCTCGGCATGATCGTGGAAATGGCATGCTTGTAGACGAGCTGGGAGTGGCCGTCACGGCGCAGCAAAACACAAAAATTGTCGAAGGAAGTGACCACGCCGGTCAGCTTGACGCCGTTGATGAGAAAGATGGTGAGTGGATTTTTGCTCTTGCGAACAGAATTCAGGAACAGGTCCTGAAGGTTTTGCGATCGTTCCGCCATTGTTCTTGTCTTTCGCCGATCCCCTTCGGTTTGCAGGCTAATGCGCCAAATTAGCGGGCACATGTCAAGCTTGCAAACACCCCCTTGCCGTCAGTAACGACAAGCAGAACGAGATATATTGATGTGCAGTCCGTCTGTGCGGTTATCAGGCTGGACTTTTTTCCGCAACGTCAAAAAAGGCTTGCCGCAATGAAAGTGTTATCGAACCGGGGTGCCCATTGGCGACCGCGGCACCGTCGATTGCCACGACCGGCATGGCGATTGTCGTTGCCGAACTGATGAAAGCTTCTCGCGCCGCCTTGGCTTCAGTGACTGAAAACCCGCGCTCCTCGATCGTCAACCCGAGCTTTGCCGCCACTTCGAACATGGTCGTGCGGGTGATGCCGCGAAGGATGCCATGCTCCGCCGGCCGGGTGACCAGAACGCCGTCCCTTGTAACGATCCAGGCGTTGGACGAGCCGCCCTCCTTGACGTTGCCATCGGTGTCGACGAACCAGGCTTCCTGGGCGCCGGCCTCCTTGGCCTTCTGCTTGGCCAGCACGTTGGGCAGCAGGCCGGTGCTCTTGATGTCGACCCGGTCCCAACGGTTTTCCGGCACGGTGATGACCTTGATGCCCGCCTCGGCTCGCTTGGCGGCCGCCACCGGGTCGGCCTTTCTGGCCGTAATCACCAGCGATGACGGTGTATCGGCCGGGAAAACGAAGTCGCGGCTGGCAACACCGCGCGTAACCTGGACATAGACCAGGCCGTTGACGACGTGGTTGCGCCGGACGATTTCGCGCAGAAGAAGCGGCAGCACGCCCTTGGTGACCGGCCAGTCGATCGACAATTCGCTAAGCGAGCGGTTCAGCCGGGCAAGATGGCGCGGCATGTCGACGACAAAGCCCTGCGCCACCTCGCAGACCTCGTAGACGCCGTCGGCGAACTGATAGCCGCGATCCTCGATATGCACGGCAGCGTCGGCATGGGCGACATAGCGCCCGTTCACATAGGCAATGCGCGGCATGGGTTATCCCTCAGAACAGTCTCGCTATTTCTAGGCGATTCCGCCGCTGCCGTAACCGGCAATTGCACGGGCCACGGCCCGCTGGACCAACAACAATGGGGATCAGACCCCCAGCGACTTCAGTTTCCGGTGCAGCGCCGAGCGCTCCATGCCAATGAATTCCGCCGTCTTCGAGATGTTGCCGCCGAAACGGTTGATCTGGGCGATCAGATAGTCCTTCTCGAACTGTTCGCGCGCCTCGCGCAGCGGCAGCGCCATGATGTGCTGGTCGGACTGGTTCGGCGTGCGCGGCATGACATCGCCGATCTCCGACGGCAACAGGTCGGCGGTGATCGGCGCATCGATATCGTCGCCACGCGCCAGGATCATCAGCCGTTCGACATTGTTGCGCAGCTGGCGGACATTGCCCGGCCAGTTGTGCGCCTGCAGCACGGCAAGCGCATCGTCGCCGATGCGGCGCGGCTTGATACCGGCCTGGCGCGCGATCTGCTTCATGAAATTGTCGACGAGGTAGGGAATGTCCTCGCGTCGCTCGGCCAGTCCCGGCACCATGACCGGAACCACCGCCAGGCGGTGATAGAGGTCTTCGCGAAAACGGCCGTCGGCGATCATCGCCTCCAGGTTCTGCGAGGTCGAGGAGATGATGCGGACGTCGACCTTGACCCGCTTGGTGCCGCCGACCCGCTCGAACTGCTGTTCGACCAGCACGCGCAAAATCTTGTTCTGCGTCTCGCGCGGCATGTCGGCCACTTCGTCGATGTAGAGAATGCCGCGGTGCGCCTCTTCAAGCGCGCCGACCTTGCGCTCGGTGCCGTTCGATTCGGTGCCGAACAGCTCGATCTCCATGCGCTCGGGCGTGATGTTGGCCGCGCTCAGCGTCACGAACGGCGCGCCCTTGCGCGTCGACAGCGTGTGGATGGCGCGCGCGGCGAGCTCCTTGCCCGAACCGGACGGACCGATGATCATGACGCGGCTGTTGGTCGGCGCAACGCGCTCGATGGTCTGGCGCAGCTGGCTCATCGCCGACGACATGCCGATCAAGTCGAAAGTTTCGCCGCTGCGCTGCTTGAGGTCGGACACCTCGCGCCGTAATTTCGAGGTTTCGAGCGCCCGCTCGGCGATCAGGATCAGCCTGTCGGCCTTGAACGGCTTCTCGATGAAATCATAGGCGCCGCGGCGGATGGCCGACACCGCTGTCTCGATATTGCCGTGGCCGGAGATCATCACCACCGGCAGGCTCGGATGCATCGTCTTGATCTCGTCGAGCAGCGCCAGCCCGTCGAGGCGCGAGCCCTGCAACCAGATGTCGAGGAAAATCAGCCGCGGCGCCCGGTCGGCGATTGCCGCGAGCGCGCTGTCGGCATCGAATGCCGTGCGGGTTTCATGCCCTTCGTCGCTCAATATGCCCGCGACGAGTTCACGGATGTCTTCCTCGTCATCGACGATGAGAATATCAGACGCCATTACCGACCTTTTCAGTTTCTCGTTCGTGTTCCGTTTCGCCTTGACCGCGTGGCGGCGCGGTTGCGGCAGCTGGCGGCAGGATGATCGAGATCATCGCGCCGCGTCCACCGTGGAAATCCGCGGGCGCATCGTGCAATTCGAGCCGCCCGCCATGGTCCTCCACGATCTTCTTGACGATGGCGAGACCGAGCCCGGTGCCCTTCTCGCGCGTCGTCATGTAGGGCTCGAGCAGCCTTTGGCGGTTCTCGCGCGGCAAGCCTTTGCCATTGTCGATGACGTCGATTCTGATCGCGCCATTCTGCCGGGCAGCTTGAATCCGGATTATGCCGTGCGAACCGTCCTTTTGTTCCAGCCCGTCAATCGCCTCGGCCGCGTTCTTGATGACGTTGCCGAAAGCCTGCGCCATCAATCGGCTATCGAACGTGCCCTTGAGCGGCTCGTTGCCGAACACGCGTTCGAAAGCAATGTCGGCGCGGCTGACTTCGACCAGGAACGACGCCTCGCGCAGCGATTCACGCAGATCGATGGCTTTCATCTCGGGCTTGGGCATGCGGGCGAAAGCCGAGAACTCGTCGACCATGCGGCCGATATCCTCGACCTGCCGGATGATCGTGTCGGTGCACTGGTCGAAAATCTCGCGGTCCTCGGTGATGACCTTGCCGAAGCGTCGCTTGATGCGCTCGGCCGAGAGCTGGATCGGCGTCAGCGGGTTCTTGATTTCATGTGCGATACGCCGCGCCACATCCGCCCAGGCCGACGAGCGCTGTGCCTGGACCAGATCGGTGATGTCGTCGACAGTCACGACGTAGGATTTCTCCTCCTCGCCGTCGTCGCCGGCCTCGATGGTGATCTGCACGTTGAAGGTACGCTCGGCGCCGGTGCGATAGAAGGTGACCTGCTCGCGATAGACCGGCTTGCCGGATTTGCGGCCGATCTCGAAGACACGGCCGACATGCGGTAGCACGGCGGACAGGTTCTGCCCCAGCGCCGCCGTGGCCGATATGGCCAGCATCGTTTCGGCCGATTTGTTGACGATGGAGACGATGCCGTAGGGATCGACGCCGATGACGCCGGCGGTGACGCCGGCCAGCACCGCTTCCGAGAAACGACGCCGTTCGTCGATCAAATCCTTGGCCGACAGGATCTCGTTGCGTTGCGATTTAAGCTCCAGCAGCATCTTGTTGAACGTATCGCCAAGCGAGGCGACATCGCCGTCGGAAGGCCGTACCGGCACGGCGACATCGAGATTGCCGGTCGCAACCTCGTCAGCCGCGCCGATGAGCTGACGGATGGGCCGCACCAGACGGTCGGCCACCGCTATGCCGGTCCAGATGGCCGACAGGATGATGATCAGCGTCAGCGACAGATAGGGCAGCGCGAACGCCACCTGCGACGTCCGCCTGTTGTCTTCCAGGCCGCGATATTCGGCGGTGTTGGACTGGACGATCGCCCTCGCCTTGATCACTTCGGGGTCGACCAGGCGATTGGTGTAGAGGTAGAGGCCTTCGATCTCCCGCAGCTTGATGATGGCGCCCATGATGTTGCGCGTCTTCGGCTCGATCAGCACCGGCTTGCCGTCGGCCGCACTTGCCACCGCGCCCTCGGGCGGTGCCGGCATGGCGAAATTGGCATCGGTCTGGGCACTCACGACAAAAGAGCCGTCTTCCCTGACCAGCGCCGCATGCACCAGGCTTCTGCCGACGGCTTCCTTGTTCATCAGGTCGAGAAAGCCGGTTCGATCGAGGCCGTAAAGCGTGCGCGAGGCGTCGAGATCGTAGGCCATCGACAGCGTCGTGCCCTGAAGATTGCGAGCGTTTTCCTGCACATAGGCGTCGGCGATCGACAGCGACGAGTTGACGATCGCCTTGGTGCGGATCTCGAACCAGCGGTCGAGGCCGATATCGAGCGTGATCGACGCGATGATGGCCACCATGATGGCGGGGATGGCCGCGACCAGCGCAAACATCGTCACGATGCGCACATGCAGCCGCGAAGCCGCCTTGCCGTGCCGGCGCGCCATGGTGATGCGATGCACCTCTCGGCCGACCAGGGCGATCAGCGCCAGCACAAATAAGGCATTGGCCGCAATCAGCGTCAGCGTTGTGTTTGCGTCTGGCGTGATCGGCGTGGCGCCGACAAGAATCGCAAACGAGATTGCCGCCGTAACCAGCGCGCCGGCAATTGCCACAACGCCAGGCAACGCAAGCAGCCGCCGTCCATCCCTCTGGCCGGGTCTGCTGAAAAGCGGTTCGTTTGATGTGAGAGCTTGCGAAGCCATGTCGCCGTCTAAGAGCCAGTGATTGCGTCGGATGTATGCAACGCATTGTGGCGATTATGCAACAAGTGTGGCCGTGACGGAAATCTTTCGGCCGCCGATCCCCTGAAAAGGGGACGACCTCGCGTCACTTCGGGCGCCAGGCGCTCATGATCTCGACGATTTGTAGACGTTGACGCCCAGTTCGCGAATCTTCTTGCGCAGCGTGTTGCGATTCAAGCCGAGCAATTCGGCCGCCTTGATCTGGTTGCCGCGCGTTGCCGTCATGGAAGCGAGCACCAGCGGATATTCGACCTCGGACAAGATGCGCTGATAGAGACCTGCCGGCGGCAACTCACCGGCGAAAGAGGCAAAATAGCGCTGCAGGAAGTGCTCCACCGCCTGGCCGATGGATAGATCGTCCGGGATCAAACTGCCGCCGCCGGGAACGACCGGTCTTTCGCCTGTCTTCAGCTCGGCTTCAATGATCTCGGCTGATATTTCGTCCTGCGAATAGAGCGCCGCAAGCCGGCGCACCAGGTTTTCCAACTCGCGCACGTTTCCCGGCCACGGATAGCGCTTCATCAATTCGATGCCGCCGGTCGAAATTCGCTTGGTCTGCAAGCCTTCGCTGGCGCCGATCTTGAAGAAATGCCGCACCAGATCGGGAATGTCTTCCGATCTCTCACGCAAACCCGGCAGCCGAAGCGGCACGACATTCAGGCGATAGAACAGATCCTCGCGGAAAAGCCCCTGGTTGATCAGCGTGCGCAGATCCTTGTTGGTGGCGGCGACGATGCGCACATCGGTCTTGATCGGGGTGCGCCCGCCGACCGTTGTGTATTCGCCCTGCTGCAGCACGCGCAGCAGCCGCGTCTGCGCCTCCATCGGCATGTCGCCGATCTCGTCGAGGAAAAGCGTGCCGCCCTCGGCCTGCTCGAAGCGGCCGGTCGAGCGGTTCTGTGCGCCGGTGAAGGCGCCCTTCTCGTGGCCGAACAGCTCCGATTCGATCAAATCGCGCGGGATCGCCGCCATGTTGATGGCGACGAACGGACCGCCGCGGCGACGGCCATATTCGTGCAACGCGCGCGCCACCAATTCCTTGCCGGTGCCGGACTCGCCCGAGATCATCACCGTCAGGTCGGTCTGCATCATGCGCGCCAGCATGCGGTAGATGTCCTGCATGGCGGCCGACCGGCCGACCAGCGGCATCGCGTCAGGCTGTTCTTCCGGTCGCGTATCGATCTTCGGTCGGCGCGGCTCTGACAGTGCCCGGTTGACGATGTTGAGCAGTTCGGTCAGGTCGAACGGCTTCGGCAGATACTCGTAAGCACCTGTTTCGGAAGCACGGATCGCCGTCATGAAAGTGTTTTGCGCGCTCATCACGATGACCGGCAGCTCGGGCCGCGCCTTCTTGATGCGCGGCAGCATGTCGAAGGCGTTCTCGTCCGGCATGACAACGTCGGTGATCACCAGATCGCCCTCGCCCGCCGCCACCCAGCGCCACAGCGTCGAGGCGTTGGAGGTCACGCGCACCTCATGGCCGACGCGCGACAGCGCCTGATTGAGCACGGTGCGGATGGCCGCATCGTCGTCGGCGACGAGAATATTGCCGCGAACCGTCATTTGCGGTCTCCTTCGCCTTCATCATCGGCAGTGTCGATGGGTGTTTCTTTCCAGGCCGGCATCAGGATTCGGAAGGTGGTGCCGCGCGGCGTCGAATCGCATTCGATGATGCCGCCATGCTCGCCGACGATTTTCGCCACCAGCGCCAGGCCGAGCCCCGACCCGTTCGGCTTGGTGGTGATGAACGGATCGAACAGGATCGGCAGAATGTCTTCCGAAACGCCGGACCCATTGTCGCGCACGCAGAATTCAAGCGGTAGCGACACGCGGTCCTGGGTTCCGGGAACGGAAACGCGGATGCCCGGCCTGAACGCGGTCGACAGCACGATCTCGCCCTGCGGGTCGCCGCCGATCGCCTCGGCAGCGTTCTTGACCAGGTTGAGAAACACCTGGATCAGTTGGTCGCGGTTGGCGAAAACCGGAGGCAATGATGGATCATAGTCCTCCAATATCCTGATTCTCTTGGCAAAACCGTTCTTCGCGATTGCCTTCACATGGTCCAGCACGACATGGATGTTGACAGGATAGCGGTCAATCGGCCGCTCGTCGGAAAACACTTCCATGCGGTCGACGAGGGAGACGATACGATCGGTCTCGTCGGTGATGAGGCGGGTCAGCGCGCGATCCTCGTCGGACGCCGAGAGTTCGAGCAGCTGTGCGGCGCCACGTATGCCGGACAGCGGGTTCTTGATCTCATGTGCCAGCATGGCGGCAAGGCCGGTGACCGAACGCGCGGCACCCCTGTGTGTCATCTGCCGGTCGATCTTGTCGGCCATCGAGCGTTCCTGGAACATCACCACGATCGAGCCTGGGAATTCCGGCACCGGCGCGACATAGAGATCGACGACCTTCTCGATGCCGAGACGCGGCGACGACACGTCGACACGGTATTCGTTGACCGGCGCACGGCGCTCGCGCACCTGGTCGACCAGTTGCAACAGCGGGCTGCCGAACGGGATCAGCTTGGACAGTGTGTTGCGTGCCAGCATGTTGGCGCTGGAGCGGAAGAAGTCTTCCGCGTCGGCATTGGCGTAGGTGATGAACCCATCGGGATCGACCATGATCACCGGACGGCGGATGGTGTTGAGCACGATATGGGCAGCATTTGCCATCTCGGTGCCCGGTGCAGCAGGCGCGTTCATGCAGCGCTCCGCATGGATGCGGCCTCGCCCCCGCCGGAAAACACCTCACGCAGCACGGCCATGACGCGGGCGGGCTCGAACGAGGTGAGGATGGCTTTGCGCCCTTCATTGGTGACGCCCACAGCGTGGCGATCGAGATACCAGCCGAGATGCTTGCGCGCCTGGCGCAAGCCACTTTCGACGCCGTAAAGCGTCAGCATGTCTTCGTAGTGGGAAACGATGTAGTCCGCCATGGCTTGCGGGCTTTCCGGCACGCCGGAGGGCGCGTTGCCCGCAGCCGTTGCCGCGATGTGGCCCGCCGTCCATGGCGCGCCATAATGCGCGCGGCCGATCATCACCGCGTCGGCGCCCGACTGTTCAAGGATTTCGGCGGCCTCCGCGGGCGAGCCCACATCGCCATTGGCGACGACCGGGATCGAGACGACGTCCTTGATGCGGGCGATGGCGCCCCAATCGGCCTTGCCTTGATAAAACTGGCAGCGCGTGCGCCCATGCACGGTCACCATTTTAACACCGGCCTCTTCGGCGCGGCGCGCCAAGACGGGTGCATTGAGCGCATTGTCGTCCCAGCCGAGCCGCATCTTGACCGTGACCGGCACCTGGACCGCGCCGATCACCGCTTCGATCAGCGACAGCGCGTGGTCGAGATCGCGCATCAGCGCCGAGCCGGCATAGCCGCCGGTCACCTTCTTGGCCGGGCAGCCCATATTGATGTCGATGATGTCAGCGCCCTCGCCGGCAGCGATGCGCGCGCCCTCGGCCATGTGCTCGGCCTCGCGGCCGGCAAGCTGGACCATATGGACGGGCAGCCCGGAATGACGGATGCGCAGGTCGCAGCCGGCCCTGCCCTTGGCAAGCTCGCCGCTCGCCACCATTTCCGACACGACCAGGCCCGCGCCATGCGCGTAGGCGCGCTGCCGGAACGGCCCGTCCGTTATTCCCGACATGGGCGCGAGGAAGACGCGGTTGGGGATCGTCACGCCGCCAATGTCGAGCGGCGAAGCCAATTTTGTCACTTCAGGCATGCACAAAAACCAAGCATATCGGATTGCTGCACATTCTCTAGCCATAAGAAAGGCATTGTGCAACGCGCAATGACGTCACATTGCGGCGCATTTGGGAAAATGCTGGCCTTCGCCATAAGCCGCGACTAAGCCTCTCGGCATGACAGACGCAAGCGAAAAACCGGCCGAGGCGACGACCGACAAGGTCGGCGTGGTCATCGTTGCAGCCGGCCGCGGCGCGCGCGCCGGACAGGCCGACGGGCCGAAGCAATATCAGCGCGTCGGTGGCCGTGCCGTCATCGCGCGCACGCTGGAGACATTCCTGGCGCATCCCGAAATTGGTCCCGTCGTCGTCGCCATCCATGCCGATGACCGCGCGCTTTTCGACAAGGCAGCCGGCCTGTATGCCGAGCGGGTTACCGCCGTGGTCGGTGGCGAGTCGCGCCAGGCCTCGGTCCGGCTCGGCCTGCTGGCGCTGAGGGATCGTACGCCCGGCCGTGTCCTTGTCCATGACGCGGTGCGGCCGTTTGTCGACGCGGCCCTGATCGACCGCACCATTGCGGCCATTGGCGAGCGCCAGGGCGCGCTGCCCGCTTTGCCCGTCGCCGATACGCTGAAGCGCGAGTCGGCGACCGGCATGATCGAGGAGACGGTGCCAAGGGCCGGCCTTCATGCCGCGCAGACGCCGCAAGGCTTTCCGTTCTGGCCGTTGCTCGCCGCGCACGAAAAGGCCCATCATCTCGGCAAGACAGATTTTACCGACGATGCCGCGATCGCCGAATGGGCGCATATTCCGGTGAAAATCATTCAGGGGTCGCCGGACAATGTCAAACTGACCTGGGCAAGGGATATTGCGATGGCGGATCAGCGGCTTACTGGCGAGCGTTTTCCAGACATTCGCACCGGCAATGGCTATGACGTGCACGCCTTCGAGGCCGGCGACCATGTCACTCTGTGCGGCGTCGCCATTCCGCACGGCAAGAAGCTTTCCGGCCATTCGGATGCCGATGTCGGCCTGCACGCGCTGACCGATGCGCTGCTCGCCACTTGCGGCGCCGGCGACATCGGCACGCATTTCCCGCCTTCCGATCCGCAATGGAAGGGCGCGGCGTCAAAGATCTTCGTCGAGCATGCGGCCAGGTTGGTGCGCGAACGCGGCGGCCGCATCGCCAATGCCGACATCACGCTGATCTGCGAGGCGCCGCGCGTCGGCCCGCATCGCGAGGCGATGACCAACGCGTTGTCGGCAATGCTGGGCATTTCCAGCGATCGCATCTCGATCAAGGCGACGACCAACGAAAAGCTCGGCTTTGTCGGCCGCGAGGAAGGCATCGCCGCCATTGCCACCGCCAGTGTCGTCTTCCCCGGGGAGGTTCCCGCATGAACAACAGCGACCTCGCCAATGCCCTGCTCCAGGTCTGCCAGCAACGCGGCATCATGCTGGCGACGGCCGAGAGCTGCACCGGCGGCATGATCATCTCGGCACTGACCGACATTGCCGGCTCGTCCGCTGTCGTCGATCGCGGCCTCATCACCTATTCCGATGAAGCAAAGATGGAGATGCTCGGCGTCTCGCCCGCCACACTCGAGGCGCATGGCGCCGTCTCGCGCGAAACGGTTCTGGAGATGGCGGAGGGCGCTCTGGCGCGCTCGCGCGCCGGGCTGGCGCTTGCCGTCACAGGCATTGCCGGCCCAGGCGGCGGTTCGCCGGAAAAACCGGTCGGCCTCGTCTGGTTCGGAGTTGCCCTAAGAGGTGGGCCGGTGGCTGCCGAGCTCAATATGTTTGCCGACAATGGCCGCGACTTCATCCGCCGTGAGACCGTCAAGCATGCGCTGGAGATCGGCCTGCGCGCGCTCGGCGACACTCATGAGATGGGCGTCGTTCCGTAGATGACGTCCGCACGTTTTTCGAAGGCTTCGGAAAACATGCGGAAGGCGCGATCGAACATGGTGCCCATCAACACGCCGAGGATACGGCTCTTGAACTCGTAGTCGATGAAGAAGCGAACGTTGCAGCCGCCGCCGTCGGCCGGCTCGAAGCGCCAGATATTGCTGAGATATTTGAACGGCCCATCGATGTATTTGACGTCGATTGTGTTCTCGTCCGGCTTCAGCAGCACCTGCGTCGTAAAGGTCTCGCGGATCGCCTTGTAGCCGATGCTCATATCGGCGAGGAGAATGGTGCGGCGATCACGCTCCTTGCGAGAGCGCACCGTCAGCGCCTCGCACAGCGGCAGAAATTCAGGATAGGCCTCGATATCGGCGACCAGCGCAAACATCTGCTCCGGCGTGTGGGCAACGCGGCGTGTGGCTTCGAATTTCGGCATTGAAGCAGGATCTAACTGGCTTTTTTGAACTGCGCCTCACGCGCCGCCCGCAGCCTGGCGAAATCGTCACCGGCATGATGCGAGGAGCGCGTCAGCGGGCTCGACGCCACCAGCAGGAAACCCTTGGTCTTGCCGATCGTCGCGAAGGAGTTGAACTCCTCCGGCGTGACGAAGCGGATCACCGGGTGGTGTTTCTTCGACGGCTGCAGATACTGGCCAATGGTCATGAAGTCGACATTGGCCGAGCGCAGGTCGTCCATCAGTTGCAGGATCTCGTTGCGCTCTTCGCCGAGGCCGACCATGATGCCGGACTTCGTGAAGATCGACGGGTCGAGCTCCTTGACCCGCTGCAACAGCCGGATCGAGTGGAAATAGCGAGCACCCGGCCGCACCGTCAGGTAGTTCGACGGCACGGTTTCGAGATTGTGGTTGAAGACATCGGGCTTGGCCGCCACGACGATCTCCAGCGCGCCCTCCTTGCGCAGGAAATCGGGCGTCAGGATTTCGATCGTGGTCAAGGGCGTCGCTGCTCGGATCGCCCGGATAACCTCGGCGAAATGCTGCGCGCCGCCATCGGCGAGATCGTCGCGGTCGACCGAGGTGATGACGACATGGGTCAGCCCCATCTGCTTGACGGCATGCGCGACACGCGCCGGCTCATCGGCATCGAGCGCGGTGGGAATGCCGGTGGCGACATTGCAGAAGGCGCAAGCGCGCGTGCAGATCTCGCCCATGATCATGAAGGTGGCGTGCTTCTTTTCCCAGCACTCGCCGATATTGGGGCAGCCGGCCTCTTCGCACACGGTGACCAGCTTGTGCGACTTCACGATCTCGCGCGTTTCGGCATAGCCCTTCGACATCGGCGCCTTGACGCGGATCCAGTCGGGTTTGCGCAGCACGTCCTGATCAGGCTTGTGCGCCTTCTCGGGGTGCCGCAGGCGCGGCGCGTTGGCGATCGTGTCGAGAACAGTGACCATCTCAAACCTGACTTGTTGGCGTCTGCCCGTCGGCATTCGCCCTTCTGGCGTCATCTAGGACTTTTCGGTGCAAAGAAAAAGGCTGCGGCGGCGCATGCCGCCACAGCCTTTTTCGCATAGCGGGGATCCGGAGCAATTCCAGGAAAGTGTGACACGGTTTTCCGTCCGGAATTGCGTCAGAAGAACGAGATAAAACGGCGAGCCGTTTTATCGGCGAATGAGCCGCCCGGCAAAGATCAGCAGGCAGGCGCCGATGAAGCCGGTGATCAGGTAGGCGAGCCAGCCGACTCCGAAGGGTTCGATGTTGAGCGCCCTGAGAATTGCGTTCAGCACCACCGCGCCGACAATGCCCATAATGATGTTCATCAAGACGCCGGTATTGCTCTTCATGACCATCTCGGCCAGCCACCCGGCCAAACCGCCGATGATGATGGCCGCAATCCAGCCCACGCCATTCACGTCCATATGCCAACTCCTCCAGTGTCAGGTGAAAATGCATCCGGAAACGAACTGTCTTGCCGTAAGGTTCCTCCGGCGCATGTGTCTGAGTCTCGCGGCACCAATTTATCACGCGTTGAGCGCACGGCCATAGGCATCAAGCACGCTTTCCTTCATCATCTCCGACAGCGTCGGATGCGGGAAGATGGTGTGCATCAGTTCTTCCTCGGTGGTCTCCAGGTTCATCGCCACGACAAAGCCCTGGATCAGCTCCGTCACCTCGGCGCCGACCATATGCGCGCCGAGCAGCTGGCCGGTCTTCTTGTCGAAAATGGTCTTGATGAAGCCCTGGTCCTCGCCAAGCGCGATCGCCTTGCCGTTGGCGCCGAACTGGAAACGGCCGACGCGGATGTCCTTGCCTTCCGCCTTGGCCTTGGCTTCGGTGAGCCCGACCGAGGCGACCTGCGGGTTGCAATAGGTGCAGCCCGGGATCTTCAGCTTGTCTGTCGCATGCACGCCGGGGAAACTGGCGATCTTCTCGATGCAGACCACGCCCTCATGCTCAGCCTTGTGAGCCAGCATAGGCGGCCCGGCGACATCGCCGATGGCGTAGATGCCGGGCACATTGGTCTTGCCGTAACCGTCAATGACGACACAGCCGCGATCCGTCTTCACGCCGAGCGTCTCGAGGCCGAGATTCTCGATATTGCCTTGCACGCCGACGGCCGAGATCATGCGGTCGGCGGTGATCTTCTCGACCTTGCCGTCCTTCATCTCGACATGTGCGGTAACCGAGTTGGTGCCCTTCTCGACCTTGGTCACCTTGGCCTCGAGGATGATTTTCATGCCCTGCTTCTCGAACTGCTTCTGCGCGAATTTCGAGACCTCGGCATCCTCGACCGGCATCACCTCCGGCAAAAGCTCGACCACCGTCACCTCGGCGCCCATGGTGCGGTAGAAGGAGGCGAACTCGATGCCGATGGCGCCCGAACCCATGACCAGCAGCGATTTCGGCATCTCCTTCGGCACCATCGCTTCAAAATAGGTCCAGATCAGCTTGCCGTCCGGCTCGATGCCGGGCAGCGCGCGCGGCCGGGCGCCGGTGGCGAGAATGATGTGCTTGGCGGTATAGGTCCCCTCGCCCTTGACGCCCTTCGGCACCGGCGGCTGCGGCTCCATCGGCTTCTTCGCCGTCTTGGAGACGACGATTTCACCTGGCATTGAAAGCTTGGCCTCGCCCCAGATGACGTCGACCTTGTTCTTCTTCATCAGGAAGGCGACGCCGCCATTGAGCCTCAACGACACTTTGCGCGAGCGGTCGACGACAGCGGCCGTGTCGGCGCTGACCTTGCCGCCTTCGAGCTTCAGGCCGTAGTCCTTCAGATGGTCGGAATAGTGCATGATCTCGGCCGAGCGCAGTAGCGCCTTGGTCGGGATGCAGCCCCAGTTGAGGCAGATGCCGCCGAGATGCTCGCGCTCGACGATGGCAGTCTTGAAGCCGAGCTGGGCGGAGCGCACCGCCGTGACATAGCCGCCGGGGCCTGAGCCGATGATGATCACGTCGTAGGATTCAGCCACGGGGTTTCTCCCTGATTTTTCTCTAGAGTTCCAGCATCACGCGCACCAATGGCGCCAATGCCTCACCTATATTGCGCGTGTTTTCGGCATCGAGATGGACGCCGTCGATCGGTGTGGTCTCGGCCACCGTGCCGGCATCGAAAAAGCCGCAGCCGGCCTCGTCGGCGAGCGCGGAATATTGCGGCGCCAGCCGCTTCGAGGCCTCGTCGCCGCCGGCAAACATTTCCTTGAATTCGGCATTGTCGGTGCGGCTGACCGCGGGTGGCGCAACGATCAGGATTTGCGGCGCGGCCCAGTCGAACGGATAATCGTGGCCGCGTACGATGTCGATCAGCCGCTGCACGCCTTGCTTGGCCGCGACCGGATTGCCGTGGATCCAGGGCTTCATGTCGTTGGCGCCAAGCATGATGATGATCAGGTCGAGCGGCGCATGGCTGGTCAGGATCGTCGGCAGCACCTTGGCGCCATTGCGGTCGGCACCAGCCAGGTGATCGTCGAAAGCCGTGGTGCGGCCGTTCAGACCTTCGGCAATGACTTCGATATCATCGTCGCCCAGCGCCGCCTTGAGCACGCTCGGCCAGCGATCCTCCAGCGCATGGCGCCCGAGGCTTGCCGCGTCATAGCCCCAGGTCAGGGAATCGCCGTAGCAGAGGATCGTCTTCATGCACCCGCACCCGCCTCCGCCTTAAGCCCGCGCCGCACGCGCCATCCCACGAACAGCCACTGCACGATGACCGTGGCGATGCTTGGCAAAATCAGACCGGCGACAACGGGGAGATCGCCCGACCACTGGGCTTTGCCCGGCGGCTGAGAGAAGGTCCAGGCAATCAGCCCGATCCCGGCCAGCACGAACAACGCAACCCCAACAAGCCCCGTCAGATTGATCGCCCTTTGTAGGTTTGGCACCAATTGCGCGATGAAAAACGCCACCGTCGCAACGATAGAGACCAGCGCCGAGGCCATGAAGACAAGGATGAATTCCGAGTTCGCATTGGTGGCGATTGCCAGCCACAGCGCCACCAGCCCGCCGGCCAGGCCGGAAAGGATCAGGGCGAAAAGGCTGGTGACGAATTTCCGCACAGCCTTTCCTTCCTAGACCAGCATGCCCATCGGGTTTTCGATCATGCGCTTGAAGGCGACCAGAAGTTCGGCGCCGAGCGCACCGTCGACGGCGCGGTGATCGGTCGACAGCGTCACCGACATGATATTGGCGATTTTGATCTCGCCATTCTTGACCACCGGCCGCTGCTCGCCCGCACCCACCGCCAGGATCGTCGCATGCGGCGGGTTGATGACGGCGGCAAAGTCCTTGATGCCGAACATGCCGAGATTGGAGACAGCCGTCGTGCCGCCTTGATATTCCTCAGGCTTCAGCTTGCGGCTGCGGGCACGGCTCGCCAGATCCTTCATCTCGTTGGAGATAGTGGACAGCGTCTTTTCGTCGGCGTGGCGGATGATCGGCGTGATCAGGCCGCCGGGGATCGACACGGCAACGCCGACATCGGCGTGCTTGTGCTTGACCATGGCGCTTTCGGTCCACGATGCATTGGCATCCGGCACCGCCATCAGCGCCATCGCCATCGCCTTGATCACCATGTCGTTGACCGAGAGTTTGTAGACGGGAGCCTCGCCCTTGTCGGTCTTCTTCGTCGGAGCAGCCGCATTGATCTGTGTGCGCAGCGCCAGCAGCGCATCGAGCTCGCAGTCGAGCGTCAGGTAGAAATGCGGGATGGTTGTCTTGGCCTCGACCAGGCGGCGCGCAATGGTCTTGCGCATATTGTCGTGCGGGACGAGCTCATAGGACCCTTCGGCAAACAGCTTCAGCACCTGTTCGTCCGACATCGCCTTGGGTGCCGCAGCCGGAGCCGCAGGTGCCGGAGCGCCGGCAGGTGCGGCTTTCGCGGCCGGTGCAGCCTTGGCGCCACCGCCGGCAATCGCCGCCTCGACATCGGCCTTGACGACACGGCCATGCGGGCCGGTGCCGGTTACGGCGGACACGTCGACTCCGGCATCCTTGGCGATGCGACGAGCCAGCGGCGAAGCGAAGGTGCGCTCGCCTGACGATTGGCTGATCTCCCCCCTTGTGGGGGAGATGGCCGGCAGGCCAGAGGGGGGCGCCGTCCCGCTGGCCTGCCAATTACATGNGGCGAAGCGAAGGTGCGCTCGCCTGACGATTGGCTGATCTCCCCCCTTGTGGGGGAGATGGCCGGCAGGCCAGAGGGGGGCGCGACAGACTGAGAGGTCGGCGGGGCAGCGCCCCCCTCTGTCGACTTCGTCGACATCTCCCCCACGGGTGGGGAGATTGACGCCTTATCCTGCTTGGCATCGGCTTTCGCGGGCGCGGCATCGCCACCACCCTTTGCCGCCGCCCCTGCATCCTCGCCTTCGCCGGCGAGAATGGCGATCAGCGCATTGACCTTGACGCCTTCGGTGCCGGCCGGAACGACCAGCTTGGCGACCGTGCCCTCATCGACGGCCTCGACTTCCATCGTCGCCTTGTCGGTCTCGATCTCGGCGATCACGTCGCCCGGCGAAACCTTGTCGCCTTCCTTGACCAGCCACTTGGAAAGATTGCCCTCTTCCATCGTGGGCGACAGCGCCGGCATGGTGATGTTGATTGGCATGATGTCCTCCCGACCGGCTCAGCGATACGTGACGGCTTTGACGGCCTCGATGACCTCGCCGACATTGGGCAAGGCCAGCTTTTCGAGGTTCGCCGCATAAGGCATCGGCACGTCCTTGCCGGCGATGGTGATGACCGGCGCATCGAGGAAGTCAAAGGCGCGCTGCGAAACCTGGTTGGCGATGTGGTCGCCGACCGAACTTTGCGGGAAACCTTCTTCGACCACGATCAAGCGGTTGGTCTTCTTCACCGAGGCAATGACGGTGTCGAGGTCGAGCGGACGGATGGTCCTGAGATCGATGATCTCGGCATCGATGCCCATGCCGCGCAGTTCGGCTTCCGCCTTGATGGCGTAGGTCATGCCGATGCCGAACGAGACGATGGTGACGTCCTTGCCCTGCTTGTGAATGCGCGCCTTGCCGATCGGCAGCACGAAATCATCGAGCTTCGGCACGTCGAAGGACTGGCCGTAGAGGATTTCGTTTTCAAGGAAGATGACCGGGTTCGGATCGCGGATCGCCGCCTTGAGCAGGCCCTTGGCGTCGGCAGCCGTGTACGGCATCACCACCTTTAGCCCGGGAATATGGCTGTACCAGGCGGCATAGCACTGCGAATGCTGGGCGCCGACGCGGGCGGCCGCACCGTTCGGTCCGCGGAACACGATCGGTGCGCCCATCTGGCCGCCCGACATATAGAGCGTCTTGGCCGCGGAGTTGATGATCTGGTCGATCGCCTGCATGGCGAAGTTGAAGGTCATGAACTCGACGATCGGCTTCAGGCCGGCCATCGCCGCACCGACGCCGACGCCGGCAAAGCCGTGCTCGGTGATCGGCGTGTCGACGACGCGGCGCGGCCCGAATTCCTGCAGCAGCCCTTGCGTGATCTTGTAGGCGCCCTGGTATTCCGCGACCTCCTCGCCCATGACGAAGACATCGCCGTCGCGGCGCATTTCCTCGGCCATGGCATCGCGCAAGGCCTCGCGCACCGTAGTCGAGATCATCTCGGTGCCGGCGGGAATATCCGGATCGGCGGCAGGTTTGGCTGCCGGAGCGGCGGGAACTGCCTTCGGAGCCTCGCCGGCATCCTGGGGAGCCGCCTTTGAGCCTTCCTCGGCTGCATCGGTCCGCTGACCGCCAGCGGAAATGGCATCCTGGGTGGAGGCAGGCTTGCCGCTCTTTTCGACGTCGCCTGCACTTTCCCCGTCCTGCAGCAACACGGCGATCACCGCATTGACCTTGACGCCTTCGGTGCCGGCGGGAACCACGATCTTGCCGATCGTGCCTTCATCGACGGCTTCGACTTCCATGGTCGCCTTGTCGGTTTCGATCTCGGCGATGACATCGCCGGCGACGACCTTGTCGCCCTCGTTCTTCAACCACTTGGAAAGATTGCCCTCTTCCATGGTCGGCGAGAGAGCGGGCATGAGAATTTCGATCGGCATGTCCTTGCCCTCCCGTTACAATACGATGTCGGTCCAGAGCTCGGACGGATCCGGCTCTGCGTCGTGCTGGGCAAATTCGGCGGCGTCGGCGACGATGTCGCGGACTTCCTTGTCGATGTTCTTGAGTTCGTCCTCGGTCGCCCACTTCTTGGCCGTCAGCCGCACCTTGACCTGCTCGATCGGATCATGATCCGAGCGCATCTTCTGCACTTCTTCCTTGGAGCGGTATTTTGCCGGATCCGACATCGAGTGACCGCGATAGCGATAGGTCTGCATCTCGAGGATGATCGGACCGTTGCCGGCACGGCACCATTCGGTCGCCTGATCGCCGGCGGATTTGACCGCACGCACATCCATGCCGTCGACCTGAATGCCGGGAATCTTGAACGAGGCGCCGCGATGCGAAAAATTGGTTTCGGCCGACGAGCGCGACACCGAAGTGCCCATGGCGTAGCGGTTGTTCTCGATGATGTAGATCACCGGCAGCTTCCACAGCGAGGCCATGTTGAAGCTTTCATAGACCTGACCCTGATTGGCAGCGCCATCGCCGAAATAGGTCAGCGACACATTGTTGTTGTCGCGGTAGCGGTTGGCGAAGGCGAGACCGGTGCCGAGCGAGACCTGCGCGCCGACAATGCCGTGGCCGCCGTAAAAATGCTTCTCCTTGGAGAACATGTGCATGGAGCCGCCCTTGCCCCTCGACAGGCCACCACGGCGTCCGGTCAGCTCTGCCATGACGCCCCGCGGTGACAGTTCCATCGCCAGCATGTGGCCATGGTCGCGATAGGCGGTGATCATCTGGTCGCCGTTGATCAGCGACATCTTCATGCCGGTGACGACCGCTTCCTGGCCGATATAGAGGTGGCAGAAGCCGCCGATAAAGCCCATGCCGTAGAGCTGGCCGGCCTTTTCCTCGAAGCGACGGATAAGCAGCATGTGCCGGTAGGCGGCAAGCTCCTCGTCCTTGGTGAAGTCGGCCGGCTTGGGGGCGGAAAGCCCCGTTGATTTGGCGGATGTCGATTTAACGGATTTGGCAGGCGCTTTTTTGGCGGCGGTGGCCATGCATCACTCCCTGTTGGCGTCTCTTCGCGGACACTAAAGCAGACCATGTCTGCTCCGGGGAGGATCAGCTCCTCCCCACCGATTGGAAGGAAGCTAACATGCGAGACCGCGTTTCGCCATGCAGAAAAACGCATGGCTGGCATGCGCCTAAACGCCCAGAATCGTTAGAGATAACAGCGATTAACCGAAATTCGATTATTTCGAATTGGCCGGCAGCATGATGGTGATTTCATCGGGCTGGGACAGATTGAGCGCCCGGCGTGCCTGCTCGTCGAGCATATCCTTTTCAAGCGTGCCCTCATGCATCAGTTGGACGCGCCGCTCCAGATCGACCCGGCGCGCCTTGATGGCATCGTACTTGGCCTGCAATTCGATGCTCTGCGCTTCGAGCTGATATTTGGAATTGATGCCGAACTCGCCATGATAGGCATGGAAGCCGAAATAGGCCAGGAACGCCACGCAAAGCGACGGGATGATCAGCCGGCCGGTGTTTCTCTGCTTGTGCTGGCGTGTCCACATGGTCGCAATCCTCTGACCTGTCTATCTCGCCCGATTGTGCTTAATGGACGGTTACGGACAGGTGCATTAGCCAGCGCCCGCAACGAAAAAGGGCGGGAAAATCCCGCCCTTCGTCGTTTTCGCCAGTTCGGCAGAATTTAAGCTTTGATTACCGACTTGCCGGCGTAGCGCGCCTGCTTGCCGAGCTCTTCCTCGATGCGGATCAGCTGGTTGTACTTGGCCATGCGATCCGAGCGCGACAGCGAACCGGTCTTGATCTGCCCGCAATTGGTGGCGACGGCGAGGTCGGCGATGGTCGAATCCTCGGTTTCGCCCGAACGGTGCGACATGACGGCTGTGTAGCCTGCCTTGTGCGCGGTCTCGACAGCGTCGAGCGTTTCGGTGAGCGAGCCGATCTGGTTGACCTTGACCAGGATCGAATTGGCGACACCCATGCGGATGCCGTCGCGCAGCCGCGCCGTGTTGGTGACGAAGAGGTCGTCGCCAACCAGCTGCGTCTTGTTGCCGATCAAATCGGTCAGGTACTTCCAACCCTCCCAGTCGTCCTCGGCCAGGCCGTCCTCGATCGAGATGATCGGATAGTCGGCGGCGAGCTTGGCCAGGTACTTGGCCTGCGCCTTGGGATCGCGGGTCTTCTTCTCGCCCTCATAGACGTAATTGCCGTCCTTGAAGAATTCGGTCGCCGCACAGTCGAGACCGAGCGCGATCTCTTCGCCCGGCTTGAAGCCGGCCTTCTCGATCGATTCCATGATGAAATCGAGCGCCACCGGCGCACTCTTCAGATTGGGCGCGAAGCCGCCTTCGTCGCCGACATTGGTGTTGTGGCCGGCATCCTTGAGCTTCTTGCGCAGCGTGTGGAAGATTTCCGAGCCCCAGCGCACGCCTTCGCGCAAAGTCGGCGCGCCGACCGGCAGGATCATGAATTCCTGGAAATCGATCGGATTGTCGGCATGCGCTCCGCCATTGATGATGTTCATCATGGGCACCGGCAGCAAATGCGCCTTGGTGCCGCCGACATAGCGGTAAAGCGGCAGTCCGGCGGCTTCCGCCGCGGCCTTGGCGACCGCCAGCGAGACGCCGAGGATGGCGTTGGCGCCGAGCCGGCTCTTGTTGGGCGTGCCGTCGAGCTCGATCATGGTCTGATCGATGTGGATCTGGTTTTCGGCTTCCATGCCGCCGATCGCCTCGAACAGCTCGCCATTGACGGCCTCGACCGCCTTGAGCACGCCCTTGCCGAGATAGCGGGCGCCACCGTCGCGCAGTTCGACGGCCTCATGCGCGCCGGTCGACGCGCCCGACGGCACCGCGGCGCGGCCCATTGAGCCGTCTTCGAGAACGACGTCGACCTCGACGGTCGGATTTCCACGGCTGTCCAGGATTTCACGCCCGACAATGTCGATGATGGCGGTCATTGCGATGTCCCCGATTGATCGATTGAAAGCGTCGCGCCCCTCTTAGCCAAAGTGCCGCAAAAGGCAATCAGGAATGGCATGAAATAATGGTGACGGTCGCCCCATGCGCTCAGGCCGTGGGGCATGGGCGACGCCATCTGAACGCAAACAGCCCGCCCTGACGTCATATGTCTGGCGCCGCATGGGGCGGCTGCCCCTCCCCTTTTATCGCGGCAATGCCTTATCACGAAATACCAGGCGGCGCACAAACTCCAGCCGATGCTTCAAAAGAGGCTACCGCCAACGTGACAAACTTCACAATGCAGAGAATTCGAAGATGTTAGGGTCACATCTACAACGCGAACTATTTGGCGACCACAGTGAAATGAACAAGCTTGAACTCTTTGGGGAGGCGGCAATGGCAGCGATTTCAGGCACTGGCTGGGAACTTCTTATTAGCCGCAAAGTCGAGCATATGAGGGGCACCAGACGCAGGACAGTTGGTACCTATAAAGTCTTTCACAACGGCACGGCAGTAACGGGTCTATCGGGGTTCGTGTGTGAATCTCGCGGCCCAGGCGATAATTCCAAAGAAGACAATGGCAGGCGCATCGAGCCCGGCACCTATCCGCTGGCGACACAGGCCGGAGGCAAATATGTGACGATCGGCTACACTGGCGCCAAGACGCCACCCAAACCTGGACTCGAACTGCTGAAGACCAACGAGCGCACCGAAATCCTGATCCATCCGGGCGTCAATTTCCTGTCCAGCGTCGGATGCATCAACCCGACGAAGAAGGTGAGTGGTCCGCTTTCCGACATGGATTTCACGGAGAGCCGGACACGCGTAATCGCCCTCATCGACGATCTGAAAACCTTTGCCGGCGGTGGCTTCCCGAAAAGCAACGGCAAGCGAATACCCAATGCTTCGGTGGTCGTCGAAGGCGAACCGGTGCTGTCGACCGAGAGTGTCGAGAGCGTGCTCGAAGCCGTTGCGGGCGATCCGAACAAGGGTTTGCCGGCAGCGGTCTTCCAGAAATTCGCCCCGAGACCGGCAAGCGGTTCCAAGCGAACAATCTATGACGGTTACATCGGCGCCTTTACCTCCGACAAGGGCCTCAAGACACTTGGCGATCATGGCGTGTGCAACAACTATGATCGGCTGATGCATTTCTTCGCTCAAGCGGCGATGGAAACCGGTGGCTTCACCCTCATTCGCGAATCCCTGACCTACACGACCGTGGCGGCAATCCGGAACGCATGGAGGTCGCGAGCCGCGGGCAAGACCGATCAGTGGATCGAGGACAACCTGCTGCGCAAGCCGCAAGCCCTGGGCGACTGGGCCTATGGCGGGCGGATGGGCAATGTGAAAGGAACGTTGGACGGCTTCAATTTCCGCGGCGGCGGTACGTTCCAGACCACCGGGCGCGACGCGTACACGGCCAAGGGCAAGCTCGCCAAGGTTGACCTCGCCAATCATCCTGAACTGATCGAGGATCCGCAGACTTCGCTGCTCGCAGCTTGCGCCGAATGGAAAGGGTCAGGCTGCAATGCCTTTCCGATGCCGGCCTGATCAAAAAGATCTCGCGCGCGATCAACGTCGGCAACGCCAATTCCGCCACGCAGGCCAATGGCGAAGCGGATCGGATCGCCTGGCACGAAAAGGTTTTCAAGGCGGTGAAGAATGCCGGACTCCTCGGCTGAGCATGCCTCGGATCACGTTCGACAACACCACGTCATCATAATTCAGAGATAACAATCTCTGTGTCGACTAGGATGGTGATGCGCGGGGCGAAACAGGAGGAGTTTCGCCATGTCCGAGTTGAGCGGTATCGTGAGTTTGTTCCTGATCGCGGCGGCGTTCCTGACGTCCTGCGATACGCAGCAGCCGCCAAGGGCGGCGACGCAGCTGTCCACGCTTTACGCAGCAGAATAGAAACTGTCGGGTTACACTGAAAAGGCCCCCGTTTCGGAATTCGGGGGCCTTTTCACGTCAGGCGTCAGCGCAGCTGATCAATGCCAATACGGCGTGACCTTGTAGTAATCATAGGAAGCATCACGTGCGGCCTCGCCATCGGCGCCGGCCAGTTCATTGATCGAATAGGCAGGTGCTGCCTTCAGCTGCTCCTTCGAGAACGGCACGACATAGCCGCCCTTGTCCTCGTCATAGTCGAGGCTCGCCCACGGAATGGCGTGATACTTCTCGCCAATGCCGAGAAATCCACCGAACCCGATCACCGCGAACATGATGCCGTTCGACGTCTTGTCGAGCATGATGTCCTCGATGCTGCCGATGCTCGTGCCTTCGGTGTTGTAGACCGACGTGCCGATGACGCGCGAAGCGGCGATGGCTTCGGTGTGGCCTGTCTGGGTGGTCATGGCTGCTGCTCCTCATGTCATTGATCGATACTTTGACAATGAGGGGCGCGGGCGAAAGTTCCCGTTTTTTCGAGCGGCGGGCGGTTACTCCGCGAGGATGAACGTCACCTTCATGTTGACGCGATAGGCCGCGATCCTGCCGTCCTCGACGACGATCTTCTGGTCCTGGATCCAGGCGCCTTCCACGTTCTTCAGGGTCTTTGAGGCGCGCTCAATCCCCTTCTCGATGGCGTCCTGAAAGCTCTTTTTCGACGACGACGTGATTTCGGTGACGCGGGCGACGGACATGGCTTCCTCCTGCCAAGACGCTCATTTGCAGCAGCGAGCCTACAGCCGGCTTATGCCTTCCACACGCAGGGCAGCGCGCGCGCCATCGCCGAACCCATCAGCCTCGGTTCAGGTCAGCAGCATTCTTGGCGATGCGGTCGAATGCCATCAGTCTTTCGAGCAGCGCCGGCATGTCCTTCAGCGGCAGCATGTTGGGCCCGTCGGAGGAGGTCGAATTGTCGGGATCCTGGTGGGTCTCTATGAACACGCCGGCGACGCCGACGGCAACGGCAGCCCGCGCCAGCGTCTCGACAAAGCGGCGCTCGCCACCGGAGGAACCGCCCTGCCCGCCCGGCTGCTGCACCGAATGGGTGGCGTCGAAAATCACCGGCGCGCCGATCTCGGCCATCACGGGCAAAGCCCGCATGTCCGACACCAGCGTGTTGTAGCCGAAGGAAGCGCCGCGCTCGGTGGTCAGCACATTGGGGTTGCCGGAGCCGGTGATCTTGGCCACCACGTTCTTCATGTCCCAGGGCGCCAGGAACTGCCCCTTCTTGACGTTGATCACCTTGCCGGTCTTGGCCGCGGCGACCAGCATGTCGGTCTGGCGCGACAGGAAGGCCGGGATCTGCAGCACATCGACATGGTGCGCTACGATCGCGCACTGCTCCTCGGTGTGGACATCGGTCAGAATGGGAAGCGAAAACGCCTTGCGCAACTCGTCGAACACCGGAAGCGCCGCGTCCATGCCGGCGCCGCGCGTTGCCGACAGCGAGGTGCGGTTGGCCTTGTCGTAGCTGGTCTTGTAGACGAGGCCGATGCCGAGCTTGCCGGTCAGTTCCTTCAGCGCGCCGGCCATGTCGAAAGCGTGCTGGCGCGATTCGAACTGGCACGGGCCGGCGATCAACGCCAGGGGCCCGCTGTTGTCGAAGACGACGTTGCCGATGGTTACCGACGAATTCGGCGCCAGCGAATTGGGCCCTTGCGGCTTGCTCATGGGGTCTCCCGGAAGATGAAAGCCGCGCCCTGTCCGGATGCCGGCTGCACGACGATTTCGTTGCCCGCTATATCGTGCCCGACGGCGTTGTCTGCAAGCAGCCTCGCGACAGCGCCGACACTGCGGACTGAAAAGACAATCGCGGCGAAGCGAACTCTTGTCGGCGCACCGGCCGGAATGTCGAAGCGCGCGGTGAAAGCCGCAGGATCCAGAACGGTCAGACGCGCATTCGGCAGGTCGAAGACCGCGCTGCTCTGCTGCTCCGAGCCAACCACTGTCGAGATCAGGCTGATCTGTGTGGAAGGCACATCGCTGACCGCAACGACTTCGGCAATGCCGGTCACGCCATTGGCATGAGCCTGCAGCGCCGTACGGTCGATTTGAGGGGCGTTGATCCGCTCGCAAGCGAACAGAAAGGCGTCCATCGTCTCGGCGCCGGCGGCGAAAGCCAGTTTGAACGAGGCCATGTCGCTCTTTCCGGCCGTGTCGGTGAAGGCGCGGGAAAAGCTCAGTACGTCTCCCGCCGACAGGCCGGCTTTGATAAAGCGCGCATGGTCCGCATCGGCATCGTCGGTGGCCAGCACCACGGCGGAAAAGCCCTCATCGCCCAGCCTGGCGCGATAGAGCCGGTCGCGGGCGACAAAGACATTGCCGCCGGCGATCGCACTCGCTGCCACCTGTTCATTCCCAACCGCCAGCGGTTCGAGATAGGTGCCGTCGGCAAGGAAGACGCAGCAATTTTCGGTGCCGAAGGGATGAATGCCGGTTGGCGCGACGATGAAGCCAAGCGATGTCAGCCGCGCCCGCGCCACAGCGAGGCTCGCCGTCGGCAGCACCAGATGGTCAAGCGGATGGGTCGTGCTGGTCATGCCGGCGCGGTGTGCATCATTCCCGAAATTGGTTCAAGGCCTCTTGCCGGCCCGATCAGGCCGTCGCCACGATATCGGCCGAATAGCGCAATTCGCGCAATGGTTTGACCCGACTGGTCGTCTCGGCATAGAGCGGGTGCGCCTTGTAGGCGGCAAGCGCGGCATCATCCTCGAACTCGGCATAGACGACCACGTCGATCGCATCCGACAGCGGATCGACCTTGGTGTTGAGCGTCACCTCGAAGAGGCTTGAATGCGGGATCTTGCCCAGCGCGAGCAAGCCCGTGCGCACGGCCTCGACATCGTCCTTGCGCCGCGCGCTGAAGAAAACGATATGCCGGATCACGCCTGCCTCCACGTTCGATTTGCGGCATGTTTTGTGTGAGCGGGACCGTCGCGTCAACCGCCACGATGTCGCGCCCGGCAATGTCGGCAGGCGACTTTGCAGAGGCGCAAAAGCTAGGCTTTGCCGGTGACGTAGCGCACGACGCGCGACATTTCCCTGACCGTCGTGTCGAGATAGCGGCCCTGATTATAGAGGCCATCCCAGATCAGGAAAAAGGCGATGGCGACGATGACGATGACGTAACGCATGGCTGAAACTAACGTATGTGGCTGTTCCTAACCATAGCGATTTCACCGGCGGTCGCTCGCCCTCACCGATTCTGGCCCCAGGCACGCCACCTGGGCCAGTGCCGGGCACGGCTTGCCTCTTGAAGTTCCGGTCGATGCGGTGGAAGATTGTGGCGAAAATTTAAGCAGGCTACGGCGTTCGCGCCTGGCGAATGAAAGTGGAGGATGTGGAGGCCGGCAGATCTTGCGCCGCCCCCGCGGAAGTCCAGGGGGGTGTGAGATGGCTGTCAGGGAATACAAAGGCATCGGCGACGCCATCAGGCTGGACGAACTCAATTTCGCCGAGATCGTCAAGGGCCTGCCGGCCAAGGCGCGCATGGTGCTGTCGGCGGCGATGAAATTGCCGCGCGGTTCGCTGAAGGTGAGGATGCCGGATGGCCGGGCGGTGCTTGTCGGCGGCAACGGACCCGGGCCGGATGCCGAGCTGGTGTTGAAGAACTGGCGCCTGCCCGGCCGTGCCTTTTCCGGCGGCACCATCGGCGTTGCCGAATCCTACATGGACGGCGACTGGGAAAGCCCTGATGTAACCAGCTTCCTCGAACTGTTCGTCGTCAACTCGGCCGTTGGGGAACGCATTGCCGGCGGCGCCAACTGGCTCATCAACACGGTCCAGCGCATCCGCCACTGGTTCAACGAAAACACCCGCACCGGCTCGAAGCGCAACATCTCGGCGCATTACGATCTCGGCAACGCCTTCTACAAGCAATGGCTCGATCCCAGCATGACCTATTCGTCGGCGCTCTATGCGACCGGCGCCAACGACCTGGAAAGCGCTCAGGCCGCCAAATACCGCGCGCTGGCCAAGGATACCGGCATCGGCAAGAAGGACCATGTGCTCGAGATCGGCTGCGGCTGGGGCGGTTTTGCCGAATTTGCCGCGCGCGAGATCGGCTGCCGCGTCACCGGCCTGACCATCAGCCGCGAACAGCACGATTTCGCCAAGGCGCGCATCCAGAAGGCGGGACTGTCTGACAAGGTCGACATCAAGCTGCAGGATTACCGAGACGAAACGGGCACTTACGACCGCATCGCCTCGATCGAGATGTTCGAGGCGGTCGGCGAAAAATATTGGCCGGTATTTTTCGGCAAGATGAAGGCGTGCTTGAGGCCCGGCGGCACCGCCGGCCTGCAGATCATCACCATCAACGAGGCCGCCTACGACACCTATCGGGCGAGGCCGGATTTCATCCAGCGCTATGTCTTCCCAGGCGGCATGCTGCCGACGCCGTCGATCCTGAAGACGCTGGGCAGCGACCATGGCCTTGCCCATCTGCGCGAGCGCGTCTTTCCGGACGACTATGCCCGCACGCTTGCCGAATGGCGCAACCGCTTCTGGGCGTCGTGGGAAAAGATCGTCCCGCTCGGCTTCGACGACCGCTTCAAGAAGCTTTGGGAATTGTATCTCCACTATTGCGAAGCCGGCTTTAGAGCCAGCTACATCGACGTGCGCCAAGTGGTCTACAAAGCCTGATCCGAAGCGTGATTGAGCGGGCGTATGCCCGCTCGTTTTCCCTGTTAGCTGCACGATGCCTCAAAGCAGGATGCGATACTTCGCAAACCCGGATTCGCCCTCGCCGGCCGGCTCGATCTTGAGCGATTTCACTCCCGATATAAAATCCTTCGCTTTGGGGCCGGTCTCGAACACGACGCTGGTGCCGGGCAGCGGCGTGAACGACCAATTGTCGTCGGCCGAGGGATTGATCGTGCCTTCGCTGACGACGTAGCGCACGATCACGTCGCGGTTGGTGTCCGGCGCCTCGTAGATGATCTTCGAGGCATTGATGTCGGGGAAATTGCCGCCACCGCCGGCGCGGTAATTGTTGGTGGCGACGACGAATTTCGCTGCCGGATCAATAGGCTTGCCGTCGAAGCTGAGGCCGACGATGCGGTTCGAGCCGGCATTGGCGACGCCACCCTTGGCATCGTATTTCGGCAGCTGCGACAGGTCTATTCCGTAGCTGACGCCATCGATCACATCGAAATTGTAGGACGGGAATTCGGTGTCGATGAGCGCCTGGTCGGCCTTGCCCGGCTCGATCTTCCTGAAAATGCCGGCCGACATTTCCAGCCATTCCTTCACTTGCGCGCCGGTGATTTCGACGGCGCGCACCGTGTTCGGATAGAGATAGAGGTCGGCGACGTTCTTGATGGCGATGTCGCCCACCGGCACGTCGGTATAGTAGTCGGCGCCGTTGCGCCCGCCGGCCTTGAAGGGTGCTGCCGCCGACAGCAGCGGCACATCCTTCCACTGCGTGCTCTTCAATATGTCCTTGAGGTACCAGCTCTGCGCCTGGTTGACGATCTGCACCGACGGATCGTCGGCGACCAGCGCGAAATAGGAATAGAGCGGCGCCGAGGTCTTGCCGACCGGTCGGCGGACATAGGCAAGTGTCGCCTCATGGTCCGCCTTCAGCGCATCGACGACGCGCTGGTCGTCCGCCACCGTCGGCTTGTTTGCCTTGTCGACGCGCTGGTAGATCGGCCTTGCCTCCGATGTGGCCGAGGCTACGCGCCATTTCGATCCGTCCCGTTCCAGAAGCAGATCGATCAGTCCCATATGCGAGCCCCAGAAACCGCCCATCACGGCGGGCTTGCCCTGCAGCGTGCCTTTCTCGGTGTCGACGCCTTCGAGCGCCTGAAAATCCTTCTTGCCGGGGAAGACGAGATGCTGATGGCCGGTGAACACCGCATCGATGCCTTCGACGCCGGCGACGAAGAAGGAGGCGTTCTCCATGCCGTCGCCCTGCTTGATATCGATGCCGGAATGCGAGAGCGCGATGACGATGTCGGCGCCCTCCTCCTTGATCTGCGGCACCCATGCCCTGGCCGCCTCGACGATGTCGCGCGTCCTGACATTGCCTTCCAGGTTCTTCAGGTCCCAGACCATGATCTGCGGCGGCACAAAGCCGATGATGCCGATCTTGATCGGCTGCTCGGCGCCCGACCCGTCCTTGATCTTCTTGTCGAGGATGACATAGGGCTTGAGGTAGAGCTTGTCGTCGCGCGGTTTGGCGGCAAGCTCGGTGCCGCGGATCAGATTGGCGCAGACGAAGGGGAAATTGGCTCCGGCCAGCACCTTGTCGAGGAACGACAGGCCGTAATTGAACTCGTGATTGCCGAGCGTCGAGCATTCATAGCCCAGCAGGTTCATGCCCTTCATGATCGGATGCAGATCGCCTTCCTTGAGGCCCTTCTCATAGGCGATGTAATCGCCCATCGGATTGCCCTGCAAAAGATCGCCATTGTCGATCAGCATCGCATTGGTGGCTTCCTTGCGCACCGCCGCGATCAGTGAGGCCGTCCGTGACAGGCCCATCGTGTCGTTGGCTTTGTCGGCGTAGTAGTCGTAAGGCAGCACATTCACATGGATGTCGGTGGTCTCCATGATCCTCAGATGCGCCTGATTGGCCTGCGCGCGGGCGGAAAACGGATGGAGCATGATCAGCGCCCCGCTGGCGGCCGTACCGGCAAGAAAACTACGGCGGGAGACGGGGTAATTGAGATGCGGCATTGGTTTTCCCTCCCAGCGACGTGACAAGATCCCAGCCCCGGGCGGAAGCTTCGCGCCGAAAACCGGCCATGTCCATCGGGAAGTCAGTCGATCAGCAAAAGGTGACGGCTGGATGAATATCCTTGGCCGCGGTTGAGAACCTCAGCCCTTGTCATCGTCGCCCTGGGTGATCAGCCGCGCGCTGCGCTGGCCGGTGAAATAGATCCATAGCCAGCTAAGCGACACCGAGAGCCGGTTGCGGAAACCGATCAGGAAGTAGATATGCGCCACGCCCCACAGCCACCAGGCAAGCCATCCCGTGAGCTTGATCGAGCCGAAATCGATCGCGGCTGCCCACTTGCCGATCGTCGCCAGGTCGCCGGCATGTTTGTAGCGGAAAGGCCGCGGCGCGCCATCGCCGGCCAGCCGCGCCCTGATCGTCGCGGCGACATGCTTGCCCTCCTGCTTGGCCGAGGGCGCCACGCCGGGCACCGGTTTGCCGTCCGGCCGCAAGACATGCGCGGTGTCGCCGATGACGAAGATTTCAGGACTGTTCGGCACGGTCAGATCGGGCTCGACCATTACCCTGCCCGCCCGGTCCACCGGCGCGCCCAGCCACTCTCCCGCGGGCGAAGCCGCCACGCCGGCGGCCCACAGGATGGTTCGCGCCGGCAGATGCGTATCGCCAAAGACGACGCCTTCGGCATCGAGGCGCGTGACGGCGCGGCCAAGCTCGACCGTGACGCCCCGCCGCTCCAGCGCCTTGCGCGCATAGTCGGACAGCTTTGGCGCGAAATTGGCTAGGATCCTGTCTCCGGCCTCGACCAGCACCACACGCGCCTCACGCGTGTCGATGTTGCGGAATTCGCCGCGCAGCGTTTCATGCGCGAGTTCGACAATGGTGCCGGCAAGCTCCACGCCGGTCGGGCCGCCGCCGACGATGACCAGTGTCAGCAGTGCCTGGCGCTTGGCCGGATCGGTCTCGCGCTCGGCCTGCTCGAAGGCGAGCAGGATGCGCCGCCGAATGGTGGTTGCGTCTTCAAGCGTCTTCAGCCCGGGCGCGAAAGGCTCCCATTCGTCGTGGCCGAAATAAGCATGACGCGCGCCGGTGGCGAGCACCAGCGTGTCGTAGGGAACAGAACTGCCGTCCTCAAGCAGCACGCGTTTGCCTGGACGGTCGACGCCGGTGACGTTGCCGAGCAGGGTCGTCACGTCCTCGCGCTTGCGCAGCAGATGACGGATCGGCCAGGCAACTTCCGAGGTCGCCAGCGAGGTGGTCGCCACCTGGTAAAGCAGCGGCTGGAAAAGGTGATGGTTGCGCTTGTCGATCATGGTGATGCGCACGGGTGCGCCGGCCAGCGCCCGGGTGAGTTCGAGACCGCCGAACCCTGCGCCGACGACAACGACATGATGGCTGGTTTCACTCATCGCATTCACCCCTGTTTGTCTCTCTTTATCTAGTGATTTTTGTGCACCGCAACAATGTCGCGGCGCGCTAGACTGCCGCGCGTAAGGCTGCCCAGGACTCGTCGCCGGATGTCGCGAATGCCTATGTCGGCAAGCCTGGACGGGTATAGCCTTGCAGGGGCTGGAACCACGGGAGTGAAGCATGGCCAACGACGATGACAAAGATCGCAAAGGGCGGGCGCAATATTCTTCGCCGCCTTGCTTCATGCACGAACTCGATCCGGAATTTCGCGCGCCATTGACCGACTGGACCGATGTGCGCCGTTGGCGCAAGGCCGAGCGCGAGCGTCTGATCGCGGCACGGTTGGCGGTTTCCGCCGATGCGCGGGTGGCGATGTCGCGGGCTATCGCCGAAGGGCTCGACGCGACCATCGGCGACATTGCCGGCCGCATGGTCAGCCTCTATTGGCCGTTTCGCGGCGAGCCGGACCTGCGGCCGTGGATGGCGTCGATCAACGAACGCGGCGGCCGCACGGCGCTGCCCATCGTGATCGAGAAGGGCCAGCCGCTGATCTTCCGCGCTTATGTGCCTGGCGACCGGCTGGAAAAAGGCGTCTGGAACATCCCTATCCCCGCCGAAGGCGACCCGGTGCTGCCCGACATCGTCATCTCGCCGATCGTCGGCATCGACCCGCGAAACTACCGCCTGGGCTATGGCGGTGGCTTCTTCGACCGCACGCTGGCTGCCATGCCGTTCAAGCCATTGGTCATCGGAGTCGGCTACGAACTGCAGCGCATAGCCACCATCTACCCGCAGCCGCACGACATCCCAATGGATAGGCTGGTGACCGAGACTGCTCAGGGCTAGGCCAGTTCCGGCTTCATGCCCATCGCCGTGCGATCGACGATCTCGCGCAGGGCAAACGACGAATTGATCTTGGTCACGTGCGGCATCGCCGACAGCCATTCCTTGTGGATGCGCTCATAGTCGACCAGGTCCTTGGCGGCGATGCGCAGGATATAGTCATATTCGCCCGACATCAGGTGGCAGGACAGCACATTGGGGCAGCGCTTGATCGCCGCCTCGAAATCCGACAGCGTCTTTTCGAATTGTCCCGACAGCGATATGTGCACGATCGCCGTCATCTGGTGGCCGAGCGCTGCATTCGAAAGCCGGGCGTGATAGCCGCGGATGGTGCCGGATTTCTCCAGATTGTCGAGCCGGCGCGAACAGGCCGACTGCGACAGGCCGACCCTTTCGGCGAGCGCCGCATTGGGTATGCGGCCATCCTTCTGCAGTGCCTCGAGAATGGCGATATCGATCCTGTCGAGCGGCATTTCTCGTGATTCCTGCGAAATTTCCTTGATTTCGCGCAACGATTATCGAAACGCGTGACCCCGCGCAAGCGCATTCGCAAACACCTGCGCAACGATTCGTGGTTCACTCGGTTGATACAGGGAACGAGCCCGAAGGGCCGGATCAGGAGAAGACTATGCGCGTCGGTTGCCCCAAGGAAATCAAGAACCACGAATACCGCGTCGGCCTGACGCCGGGCTCCGTCCGCGAATATGTCGCGCATGGCCATGAAGTGCTGGTCGAAAGCGGCGCTGGCGCCGGCATCGGCGCCGATGACAATGCCTACCGCGCCGCCGGCGCCACCATCGCCAGGACCGCCGCCGACGTGTTCGCCAAGTCGGACATGATCGTCAAGGTCAAGGAGCCGCAGCCCAACGAATGGGCGCAGCTGCGCGACGGCCAGATCCTCTACACCTATCTGCACCTGGCCCCGGATCCGGAGCAGACCAAGGGCCTGCTCGCGTCCGGCGTCACCGCAATCGCCTATGAGACCGTAACCGACGACCGCGGCGGCCTGCCGCTCTTGGCGCCGATGTCGGAAGTTGCCGGCCGCCTGTCGATCCAAGCCGGCGCGACCGCGCTGCAGAAGGCCAATGGTGGCCGCGGCGTGCTGCTCGGCGGCGTGCCCGGCGTACTGCCCGGCAAGGTCACCGTGCTCGGCGGCGGCGTCGTCGGCCTGCATGCAGCCCGCATGGCGGTCGGCCTCGGCGCCGACGTCACCATCATCGACCGCTCGATCCCGCGCCTGCGCCAGCTGGACGACCTCTTTACCGGCCGCGTCCACACCCGCTACTCCACAGTCGAGGCGCTTGAGGAAGAATGCTTCTCGGCCGACATCGTCGTCGGCGCCGTGCTCATCCCGGGTGCTGCTGCACCCAAGCTGGTGACTCGCGAAATGCTGTCGGGCATGAAGAAGGGCTCGGTGCTGGTCGACGTCGCCATCGACCAGGGCGGCTGTTTCGAGACCTCGCACGCCACCACCCACGCCGAGCCGACCTATGAGGTCGATGGCGTGATCCACTACTGCGTCGCCAACATGCCGGGCGCCGTGCCGGTGACCTCGGCCCACGCGCTCAACAACGCGACGCTGCATTATGGTCTGCAGCTGGCCGATAAGGGCCTGAAGGCGCTGGTCGACGACCACCATTTGCGCAACGGCGTCAATGTCCACAGGGGCAAGATCACCAATCGCGCCGTCGCCGAAGCACTCGGCTATGAGCTGGTCGAACCGAAAGTGGTTCTGGCTGCCTGACCCCACCTAAATCCTGATCTCACCTAAATTGGGAAGACTTGCTCCCGTCAGCCCGCCGGCTCATCCCGGTGGGTTTTTTCTTGCGGGCAAAACGCCGGCAACAAAAAAGCGGAGCCAAAGCCCCGCTTCCTCGATATCGAGATCCCCGCCGGTTCATCCGCGGTCGGCAATCCATCGACACTCACCTTTTAACGTATGAATGCGACGGCAGTACGACAGTTCGCCGCCAGTCGGCGCGCCACCGTGTGCCGGCGATAGTCGCGGGCGCTGTGTGAAGCGTTTCACATCAGCCATCCGAAAAACCTGCACAGACAGGGGTGCCAACTTGACGGATCGAGCCGTCACACGGTTCCCAACTGCCCGCCAGACCAACGGCGGGCATTTTTTTGTCAGGCACGTTCGATTCGGCACTGATAGCAATTGTTGCGTGCCGAGCGGACATGGACGTAGGCGATATCGTCGCGTTCGAGCAGGGTTTCGGCCCGCGCCGTGATTGCTGAGGTCAGGATGACGCCGCCACTGCCGTAGACGATGCGATTATCCCCGTCATAGCCACGCACGATGTAGTCGGGGCTTTCGAGCACCTCTGGCAGCTGCTCGGTCTCGGGGGCGCGTTCGCATTCTTCCGCATGCAGGAAGATCGGACCAGTTTCAGCGTAAGGCTGCAGATCCGGGAATGGGCGATAGGCCAGAACGAGATAGACGTCGCCCGCGGCGATGTTCTTCAGACAGTGCCGGCAAGGGATGCCGTCGCCGTCGGAAATCTTTCGCTCGGGCGTGTGGCCGTAGGCATCCGGGCCTCCAAACTGCAAGGCTCTGACCTCCTGGGTTGGCAGGGCTTTGAACTGAATGGTCATGGCAGAAATCTCCGGTGTCGTTGACCAGAAATCATGCATCCAAGCCGATGCTTCCCACCCGATTCCTGCCAAGTATCGAAGCGTCAATTGGGTATCATCAGCCGGTGCTATCGAAATCTCGATGAATCTGCGATGGCGGTCGGTCTCGCAAACAAGCCGGCTAATTAGGATGTCATGGCCTCATGACGCTGGCCGAGCGCTCGGAGAACGACAGCGGATGCACGATCTCCTTCTTTTGCGCCACCGGCGCAAAACCTAGCTTCTGGTAGAGCGGCAAGGCCGCCGGATGGTCGAGCGTGCAGGTCTGCACCGTCACCCGCTTCGGCTGATACGACCAGGCGGCGGCGATCGCCGCGCCCAGGAACCAGCGGCCGATGCCTAGCCCGGTCGCATGCTCCATCATGCCGAAATAAGCGAGCTCGACCTCTTCCGGCAGATGCGGCTTGAGGTCGAAGAACCCGGCCGGCGCGCCGTCAAGATAAAGCACCCGGATGTCGCGGTCCTCGCGGTGAATGCCGGCCGCAAGCTCTTCATCGTGCAACCGCAGCACATTGACCCAATGCCATTTGCGCCCCACCCGATCCATCAGATAGCGGTAGAAATGCAGCGGAATGTCCTTGGTCTTCAACAGCGCGATCTGCCTGTTGTAGGGCAGCGGCGGTGAATAGGCCGGCGGCACATGCATTTCCAGAAACGTCACCGTGACTTCGATGTCTTCCAGCACACCGTTTTCCATCGCCGTCATTCCTTGCCCGTTGCAACGGGCGTATCTGATAGCCCGCCCCATTCCGTCCATGAGCCGTCATAGAGCCGGTTGTCGGTGTGACCGAGCGTCTCCAGCGCCAGCGTGATGACCGCCGCCGTCACGCCGGAACCGCACGAGGTCACGATCGGTTTCGACAGATCGATGCCGGCATCTTCAATGGCCTTGCGCAACTGGTCCTTCGACAGCAGCGCGCCGTCCTGCGACAGCGCCGAATAAGGCAGGTTGCGCGCACCAGGCATGTGACCGGAGCGAACGCCGGCGCGAGGCTCAGGCTCGGTGCCGGCGAAACGGCCGGCGCCACGGGCGTCGGCAATCTGGCTTTCTTTCGTTTCGACGATGCGACGCATGTCGGCTAGGCTGGCGAGGCGGGCGGCGTCGAAATCTGCGTGGAACACGTTTGGCGCGATCTTGGTCGGCTCCGCCGTCACCGGCCGGCCGGCCGCCTTCCAGCGGTCGAAGCCGCCATCCAGCACATAGGCCTGGAACACGCCCATGACACGGAACATCCACCAGGCGCGCGGCGCCGAGAAGAAGCCCGGACCGTCATAGACGACGATGGTGTCGTCGGCCGAAATACCCATGGCGCCGACATATTGCGCGAAATGCTGCGGCGAAGGCAGCGTGTGCGGCAGCTTGGCATCTGGGTCCGAGGCCGCATCCTGATCGAAGAAGCGCGCACCCGGAATATGCGCGGCCTCATATTCGGCGCGTGCATCGCGCTTCTGCGCCGGCAGGTACCAGGACGCATCGACGATCGTCAGGCCGGGCTCGCCAAGACGGCTCTGCAACCAGTCCGCATCGACTGTGAAAGGGCTGTCATCGGCCATCGTTGTTCTCCTGCCTTGTTGGCCGACTACTATATTTTGGCGGCCATTCGGTTCCGGATCCTGTTTGGCCCGACAATCTGAATGCGCAGCGAGCGCACGACGTAGTCAGCCGCAGCAGGTGTGTTGATTCTGATTGTTTTCGTGTTTCGTGGCGAGTACGGAGTGATGGTTATGATCTGGGATGGGCGGGGTCAATAAAATCTCGACATGAGCAATCTCTTGTTTTCCCGAACTCCGAGCAATCCGGCTTCGCTCGGGCTTGTTTGCAATTTTCTTGCACACTATCCGCCTTTCGATGGTTACGAGTTCGGCTTGATGGTGAAGACGCTACGCTATCAAATGGATCAGCAGACACATATGATCGGCTCGATCGACGACGTTATCGTGGCCTACGTTGGATGGATCCAGACCAGTCGCGAGATAGCGGAGGCATGGGCGAAGAATGGCGGTCCGCTCAATCCTTTTCCCGGCGGCGACGCTACCGCCGTCACGGTGCTGGCGACGCGGTCTTCGTCCCATATCCTGCCACTTATCAAGAACGCCAAGCTCATAAACCTTGACAAGTCGGTGTTCTGGAAACGCGACTTCATTGACAACCGCGGCTCGGTCAAGCGTGCCGTCCGCAAGCGCGACATCTGATGAGTTCGGCCAAGCCTGCCGAGGCACTGACGCAAGAAATACTTATCCGGCTGGATGACCGGTATGCCGCAATGTTCGTGCGCATCTGGCGGCCAGCCGGCACGCCTCACGCCACAGTTTTCTGCCTTCACGGCTTCACCGGCAATGGTGCCGATTTTAACTACCTCGCCACATTCTTGTGCCGCAATGGTTTCCTGGTTGTCTGCCCAGACCTGTTGGGGCGCGGGCGTAGCGCCTATCTGGGCTCCGGCTACGACATCAACGTCTATTCCAAGTGCCTGCGCGCGCTTGGCGAGTTCGCCGGCACGGAGAACCACTTCATCGGCACTTCGTGGGGCGGCACGATCTTGCTGTTGTTTCTGCACATGACTCGCTCCAAGGCCACGAAAATCGTTCTCAACGACGTTCCAATGCTCGGCGGGCCTAAGGTCGACGCTATGAGAGACGCCGTCATGAAGGAAAGTGCGCTTAAATTTGAGAGCCGTGCGGCTGCCAAGGACTATCTGGCCACCACCAGATCCCTCATGGGGCCGGTCGAGGACGCAGTGTTCAATCGCTATGTGGAGAACCGGATCGCAGCCGGTCCCGAGGGCTTCCGGCTCGCCTATGACCCCGCAACGACGGGAAATTTTGGCGCACTGACCGGCCGCCAATACGATCTTTTCCCAATCGCTGCCAAGATCGACGCCCGCGTTCTGTTGATGTACGGCCGCGACAGCCAATTCGTCGACCGGCAGGCCATCGAGCGCACACGGCTCGCACGGCCTGATCTGTGGCTTGTCGACAACATCGATGCTGGCGATCCGCCATCGCTGATGACGCTGGACCAGGCTCTGCTCATCCTGGGGTTCCTGTCTGCGGCCTAAATCTGGCGTGTGATTGTGGGTTGGTTCCGGATATGCATTTCGACGATTTGTACAGTGAATACATCTCGGCGACCTATGATCGCCAAAGCTCAACCGAAAATCCCGCCAAGATCCTGATTTGCACCACTCCGCGAACGGCCGGGCATTCCTATTGCCAAACCTTGCAACAGTTCGGCTTGGGAATCCCAACCGAGTATTTTCAGTGGCAGTATGCCTTGCCGCTGATGATACGCTGGTCGGCCGACAACACAATTGATCTTGAAAAACTCAACGAGCGGGCAATGGCCTATGGTCGCCAGCTCCTGGCGAAAAGGACTGAGAACGGTGTGTTCGCCGCCAAGATTTTTTTTGAAAACCTGCCATTCGCACGCAATTCAATCGGCAACGACGACGGCAACTCGTTCTATGTCTTCCTCTCAAGAAGAAACAAGGTGGATCAAACCATAAGCCTGCTTTCGATGCTCCATACTGGCCAGCCGTTCGACAGTCGGGAGACGCTGCCTGGAATCCCCAAGGTGACAATTTTGACCGAGAGGGTTGCCAGGGATACCGCCCAACATATTTTCGACAGCGAAATCAGGTGGAAAAATTACCTGAACACCCTTGATCAGAGCAGAGTGGCTGAGGTCTGCTACGAGGACTTCATCGCCAACCAGCAGGAAAACGTTTCCGCCACGATGAGCAACTGGTTCCCAGGTTTCGAGTTGAAATCAAAAGCCGTATCGACGGGTGCGCGCTATGCGCATGATGCCGAACTCAAGGCGATGATCAAAAGGCAATTTGGGGACTATGTCGCTCGGTTTTGGCAGGACCATGCCTGACCCTGCGTTTCATCGACGCGAAACACTGACGGAGGCACCCTGCGCCGGGCGCAGTGCCAGCGCATAGTCGAACCGGATGACATCGTCGGCCCGGCTAAAAGCAAACTGGCGCACAATGGCAAGGACTGCCTCCCGAACTTCCAGCCGGCCGAGACGTGCGCCACCGCACATGCGCGGTCCGGTGAGGAAAGGAATGAAGGCCCTCCGATCAAAGCTGTTGTCGAGGAACTCCTTCCGGCTGGCATTGAAGACACGCGGGTTTGACCAGAAAGCCGGGTTCTGGTGCACGCCGACGATCGACACCATGATCAATTGTCCGGCGTAGAGACGCCGACCTTCGAGAACCGTATCGGCACCGACTTCCCGGGTCAGGAACGGAATCGGAGGGAAAAAGCGCATCGTCTCGTTGATCATGCAATCGGTATACGGCGTCTGCGCATCGCCCGAGAGAACCTCGGCATGGATACGGTCTTGCACCTGCTGGTTTGCCCCCAGTCGATCGATCACCCAAAGTGCGGTCGTCACCGATGTCTCGACGCCTGCGAAGAAGTTCATGACAAACTCCTCCACCGGCGAGAAGCCTTCGATATCTGTGGCTTCGCTTCTAAAGCGGTCCATCTCCGCAGCGGCGCGGGGATCCGCCATCAGCAGCGATGCGAAATCGGCGACCACCGCGCGAGCGTCCTGGATAGCGTTCCCACGTTCGGCGGTCGTCGGCGTNGCAGCGATGCGAAATCGGCGACCACCGCGCGAGCGTCCTGGATAGCGTTCCCACGTTCGGCGGTCGTCGGCGTCACCCAGGAATAATATTGGAGACGCCTCAGAACGTCGCGGACCCTGTCGAGCAGCAACAGCGTCGCCGCCATATCGGGAACAAGGCCGAAAGCCCTGTAAAATATGGTCATCGACGCGGCGAACAACGATTGCTGGATGGCTGGTAGCGTGGCGTCGCTACTGGACAGACAGGTGGCGAAGATTTCCGCAACGGGGTGCTGCTGCGCCGGCTTGGCGGCCGCCAAATAGACGTCCTGGGTGATGGTACGCCGGACCGACCAATCCTGATCGTTCGTGTTGAAACGGCTGAAACCGAGCGCCGAGATCAGGGAGAAGTTCTTCCGAAAGAGCTCCGGCGCCTTGACGATTGTGTCGACGGCTTCCGGATTGTCAAAGACAACCATGTTGCCGAAGTCGCTGGGCCGACCACTCGTTTCCGCCTGCCCGCCATGAGCAAAAAGCGCATAGACGAGGTTGTTGAGAACGCTTTCGATTTGTATCCGGTCGTCCATCGATGCCCCCCGCGCAGCCGTAGACACCAGGCGGCCAGCGCCGACATCTCGACCAGAAACTCCTACGCTATCACATTCGATTCGCAGAGATAAAACGGGTTCTGTGGCAAACGCGTAACACTGCCCGATAAATGATTATGGCAGCTATGACGAAAGGTGCCGCTGCGGTAGTGTGCGAGTGGGCTAATATCAATTCAGATCGATTCCAGGCGGGGAAAAATGCGAAATCAGGTTTCAAGTAAGCTTCTTGCTACGGTTGCAGCGTCTGCCGCTTCGGTGACATCAGTTGGTGTGGTCGCGGCTCATGCCGCCGATGCACAGGTAACCGATCCTGCAGTGGTCGATTCCCGCATCAAGATTGCCTTCGAAGGCGCGGTCTATCAATCCAACGTCGACAAGCTTGGCGATACCAGCGACAAGCTCGGCAGTGGCAATGATTTCGGCGATCTCTACGGATCAGTGGCGCTCACCAAAGCGATTTCTTCGGATGTGGACTGGAGGCTCGCTGGTACTTTTCACGCCGGCCAGGACAACGACTTTAGTCTGAATGTCCCGCAAAGTGGCGGCGTCATCGGCCTGTCGTTCGGCAACAGCTACAATTTCCAGACGCTCGACTTCGATATCGGCAAGCATGTCGAGGCGCAGGGCGCCGACATCCGGTTCTTCGGCGGTCTGCGCTTGCTGCACTCCAAGGAGAAGCTGAATTTCAATGTGAGCGCCACTCCCAATGATCCGGCCGACAAGGGCGGCAACGCTGACAAGCTTGGCTCATCCGAGTTCTACGGCATCGGTCCGCGCCTCGGCGCCGAAGTCTACTATCCGCTGGGTGAGACGTGGGGTCTTACCGGTGCGGTTTCGGGCTCGGCTATGTGGGGCCGACGGACGGACAAGTTTAGCCTCCACGAACATGAGAGCGATCCAAGCGATCCTACTCCTGATCCAGATATCAACGTCAGCGAAAGCCAGCATTCCAACAAGGTTGTTACCAGCATAGACCTTTCCGGTGGCGTGACTTTCAAACCGTGGGAAGATACCACGTTCACCGCAGGCTATCGGGTCGAACAGTGGCACAATCTGCTTGAGATGGCGGACAAGAGCACCCAGACATTCAACGGCCCGTTCCTGCGCCTCGAAGTCAAGATGTAGGCCGGCGGTTCGAGCCTCCCAACTCGGTCTACTGCTTCGAATGGATTGCAATTGACGGAACAGGAAGTGGCGTTTGAATCTAGGGTTGCCGTCAATGGCAACGTCAAACTGCACTACACAGCGGCGGGCTCAGGCCCGCCGATTGTGTTTCTGCATGGCATTCCGGATCACGGAATGGGCTGGCGCCGGCAGATGCAAGCGCTCTGCGACCGATATCGGGTGATCGCGCCGGACCTGAGGGGCTTCGGACAAAGCGATGGACCACAAGGCCATGGCAACTATGCGCTGACCCACCTGGTCAACGACGTGCTGGCTGTTCTTGCAGCGGAAAAGCTGACCCAGGCCGCTATTGTCGGCCATGACTGGGGTGGCATCATCGCATGGTGGCTGGCCGTACGCGTGCCGCAGGTCGTGCGCCATCTCATCCTGCTGTCGGCACCGCACCCCCGCAACTATCTGCGTGCGGTCGCCGATCCGGCCAATGCCGAGATCATCGGATATGTACGTGGCTTCCAGGTCCCGGGCGCCACCCAGATGCTGGACATCGACAAACTCGCCACCTGGGTCGCCGATCCGCAGGACAGGCAGGCCCTGACAGATTCGCTCAGGCGATCCGATCCGGAAGCGATGCTGGGCTACTACAGGGCCAACATACCGCTTGGCAGGGTGCCGGATCTGGGCCAGCTGCCTTTGGTCAAGGCGCCGACCCTTGTGCTGTTTGGCTCCGACGATCCCTATGTGCCGTCAAGCGCTTTTGACGGGACCTTCCGAGAAGTCGACAACGTTACCGCCGTGATTGCTTTGCCCGGGGCTGGCCACTTCATCCACCATCAAGCAGCCAAGTTTGTCACCGAGCAGATCGAAGCATGGGTTGAGCGATCACCGTCCAGTTTCCGACACCTTGGTTAAGCCAAGGTGTCTCAGACCGGCTGAGCAACATAGAGGCCACGTGCTATTTGACCCTAATTCGCCGGCATTGGTCCGAAGCGAATGCGAAAACGCCGGTTTTCGCGGCCCTTCTTCTCGATCTTGCCGATATGGATTTCACCGACTTCGCCGGTGCTTTTGACATGGGTGCCGCCGCAGGGCTGGCTGTCGATCGAAGCGTTGTCGCCGATGCAGACCAGGCGGATCTTGCCGGTGCCGGCGGGCGGCCGGACATTCTTGGATTTCACCAGGCCAGGATTGGCTGCCAGATCCTCGTCGGTGATCAGCCTGATGAAGATCGGATGATCGGCTCGCACCAGCTCCATCAGCCCGGCGGTGACGTCTTCCCTCGTGAAGCCGGCATCGGGAGCGTCGAAGTCGACGCGGCTGTCATCTTCGGAAACCGCAGCACCGGTAATCGGAAACGGACAGACTACGGTGAGCAAATGGCAAGCTGCGTGCATGCGCATCAGGAGATGCCGCCGCTCCCAGTCGATGGCGAGTTTCACCCGCTCGCCGACCTCGGGTGCCGGCTGCTCCGGCGCCGGTACATGGATGATCTCGTCCTTGGTCTCGCCGGTGATGGTGGCGGCAATGGCGATGCGGCTGCCGTCGGCGCGCTCTAATGTGCCGGTATCGCCAGGCTGGCCGCCCGATGTGGCATAGAAGATGGTCCGGTCGAGAATGATGCCGCCGCGCTCGTTGATGGCGACAACAGTGGCGTCAGCCGCTCTGAGATAGGCGTCGTCGCGAAACAGCGCTTCTGTTCTGTGCGCCATCAGGCGACCTTCTCATACGGCACCGAAATTGCGCTGCGCTCATCCATCCAGCCCGGCACCGGCAGGTTCTTCTCGCGCAGGAATTCCGGGTTGAACAGCTTCGACTGGTAGCGCGTGCCATAGTCGGCAAGGATGGTCACGATGGTGTGGCCGGGGCCAAGCTCGCGCGCCAGCCGTATCGCGCCGGCAATGTTGATGCCGGTCGAACCGCCGACGCACAGGCCTTCTTCCTGGATCAGCTCGAAGACGATCGGCAGCGCTTCCTCGTCCGGCACCTGGAACGAGAAGTCCGGCGTGAACCCATCGAGATTTGCCGTGATGCGCCCCTGCCCTATCCCTTCGGTGATCGAGCTGCCGTCGGACTTCAATTCGCCACTGGTGTAGAAGGAATAGAGCGCCGCACCTAGCGGATCGGCGAGCGCGATCTTGACGTTGCTGCTCCTGGCCTTCAGCCCGAAGGCGACGCCGGCCAGCGTTCCGCCCGAACCCACCGCCGAGACGAAACCATCGACCTTGCCGCCGGTCTGCGTCCAGATTTCTTCCGCCGTGGTGCGGATATGGCCGTCGCGATTGGCAACGTTGTCGAACTGGTTGGCCCAGATCGCGCCGTTCGGCTCCGACCTCGCCATCTGCTCGGCTAGCCGCCCCGACAGTTTCACGTAGTTGTTGGGGTTCTTGTAAGGCACCGCCGGCACTTCGATCAGCTCGGCGCCAAGCAGCTTGATCGTGTCCTTCTTTTCCTGGCTCTGGGTGTCGGGAATGACGATCACTGTGCGATAGCCCAGCGCCTTGGCAACCAGCGTCAGGCCAATGCCGGTATTGCCTGCCGTGCCTTCGACGATGACCCCGCCCGGCTTCAACAGCCCGCGCTGTTCGGCGTCGCGGATGATGAACAGGCCTGCGCGATCCTTGACCGACTGGCCGGGGTTCATGAACTCGGCCTTGCCCAGGATCTCGCAGCCGGTCTGCTCCGAGGCCTTGTTGAGGCGGATCAGGGGCGTGTTGCCGATCGCTTCGATCACAGAACGGGGCATCCGGGATTCCTTATGTAGCTGCGGCGAGACCCTAGAAACCCGAAGCGTGCGTTTCAAGGTAAGAATTCGCCTGGTCCAGTCGCATTTCGGGCACTGCAATCTCCCGCGGCCGGACAACGCGCGATGACGATCATTTCAACCAGGACGGAAAAGCGCTCTTTTCATTCGATTTTTTCACCGCTAGAGCACTAATGACAGATCGGCAGGGCGCAGAATGACACTTTACCGGGCCAACCCGAAGCACGGCGTCGCCTGGATAACCGGCGGCAGCAGCGGCATCGGCCGTGCGCTGGCAAAGGACCTCGCGGCAAAGGGCTTTGTCGTCGCGGTCACCGCACTCGACGGCGACCCACTCGACGCGCTCATCGTCGAGACTGCGCAGATGCCGGGACGTGTCGTCGCCTACCCTTGCGACGTCACCGATGAGCCGCGCATGGCAAGCACGGTGGCGGCGATCGAAAAGGAGCTCGGCCCGATCGTGCTCGCCGTCTTCAACGCCGGCAACTACATCGCCACGCCCGGCGAAGACCTCAGGGTCCGCGACTTTCGCCAGACCTTCGAGGTCAACTATTTCGGTATCATCAATGGCATCGTCCCGCTCATGGAGCGCATGCGCATCCGTGCGCGCGGCCATATCGTGCTTGTCGGGTCGGTCACCGCCTATTTCGGCTGGCCGACCACGGCGGCCTATGGCGGCTCGAAGGCGGCGATCAACATCTTGGCCGAGTCGCTGAAATACGATTTCGACAAGATGAATGTACGCATCCAGGTGATGAACCCGGGCTTCATCGACACGCCGCTGACCGAAAAGAACATGCTGCCGATGCCGGGACTGATGCCGGTCAACCGCGCCTCGCGCCGCATGCTGCGCGGCATCGAGCATGGCGGCTTCGAGGTCACCTTCCCTCACCGGCTGAGCTGGGGGCTGAAGCTGCTGGCACTGCTGCCAAGGCCAGTCTGCCGGTGGTTCATCAGCACGGCGACCCGCTGGACAGGGCGGCCGCTGAATTTCGACCGCAAGCCGCCGAACGAATAGCTGTCCACAGCCCGGCTGTTGCCTGACTGCACCGGCCGCCATAGGCTTTAGAATTGTTGTGGAGTCTGAGATGGGGCGACGGATCGTGCTTGCGGTGCTGGGCGTCGTCATCATCCTTGTCCTGGCCCTCCTGCTTGGTCCGCGCGTTCCCGTCGACACAACAATCAGCTTCGACCCCAAGGTGATCGGCGACGATCCGCAAGCGTATATCGCGCGTGAAGAGGCTACCGTGCCCAACGTCCGCGACGCCCTCGAGAAAGAAATCATCTGGGCCGATCCGATGGTTCACGCCAGGACGCCATTGGCGATCGTCTATATCCATGGCTTTTCGGCATCGAAGGGCGAGGTTCGCCCGCTGGCCGACGAGGTCGCCGACCAACTCGACGCCAACCTTTTCTACACCCGCCTCACCGGTCATGGTCAGGACGGCGCTGCTATGGCGCAAGGCAGCGTCAATGCCTGGATCAACGACTATGAGGAGGCGCTCGCCATCGGCCGGGCCATCGGTGACAAAGTCATCGTCGTCGGCACCTCGACCGGTGGCTCGCTGGCGGCATGGGCGGCGACCGAGCCTGGCGCATCGGACGGCGTCGCTGCAATCGCATTCATCTCGCCGAATTTCGGCATCAGGGCTTCAGGCGCCGAGCTGCTGACCATGCCCTGGGGCAGGCAGATCGCCGAGTTCGTCGGCGGCAAGGAGCGCAGCTTTCCGACCCGCAACGCGCTGCACGAGAAACTCTGGACGCACACATATCCAATGGCAGCCGTGCTACCGATGGCGGCGCTGACCAACCTTGCCTACGCAGCGCCTGTGGAGAAGGCAACCATACCGGCGCTGTTCATCTTCTCGGATTCCGACAAGGTGGTGCGCCAGGATCGCACCCGCGAAATCGCCGGCCGCTGGGGCGCACCGCATGAACTGGTGCCCGTCGACGACAATGGCGATCCCGACGACCACGTCATTGCCGGCGACGCGCTGTCGCCCTCGACCACGGCTTTCCTGGCGCAGCGGATCGTCGTGTGGGTGAAGGCAATTACCGCGCAGCCCTAAACGAAAAGGACGGCCGAAGCATTGCCCCGGCCGTCCTCATATACAATCGTCAGCAATCAAGCCAGGCTCGACGAGCCTGACCGGTTCGTCTGATCACGCAGCCCGCGCCGCGGGCCGCTTGCCGCCGAAGCGGCGCTTGTTGTTGCCCTTGAAGGCCTTGGCGCCTTCCGGCTTGCGCTCGCTTGCACCCGCAAAAGCCGGCTTGTCACCAAAACGCTTCTTGGCGAAGCCGTTGTTCTGGCCACCGGGCCGCCTGCCGTCGCGACGGCCATTGCGGTCGTTGCGATCATTGGCGGGCTCGAAGCGCTCGTTCTTTTCGGCCGGATTGCGCACCGGATCGGGGCTGCCGAGATGGTCGGCAACGATCGGCAGCTTGCTGCGGATGATGCGCTCGACCTGACGCAGCTTGCTGTTTTCGGAAGGATCGCAAAGCGTGATGGCGATGCCGTCCATGCCGTTACGGCCGGTACGGCCGATGCGGTGGACATAGCTTTCGGCCTCATCCGGCAGATCGAAATTCACCACATGGCTGATGCCGGGGACGTCGATGCCGCGCGCCGCGATGTCGGTAGCCACGAGAATGCGCACCGAGCCCTCGCGGAAATCGTTGAGCGCCTTCTGGCGGGCGTTCTGCGACTTGTTGCCGTGGATGACGGCGGCCTTGAAGCCGTCGCGTTCGAGGTCCTTGGTCACCCGGTCGGCGCCATGTTTGGTGCGCGAAAAGATGATGACGGACTTCATCGCTTCGTCGGCGAGCATCGTCGACAGCACCTGGCGCTTCTGCCTTGTGCGGGCAAAGACAACGCCCTGCACGATTTCGGCAGCAGCGGTGCTCTGCGGCGCGACTTCGACGCGGATCGGGTTCTTCAACAGGCCCTTCGCCAGCTCGGCGATTTCGTTGGGCATGGTGGCCGAGAACAGCACCGTCTGACGGTCGGGCGCGGTCGCCTTGGCGATCCGCTTGACGTCGTTGATGAAGCCCATATCGAGCATGCGGTCGCCCTCGTCCAGCACCAGCCATTTGGTGTCGGAGAGAATCAAGTCGCCCTCGCGCACCAGGTCGGTCAGGCGGCCGGGCGTGGCGATCAGGATGTCGACGCCGGGAGCGACCTTCTTCACCTGGCTGAAGCGCGAGACGCCGCCAAGCACGAGAGCGGTCGAGACATGCGCGCCCTTGGCGAGGATCTTGATGGTGTCCTCGATCTGGACGGCGAGTTCGCGCGTCGGCGCCAGGATCAGCGCACGCGTGGTCTTGGCTCGGCGCTTGGTGCCGAGCGCGATGATCTTCGACAGGATCGGCAGCGCGAAGGCAGCGGTCTTGCCGGAGCCGGTCTGGGCGATGCCGAAGATATCACGGCCTTCCATCTGCGGCGGGATCGCCTGCGTCTGGATCGGCTTCGGCTCGGTGAAGCCGGCGCCATGCGTCGCCTTGAGCAGCGCGCCCGTAATTCCAAGGGCTGCGAAACCGGTGAGCTCCGCAGTGTTGCCGGTCGAGATAGCGTTACCGGCTGAGGTGTTTTCGTTGGTCAAAATAGTCTTCTTTCACGCGGTCTTGGCCGCAAATATCGATGGCGGCAGGGCGCAACCTGCCGTCGAAAATTTGATATGAAACGACAAGGCGGGCGGACGGAAACGTCCACTCGGCTGCGCTGTCGTGCCCGCAGGCGTCATGCCACGGGACTCTTTCGCCACTTCGTGATGTATCGGAAAGAGGGGCCGATATACCGGAAAGAGGGAAAACAGACGCAACCAGTCTCATTTGTCGAGAAGGCCGGAATCTCCGGCCCAAGCGCCTATGGGCTGCATATGGCTGAGTTCGCTCCGGAATACAAGGGGCCACATGTTGCAGCGCAATAATCGAGGCCGAAAGCGGCGCTTGCACACGCCTGCAGGCATCATTACCACAAATGCAGCTTCCATTTCTGGAGACCGAGCGATGAAGGATGTGCTGAAGGAACTCGAGCGCCGCCGCGAGATCGCCCGCATGGGCGGCGGCCAGACCCGCATCGACGCCCAGCACAAGAAGGGCAAGCTGACGGCGCGCGAACGTATCGAGGTCTTTCTCGACGAAGGCTCGTTCGAGGAGTTCGACATGTATGTCGAGCATCGCTCGACCGATTTCGGCATGGAGAAGACCAAGATCGCAGGCGATGGCGTCGTCACCGGCTGGGGCACGGTCAATGGCCGTCCGGTCTATCTCTTCGCCAAGGACTTTACCGTCTTCGGCGGCTCGCTGTCGGAGGCGCATGCCGAAAAGGTCATCAAGGTGCAAGAGATGGCGTTGCGCAATCGCGCGCCGATCATCGGTCTCTACGATGCCGGAGGCGCCCGCATCCAGGAAGGCGTGGCGGCGCTTGGCGGCTATGCCGAGATCTTTCAGCGCAACGTGCTGGCCTCCGGCGTCATACCGCAGATTTCCGTGATCATGGGGCCGTGCGCCGGCGGCGACGTCTATTCGCCTGCGATGACCGACTTCATCTTCATGGTGCGCGACACCTCTTATATGTTCGTCACCGGGCCGGATGTGGTGAAGACCGTAACCAACGAGACGGTGACGGCCGAGAGCCTTGGCGGCGCGTCCGTCCACACGACCAAATCCTCGATCGCCGATGGCGCCTACGACAATGACGTCGAGGCGCTGTTGCAGATGCGCCGGCTGGTCGATCTGCTGCCGGCGTCCAACACGTCGGAGCTTCCGGAGGTCGAATGCTATCAGTCGGTCACCGACCATGATCTGTCGCTCGACCGGCTGATCCCGGACAACGCCAACAAGCCCTATGATATCAAGGAGTTGATCCTCAAAGTTGCCGACGAAGGCGACTTCTTCGAGATCCAGCAGAACTTCGCCAAGAACATCGTCACCGGGTTTGGCCGCGTCGAGGGCCGTACCGTCGGCTTCGTCGCCAACCAGCCGATGGTGCTGGCCGGCGTGCTCGATTCCGACGCAAGCCGCAAGGCGGCGCGCTTCGTGCGCTTCTGCGACTGTTTTTCCATTCCCATCGTCACCTTCGTCGACGTGCCGGGCTTCCTGCCCGGCACCGCGCAGGAATATGGCGGCCTGATCAAGCATGGCGCGAAACTCCTGTTTGCCTACGCCGAGGCGACCGTGCCGAAAATCACGGTCATCACCCGCAAAGCCTATGGCGGCGCCTATGACGTGATGGCCTCAAAGCACCTGCGTGGCGACATGAACTATGCCTGGCCGACGGCGCAGATCGCGGTGATGGGGGCGAGAGGCGCGGTCGAGATCATCTACCGTAAGGATATCGGCGACGCCGAAAAGATCGCAGCCCACACAAAGTCTTACGAAGACCGCTTCCTGTCGCCCTTCGTCGCCGCCGAACGCGGCTATGTCGACGAGGTGATCATGCCGCATTCGACCCGCCGCCGCATCGCGCGGGCGCTGCGCATGCTGCGCAACAAGGACATGCAGAATCCCTGGAAGAAGCACGACAACATCCCGTTGTAACATCCAATGTCGCGACTGATCATCAGCGCCGGTCGGCGGTTTGGCAGGTTCACGGTCCTGTTTTTCGTTGTTCCCGCTCTCATCATCTTCTGCGTCTGGATGTCCCTGCTCGACAACCATCCAATCTGGTTTATCGCCAGCGGCTTCGTCGTCATGCCGATCGCCACCACGGCCTTGGCATTTCTGTTCGGCACATTGTTTGCGGGCTTCCGACGCAGCAAGATCAAAGGCGTCAGTGAAGCAGAAGCGCCCGGCCTGTGGGCGCTGTGGCGGAGCGTCGCCGGACCGCGCCGTGCTGCGCGCACGGTTGTCATACTAGAGGGCAACCTGAACGCCAGCGTGCGCGAAGAGCGCACGCTTCTCGGCCTTCTCGGCAATCGGCTGTTTCTAACCATTGGCATCCCTCTCCTCGCAGTGACCGATGAAAGAGCGCTTGCCGCGATCCTTGCCCATGAGGACGCGCATGTGCGCAACAAGGATACCAATGGCAGCCTCAATCTCGCTGAGTTCGAAAACGGTTTCGGATTTGTCTTCGAGTATGCCCCGCCCGGAACCACGATCACAGGCAGCCTGCTCCACGCCGCTATCGGCTGGCTGTCGCAATCGTTCGAGCGGGAAGAAATCCGGCTTTCGCGCGAAGCGGAGATCAAGGCAGATCGACACACGGCATCCTCCGGCGACGCCGAGCACGCCGCACGCGCGCTGTTGCTTCTTGCCACGGCAGACGTGCATTTCACGGAGACGGTCTATGACCCTTTGCAGCATGAATTGCGAGGTGCTTTGCGTCCGCCGCGACCGCCGCTCGAGCGCATGCTGGAAGCTGCCGGCCAGCTGCGAGAACCCATTTGCCTCGATGTTTGCGCCCGCAAGGCGTGGGCAAGCCCGGATGATGCAAAGTCCACCCATCCATCATGGGCTCAACGGCTGGCGGCGCTTGGCTACACGGAGCCGCCCGACCTGGACCCGATCGCCGTGACCGCGCTCTCGACGCTGCTGAACTCGAGCGTAGCACAGCGCCACATTTCGGAATTCGACACCAAATGGACTGCGCGGATGGAAGACTATCTCCAGCGCTGAACTGGTGGTCGCCCAACTCGCAGGCTCACTCCTCTTCCGCCGCCCCGAACCCCGCATCCCTGGGGGCGCTGGTCGCGCTCGCCCAGGGCGTCGCGTGATTATCGATGCGCATCTGGAAGATGAAATAAGTCGGCGAGCAGTAGCCGATGCCTTTCACCTTGGCGGCGCCCGGCGTGTCCGGCGGCAGCGACTGGCACATATAATCCTCGCGGCAGAAATGATCGGCCGAACATGCGGGACGGTTGCCGCGGTTGACCGCGCCGCCGAGGCACTGGTCGAAATTGTTGGTGGCGACGCAGGTGTCGAATTTCTTGCCGCCGACCATGCCGCAAATTTCCGATGGCATCGGCTTGCCCGTCTTGAAGGCGGCGAAGCTGCGGTCCTTGTCGTCGCAGGCGCGATAAGCGATGCCTGCCGGTACGCCGATTTTCGGTGGCCGGCAGGTGTAGGCGGTCCGCGAAAAGGTCGGCGCAAAAGCGGCGAACTGGCCGGTGATCTTGTAGCGGTCGTTGAACGGCTGAGACGGGTTGCTGGAGATCGACCCGGTCAGGCAGGGATGGCCCGAAAACATCTTTGGACTGTCCTTGGGCAACAGACATTGCGCCAGCGTGGTGCGCACGCCTGAGGCCGTCGCCAGCGGCGTGCAGACGGTGCCGCCACCGCATTGCCAAGTCGCGCCGAAGCGTTTTGCATCATCCGGCATCAGGCACGGCATCGCGATCTCGGCCGGGGCGTAGCCGACATCGCCGGCATCGGTCCATGTCGCCGGCGGCGCGAAGGACAGCGGCCGGTAGCGGTTCGGCTCCTTGCCTTCTTCCGTCGCGCGCAGCCAGGCCTCACGTCGCGCAATCTCGGCATGGAGATGCGGCGAGATGCCGACCTCGATCCGGTTGAGAGGCGACGTCGTTTTGTCGTCGAGGCCGATGAAGTGAAAGCCGGCCGTCGAGCCCGCCTGGTGGCAGCCCTGGCAGGCGCCATTGTCCAGCCGCTCGACCAGCGCCTCCGGTGTCCGCACCAGCTTCAGCGCCGCATAGTCCAAGCCGGCGAAATCCGCTGGCTGGAACAGCGGCGTGAACGGATGGTTGGCCCGTCTCGCGCTGCCGAAGGTCGACCACGAGATGATTTTCTTGGCCAGGAATTCGTCGGGGATTTCGTAGACGCCGAGATCGACGGCCGCGACATTGGCGCTGACGTAGTCGGCGAGCCCTTTCTTCAGTGCGGCATCATCCGAGAGCCGCGCAACGTCAGGCGTATTCTCCAGCGGCTTCTCGCTGATGGCAGCGCCATCGATACCGAAGATCCGCATCAGATAGGCCGCCTGCCCGCCGAATTCGGTCTCCTGTCCCGAGGGAAAACGCACCACCTGCGCATTGAGTTCAAGCTGCTTGAACGTCAGTTCCTCCGGTGCCAGCGAACCGCCGGCCAGCCAGCCGGCATCGACGTTTTCGTCGATCTGCGGTGTCCAGCGCCCGGCAACGCCGACGCAGCCGCCATCGGCATCCGGCGCCACGCTGTAGACGGCGTTGAAATTGAATGGCAGCCGCGATGCCAGAACCTTGCCGTTCTTGCGGAAACTGTAGGCCAGGCGATAGACAAAGCGCACCTCGCCACAGCTCTTGTCACCTTGCAGCGCGGTGAAGTCACGCCGGTCCAGCCGGTTGACGACGCCGACCAGGCGGAAGCGCGCGGCCTCGGTCTTCAGCCAGCGCATATCCATGATGCGGCCGACATTGCCGTCGGTCACCTCGTAGAGCGTGCGCCCGCCGGCCTTTATCTCGGCCCGTAGCGTGGCAATATCGGCCGCAACCATGTCGACAACAGCACGATAGGCCGGCACCTCGCTGTAGAGCGTCTTCAGATCGTCCGCGCCGTCGACGGCGAAAATGCCGGCGAAGCCAAACCCCTTGGCATCGAGGGCGGCGAGCACCGCCGGATCGTCGACGATGGTCACCGGCTGCTCAGCGCGCACGCCATGCGAGGCGAACAGCGCGATGATGGCTGCAATGGCGAGCGCGAAACGCTTCATCCGATCGGCACCTTCTGCCGTGCCTCGACAAGTTCACGCAGCACCGGCACCAGCGCCAGCGGCAGATCCTCGGCGATCAGACCCGGTCCGAAGCGGCTGCCGGCCTCGGCATGGATCCAGACCGCTGCGCAGGCGGCCTCGAATGCCTGCATGCCCTGCGCCAGCAGCGCGGCGACAATGCCCGCCAGCACGTCGCCGGAACCGGCGGTGGCGAGCCATGGTGCACCATTGGCGTTGATCACCGCGCGGCCGTCCGGCGCCGCGATGACGGTGTCGGCGCCCTTGTAGACCATGATGGCGTTGGCTCGTTCAGCGGCTGCGCGCGCCTTGGCGAGCTTGGACAGACTTTTGTCGTCGGCGATGTCGGGAAACAGTCGGCCGAACTCGCCCTCATGCGGCGTCATGACCAATGCTGGCGCATCCGGCCTGCCGGCCGCCTCGAACAGCGTTGAGACCGCGTTGCGGAAAGACGTGATGCCGTCGGCATCGAGCNGGCATCGAGCACCAACCCTTCAACACCACCCTCTTGCCGTGCTCTGCCGAGCACGGCGAGGGCGAAATCGCGCGCCTTGTCACCAACACCAAAGCCCGGGCCGAGGACAAAGCTCGACGACCGGCGATCGCCGAGAAAGTCTTGCACGTCCTCGATAGCGTCGGCCTTGCGCAGCATGATCGCGGTCAGATGCGTGGCGTTCACCTGCATGGCATTGGCGGGAGACAGCACGGTCACGGCCCCTGCCCCGCTTCTTGCAGCGGCAAGTGCGGCCAACCGCGCCGCACCCGTCGCCGACGGTCCGCCGGAGAAGACGCCGACATGGCCGCGTTTGTATTTGTGTGCATCGACGGCCGGCACCGGCAACGCGTCGAGCCAGAACGCCGGCTTGTTTTCGAATGCGCGCGGCGCGACCTGGGCGATGATGTCGTCGCCAATGCCGATACCGGCAACGACGATCTCGCCGCATCGGTCCCGGCCGGGCAACAGCAGATGCCCCGGTTTCTTGCGCGCGAAGGTGACGGTGATGTCGGCACGAAATGCCGTGCCGAGAATGTTGCCGCTGTCACCTGAGACACCTGAAGGCAAATCGACGGCAACAACAGACTGGCGGGCGGCACTGTCCACCGCGCGTGCGGCATCTCCCGAAATGTCCTTGGACAATCCCGCGCCATAGAGAGCATCGACAATCAACGAGCCTGGCTCGGCGGCAAAAGCCGCTAGCGGCTTGCGCTCCAGCAGGCATTGGGCCGCGGCGATCGCGGCATCGCTGCCTGCCCTCGGTTCGCCTGACGCCCACAGCGCGACATCGACACCCGTCTCCGCCAACAGCCGCGCCACGACAAAGCCGTCGCCGCCATTATTGCCGGGGCCGCACAGCACATGCACCCTAGTGGCTGAAGGATAGCGCGCCAACACCACCGCCGCGACCGCTTCGCCGGCGCGCTTCATCAGGCCATAGCCGTCCAGTGGACCGGCCGCGATTGCCAACCGGTCGGCATCCGCCATCTCGGTCGGCGACAGCAGTTCCAATTTGGCGCCGGCTGGCAAACCCATCGCTGGTACGTCCTTCGGTTCATCCGCCTTGCGTGGCAGCGTCGGGAGCTCCGCCGGACACGAGGCCCGGATCGAGCTTTGAGGCATAGATCGCCGATTCCATGACGATGGTGAGACCCAGCTTCGGGTCAAGCAAATCCTTGGCCTGACCGAGAATCAATGCCGCCACATTGGCGGTGATGGCCGGCCAATTGATCACATCGGCCTCGCCATAGACAATTGTCGCATTCGGCAGACGGCCGGTCAGACACGTCACCGCCACTGGCCATGCAAATCCAAGCAGCTTCCTGACCGGGAAATGCGGATGATGATTTTTGCCGAACGACGGCAGCCCCTCCAGTGGGCCGCCCAGCGTCTGCGAGACATGGGCGAACATGGCCTCCAGCGAAGGCATACCATTCGGCGGCAGGCCGTTGTTGATCGCCGTTCCGGCAGCGAGGTTCCAGAGCCGCTCCGGAGCCTTCTTGTCGTCGCGGGCAAAGAGCATCTCGTTCAGCGGCTCGCCGAACAGGAAACGCGACCCGTCCTTGGTCGTCACGATGTCTAGCTCGGGTGTGCGGCCGCTGAGCAGAGCGCACTGCGCGGCAAAACCGGCAATCGCTCCCGCAGCCGAAACGATGGTCTCGGCATGGATGCGTCCATTCACCGCCAAAAGCTGCGGAAGGTTGTCGCGCAAATGCCCGAATGCAAAGTTGCAGGCGGCGCTGTCAGGTTTGTCGCGCCATGGAAAATCCACGGCGCGCGGTGGTCCGCCACCAGTCGAACCGCCACCGGCGCCGGCAGAGCCACGTGAAGACTGCCCGCGCCCAGATACACCCTTCATTCGTCCACCTTTCACTGCGTCGTTGACGCGGATATGCCCACACCGGGAATGATGGGTCAAATCTGCCAGGCCGCCCAACTGCACGGATCCGCGCGGGCCTGCAAAATGCGCAATCTGCCTAATTATCGTGCAGACGCCCGAAGCGGCAATGTGTAGGCTTCGGGCAGCTTTGCCGCAGCCGAAGCAGAGGATGACGCGAATGTGCATCCCGGCGCGGCGCGGCATTGGAATTGCGCGAAACCGCTTCGCGTGGGCTGAAATTGGCACAGTTCGTGCTTGATGGAGGCGCAAGCGGGGCGCACAACCCGTTTTTTTGCCAGTGGAGGCCACTTTTTACATGAAAAAGATCGAAGCGATCATCAAGCCGTTCAAGCTAGACGAAGTGAAGGAAGCGCTTCAGGAGGCCGGTCTGCAAGGCATAACCGTGACCGAGGCCAAGGGCTTTGGCCGCCAGAAAGGCCATACCGAACTCTATCGCGGCGCCGAATATGTCGTCGACTTCCTGCCCAAGGTGAAGATCGAAGTGGTGCTGGGCGACGACGCCGTCGAAGGCGCCATCGAAGCCATCCGCAAGGCGGCGCAGACCGGCCGCATCGGCGACGGCAAGATCTTCGTCTCCAACATCGAGGAGGTCGTTCGCATCCGCACCGGCGAAACGGGGATGGACGCCGTCTGAGCTTTCTGATTTCAGATTAACGTCTCCTCGAAACGTCATCCACACAGGGAAGAAACGACATGACGACAGCCAAAGACATCATGAAGCAGATCAAGGACAACGACGTGAAATTCGTCGACCTGCGCTTCACCGATCCGAAGGGCAAGCTGCAGCACGTGACGATGGATGTCATCGAGGTCGAGGAAGACATGTTCGCCGACGGCGTCATGTTCGACGGCTCCTCGATCGCCGGCTGGAAGGCGATCAACGAGTCCGACATGGTGCTGATGCCCGATGCGGACACCGTCCACATGGATCCGTTCTTCGCCCAGTCGACCATGGTCATCCTGTGCGACATTCTCGATCCGGTCTCCGGCGAATCCTACAACCGCGATCCGCGCGGCACTGCAAAGAAGGCCGAGGCCTACATGAAGGCCGAAGGCATCGGCGACACCATCTATGTCGGCCCCGAAGCCGAGTTCTTCGTCTTCGACGACGTCAAGTACAAGGCCGATCCCTACAACACCGGCTTCAAGCTGGACTCGACCGAACTGCCGTCCAACGACGACACCGATTACGAGACCGGCAATCTCGGCCACCGCCCGCGCGTCAAGGGCGGCTATTTCCCTGTGCCGCCGATCGACAGCGCGCAGGACATGCGCTCCGAAATGCTGACCGTGCTCGCCGAAATGGGCGTGCGCGTCGAAAAGCACCATCACGAGGTTGCCGCTGCCCAGCACGAGCTCGGCATCAAGTTCGACACGCTGGTCCGCAACGCCGACAAGATGCTGATCTACAAATATGTCGTGCACCAGGTCGCCAACGCCTATGGCAAGACGGCCACCTTCATGCCGAAGCCGATTTTCGGCGACAACGGCTCGGGCATGCACGTCCACCAGTCGATCTGGAAGAACGGCAAGCCGACCTTCGCCGGCAATGAATATGCCGGCCTGTCGGAGTCGTGCCTGTTCTACATCGGCGGCATCATCAAGCACGCCAAGGCGATCAACGCCTTCACCAACCCGCTGACCAACTCCTACAAGCGCCTTGTGCCTGGCTATGAAGCCCCGGTGCTGCTCGCCTACTCCGCGCGCAACCGTTCGGCCTCCTGCCGCATTCCGTTCGGCTCGTCCCCGAAAGCCAAGCGCGTCGAGGTCCGCTTCCCCGATCCAGGCGCGAACCCCTACCTCGCTTTCGCCGCCATGCTGATGGCCGGCCTCGACGGCATCAAGAACAAGATCCACCCGGGACAGCCGATGGACAAGGATCTTTACGATCTGCCGCCGAAGGAACTGAAGAAGATTCCGACCGTCTGCGGTTCGCTGCGCGAAGCGCTGCAGAGCCTCGACAAGGACCGCGGCTTCCTGAAGGCCGGCGGCGTCTTCGACGACGACCAGATCGACTCCTACATCGAGCTCAAGATGGCCGAAGTGATGCGCTTCGAAATGACCCCGCATCCGGTCGAATACGACATGTACTATTCGGTCTGAACGATAAGCCTCAGCGACAAGGAAAAACCCCGGCGTCAGTTCAGACGCCGGGGTTTTTGTTTGACCAATAGCAGACCGTAGACGTGATAGCAGCAGGCTACGGCGCAGGCTTACGAAGCCTGCGCCGCTATAGATGCTTAGGCGGCCGCCGAAACCTGCGCGCTGGTCGCAACCTCCGCGATGGTCTTCAGGATCTGCGAAGCGATCTGGTAGGGGTCGCCTTGCGAATTCGGGCGGCGGTCTTCCAGGTAGCCCTTGTAGTCATTGTTGACGAAGGAATGCGGCACGCGGATCGAGGCGCCGCGGTCGGCGATGCCGTAGCTGAAGCGGTTCCACGGCGCGGTCTCATGCTTGCCGGTCAGGCGCTTGTCGTTGTCCGGGCCGTAGACGGCGATGTGGTCCATCAGGTTCTTGTCGAATTGAGCCATCAGCGCTTCGAAATAGGCCTTGCCGCCGACTTCGCGCATATAGGCGGTCGAGAAGTTAGCGTGCATGCCCGAGCCGTTCCAGTCGGTGTCGCCGAGCGGCTTGCAGTGATACTCGATGTCGATCTCGTATTTTTCGGTCAGGCGCTGCAAGAGATAGCGGGCCATCCACATCTGGTCGGCGGCCTTCTTGGAGCCTTTGCCGAAAATCTGGAATTCCCACTGGCCCTTGGCCACTTCGGCGTTGATGCCTTCATGGTTGATGCCTGCTGCGAGGCAGAGGTCGAGATGCTCCTCGACGATCTGGCGCGCGATCGGGCCGACATTCGAATAGCCGACGCCGGTGTAGTACGGACCCTGCGGCGCCGGATAGCCGCTCTCGGGGAAGCCGAGCGGACGGCCGTCCTTGTAGAAGAAATACTCCTGCTCGAAGCCGAACCAGGCGCCCTCGTCGTCGAGGATGGTGGCGCGCTTGTTGGACACATGCGGCGTCACGCCATCTGGCATCATCACTTCGCACATCACCAGCACGCCATTGGTGCGGGCCGGATCGGGGAACACGGCAACCGGCTTCAGCACGCAATCGGAGCTATGGCCTTCGGCCTGCTGCGTCGAGGAACCGTCAAAGCCCCACAGCGGCAGCTGCTCGAGCGTCGGGAACTCGGCGAACTCCTTGACCTGGGTCTTGCCGCGAAGATTGGGGACCGGCGTGTAACCATCGAGCCAGATATACTCGAGCTTGTATTTCGTCATTCTAGAGCCTCTCGTTGCTTGATCACCGAACCTGGATGACGCCGGCGCGCCGAGCCATCCAGCAGCCCAGCTGCCAAGCCAATAAAATGCAAATCGTGTGCCACTTCAGTTGGTCAGGGTGCGGCAAAAATGCCCTTTCATGCCGGTGACGAAGGCAAGCCGCCTAAGCAATGCGCCCGGATCGATCAAAGGCAGAATTTGCTTAAATAACAGGCAAATGCCGATCTTTCTTTAGGCATCTTGCCTAAATGGATTGCAGGACTTACCTTGATGGAAAGATGAATCGAAGAGCCTCTCCAGAAGAAAGGAGACCGACCATGGAAATCACCTCAGCCCGTCCGTCGGCCAAAATCCTGATGTTCCCGGTGGCAGCGCGTGCGGGTGCCTCAAATTTAGGCGTAAAGGCCAAGTTTGCGGCAGAGCTTGCTTCGCTGCGCGATCAGCCGCTTGACCATGGCGAGGCTTGGTATCATGAGGCCGCCATTGCGGACGCCGAACAGCCTCGCAAGAGCTAGGCGTCTTCCGCGCTGATAGATCGAACAGGCCCACAAATGAAAAACCCGGCGCGATCGCTCGCGCCGGGTTTTTTGTATGACACAGACCTGTCGGCTACTGTTTGGTATGCAGGTCGGTGCCGAGCGTATCCCTGACGAAGATCATGCCGATGATCAGCGACATTGCCGCGATCACCACCGGATACCAGAGCCCGTAGTAGATATCGCCCTTGTAGGCACTGAGCGCGAACACGATCGCCGGGAGGAAGCCGCCGAACCAGCCATTGCCGATGTGGTAGGGCAGCGACATGCCGGTGTAGCGGATGCGGGTCGGGAACATCTCAACCAGGATCGCCGCGATCGGCCCGTAGACCATGGTCACGTAGAGGACCAGGATGAACAGGATGCCGATGACCTTGGCCCAGTTGACCTGTGCCGGGTCGGCAAACATCGCAAACGCACCCGCTGCCGGAATGCTGTAGACGGTCACCTCGGTGGCGCCGGCTGCCTCATCCTTGGTCAGCACCTTGTCCTTGATCGCCTGCTCGGTCGGGACTGCGGTCTTTTCGCCTGCGCGGATGGCTGCCGCGTCGAGCTTCAGTTCGGGGTTGGCCGCGACAAAGGCGTCGAGCTTCTGGTCGGCAACCTTGGCGGCAGCGCGCTTCAGCGGATAACCACCATCCTGCAAGGCAATATTGATTGCCTTGCCGAAGGCTGCCTCTTTGGCCTTCAATTGATCGCCAGCCGCGACCGCGTCATAGGATTCAGCTGTCTCGTTGCCGATCTTGACTGTAGCAGGCGTTCCAGCCGCTGCCGTCGTCACGACGTCATAAGGCACCGAGTTCTTGCTGAGAAAGGCGGTCGCGATATCGCATGACGTCGTGTATTTGAAAGTGCCCGTGGGGTTGAACTGGAATTTGCAGTCGCCAGGCGCGGCGGTCACAGTCGCACGCGTTGTCTGTTGTGCCGTTGCCAGAGCTGGATTAGCCGCCCAGGTCAGCGCCTTAAACAGCGGGAAAGTGGTGACGATCGCCAGCGCAAGACCGGCCATGATAATCGGCTTGCGGCCGATCTTGTCGGAAAGCCAACCGAACACGACGAAGAAGATCGCGCCTACCGCCAGCGCGATGGCGACCATGATGTTGACCGACTGCGCGTCCACCTTGAGCACATTGGTGAGGAAGAACAGTGCGTAGAACTGGCCGTTGTACCAGACCACGGCCTGGCCGGCGGTGAGGCCGAAAAGCGCCAGCAGCGCAATTTTTGCATTCTTCCATTGGCCGAAGGCTTCCGACAAAGGCGCCTTGGAGCCCTTGCCCTCTTCCTTCATACGGACGAAGGCCGGCGATTCCGAAAGCGTCAGGCGAATCCAGACCGATATTGCGAGCAGGATGGCCGAGAGTAGGAATGGAATGCGCCAGCCCCAGGCCGCGAAATCCTCCTTGCTCAACGAATTCTGCACGGCCAGGATGATGATCAGCGACAGGAAAAGGCCAAGCGTCGCTGTCGTCTGAATCCACGACGTATAGAAGCCACGGCGATCGTCGGGTGCATGTTCGGCGACATAGGTCGCGGCACCGCCATACTCACCGCCGAGCGCCAGGCCCTGCAGCATGCGCAGCCCAACCAGGATGATGGGCGCCGCGATGCCCCAGCTCGCCGAACCGGGAAGCAGGCCGACCAGGAAGGTCGACAGGCCCATGATCGTGATGGTGACGAGGAATGTGTATTTGCGGCCGACGAGATCGCCGATACGGCCGAACACCAGCGCGCCGAACGGCCGCACGAGGAAGCCGGCAGCGAAAACCAGCAGCGTGAAGATGTTGCGCGTCCCCTCCGGATAAGAGGCGAAGAATGTGGTGCCGATTGCGGCCGCCAATGCGCCGTAGAGATAGAAATCATACCATTCGAAAACCGTGCCGAGCGAGGAAGCGAAGATGACTTTCTTCTCCTCCCGCGTCATGCCGCGGCTGCTTCCGCCGGCGGTCGATGCCAATGCCATTGAACTGTCCTCCCGTGAAATCCGTCTGCTTTCGATTCTGGGCGTCATCGTCGGCGTTCCCTCTGAACGCGACTCGAACCAGCCATCGGCATAAAAAATGACAGAAAGCGACCGCCGGAGGCAGACAGACCTTGGATTTATGACTTTGGTATTAGGTGCAGTGCGGCAAAGGCCGAGGATCAGGTCTTCAGCGCATCGAGCAGGCCGACGGCCGCCATCATGTCGCGTTTGCGAGCCGAGCGGCGTGCGACAGCCTCGGCATCCTGGCCCCAATGCTCGATCTGCCAGTCCTCGTCGACATGGCCGGCGGCCCAAGCCGCATCGCCATCGAGCGCACCGTAATCGACCGCCAGCGCCAGCAGCGCCGACCCGGTCAGCGAAGTCATGACATGGATTGCGGCCAGCCGCAGCGGCTCGGCACGCTGGGCAAGATGGGCGCCGAGGATGGCGATGCTTTCGCGCGGCTGCTCGACATGGATGATGCCCTCGGCGAGATTGAACCGAGCCCCTAATGTCACCCTCGCCCAGTCGATCACCGGATCCCAATGCTGGTTCTGCCGCTCGACCAGCCCCTGCGGGGCGTCGGCGCGGTAGCAGGTCAGATCGGACGAGGCGAAGCGCAAGACGTCCTCCAGCACCGCCTGCGGGTCGCTGGCGACGCCGTCGATGGCGGTGTTGACCAGACGCAACACCGGCATCGTGACCGGGTCGATGGTCTCGCCCTGTGCAGCGAACTCATTGGCGACCAGGGCGCCGGCCTTCTCGGTCGGCAGCGCCAGCAGCGCCTTGCCCGGCGTGCGCACCGGCTTGCCATCGAGGTGGACGGCAAAACCGTCCTCCACAGCTACGACCGACACGTCCTTGTAGAAGCGCTTCGGCAGGTGCGTCTTCATCTGGATCTGCGCGCGGCGCACCGGATCCGGATCGGACAGATGCTTTCCCGCTTCGAGATCGTTGAGGATGTCACGCATGGTCGAACTTTCTATCCAGGTACCTGCTTGCGCGCCGGCCGGTTGACGATGATCAGGCCGACAGCGATCAGCCCAAGCGCCACAAAGATCCTGGTCGTCGGCGCCTCGCCCAGAATGATAGCGCCGCAGAGGACGCCGAACACCGGCGACAGGAAGGCGAAGCTCGACAGGCCCGATGCCGGATAGCGCCTGAGCAGCCAGAACCACAGCACATAGGTGAAGGCAACTATATAGAGCGACTGGAACAGCAGCGCCAATGTCGGCAAGGCACTGACCGCGCGGATCGGCGGGCCGGCGAAAGGCAGAACCAGGACACCGACAATGGCCGCACCGGCCAGCTGATAAAGCAGCAATTTCTCGGCACTGGTCTCGACCAGTTTCGAACGCTTGATGACGATGCTGGTCGCCGCCCACAGGATGCCCGAGCCGAGGCTGAGCAGATCGCCCATCAAGGTCACGTCGGTGCCGCCGGCAATCCCGTCGGAAAACACCGCCACAAGGCCACAGAAGGCAAGCACGAGCCCGCCAAGCTTGCGCGCGTTGATACGCTCACCGAGCAGGAAATGGCCGCCGATCAGGACCCAGAACGGCATGGTGTTGACCAGCAGTGTGTTGCGGGCAACGGTCGTGTATTCCAGCCCGATATAGAGGCACAGGAACTCGACGCCGAACAGCACGCCGACGATGATGCCGGCGACAAGCGACCCGTCGGCCTTAAACAGCCTGATGCCGCGCAGCCAGCACCAGCCGAGCACACAGAGCCCGCCGATGATCGAACGTGCGATCGAGACGAAAACCGGATCGAAGCCGGCATAGGAGATCTTGGCGGCGACGTAGTTCAGCCCCCAGGAAAAGGTCAACCCGACCATGATGGAAGCAGCCGCCAGATCGACCGCATCGCGGCGATCCAATGCCGAGGCGACGGCCAATGTCAGTCCTCCGCGCTGGCGTCGTCGAAGCCGATCAGGTTCCAGCTCTGGCGCATATGCGGCGGCATCGGCGCGGTGACGTCGATGACGCCCTTGTCCGGGTGCGGAATGACGATGCGGCGCGCATGCAGATGCAGGCGGTTCTGAATGCCGCCCGGAAAGTCCCAGTTGGTGTCGGCCTCGAAATATTTGGGGTCGCCAAGGATCGGGCAGCCGATATAGGCGGCATGAACGCGCAGCTGGTGGGTGCGGCCAGTGTACGGCTCCATTTCCAGCCAGGTCATCGTCTGAGCCGCCTGCTCGATGATGCGGTAGTAGGACACGGCGTGGTCGGCGCCCTTTTCGCCATGGGCTGCCACGCGCACGCGGTCGCCGTCCTCGGTCGGTTCCTTGATCAGCCAGGTCGAGATCTTGTCCTCACGCTTGGGCGGGACGCCCTTGACCAGCGCCCAATAGGTCTTCTTGGTCTCGCGCGCCCGGAATGACTCGGAAAGCTTCATCGCCGCAAGCCTGGTGCGGGCAACCACCAGCACGCCCGACGTGTCGCGGTCGAGCCGGTGCACCAGGCGCGGCTTCTCGCCCTTCTGGCTGCGCCAGGCCTCCAGCATGTCGTCGACATTGCGGGTGACGCCCGAGCCGCCTTGCACCGCCAGGCCCGCCGGCTTGTTGAAGACGAAGACTTTTGGATCTTCGTGGATCAGCATCTTGGCCAGCACATCGGCGTCGCCCTGGTTGCGGATCGAGTAACCCGTAAGCGCACTCTCGCCCTTCTTGTCGACCTCGAGCGGCGGCACACGCACCACCTGGCCGGGCTCGACACGGCTGTCGGCCTTGACCCGGCCGCCATCGACGCGGATCTGGCCCGAGCGCAGCAACTTCTGCAGATGGCCAAAGCCGAGACCGGGGAAATGGGTCTTGAACCAGCGATCGAGCCGCATGCCCGCCTCGCCGGCCTCCACCGTGATCTGTTCTACGCCTGCCATGATTTTCGCTTTATCCGTTTCTAGCGCGTGACCCCGAAAATCTACTCCGGCTTTCGGAAAGGATCATGCGCAAGATCAAAGTTTCTGCAGCGCGTCCAGAGGATGCGGCGTGCTCCAGGTCGGGGAATAACACTATGAAACGGTTCTTGCGAGCCAAAGTCCCAGAAACAGGGCGATAATGGCGCCAACGACGCTGGCCAGCGCATATCCCAACGCCGGCAGCGTCGCTCCGCGCTCCCACAGGGTCGCGAAATCGAGCGAAAAGGCGGAGAAGGTGGTGAAGCCGCCAAGGATGCCGGTGGCGACGAACAGCCGGAGCTCATTGGAACCGCCGCGCCGCATCAGCGCGGCGATGAACAGCCCCATGGCAAAGGAGCCGACGATGTTGATCGCCATCGTCCCCCAGGGGTAGTTGGGGCCGACGAGGCGCAAGGCGCCGATGTTGGTAAGGTGGCGGATGCCGGCGCCGATGCCGCCGCCGACCACAACGAGAAGCAGATTGAACATGCCCAATCCCTTCAGGCCAACGCCTCAGGTCGTCTCGACCTTCTTTGCCTTGCTCGAGCCGATCATCTTCCAGTTCTTGTAGAACATGGAATTGATGCGCTCGACGGTTACCGAAACGATGGCCAGAAGTCCGGCGATGAAGCCGGGGAACGGCGACGGGCGGATGATGTCCATGAACACGCAGTAGCGGCGTCCGTCATACTCGTTGACCGAGCGGTGCAGCAGCGTGTCGTCGAAAATATAGAGCGGGTTGTCGTGCCAGTAATTCCTCGCGCCGTTGCATTCGACGAAAACCTCTGCCTTCACCGGCAAGAGATTGTAGAGGATGCGCAGGCTGAGCCGCAGCGGTCCGAAATGCCAGGAAGTCGATTCCTTGCCTCTGAAGACAGATACGGCAATGGTCTTGATGTATTTGAAATCCTTGTTGAACTCCGCGACATTGTCGATCCGGTGCTTGCCGTACCACTGATAGACATACATGCCGCGACGACCGGTGCCGAAATTGGCGTCGATATCGGCGATGATCTCGTCCTTGCGCGCCTTGAAGACGTCAAGAACCTCGTTGACCTCGCGCTGATAATCGGCAGGAAACTGCTCCAGCTTCCACACACCCGGGTTGCGGTAGCAAACGAGGTCCACCAGCAGATTGAAGGGCGACAGCAGCCAGGTGAAGATGCCATTGCCGAGGAAATAGCCGCGCAACAGCGACAGATCCTTGCTGGCGTTGCGCAGCACATCGATCAGGCCGCAGACGATCCAGATCGTGGTCAGGATCGGAATGAAATAGAAGCCGAGCGCGAGCAGCGGGACAGCAATCACAGCCTGGCGAAGCGTTTTGCGAAGGGATTTTGTCATTTCTGTTCGCGCGGCGCGCTGTCCCCGTTCCGAATTATCGCCCGTCCTGGCAGCCTCCCGGCCGAGTCATGCGACGTGATAGGGCTTTTTGTCATGCGGTACAATCACACTGCTGTGACTGGCGGGGACAGAATTTCAGTTCATCGCGGGCAGGCCGAGTTCGTCCCGTTTGTCCCGCGCGCCTATTTTTCCCGCTCGCTGCGCAGCTTTGCCCAATAGTCCAGCCGTTTCTTGATATCGCGCTCGAAGCCGCGTTCGGGCGGATCGTAAAAGATCTGCCGGCCCATCTTTTCGGGGAAATAGTCCTGGCCGGAAAAGGCATCGGGCTGGTCGTGATCGTAGCGGTAGCCGGCGCCGTAATCCCCCTCTTTCATCAGCTTGGTCGGCGCGTTGAGGATGTGCTTGGGCGGCAGCAGCGAACCGAACTCCTTCGCCGCCCGCGTGGCTGCCTTGAAGGCGGTATAGACGGCGTTGGATTTGGGCGCGGTGGCGAGATAGACGGTGGCCTCGGCGAAGGCCAGTTCGCCTTCGGGCGAGCCGAGGTAGTCGTATGCGTCCTTGGCGGCGTTGGCGATAACCAGCGCCTGCGGGTCGGCCAGCCCGATATCCTCCATCGCCATGCGCACCAGCCGGCGGCCGAGATAGAGCGGATCCTCGCCGGCGTCGAACATGCGGGCAAGATAATAAAGCGCCGCGTCCGGATCGGACCCGCGCACCGACTTGTGCAGCGCCGAGATCAGATTGTAGTGGCCGTCCTGGCCCTTGTCATAGATCGGCGCGCGGCGCTGCACGATGCGCTGCAACCCTTCGGGATCAAAAACCTCGCCGGGTTTGGCGGCGCGCCAGACTTCCTCGGCCAGCGTCAGCGAGGCCCGGCCGTCGCCATCGCTCATGCGGATGAGCATCGCCCGCGCCTCGTCGTCGAGCGGCAGCGCCCTGCCCTCCGTCTCCTCCGCCCGCGTCATCAGTTTGGCGATGCTGTCCTCGCCCAGCGAGTGAAACACCAGCACCCGCGCTCGCGACAGAAGCGCGGCGTTCAGCTCGAACGATGGATTTTCGGTGGTGGCGCCGACCAGAACAACTGTTCCATCCTCCATGACCGGGAGGAAAGAGTCCTGCTGGGCACGGTTGAAGCGATGGATCTCGTCGACGAACAGCAGCGTCTGGCGGCCATTGGTGCGGCGCAGCTTCGCTGCTTCGAACACTTTCTTCAGGTCGGCGACGCCGGAAAACACCGCCGATATCTGCTCGAAAGCAAGACGGGTCTCGCCGGCCAGCAGCCGCGCAACGGTAGTCTTGCCGGTGCCGGGTGGCCCCCAGAAAATCATCGAGCCGAGCGAACCGGAGTTGATGAGCCGCGTCAGTGCGCCGTCGGGGCCGGTCAGATGCTCCTGGCCGACGACCTCGCCAAGGTTTTTCGGGCGCAGCCGATCGGCCAAAGGCCGGCCGGGCGGCGCTCTTTCCGGTTCATCGACGCTGAACAGATCGGCCATCTAGGTCTTCTGGTTGGAGCACGATCCTCAGAAATGGGAAGATCGCCTCAGTAACGCAACACCTGGCGCAGTATCTGCCCGCCGCGCTCGACGGTAAAGCGCCACCAGCGCGTATCCTGCTGGGCAAGCTGCGCCAGTGTCGCCGCCGTATCGACGGTGGTGCCGTTCACCTCGCGCACGATGTCGCCGGGCTGGAAGCCGAAATCGGCAGCCGGCGAATCGCGGTTGATGTCGACCACGGTGACGCCCTTGAGGTCGGTGCGCAGGCCAAGCCGCTGGGCGAGCCTGGGCGACAGTTCCGCGACCTTGGCGCCGGAGAACGGGCTGCGGCCATGCAGCGTCACTTCCGACGCCTTGGCGCCTTCCGGCGCGCGCTCCAGTGCAATCTCCATCGTCGCCTGCTGGCCCTTGCTCAGGATGGCGAAGCTCGCCTTGGTGCCGATCGACAGGGTCGCCATGCGGTAGTCCAGCGCCTCGATGCCTTCGACGGTCGTGCCATTGAGCTGCAGCACGACGTCGCCGGGCTTCAGCCCTGCCTTGGCCGCCGGTCCGGCTTCCTCGACCGACGACACCAGCGCGCCGGTCGGCTTCTCCATGCCAAGCGATTCGGCGATCTGAGGTGTGACCGCTTCGAACTCGGCGCCTATATAGGGCCGCTCGAAGAAATCGAGCCCGGCCTTGGCCGCATCGGCGAAGGCGCGCACCATGTTGGCCGGGATGGCAAAGCCGATGCCGATCGAGCCGCCGCTGCGGCTGTAGATAGCAGTGTTGATGCCGACCAGCTGGCCGCCCATGTTGATCAGCGCGCCGCCGGAATTGCCGGGATTGATGGCGGCGTCGGTCTGGATGAAATAGCCCGAATCCGAAACGCCGATATGGCTGCGGGCAAGCGCCGAAACGATGCCGCTGGTGGTGGTCTGGCCGACGCCGAACGGATTGCCGATGGCCAGCACCAGGTCGCCGACCTCGAGGGCGTCGGAATCGCCGATGGCGATCACCGGAAACGGCTTGTCGGAGGTGATCTTGAGCACGGCGAGGTCGAGCGTCTCGTCCTTGAGCATGACCTTCGAGGTGAATTCGCGCCCGTCCGCGGTCGCGACCTTGACCTCGTCGGCATCCTTGATCACGTGGAAATTGGTGACGACGACGCCGCTCGGGTCGACCAACACGCCCGAGCCGAGCGAGGATTGCGCGCGCGGCTGTGCGCGGCCGAAGAATTCCTCGAAGAAAGGATCGCCGTCAAAGGGCGACGTGACCTTCGCCGTCTGCGAGGCATAGACATTGACCACGGCCGGCGCCGTCTGCTTGACCAGGGGGGCAAACGACAGCTGCACCTCTTCACGGCCGAACGGCACGCGCTTGTCGGGACCGGAGGTGCCGTTCTCGCCCTCGACGCCATGCAAGAGATCGGTCAGCACATCGGAGAGCCCCGGATCGGCTGGCTTGGCGGCGTCCTCGGCCAGCGCCTGCCTGACTGTCGGCGCGGCTGCGAACGCCATCATAGCGAAGAGCAGAACAAGAGACAGTCGGTTGGCGCGCATTCGCGAATCCTCCAAGGCAAGTTCGGGGGCATTGTCCCGACGATTGTGCAAAATGAAAGGCTAATGCACTGAAATGCGGCGATTGTCGTGCAAAAGCACTTGGCCGGCAGGCAAAAAAAGCCCGGCGAAGCATGCCCTTGCGACAATGCAAAAAGGGGCCCGAAGGCCCCTTGAAAGTCATTTGCGAAAACCGAGCCTTATGCGGCAGTGGCTTCCTCGTTGGCGCCTTCGGCTTCGAGGCGGGCGCGGTCGCCGGCGCCCTTGGCGTCGGTGTCGCGGTCGACGAACTCGATGACCGCCATGGCGGCATTGTCGCCGTGGCGGAAGCCCGCCTTCATGATGCGCAGATAGCCGCCGTTGCGGTCGGCGTAGCGCGGCGCAATCGTGTCGAACAAACGCTTGACGACGCCTTCATTGCCGATCTGGGCAATGACCTGGCGGCGCGCATGCAAGTCGCCGCGCTTGCCGAGCGTCACCAGCTTCTCGACGATTGGACGCAAATCCTTCGCCTTCGGCAGGGTGGTGACGATCTGCTCATGTTCGAGCAGCGACACGGCGAGGTTGGCGAACATCGACTTGCGATGGCTAATGCTTCGGGCGAAGCGGCGGCCTTTAAAACCGTGGCGCATGGCTCTTTTCCTTCAGTTGTTCAAGAGGCCACGGCCTCTGATGGTTTTCCGCATGACCGTCGGATCGAGCGGCCCACGCCGCCGATCCTTGGAAATTCATGCTCAATATTGGTCTTCGTAACGCTTGGCGAGGTCTTCGATGTTTTCCGGCGGCCAGTCCGGCACTTCCATGCCGAGGTGCAGGCCCATCGCCGCGAGCACTTCCTTGATCTCGTTCAGCGACTTGCGGCCGAAGTTCGGGGTGCGCAGCATCTCGGCTTCGGTTTTCTGGATAAGATCGCCGATATAGACGATGTTGTCGTTCTTCAGGCAGTTGGCCGAACGCACCGAAAGCTCGAGTTCGTCCACCTTCTTGAGCAGCGCCGGGTTGAAGGCGAGCTCGGTGACGGCCTCGGTGGCGACTTCCTTCTGCGGCTCGTCGAAATTGACGAACAGGCCAAGCTGGTCCTGCAGGATGCGGGCAGCGAAAGCCACCGCGTCCTCCCCCGAGATCGAACCGTCGGTCTCGATAGTCATGGTCAGCTTGTCATAGTCGAGAACCTGGCCCTCGCGGGTGTTCTCGACCTTGTAGGAGACCTTCTTGACCGGCGAATACAGGCTGTCGACCGGGATCAGGCCGATCGGCGCGTCTTCGGCGCGGTTGCGGTCGGCCGGCACGTAACCCTTGCCGGTGTCGACGGTGAATTCCATGCGGATTTCAGCGCCCTCGTCCAGCGTGCAGATGACGTGGTCGGGGTTGAGGATCTCGACGTCGCCAACCGTCTGGATGTCGCCAGCCAGAACCGCACCCGGGCCCTGCTTGCGAACGACCATGCGCTTGGGACCATCGCCTTCCATGCGGATGGCGATTTCCTTGATGTTGAGGACGATGTCGGTCACGTCCTCACGCACCCCGGCAATCGACGAGAATTCATGCAGAACGCCGTCGATCTGCACGGCGGTGACAGCCGCACCGCGCAGCGAAGACAAAAGCACGCGGCGCAGCGCGTTGCCGAGCGTCAGGCCGAAGCCACGCTCGAGCGGCTCGGCGACCAGCGTGGTCAGCGTCTTCTTCTTCGACGAGAACTCGATCTTGTTCGGCTTGATCAGTTCCTGCCAATTTTTCTGGATCATGATGCTTTCCTTCCGTTGACCCGCCACCATCCAATCGTGGCGGGCGACCTGGAGTGCCGTGGAGGAGCGCCTTGAGGCGCTCACGCGGCGTTCGGTAATGTCTTAGACGCGGCGCTTCTTGCGCGGGCGGCAGCCATTGTGCGGGATCGGCGTCACATCACGGATCGAGGTGATGGTGAAGCCGGCCGCCTGCAGGGCGCGAAGCGCCGATTCACGACCGGAGCCGGGTCCGCAGACCTCGACTTCGAGCATGCGCATGCCGTGTTCCTGGGCCTTCTTGGCGACGTCTTCGGCAGCCATCTGGGCGGCGAACGGGGTCGACTTGCGCGAACCCTTGAAGCCCTGGGCACCGGCCGACGACCAGGCAATGGAATTGCCCTGCGCGTCGGTGATGGTGATCATCGTGTTGTTGAAGGTCGAATTGACGTGGGCAACGCCCGACGAGATGTTCTTGCGTTCGCGACGGCGAACACGAGCGGCTTCCTTGGCCATGATAGTCCTTTCAGTTGATCTCTACACCGCCGTAATGCCAGCGGCTCCACCTTTGAAAGCGAGTAGTGAGCAGGGACCAGCGAATAGGGAACCCCTACTCGCTAATGGCTACTCGCTATTCGCTCACTTACTTCTTCTTGCCTGCAATCGACTTGGCCGGGCCCTTGCGGGTGCGTGCATTGGTGTGCGTGCGCTGGCCGCGAACCGGCAGCGAACGGCGGTGACGCAGACCGCGGTAGCAGCCGAGGTCCATGAGACGCTTGATGTTCATCGACACTTCGCGGCGCAGGTCGCCTTCGACCTGGTAGTCGCGGTCGATGGTCTCGCGGATCTGCAGCACTTCCGCGTCGGTCAGCTGGTTGACGCGGCGCTCGGCCGGGATGCCGACCTTGTCGACGATCTCCTGGGCGAACTTCTTGCCAATGCCGTGAATGTACTGAAGCGCAATGACGACGCGCTTGTTGGTCGGAATGTTGACGCCGGCTATACGAGCCATATTCTTCTCTTCTCCATGTGGGACCGGCCGGCCTTCAAAAAAAGGGGCATGCGCGGCGCTGTTCAAATTACCCGCGTCCGGTGGAGGCCGGCCCTTGCGGGAGTTCCCTAGTTTCAATGCGGCTGCCTTGCCCTTGCGGACAAGCAAGCCTCATGCCTGATAGGAAGACGGGCCGCCATAACCCAGCGAACCGTTCCAGTCAAGCGCAATCTTTACTTTACCGTAACGGTCTCCCGCGTCACCGCCGCGAGCAGCGCTTCAATCTCCGCCGTCACGGTGTCGACAGGGGCCATGCCGTCGACACTCCTAAGCGAGCGTTTGGCATAATAATAGCCGATCAGAGGCGCGGTCTTCTTGTAATATTCCCGCAGGCGCTCTTCGAACACCACCGGATTGTCGTCCTTGCGCACCGGCTGTCCGGCGGCCTTGGCGTCGTCGGCGCGCTTGACGATGCGGCCGACCAGCGCTTTGTCGTCGACGACGAACTCGATCACGGCATCGAGGCCAATGCCGCGCTCGGCGAGCATCGATTCAACCGCATCAGCCTGCACCAGCGTGCGCGGATAGCCGTCGAGAATGAAACCGTTGGTGCAATCGGGCTGATCGATGCGCTCGGCCACGATGGCGTTGACGATGGCGTCGGAAACCAGCTCGCCGGCATCCATCACCGCCTTGGCGCGCTTGCCGACTTCGGTGCCGGCCTGCACGGCCGCCCGCAGCATGTCACCCGTCGACAGCTGCGGTATGCCGTATTTTTCTACCAGTCTTTGTGCTTGCGTCCCCTTGCCCGCTCCTGGCGGCCCAAGCAATATCAATCTCATCTGGCCTTCTTCCCCCCGCGCAGCTTCGACTTCTTGATCAGGCCCTCATACTGGTGCGCGATCAGGTGACCCTGGATCTGCGCCACCGTATCGAGGGTTACACTGACCACGATCAGAAGCGATGTGCCACCGAGGTAGAATGGTACGCCAGTCGCCGAAATCAGGAACTCGGGCAGCAGGCACACCAGCACCAGATAGATGGCGCCGACGACGGTGATGCGCGTCAGGACATAGTCGATGTAATCGGCGGTGCGCTCACCCGGACGGTAGCCCGGAATGAAGCCGGAATGCTTCTTGAGCTGGTCGGCGGTGTCCTTCGGATTGAACACGATGGCCGTGTAGAAGAAGGCGAAGAACACGATCATTGCCGCATAGAACAGCATGTAGAGCGGCTGGCCGTGGCCGAGCGAGGCGAGCACGGTGCTTGCCCAGGCCGGCAGGTTTGTCGTCTGCGAGAAGCCGGCGACCGTTGCCGGCAGCAAAAGCAGCGACGACGCGAAGATCGGCGGAATGACGCCCGACGTGTTGAGCTTCAGCGGCAGATGCGAGGTATCGCCCTGGAACATGCGGTTGCCGACCTGGCGCTTCGGATACTGGATCAGCAGGCGGCGCTGCGCGCGCTCGAAGAACACGATCAGCGCGATGACGATGATAGCCAGCACGATGATCGCGAGTATCAGCCCGGTCGATAGGGCGCCGGTGCGGCCGAGCTCCAGCGTGCCGGAGATGGCGCGCGGCAGGCCGGCGACGATGCCGGAAAAGATGATCAGCGAAATGCCGTTGCCGATGCCGCGGGCGGTGATCTGCTCGCCCAGCCACATCAGGAACATGGTTCCGCCAACCAGCGTGACGACGGTCGAGATGCGGAAGAACATGCCGGGATCATTGACGATGCCGTTGCCGCCTTCCAGGCCCACCGAAATGCCGTAGGCCTGCACCAGCGCCAGGAGTACCGTGCCGTAGCGCGTGTACTGGTTGATGACCTTGCGGCCCTGCTCGCCTTCCTTTTTCAGCGCTTCCAGCGACGGAATGACCGAGGTCATCAGCTGCATGATGATGGAGGCTGAGATGTAAGGCATGATGCCGAGCGCGAAGATCGCCATGCGCTGCACGGCGCCGCCGGCGAACATGTTGAACATGCCGAGCACGCCCTTGGCCTGCGAAGAGAAGGCCTGCGCGAATGCATCCGGATTGATGCCGGGCAGCGGGATATAGGTGCCGAGGCGATAGACGAGCAGCGCGCCGACGGTGAACCAGATTCGCTTCTTCAGGTCCTCCGCCTTGGCGAAAGCCGCAAAATTCAGATTCGAGGCTAGTTGTTCAGCAGCCGAAGCCATGCCTGATTCTCCGCTAGAGCATGATGCCGAAAAGTGTGAAGCGGTTTTCGGACAACGTCATGCGCTACTTCTTTGATTTGTATGTCACGCTCGATGCCCGCAGCTCAGGCGGCGCGTGGCACCGAAGCTCACGAGATAAGCTCCGGGCTCTAAACATGCAAGCGGCCGCGTTGACGCGGCCGCCTAATTGATTGGATCAAAGCGCAATCGTGAACAAAAACGGATACCGTTCCTGCCGGCCGCGCTTCAAATTGCCGTTACTCCGCTGCCGCTTCCGGCAGCTTGACCGAACCGCCGGCCTTTTCGATCTTCTCGATCGCGGCCTTGGAGGCGCCCGCGACGTCGAAGGCAAGCTTTGCCTTGAGCTCGCCGTCCGAGAGGATGCGCACGCCGTCCTTGACGCGGCGGATGACGCCGGCGGCAACGAGCGCCTCGGCCGTCACGGTCGCCTTGGCGTCAAGCTTCTTGGCATCGAGCGCCGTCTGGATACGAGCCAGCGACACGACGACAAAGCTCTTGGCGAAGATGTTATTGAAGCCACGCTTCGGCAGGCGCCGATAGAGCGGCATCTGGCCGCCCTCGAAGCCGTTGATGGCAACGCCGGAGCGCGCCTTCTGGCCCTTGACGCCGCGACCGCCGGTCTTGCCCGAGCCGGAGCCGATGCCACGGCCGAGACGCTTCTTGGAGTGCGTCGCGCCGTCCTTGTCACGCAGATCGTTGAGTTTCATCTGGGTTCTCCTGCGCTTTTGCTCAGCCCTCGTCCACGACGCGGACGAGATGCTGGACGGCAGCGATCATGCCGCGCACCGAGGGAGTGTCCTCCAGAGTGCGCTGCTTGTGCATCTTGTTGAGGCCGAGGCCGACCAGCGTCGCGCGCTGTTCCTTCGGGCGGCGGATCGGCGAACCGATCTGCTCAACGGTGATGGTCTTGGTTGCTTTCTTGGCCATGGTCAAAATCCCTGGTCAGATCGACTATTCTTCAGCCGCAACGGCGGTGCCGCGGCGGGCCTGAAGGGTCGAATACTTGATGCCGCGTGCAGCAGCCACATCCTTGGGATGCATCTGGCTCTTCAGCGCGTCGAATGTGGCACGAACCATGTTGTAGGGGTTCGACGAACCCATCGACTTGGCGACCACGTCATGCATGCCGAGCGTCTCGAAGACAGCGCGCATCGGGCCGCCGGCGATGATGCCGGTACCCTGCTTGGCAGCGCGCAGCAGCACGCGTCCGGCGCCCCAGCGTCCTTCGACGTCGTGGTGCAGCGTGCGGCCCGAGCGCAGCGGCACGAAAATCATGTCGCGCTTGGCCGACTCAGTTGCCTTGCGGATCGCTTCCGGCACTTCGCGCGCCTTGCCGTGACCGAAGCCGACGCGGCCCTTCTGGTCGCCGACGACGACGAGTGCTGCAAAACCGAAGCGACGGCCGCCCTTGACGACCTTGGCGACACGGTTGATGTGGACGAGCTTGTCCACCATGCCGTCATCGCGTTCTTCACGATCGCGGCCGCGGCCGCCATCCCTACGTTCCTGTGCCATATCCTGTTCCTTGTTTTTTTCCGGAAGCACGGTTGCTGATAAGATCCGGTGCGCCTCTTTGGGTCACCGGGGGCGAATTATTTTTCCTTGCATGATCTTGTCCGAAAAGTCTGCAACTTTTTGCTGCGCTGACCTTCGGTTCGGGATCAGGCAATTAGAAGCTCAGACCGCCTTCACGGGCAGCCTCGGCCAGCGCCTTGACGCGGCCGTGATAGATATAGGCGCCGCGGTCAAAGACGACTTCCTTGACGCCGGCCTTCGAAGCACGCTCGGCGATCAGCTTGCCAACAGCGGCTGCTGCCTCGGTGTCGGCGCCGGTCTTGAGCGAACCCTTGAGGTCCTTCTCGAGTGTCGATGCAGCCGCGATGGTATGGCCCTTGGCATCGTCGATGACCTGCACGTAGATGTTCTTCGACGTGCGGTGAACCGAGAGACGCGGACGTTCGCCGGCGACCTTCTTGATCTGGCGGCGGACGCGCTGCGCGCGGCGCTGGATGGATTCCTTGGTAGCCATGATAGTCTTCCTTGCCTTCAAAAAACGGGGGCCGCCATGTGCGGTAGGCGAAAGCGCCTCCCGCGACCGCTCCCCGCGGCGTTGCACTTCTTTGGCTTGGCCTTTTCCGAAAAGTCTGCAACTTTTCGGGGCCAGGCCTACTACTTCTTCTTGCCTTCCTTGCGGACGATCTTCTCGCCGGCATAGCGGACACCCTTGCCCTTGTAGGGCTCGGGACCGCGATACTCGCGGATCTCGGCTGCAACCTGGCCGACCTGCTGCTTGTCGATGCCGGTCACGGTGATTTCCGTCGGCTTCGGCACGGTGATCGTGATGCCGGCCGGCGTCTCGTAAACGACGTCGTGGCTGAAGCCAAGCGCCAGCTGCAGGTTCTTGCCCTGGAGTGCCGCGCGATAGCCGACGCCGGTGATCTCGAGCTTCTTCTCGAAACCGTCCTTGACGCCCTGCAGGATGTTGACGATCTGCGTGCGCGACATGCCCCACTTGGAGCGGGCGGTCTTGGTCTGGTCACGCGGCTGGACAGCGATTTCGCTGCCTTCCATCTTGACCAGCACTTCGTCGTTCACCACGAACTTCAGCTCGCCCTTGGGGCCCTTCGCCGTCACGGTCTGGCCGTTGACGGTCGCGGTCACGCCCTGCGGCAGCGAAACGGGTTTCTTTCCAATACGAGACATTTGGTTGTCCTCGTCACTTCTCTTGTTTCAGGTCTGCCGAATTAGAAAATCTGGCAGAGGATTTCGCCGCCGACATTCTGTTCGCGTGCTTCGTGATCGGCCATCACGCCCTTCGGCGTCGAAAGGATGGCGATGCCGAGGCCGTTGGCGACGTGCGGGATCGACTTGGCCGAAACGTAAACGCGGCGGCCAGGCTTCGAGACGCGGGCGATTTCGCGCACGACCGGAGCACCGTCGAAATACTTCAGCTCGATTTCGATTTCGGACTTGCCGTTGTCGAAGTCGGTCTGGCTGTAGTCGCGGATATAGCCTTCAGCCTTCAGCACGTCGAGGACGCGGGTACGCAGGCGCGACGCCGGCGTCGAAACGCTCGACTTCTTACGGCCATACGCGTTGCGGATGCGGGTCAGCATATCGCCGAGAGGATCGCTCAATGACATGTTATGTCCTCCTTACCAGCTCGACTTGACCAGGCCCGGGATCTGGCCGTTATTGCCGAGATCACGAAGCGCGATGCGCGATACTTTGAGCTTGCGATAATAGGCGCGCGGACGGCCGGTAACTTCGCAGCGGTTGCGGATGCGGATCTTGGCCGAGTTGCGCGGCAGGGCAGCAAGCTTCAGCTGAGCGCGGAAACGCTCTTCCATCGGCTTGGACTGGTCCATGATGATCGCCTTGAGCGCTGCGCGCTTGGGACCGTACTGGTCGGCAAGCTTGCGGCGCCTGTTGTTCTTCTCGACTGAGCTGGTCTTTGCCATTTCAGATTTTTCCTTTTCTCGCTGCCGTTACTGGCGGAAGGGGAAGTTGAAGGCCTTGAGCAATGCCCTGGCTTCGTCGTCCGTCTTCGCAGTCGTACAAACGATGACGTCCATGCCCCAGATCTGATCAACCTTGTCGTAGTTGATCTCCGGGAACACGATGTGTTCCTTGATGCCCATGGCGTAGTTGCCACGGCCATCGAAGCTCTTCGGATTCAGTCCGCGAAAGTCGCGGACGCGCGGCAGTGCGATGTTCACGAGACGGTCGAGGAACTCGTACATGCGTTCCTTGCGCAGCGTGACCTTGGCGCCGATCGGCATCTTCTCGCGGACCTTGAAGCCGGCGATCGAATTACGGGCGCGGGTGACGACGGCCTTCTGGCCGGCGATCATCGCCAGGTCTTCGGCCGCGATCGAAGGCTTCTTCGAATCCGCGGTCGCTTCGCCGACGCCCATGTTCAGCACGATCTTGTCGATGCGCGGAACCTGCATCTCGTTCTCGTAGCCGAACTGCTCCTGCAGCGCCTTGCGGATGGTCTCGTTGTAGACCTGCTTGAGGCGCGGCGTGTTCTGGGCCTTGGACTGTTTGCTTTCAGCCTTGGGCTTCGTGGTTTGAGCCTTAGCCATTGATGACTTCTCCCGAGCGCTTGGCGACGCGCACCTTCTTGCCGTCCTTCTGGAAGATGAAGCCGACGCGGGTCGGCCTGCCATCCTTGGGGTCGGCGAGCGCGATGTTCGACAGCTGGATCGGCGCTTCCTTGGTGATGATCCCGCCCTCTTGGGACTGGGACTGCTTCTGGTGACGACGGATCATGTTGACGCCGCGCACCAGCGCGGTGTCTTCCTTCGGCTGAACCGAGAGGACTTCGCCCGAACGGCCCTTGTCCTTGCCGGCCAGCACGACGACCTTGTCGCCTTTTCTAATCTTTTGCATTGGTCCGGCTCCTTACAGCACTTCAGGCGCGAGCGAGATGATCTTCATGTGGTTCTTGGCGCGGAGTTCGCGCGGAACCGGTCCGAAGATACGCGTGCCGATCGGCTCTTTCTTGTTGTCGACGAGAACGGCCGCGTTCTTGTCGAAACGGATCACGCTGCCGTCCGGGCGGCGGATGTCCTTGGCCGTGCGAACCACGACCGCCTTCATCACATCGCCCTTCTTAACGCGGCCGCGCGGAATGGCTTCCTTGATCGACACCACGATGATGTCGCCTACGGAAGCGTATTTCCGCTTCGAGCCGCCCAGCACCTTGATGCACATGACACGACGGGCGCCGGAATTATCCGCGACGTCGAGGTTTGTTTGCATCTGAATCATGACTGGCCGCCTTCTTCTCTTCTAACGGGACGGGCTCAAAGCCCCTCCCCGGTCTGTCCAAAATTCGGTTTGTTACGCCTGGTCCGAAGACACGACGATCCAGCGCTTGTCCTTGGAAATCGGCTTCGATTCCTGGATGAACACCTGATCGCCGACCTTGTGGGCGTTGTTCTCGTCGTGCGCCTTGTACTTCTTGGTCATGCGCACGGTCTTCTTCATCACGGGATGCGTGAAGCGCCGTTCGACCTTGACGACTACCGTCTTCTCGTTCTTGTCGCTGACGACAGTGCCCTGCAGAATGCGCTTTGGCATGATTTTCGTCCTTAAGCCTTCTTGGCCGCGGACTTTTCCGCAGCGATGGTCTTGATACGCGCAATGTCCTTGCGAACCTGCCGCACGCGCGCGGTCTTCTCGAGCTGGCCGGTGGCCTTCTGGAAGCGCAGGTTGAACTGCTCCTTCTTCAGGCTGGCCAGATCGTCGGTCAGCTGGTCCTGGGTCTTGGTCCGGATGTCTTCGGCTTTCATGATCAGCCCGTCCTTATTCTGCGATGCGCTGTACGAAGCGCGTCCTGACCGAGAGCTTGGCCGCGCCGAGACGCAGCGCCTCACGGGCGGTTTCTTCGTTGACGCCGTCGATCTCGAACATGATGCGGCCCGGCTTTACGCGCGCCGCCCAGTAATCGACAGCGCCCTTGCCCTTGCCCATGCGCACTTCAGTCGGCTTCGACGTCACCGGCACATCAGGGAAAATACGGATCCACACGCGGCCGGCACGCTTCATCTCACGAGTGATCGCGCGGCGGGCCGCCTCGATCTCACGCGCGGTGACGCGGTTCGGCTCAAGCGCCTTCAGCCCGAAACCACCGAAATCCAGGTTGGTGCCGCCCTTTGCGGTACCATGGATACGGCCCTTGAACTGCTTGCGGAACTTTGTGCGCTTTGGCTGCAGCATCGTTCTAACTCCAAATTCCTAAATAATCAGGCGTTTTCGCGACGACGACCGCGTTCGCGATCACCACCACCGCCATGCGCAGCATCACCCTCGGTCGCGCGACGCTCCGAAGCCATCGGATCGTGCTCGAGGATTTCGCCCTTGAACACCCAGACCTTGACGCCGCAGATGCCGTAAGCCGTATGCGCTTCGGCCGTGCCATAGTCGACATCGGCGCGCAGCGTATGCAGCGGCACGCGGCCTTCGCGGTACCATTCCATGCGTGCAATCTCTGCGCCGCCGAGACGGCCGGCGCAGTTGATGCGGATGCCTTCGGCGCCCAGGCGCATCGCCGACTGAACGGCGCGCTTCATGGCGCGGCGGAACGCGATACGACGCTCGAGCTGCTGGGCGATCGACTGGGCGACCAGGGTTGCGTCGATTTCCGGCTTGCGCACTTCAACGATGTTCAAGTGCGTCTCGGACTTCGTCATCTCCATCAGCTTCTTGCGAAGCTTTTCGATGTCGGCGCCCTTCTTGCCGATGATCAGGCCCGGGCGCGCCGCATGGATGGTGACGCGGCACTTCTTGTGCGGGCGCTCGATCACGACCTTGGAAATCGCAGCCTGCTTGAGTTCCTTTTCAAGATATTTGCGGATCTTGATGTCCTCATGCAGCAGCTTGCCGTACTCGCCGGTGTTCGCGAACCAGCGCGAATCCCAGGTGCGGTTGATGCCGAGGCGCAGACCGATCGGATTGACTTTCTGACCCATTATGCGGCCTCCCCTTTTTCTTCGACTTCACGAACGACGATCGTGAGGTGCGAGAACGGCTTTTCTATACGGCTGGCGCGACCGCGGCCACGAGCATGGAACCGCTTCATGACGATCGACTTGCCGACATAGGCTTCCGCCACGATCAGTGCATCGACGTCGAGGTCGTGGTTGTTTTCCGCGTTGGCGATCGCCGATTCCAGCGTCTTCTTGACCGTGCCGGAAATCCGCTTGGCCGAGAATTCGAGATCGGAAAGCGCTGTCGCGACCTTCTTGCCGCGGATCAGCGCGGCAACCAGGTTCAGCTTCTGCGGGCTGATACGGATCGTGCGCAGAACGGCGCGCGCTTCGTTGTCAGCAAGCCTGCGCGGAGCTTTGGCCTTGCCCATGATTATTTCCTCTTCGCCTTCTTATCCGCGCCGTGACCGTAATAGGTCCGGGTCGGAGCGAATTCACCGAACTTGTGACCGACCATGTCCTCGTTCACCGAGACGGGAACATGCTTCTGGCCGTTGTAGACACCGAAGGTGAAGCCGACGAACTGCGGCAGGATGGTGGAGCGACGGCTCCACATCTTGATCACCTCATTGCGACCACCTTCACGAACCTTGTCCACCTTCTTGAGAAGGTAGCCGTCGATGAAGGGGCCTTTCCAAATAGAACGAGTCACTTGGCGTTACCTCTTCTTAGCTCTTGCGCTGATGGCGCGAGCGCAGGATGAACTTGTCGGTCGCCTTGTTGGACCGCGTCTTCTTGCCCTTGGTCGGCTTTCCCCACGGGCTGACCGGATGACGGCCACCGGAGGTGCGGCCTTCACCACCGCCATGCGGATGGTCGACCGGGTTCATGGTCACGCCGCGATTGTGCGGGCGCTTGCCGCGCCAGACCGTGCGGCCGGCCTTGCCGTCGTTGATGTTGCCGTGGTCGGGGTTCGACACGGCGCCGACGGTGGCCATGCAGGAGCCGTGAACGACCCGCTGCTCGCCCGAGTTGAGGCGCAGGATCGCCATGCCCTGGTCGCGACCGACCAGCTGTCCGTAGCCACCTGCCGAGCGGGCAACCTGGGCGCCCTTGCCCGGCTTCAGCTCGATGTTATGGACGATCGTGCCGACCGGCATCGAGGCCAGCGGCATCGCATTGCCTGGCTTCACGTCGACCGATTCACCGGCCACGATCTTGTCGCCGGCGGCAAGGCGCTGCGGAGCGATGATGTAGGACAGCTCGCCATCGTCATACTTGATCAGCGCGATGAAGGCGGTGCGGTTCGGATCGTATTCAATGCGCTCGACCGTGCCGACGACGTCGAACTTGCGGCGCTTGAAGTCGATGATGCGGTACGAACGCTTATGACCGCCGCCGATGAAGCGGGCCGTGATGCGGCCGTGATTGTTGCGGCCGCCCGACTTGGTCAGGCCTTCGGTCAGTCCCTTGACGGGCTTGCCCTTGTAGAGGCCCGAGCGGTCGACGATGACCAACTGGCGGGTGCTCGGCGTTACCGGGTTGAATTTTTTAAGTGCCATGTTTGTTGTCCTCGCGGCCTAGCTCAGAGACCCGTCGCGACGTCGATCGACTGGCCGTCGGCCAGTGTCACAATCGCCTTCTTGACGTCGCTCTGGCGGCCGATCGTGCCGCGGAAGCGCTTGATCTTGCCCTTGCGGACAAGCGTGTTCACGGCCGTAACCTTGACGCCAAACAGCGCTTCGACAGCGGCCTTGATTTCCGGCTTCGACGCCTTCTTGGCGACGTTGAAAACAACCTGGTTGTTCTCGGAAGCCATGGTCGACTTTTCCGTGATCGCCGGCGAGACGATCACGTCGTAATGACGGAGGTCGGTCATTTAAAGCGCTCCTCGAGAGCCTCGACGGCGGCCTTCGAAAGGACCAGCGTGCCGCGGCGCAGAATGTCGTAGACGTTGATGCCCTGGATGGGCAGCACGTCGATGTTCGGGATGTTGGTCGCCGCCAGCTTGAAGTTCTGGTCAAGCTCGGCACCGCCGATCACCAAGGCGTTGGTCAGGCCCAGTGTCGCGAAATTCGCGATCAGCGCCTTCGTCTTGGCCTCGGTCAGCTTCAGCTCGTCGATGATGATGATCGACGCGCTCTTGGCCTTGGCCGAGAGAGCATGCCGCAAGCCCAGAGCGCGCACCTTCTTCGGCAGATCGTGCTCGTGGCTGCGAACGACCGGGCCGTGGGCCTTGCCGCCGCCGCGGAACTGCGGAGCGCGTGCCGAATGGTGACGGGCGCGGCCCGTACCCTTCTGCTTGTACATCTTGGCGCCGGTGCGCGCGATTTCGGCGCGGCCCTTGGCCTTGTGCGTGCCCTGCTGCCGTTTGGCCAGCTGCCAGCGCACGACGCGCTGCAGGATGTCCTCGCGCGGATCAAGGCCGAAAATCTCCTCGGAGAGTTTCACCTTGCCGGCGTCCTTGCCGCCAAGCGTTGTGATCTTGAGATCCATTATTCTGCTCCCTCTGCGGCCGGAGCCTCGTTCTTGGCGCCACTCTCGGCGGCAACGGCGCGGATCGCGGCAGGCTTCGGCGCGTTGGCCGGCAGTGCCACCTTGGCCGCATCGCGGACCAGGATCCAGGCGCCCTTCGATCCGGGAACCGCACCGCGGATCAGGATCAGGCCGCGGTCGGCGTCGGTCGAAACGATCTCGACATTCTGTGTGGTGACGCGGGTGTCGCCCATGTGGCCAGCCATATGCTTGCCCTTGAACACTTTGCCCGGGTCCTGACGCTGGCCGGTCGAACCGTGCGTACGGTGCGAAACCGAGTTACCGTGCGTCGCGCGGCCACCACCCATGTGATGGCGCTTGATGACGCCCTGGAAACCCTTGCCGATCGTCGTGCCCGTCACATCGACCTTCTGGCCGGCGACGAAGTGCTCGACGGTGATCTCGGCGCCGACATCGATCATGTTGTCGGCGGAGACGCGGAACTCGGCGACCTTCGCCTTCGGCTCGACGGAAGCGGTCGCGAAATGGCCGCGCATCGCCTTCGACGTGTTCTTCACCTTGGCAAGGCCAACGCCGAGCTGGACGGCGGTATAGCCGTTCTTCTCCTGCGTGCGCTGAGCCACGACCTGGCAGTTCTCCATCTGGAGAACGGTGACGGGAACATGTTCCCCGGCATCATTATAGATGCGGGTCATTCCCACCTTCTTTGCAATCACACCTGAACGCATCGGTTCAATTCCTTTAGAGTTCCGGGCCAGGGGCACCGCCCCTTACCGCGCTCTCATTCCCTTAGAGCTTGATCTCGACGTCGACACCGGCGGCCAGATCGAGCTTCATCAAAGCATCGACCGTCTGCGGGGTCGGATCGACGATGTCGAGCAGACGCTTGTGCGTGCGCATCTCGAACTGCTCGCGGCTCTTCTTGTCGACGTGAGGCGACCGGTTGACCGTGAACTTTTCGATCCGCGTCGGCAGCGGAATGGGGCCGCGGACGTTTGCTCCGGTGCGCTTGGCCGTCGACACGATTTCTTTCGTCGAGGCGTCAAGCACGCGGTGATCAAACGCCTTCAGGCGGATGCGGATATTCTGTCCGTTCATGCGTCACTTCCTTGTTCTGGCGCGGCGCGGGCAAATCCTGCGCCCGCGACAGATCGGTTTAAGTCCAAATTACTCTTTGATGGTGACGACGATGCCGGCACCGACGGTACGGCCGCCTTCACGGATGGCGAAGCGCAGCTTCTCTTCCATGGCGATCGGCACGATCAGCTCGACATCGACCGTGATGTTGTCGCCGGGCATAACCATTTCCGTGCCTTCCGGCAGCGACACGATGCCGGTCACGTCGGTCGTGCGGAAGTAGAACTGCGGACGGTAGTTGGTGAAGAACGGCGTGTG
>NZ_AYWI01000017.1:0-98433 GCF_000502535.1 Mesorhizobium sp. LNJC391B00
GGCGGGATCTCCACCGCCGGCCGCTGCAGCGGCCGCGCCGCCGCCGCCGCCGCCAGCGCCCTCGCCTTCGCGAACGGGCAAATACTTCTCAAGCAGATGTTTCATGGGTCTTGGCTCCTCGTTTGCTGCTTCCAGAGTTCTTCACCCTCGGCGATCGCTCGCAGCAACGCGTAGCCGACGGCTGTTCGTGCCTCATGCTTGGCGGCGGCCAGCGCCGCGCTTTCCTTCATCGAGCCGACATGCGGGAATGGCGCGCGCACCGTCAGGTCGGCCAGCCATTCGATGATCCGGCGCCCTTCTGCGTTGCCGTAGAAGTGGTAAAGCACCAGCTTCATATCGTCGCCAGGGTCGAAATTGTCGGCAACCTTCGCCGGGAACATCGCCTGGCTAAGGCCACTCCAATCCGGCGTTGACGAAAGCAGCTGGTCGACGGCCAACATCGGCCGCGAAAACGCAAATGGTCCACTCATGCGGCTTGTGCTTCCGGCTGGGTTGCGGCGTCGATCAGCTGCGGCGCGGCCTTGATCGCCGCCTGGGCGGCGAGCGCCGCCGTCTGGCGATCGGCGTTTTCTTTTTGCGCGGCCGCTTTTTCGTCCGGCGTGGTGACGATGTCGGCCGGCACCAGCAAGCCCTGCCGGCTGCGGTCAAGATAGCGGTCGATCGAGATTTCCTCGTTCACGCGATCTTGCCCGACCGTCTGCGCAACCAGGTTGTAATAGTTCACCGAAGCCGCCAGCTGGTCGGCCTTAAGCGCCGCCGCCATCGGTGAATTGATGTACATCGACACCAGCAGCTGGTTGAAGCTCATCAGCTGCGGCAGCAGTTGCCAATCGTTGAGGATTTCCATCGCGCGCGGCACGATCGTGCCCAGCATTTCGACGTTCAACCGGCCATAGGCGCCGATATGCACGCGCGAATTCTGCTGCGCGGTCAGCGCCATTTCCGACGCCGACGCCGGCGTGCCGCCATCGTCGAAGATCCGGGTGTCCAGCAGCGCGTCGCGGATCTGGCGCTGGCCGTCGCCGATGATCATCTTCGCCACATCGATGCGGCCGCTCGCCGTGTCGAGCCGCTGGACATCAGGACCGAGCAGGCCGCCGGTCGACTGCATCGGCCAGAACTCGCCGGGGCCGAGCCGCACGGTGTCGGGGTTGAACGTGCCGCCGGCCCTAAAGCCCCAGATGCCGAGCAGCTGGATGGCGGCCGCCTTCAGCGTCAGTTCCTGCGCTTTGTTGACGGTCTTGATGGTCGGCAGCGCGAACAGCACCGGGCCGCGCCCATAGGCCTCTCCCGGCCAGCGGTAGAAGCGCGCAACGGCGATCGGCTGGGTGCGCGTCGTCTCCTGGGCGATGAAACCGCCATCCGTCTCGAGATAAACGCAAAAGCGCCAGCGGCCATCGGGCAACCGGTAGAAATCCTGAAACAGCACGATTTCGTCGTAGGGCTTTTCCTTGGCCAGCCGTTTGAACTCGTCTGTGAAAACGCCTTTCGGCCATGCCTCAACCACCGCCTCGCGGCCGAGATTGCAGCGTTTCCATGAGGCATAGTTCACGCGCCCCCAGGCATCCTGCCCGATCGCCACTTCGTCCTGGGGAACGCAGACGAAGCGCAGCGGCTCGTTGATCGACGGGCCGCGCAACGGCAAGACCACGCCGGTGCCGACCGTCAGATCGGTGCAGCATTCGTGCATCGACGTGTCGAAATCGCCGGTTTTCATGAACGGATAAACGAAGCTGGCGACGCCCTGCAGCTTCTTGTCGAACTCGGTTTTTTCCGCCGCCGACAGATGCGAGGCGACTAGCGGGCCTGTTTCGAGATTGAACGGCGTCGAGGCCGGGAAAATCTGGCGCTGGATCTCGCCGGCGCAATGCATGGCCGAATTCGGCCCGGTCATGTCGAAAATCATCTGCGTGGGGGCTTTAGTCTTGCCCGTGCCGCCTGGCCGCCGGTTCGGCAGCACATAGTCATAGGCTTCGCTGTACAGCGAATCCCAGCCGCTTCGGTTCGTCCAAACCTGCTTGGAGCGGGCGCGCTGCTGGGCGACCGGCGTGCCGTCCACGATGTCGGCCATTAGCTCAAATCGGCCTTGGAGGCCGGGTCCGTCACGAACAGCCGGCGGCCGCGCGGGTTGCGCCTGGTCGCGCCGCTGGTGGCGTCGGCATTGCGCAGCTCGGCCAGCTGGCGGTCATTCGCCACCGCCTGCTGCGCCTTCTGCGCGGCCGCCGCTTTCTTGGCTTCCGCGCCGGGATTTAGGATCGAGCTCATGTCTAGCCTTCCTCAAAATCCACACGCCGGATTTATGCGCATGGAAGCCAACGAGCATCGCCATGCGCTGGCCGGCGTGGTTGCTGGGCCGGATGCGGGCGACGATGAGGTGAGTTTCGGCCATGGCAAAAAGCGTCAATTGCGCCATTCGGACAAGCCGGCCCATGTGCTGGCGCGCCGCCGGGGCGATCGACAGCGCCATTTCGGTGCGGCGCCAGCCATCCCGACCGAAGTAGACCACGGCCATGCAGTCGTCGCCGCGATAGATGGCGACCGTTTCGAAGTTGCGAACCTGCGAAAGAACCGTGCGCCTCACACGTGCACCTGCGCCCGCGAGGTCGAGCGCGGCAATGCGCGGCGCCGGCGAGACGATGCGCCAGTCAGCGGGTGTCGAAGACATTGAAATCTGACCGGGCGGTGACGGACTTCAGCGGCACCACATTGTTCGGCCGGCCTGCCTGGGCGCCTTCCCTGATCACCGCCGTCCGGCCGCGCCGACCATAGGCCAGATATTCCCAGGCATTGATCGAGTGGGAATATTCGTTCTTGTCAATTTCCAGCGTGCCAGTCTTGCCCTCGCTGGCCTGCTTGGTGAGGTGATACTGCGACACGAAGCCCCGGATAGATGTCTTGCATCGCGGGTCCCAGATCGACCGCGGCGTGTTGGCGTCTTCCATGCCGAAGTACCAGCGCAAAGCTTCCGTGCGCGAATGGATGTCGTTGGTTTCGGTCGGCATGATCATGACGCCGATCGCCTGGCTGACCGTCTGCATGAACGCCAGCTCGCCCTGGATGCGGTCAGCGCCTTCAAAATCGGACGGATCGCCCCAGGCACCCCCGATGCGGAAGCCACGGAAATCGTCGCTCAACAGCAGCTCGACGCAATAGGTGGCGAAGCGCGTGGCGCCCGTCACCACGTCCGGCTGCGAGACGATTTCGCGCAACGCTCGCAACCGCCCATCGGGCAGGAACTGGCCGAGCGCCAGCGCCGGCCGGCCGCCGCCGTCGAACCCTAGATAGATCGGCAGGCCCGGAATGGGAGCCAGCAACTCGTTAGAGCGATGCACCATCAGGTCGAAGGTGTCATAGATGATCGTGCCGACTTTCTTTGGCGCATACTTGCCGTGCACGTTGCGGATACTGTCGGCCGCTTTCGGCCCGCCGAAGCCGCGTTCCTCGGCCTCGTAATCCGCCCTGGTCTTGCGGTCGCGGTTCTCGGCATTGGCGGCAAGGCCGGACGGCTGGGCGAAGAAATTGTAGCCCGGCCACTTCTCCGGTTCCTCGATCTCGCGCTTGTAGGTCCAGTTGACCTCATCCGGCGGGTTGAAGTCGCCGAACACCATGCGCGGGATCTTGATCACCTTGTTGCCGGTGTCGGGGTCGACCTCATAGCCGAGCCGTTCACCCTCCCATTCCATGATCGTGTCGCGCGGCGGGAAACGGCCCGTTCGGCCGAACAGCAGGCCCGGCACGTCCTCATGCATCGTGTCGCATTCGTTCAGCCAGCCAAAGGAAATTTCGTAGCCCTTGAAGAAGCTTTCGAGATTTTCCGAGCCGATCGCGCCGAACTGCATTTCCAGCCGGACGGTCGTTTCTTTCCAGCCGTCCGGCCATTTGCGCAGCACATCCCATTCAAGGATGTGGTTTACCGGCCGGTCCTGGCCGCCGGAGTAGGCATCCTTTTCCTTCGCCGTGTATGGCCCGTATTTGGGGAAGAAGCGCAGCCAGGTCGGCAGCGCGGTCTTGGCCAGCTCGCGGTAGGTTTCGCGCACGGCCGCGCACCGGACGTTGATCTTGCCATCCTTGCAGACCGGAAACAGCGTGCCCGCCTTGTTGGCGATCTTGAACACGGCGCTGACCGTTTTGCCGCTGCCCCATGGCCCTCTGATGAAGTCGAAAGGGCCGTTGCTGTTGATGAAGGCTTCACAGACTGGACCGGCCGGCTTGAACCGCTTGATGTCGAAATCCGGCGTGTAATCCGACCCTGTACCCATGACCCTCGGCCCTCGATTTGCGCCCGGCCCGCGTGCCCGCGTCCCGATTCAGCGCGGTAAATTTATTTCCGCCGCCAGCGAGTCCATTGCGAGCCTGCGGAATAGGTCGCGTGTGTGCGACGCAACGCCCGTGGGCGGTGGGGGGCCCCTGCGATTTTCGAAATTCGGGCGCGCCGGTTCGGCCTGGTCGAGGCATGGGGGCGGGGTCGAGGCGGCACACCAGCCGGCGCCGGCCTCGCGCGCACGTGCACGAGAACTGCCCTCGCGATTCCTGTTTTCAATCGCGCAACTGATTTGCAATCAGTCGTTCAACCCGGCTTTGTCGTTGGTATTCAACGGGTTAGCGTTCTCGTGCGACTTGTCAGCTGGTTGTCGCACGGCATCGCCATTGATTTCATTGGCTTTTTCGGCCCGATCGGGCATGAGCCCAGCGCTCATGTATCCGTCGCCATCGGCCACGACTTGCAGCTGCTCGACGTTGCCGAACACCATCAGCGGCCGCTGGCCGGGCACGACCAGGTCGAGCTGCTGCGGGATCTTCGCATGGCGGTATGGCATCAGGTCGGCCGCCGCGCCGCGAATGATGCCCAGCACCGCGATCTTCTGCTTTGCGCCGGCGGCGCCTACCAGCTTGCACAGCGCGCCGAAGTCGGCCGACTGCAGCATGGACAGCGTCACCATCGGGTCGCGATGGCCGCGCGCATCGAGGTAGCGGATCATGTCGCCGTTCTTGCGGTTGGGCGATCCGAGCGGCCTCCCCCGCGCCCTCGCTGGCGCAGCGACGATTTCCGCGACCAGCGCCAGGGCGTCAACGCCCTCGCCATCTGGCAAGCCGGCCAGGAGATCGAGCGGATCGGCGCCGGGCAGCTCGGCCGGCGGCGGTGTGTGGGCGTCTGGATGCCCCTGGTCGAGCTTATCGGCCATCGAATTCGCACCATGTGCCATTTTTTATTCCGGTTCCCGTTCGAGGCGACGGGTTACCGTTCGGGAACCGGCTTTTCGATAGATAATTCAAATGGATATACCCCTGCGGTTACCGGTTACGTGGTTACCTCATACAGCGCATGCGCGCGCGCGTGCGATGCGAGGTTGCATTAGCCGGGGAACCGGTAACCGAAACAGTCATGTTGTTGATTTCCTTGGGCTTTTCTGGTTACCCATGCGGTAACCCGCTGGTAACCCGGTAACCGCTCCCGATCCCGTCAGCGGCGAAATCAGCCTCGCCCAAATCGCCTATCGTCAATTGCAAGCCATGGTTTGGCGCGGCGGAACTCGCTTGATCGCTGGTCGGGTGGGGGCAAAGCGCGTCAAATGGGGCGCGGGAAATGGTGACAAAATGGCACGATTTGACCCGGCGATTCCTTTGGTGAAACGGGCGCGGGATAGGTTCGAAAACCGCCTGAAAACGCGATTCAATTCAGCCTGTGGCGGCGGGTATAGGGAAAGCGGCGCAGCCCTGCCAGGCTGCAAGTTGTCTTGAGGTGACGCATGGCATCAGCGCCGCGCACCAGGGCACAGCAAGGCCAAGGCAGGCGCTGGGTGCGCTCATCATCCATCAGGGCAAGGGAATCGCGCTGCAAGGCGCGCTAGTCGCGCGCCGGCCTGGTCAGAGGCTGTTGATCATTTCATACTGTCTATTGAGGCCATCAAGCGCCTCATAGTCGCTGGCCGCCTCTGCCTGCCGCCAGTCGTGCCGCCAGCGCCACATCGCCATGGCGCACCATATCCGACGGTCGTGATTGCGCTCATCGTCGTTGCCGATGCGGTCGAAAAACGTTGCAGCGGTGACCAGCTGCCCCGCATCCATCACAGCCCCGCTCCAACATGCTTCTCAAACGCATCGAGGTCGATCAGCAGGCAATGCGTGGTGCTGCCGTTGATTTTGACCTTGCGCGCCGGCAGCACGATGCCCTTGGGCGCCTGTTTCAGCGCCGTGTACCAGCCGCCCTTGTGGAAATCGGTATCGGCGAAGATCCTGTGCAGCTGCGGCGCGTTGGCCGGCACCGCCAGCAGCGCGCCGGCGTTCGGCACCTTGCCGCGCTCGAAACAGCCAAGGCTGACCAGCTCCAGCCGTTCGCGCGTGCCGCGTTCGTCCCAGCCGCCTTGCGCCGGGCCGATGCGCAGCTTTTCGCACACGCCGCCGATCGTCGGCTTGACGCCGTCGCGCCAGGCGTCGATCTGGCTCTGAAACAGCGTGTCTATGCATTTGTGCCAGTGGTCGAGATTTTCGGTGCGGTCGGCCGCCGTCGCCTCGGCGATCAGCTCGCCCAGGTGCGCAGCATCCGTCATCGGCAAACCGATTTCCTCGAGCACGGTATCGCCGACCAGCAGCCGCGCTGCCGCCAGCAGCGTGCCGAATGTATCGATCGCCCGCGCGGACAGCCCGCGCTCGCCCAGGATGGTCGCAAGGTCCGGCATCAGCACATCGTTGAACTCTTTCCAGCCGTCCATGATCTGCCGCAGGATCATGCGGCCGTCCGTCTCCGGCTTCAGCACCAGGTCGCGGCCGCTCTTGCCCGGCCGGTCAAGCTGCGAAAGGTTGAGCATCGCCATGCGGGTCTTGTCCTGCGCGCCCATGGGCGGCGGGATGATGGCCGAGAAAAAGAACGAGTTGCGCGCCGTGAACGTAGTCGCCTGGTGATCCTGGCCGCCGCGGCTGATATCGCCGCCGGTATAGGCAACACGCGCCAGCTCGATGATGCTTTCCGACCTGGTCGAGCCGGGCTTGCTTTCCAGCTCATCGATCATGAACGGCAGGCTGTCGGTTTTCGATTTCTGGTAGACGCCGGCGGCCGTGGTGTTGACCGATTGCGTCACGGCGCCGGCCAGCGCCGAGCTGACAACCTCCTGCAGCCGGCTTTTTCCCACGCCGGCGCCGCCGGTGGCAAAGATGATCGGCCGCGCCCGCAAGGCGCCGCCCATCAATGCCGTGGCGATCCAGCCCAGCACCAGCACCGGGTCGAGGTATGGCCGCTGCCAGTTCCATGTGCGGAGATCTTCGAGGATGCGCCGGGCCGGGCTTTCCTCCTGGGTGACGGGCTCGGCCCATGGCTCGATCGTCGTTGCCTGCTTGGTGTACAAAAACCCGTCATGCTGGGCCGGGCGCGCCTGTTCCAGCTTCTTGCCGTCGACCAGCCACAGCCAGCCGCCCGAATGCCAGACGAAGCGGCCGTGGTTGTCCACCCAGCCGCCACGGCCCCGGTGTTGCGTGTTCGGGTCGAAGTCGGGCTTGCGCGAAGCCTCGTTGATGATCGCCATCATGCATTTGTCGCGCTCGACGCGGTTGACGATCTTTTTCGAGACCATTTTCTCCTGCTCGGCGTCCCAAACATCCTTCTTGCCCCAGCCGGGCCATGCCCACATCAGGCTGTTGAGCTTTGGCGCGAACAGGTCGGACAGCGCCGGCATGTCCCAGCGCTCGACGCGGCGCATGTGGCCGGTGGCGGAAATGCAATAGACCAGGCCGTCCGAATCGCGGCCGACGACTTTGACCGGGCAGTCCGGCGGCATCGAGTCGAACGGCGCGCCTTCCCACATGCCGGGGTTGATGCCGTCGCGCGGCAAATTCGGGTCCGGGTCGATCGCCGACAGCGCGTCGGCCTCATCCTTTGCCCGCTTGGCATCGGCAAAGGCGGCACGGATTGCCTTCGAACCGGTCTGTGTCTGCGCCTTCGCCATTGCTGCCTGTCATTCCATGCTGGGAGAAAAAGCCCGCCGGCGTCGTTGGCCGGCGGGCGTCGCGCTAGACCGACCTAGCGCGGCGTTTTGGCCGCGTCTTGGTCGGCGACGGATATCCACACCGGCACTTGCCAGCCGACCACTTTCAGTAGGATGAAGCCCCCGTCCGAGAGGGTCTTGATCTCTTCCGGGCTGGGCTTCCAAGCGCTCACGCATTCCGGATTGCCGTAAGTATCCTTTTGAAGCCGGATCGGCAGCGTGCCGCATGGCCCATTGGACGGCGTCCAGTTAGCCGGAGCGCCGGGATTGTGGGTTGCCCCTTCGATAGTAGCCACTTCCATTAGATTTCTCTCCTTGGGTTTAGAGCCGGATAGACAGTCAGCGAGGGGAAAAGCCGGTCGGCGCGAAAACCGGATCGGACGGTTGCATGGCGCCCTCGCCGGGCCAGCGGCCGGACGGTTCCGGCTTGGCCTGGGCGGCGGCTTCCTCGGCCGCGCGCTCGGCTTCGAACTTGATCGCCGCACTGGCCGCCGCATGGAACAGCCCCAGCACGAAGCGGTCGGCCGTGTTGGGTTCGGTGCGCGGATAGCGTTTCTGCAGGCCAAGGTGGATGAACATGGCTTCCACCGGCGCGTCGGGATTGCCGCGCACGAAATCGGCCATGATGGCGGCTTCTTCACGATCGAACAGGCCCGGCTTGCCTACCGCGCCATCGGCGAAGAACCGGGCGGCGCCGGCGACGCCGCGCGCCAGCTCGGCGATGTCGAGCGGCGATTTGAAGGTCAGACCGTCGCGTTCATCGTCCGGCAGCAAGCTGTAGCCGTCCTCGAATGGCTCGGTCGGCGACCATGACGCAAAGCCGTCCTCGTATTGGACGAAATAGCCTGTGTCGTTGTCGCTCCCATGGAAACGCTCATACCAGCCCGGAGGCGCATCGAATGGCGCATGGCTCTTGTCTTCCGGCGTCAGCGTAACCTGCCCGGTGTCAAGATTGCGCGTGATGTCGGTCAGTTTGAGCGCTCGCACCTGCTTGTGGCACCGATACTGTGGCGCCAGCTTGCTATCGCTCAATACTCGTGTTTCGCCTGCCTGATTGTCATCGGCCGGTGCCACCGCACCTGGCTGTTGCGATACCGCCGCACCTGCGACAGCAGCATGCTGGTCGGCAGCAGGTTGCGCGGCGCCGCCGGCATCGCCCGCTTTGGCCACATCAGTTGTTCCAGCGTCGGCCGGCGTTTTGGCCTTGGCGGCGATCGGCGCTTTGACATTCTTGCTTCCTCTGTTGCGTCCCATAATCCTAAACCTCCACTTTCACGCGGTCGGCCTGGACGGCCAGCGACACCACGTCCCAATCTTCGGCCAGCATGTCGGTCTGCGAGGCCAGCCACGGCACCACCTTGCCTTCGGCGTCTTTCATGTCGATGTGCGGCCGATAGGTGATTTCGGAGCCCATGCCGACGATCGACGCCAGCGGCTCTCGGTTGACGGTGAAGTTGGAGCCGGCGACGAGGAACAGGAACATGCCCTTGCCATTCCAGCCGGATCGGCTCACGCGCTTGCCTTCCTTGAGCGCGTCCAAGGCTTTTCCGAAATCCATCATTCTTCTCCTTGCGCCAGATCGTTGAAATCATCGCCGACATGGCTGGCTTCCACGACGACTGTCTTGCCGTGGCGTTCGAGCCCGGCGAGTGCTTGATCGAACTGCTTTTGCGCCTGGGCGTTGCCGGCGTTGTTGTCGCGCGCGAACAGCGCCCACTCGATGCAGGCGAGGTCGATCGGCGCCGAGCCGACGCCGGCGAGCGAGCCGCCGGCCCACACGCGCGCTTCCGGCACCGGCTGCGAAAAGCTGGCCGCCGTCTCGATGCCCTCGCCGACCACGACCGGATCGGGCACCAGGCCGTCGCGATCGGCCATCCAGAACGGCACGGCGTTCGGCCCCATGGAAATTTCGATGACGGCGCCCAGCGCCTCGCCCCACATCAGCTTCGCCGGCGTCACCGGCGCTTTCTTCGGCTTGACCGGGTCGAAAAAGGTGATGTGGCAGGCGGTCACGATGCCCATGCGGTTGCGCATCGCCGAATGCATGGCCGGAAACAGCGGCCCGCGCTCGGCCTTCCAGCGCCGGCCGTCCGAATTCTCGTAGCGCGCGCCCTTCCACCATTCCGTCGCCGGCGAGAACCGGAAGGAATAGCGGTTGAGATTGGGAATAGCGTCGAGGTCGACGCCACGGCCGCGAAAGTACGCCTTGGCGTGCAGCTCGGCCGCCGTGCCCTCGCCATAGGCAAACGTGCCTTGCGGGCACCAGGCCGGGCCGGTTTCCTTGTCGCTCGGCTTGGCGAAAAACAGCTGGTCGGCGCTCTGCAGCTTGAACAGCCTGGCGCGCTCGGCCTTGTGGTCGCGCTCCTTCTGGCGCACCACTTCGGCCTTGCGCAAATTCTGCCGCTCGGCCGGCGACATCGAGCGGATGCCGAGAAAATCGCGGCCCCATGCCAGCGCGCCCTTGATGTCGGTGCGCTCGACATAGGCGACCAGTTTCAGCACGTCGCCTTTCGCGCCCGATCGCCAGCAGCTCCACGCGCCGATATCGCCATTGCGAATGCGCACTTTCAGCGCCGGCAGGCGGCCGGGCTTCTGGTCATGCTCGATCGGGTTCCACGCCACCCACAGGCCGCCTTCGGGCTTGCCATCCGGCAGCAGGCGTTCGCAGACGGCCTCGATGCGGTCGATCAAGCCGGACTTGATGATGTCGAGATCGCCGGTCATGCCGCCTGCGCTCCCCATTGCAGCGCCATTGCGTCGGCCATGCCGCCAAAGAAGCGGCTGCGCTCTTGCCCACGATCCTTGCTCGGCGACATGCGCCAGACACGGTTCCAGGCCTTCCATTCGTCGCTGCCCTTCGCCGGCTCGGCCAGACGATCGGTCTCGACCAGCGGCTGCAGCCCGCGCAGATACCAGCCGGTGCCCTTGTATTCAGGGTGACCGAACCAGAACGGCTGGACCATGTGAGGCGCTGGCAGATCGTCAGGCATGCGCGCCTTGGCAAGATCGTGCATTTCGGGGTTTTCAATCGCCACGGCGCCGATCGGCGCGTGCCAGCAGGTTTTGAACAGGTCAACGCCCTGCTCGAATTCCTCGATCATGCTTTCCCATGTGCGGCCGCGCGGCAGCTTTTTCGGCGGTGTCATCTTGCCGGGCCCAGACAGCCAGCGGCGGCCGGAGCGGCACAGCCGGGTGCAAGGCGGATGCATGACGGCCAGCAAATCCCAGCCGTCATTCAGGATCTGGCGGATATCGCAGATGATGTGCCGGTTGCTGCCGTCCTGGCTGGGCAACAGATCGCACGACCAGGCGTCATGCCCGCGATCGAGGAAGGCCCTGCGAACGATGCCGGAAATCTCGCAGCCAATCAGGACGCGCAGCGATTTCACAGCAGCCGCCCCAGCTCGCGGGCGATATCGCCGAGTGACGCCGGCACCGGCCGGCCTTCAAGCGCCGCTTTCTCGGCCCGCACCTGGGCGATGGTCAGCACCGGTTCGCGGTAGACCTTCGCTTTGGCGAGATCTTCAATCGCCTTCATGACCGCATGGTCTTTCGGCAGGTCGACGCAGCCGCCAAAACGCTCCCAATCATCCTTGCGGGTCAGCGTGCGGCGCGATTTCGGGATCCACATGAAGGCCGGATCGGCCGCGCGCGGGCTGAATTTGTGCCAGACCAGCCAGCAATAGGCGGTGGCGCTCTTGCCTTCGATCACCCAGCGGCCGCGATGCATCGGCATGCGCTCGGAATATTGCGCAATCAGGTTTGGCGGCCGCCGGTCGAAAAGCTTGTCATAGCGCCCCTCGCCTTCCAGAAACGCCGTGCGCACCAGCACCGCGACACCGCGCGTCGCCAGTTCAAGCCCGTGCAGGATGAATTCCAGCCCCAGATTGAACGGCGGGTTGAAAAAGAACCAGTCGCGCGGCGCTTGGGCGTGGTCGGGATGCAGGAAATCGGTCACCCCGCCGAAGCCGTAGTCGAAAATGTCGGTCGCCGTCACCAGCGGGAAATATTCGCGCAGGACGAGCGCCATATGGCCCTGCCCGCAGCACGGATCGGCCGCCGTCAACGGCACCAGGCCGGTGCTCGCATCCGGCGTCTCGAAACGCGGCAGCACGTGCGTGCAAAAGGCGCGCGTGCCCCAGGGCGGCGTCGGGAAGAAATCCAGACTGTCAGCCGGATCATGGCGCCGCTGCATGACGGCGGTGCTGTTGGTGCGCGCGTTCATGTCTTGGCCTTTTCAGGACCGACGATGAATGCGACTTCCGGGCCGTTCTTGCCCGGCTTCATCGCCACGATAAAGCCAGGCGGCACGATGGCAGACGCAACAATTCGCACGCCGTAAAGGTGTTCCGTACCTCCTGTGAACGGCGAACGCTGATGGCAGAATGCGTCATCCCGTAGCCTGCGAGCATCCGCCAGCATGGTGTCGCAGCAGCGCAGCTCGTTAACGCCGGCCAACGGGTTCGGCGGCAGGTCGAGCAGCGGCCGGACAGAGGCAAGCAGCGCTTCGAGGGTCAGCGCGTCGCCCATCACACCATCCCCAGCGCGGCTTTGTAGAGGTCGAGGATGCTTTCTTCCTCCTGCCGGGCGGCAGGGTCCATGCGGCGCAGCCGGATCAGCGACTTGATCGCCTTGGTGTCGAAACCGGTGCCCTTCGCCTCGGCGAAGATTTCCTTCTTGTCGTCGCCGATCGCCTTGGCTTCCTCATTCAGCCGCTCGATGCGCTCGACAATGGCGCGCAGCTGGCCGGCCGCAACCGTCTGGCTGGTTTCCGTGACGTCTTCCTTGCTGCGCTTGTTCACGGCGTCACCGCCTTGGCGGCGGCGCGGTCCAGCCGTTCGATTTCTGCGATGATCAGCGCGCCAGCTCTGACGAGGTCGCGCCGGCGGTCTTTTGGCTTCCACCAATTCCTGTGCCAAGGCCAGACGCCAGGCGGGAAATCGCGCTTGGAATGATCGGCCCGCGTGGCATCCTTGATGATCGCTTCGCCAAGATAGGCGGCGGCGGCCTTGCCCAATTCGAAATTGAGGTAACGGTCATCGTGCGCAGGATCGAAATTTTCTTCGTTCCACTGCCGATCGCGCTCGTTCATCACGTCGAGCAGCGCCTTGCTCATGTCCTTCGGATCGAGCCAGCCGGCCTCAATCGCGGCGTCGAATGGACTGTCGTCGGGTTCGCCCCATGCTTCATAGCTCACGAAAACACCTCCTCGATGTGGCTCAAAAGCCTGTCCAGCTGCTTGTCGTGGTCGCGCTGGTCTTCCAGCGCCTTGATCGCTTCACTCACCGCCGCGCGCGTCACGCCGGCGGCGCGGCCGACATCGGCTTGCGCGAAGCCCAGCATGCGGGTGGCGATCCAGAACGCGACCTGCCGGACTTCCGCCGCCGCCTGCCACACCGGGTCGCTTGTCGCCTTGCGCGAAGGATCGCTGGCCAGCACCGCCTTCGGGTTCTGTTTCAGCTCGGCGGCGGCGTAGATCAGGCACACCTTGAAGGCCCCGTGCGTCGTCGCCGGCCCATGCTCGCCGGCAAACTGCATTTTCGAGCGGCCCAGCGCCGCGTTGAGCTTCGCCAGCGTGTCGGGGCGCGTTTCCTTGGTGCCCTTCAGCCCTTCGAAAAAGGCGCGTGTCGACACCCCGGCCTGCAAGCACAGCCTAGCGATCGGGATCTTCTTCACTGCCCGCTTCCGGTTGATCGTCCAGATGTCCAGCGTCTCCGCCATCAAAGTCCTCGTATTGGCGTTGCAGAGCCCCAGCCGCGAGCGAGACGCGGAACAACACGGCGACCGAGGCGGAAAGAATGCGGGCAAGCCCCGGCGTGGTTTTCGCCCGCTGGTCGCCCGAAAGGATCAGCTCGGCCAAATGCGCGGCCTCGCCCAGGTTGAATTCAAGTTCGGTGTCGGCAAGCTTGTCGCCGTCACGCATCGAGCAGACGCCGATCGTGACGTTGTCATCCAGCAGGCCGACCACCCGGCGCGCCGAAACCCCGGCGGCGCCGAGGTCGCGCACGTCGACCATGACGGCCATGGCGCGCATCAGCCTTCCCCTGTGGTTTCGGCAAGCTTGCGCATGCGTTCGGCCACCAGGGCATCGAGCGCGAACTTCAGTTTCTTGAGGGTGTTTTCGGTCGCGCCCTGCGCGCCCGGCCTGTTTTTCAGCTTCGAATAGGTCTGGTGATGGACGCCGGCGCGCTCGCACAGTTCCTTCTGCTCGATACGGGCAGTCTCACGCCGAATTTCGATGTCGGAAAAATCAAGCACCGCGAATCACCTTGCCGCTCATTCGCTCACTGTGATAAGCGAGTTTGCTGATTAGGCAAGTGTGGTGTGTGTGCGCGTTTCAGTGAGTCCACAAACTATTGTGCGTGCCATGGTGGAGCCGCACGATACGAAAGAATGGATCCGGGCGGTTGCCCGGTACATGAACCTTTCGCTGTCGGACCTTGCCTTGAACGCCGGCCTCGCCGCGTCCACCGTCACCCGCTACATCAACGACAAGTCGGGCAAGCTGTCGGTCACCGAACGAACCATAGAGGCGATAGCCGTTTACTCCGGCATCCCCAAAAACGTGCTGCCGGGCCAGCGACGGCTACCGGGCTTCGGTGAAAGCGAGACGGTTAAATATGACGCGCGCCAGGACGGCGCCCTGCCGGATTGGGTCAACACGGCGATCGCCGCCCACAAAGGCAATCGCAACGGCGTCGAGCCGTGGCTGATGAAGGGCTGGGCCCTTGACCAGCTTGGCATCTTGCCCGGCGATATCCTGATGATCGACCAGAACCGCCGCCCGAAGGCCGGCGACATCGTCGTGGCGCAGCTGACCGATCCGGTCACCCAGCGCACCGAAAGCGTGATGCGGCGGTTCGATCCGCCGTTCATCACCACCCATTCTTCCAAGATGGGACCAGGCCGGCCGGAAACGGTCGATGATGACCGCGTCGTCATCATGGGCGTCGAGTGCGGCGTTATCCGTCCGCGCCAATAATCAGCACCTGACAAAGCGCGCGCGCTGTTTTCCGGGTTAGCACCTGACAAAGCGCGCGCGCTTTCTCGAATCTCACACCTGACAAAGCGCGCGCGCTTCTCCGAACACCACACCTGACAAAGCGCGCGCGCCGATGCGGCTTGCGCGGCAGCATCTTTGCGCGCCCAGGCAACGCCGAAAATCAGCGTCACAAAGCTTCAATCAGCGCGCTACTTGCGTAATAAGCAAACTCGCTTATTGTAATCCGCGACTCACACGCGGACCTTTCCCGATGCTCACCGACGAAACCGCACCAATCGAAGAGGTCGCCCAGGCGATCGGGCGGCCGGCGGCGTGGCTGAAGCGAAACTGGCTGAAGCTTCACCAGCGCGAAGGCTTCCCGCGAAAAATCCCCACCGGCGATGTGTGGCCGCGTCGGGCTGTCGAAGTGTGGCTGCGTTCGGCCGGGCAGCTGCCCGCGCTTCTGCCCGCCAACCAGAACGAAGGGCAGGTCGACGCCATCAGCGCCGCCGCCAAGGCCCTTCTTGAACGCTACGGAGCAACACCATGACCCTCGCTGAAATCGCGTCGGCCTCGCAGGTCGACCCGCGCGACATCACCGATCGCCAGCTAGCCGCTTTGTTCGTCGTGCGCGACTATCGCCTGATCCGCTGCAAGAACGGCTGGCGCGCCGGCGGCTCGCCGCGCGTCACCCTCGACATGATGTCGACGCTGGCCGCCATGGGCCTGGTCAACCACCGCATCTATGGCGGCAAGACCCGCCCCGAAATCACCGGCGTCGGCCGCAACACGCTGACGGTCGCCGAACAGCGCCGGAGGAAGGCCGCATGACGTTCCTGCTCATGCTCGGCGCCGGCGGCTCGATCGCCTTCCTGCTTGGCTGCGCCGTCTCGCTGGCCTACTGGCGGCCACAGCCGGTGCGCTGCGGCTTCGAGGTTCGCTATGAGCATCTTCCCCAAAGGAGGCACCATGACCGCTGAAACCTTCGCCCTCGCCATCGGCCTGCTCGCCGGCGCCGCGATCGGCTCCATCGTCACCGGCCTTGGCGTCATGCGCTGACCAGCCTGATACAGGGCCGGCCCGGCGAATGAATTGACCAGCCGTTTGCCGCCCCCGCGTTGGCGGCTGGTCAGCCCGGCAGAATGAGACAGTCCCCCCTCTCATTCTGCCGGGCAACTTTCTGGTCGATCGCGCTTTGACCTCGCGCCTTCGCCCACCCGACAGGATGAGCCGTTCCCCAACGCTCGCGTACCTGCCGGGCACTTCATCGCCGCGTTCCGTTTCTGGCGTAGGCGCAGCTGGCCGGGGTTGCCGCGAATGGCACCCCGGCCTTTTTCTTTACGAAGGAGCCAACATGGACTTGACCAACAAGCAGAGCCTGGCAATGGCGGCGGCCGCCCAAGCGGCAGAAGCGATAGCGGAGCTGCTACGCTATGCCCGTGAGGGCGAATGGATGGACTACGAATTCCACCCCGATGTCGAGCCGCTGGAGAAGCTCTGCGACGCCGCGAAGTTGGTGGCGGAAATCCTCTCTGACCAACCCGACCCGGACGGCGACCGCAATCAGGTGGCGGGTGCGTTGGAAAAATTCTTGGCGGGCTGGGCTTGAGCGCTGCCCTTTGACATTTCACCCCACGCGATTCACCCTCGCGGGCGAAACGGGAGCCACACCGATGCGCCAGTCTTCTACCCGCACAAAGCCAGCCTCAATCAAGCACGTCTCATGGCGCGACGGCCGGCCGCGCTTCCAGCCCGGCCGCCAGCTGCGCGACGCTGGCTACGCCGGCAAGGATTTGCGCCACGAGGATGGCGCCTGGTTCAGCCGCGGCGAGGCCATCGACTGGTCGGACGCGTTCTGCAAGCAGCTGGTGAAGGAGACCAAGGCGGCCGCACCGGCCAAGGCAGCGCCGACGCCGGCGCGCGGAAAGCTCTACAGCGTCGGCCAGCTTTTCGAAGATTGGTTTGCCTCGCTGAAATTCCAGATGCCGGCCGACCAGGCCGAGCGCCAGCGCCAGATCGCGGCGCGCAACATATATGCGCCGAAAACCATCAAGGACTATCGGCAGAAGGCGCGCGTGATCGAGGACTATGACCCATCGCTCTACGCCTCGCCGGTCGACGCGCTCTCGCAGCCAGTGCTGTTCGGGCTCTACGAGGCGCTTGTGGCGGCGCGCGGGATCTCCACCGCACGCGGAGCCATCGCCGTGCTGTCGATCGCGCTGGGCTGGGGCAAGCGGCGCGGCAAATTCACCTTCCGCGAAAACCTTGGCGTCAACCCGGCGCAGGATCTGCAGATGGCGACGCCGCCGCCGCGCATCCGCTTCGGCACCCGCACCGAGATTGAAACGCTGGTCGCCGTCGCTGATCACATCGGCGTGCCGGAGAGTGGCGACATGACCATGCTGGGCGTCTGGACCGGCCAGCGCCAGCGCGATCGGCTCGACCTGATCGACATCGGCCTGCAGAAAGGCCGCCGGCATTTCCGCCAGGCCAAGACCGGCGCCATCGTGTGGGTGCTGGAATCGCCGGAGCTTGAGCGCCGGCTTGCGGCATCGGTCGAGCGCCGCCGCGCCGCCAAGGCCGAAGCCCTGCTGGGCGCGGAGGCCGACGAGCGCCCGGCGATCGAGCGCCGGTTCAAGCGCGTGATCCTCAATGAGCATGTCGACAAGCGCTATGGCATCTGCCGCTGGCAACCCTTCGAAGGCCAGCACTACAGCCATGTGTTCGCCAAGGTGCGCGACATCGCCGTTGCCGGCATCCGCGCCGACAATGGCGTTGACTGGATCATCAAGCCTTGCCCGACCCTGGCCGATTTTCAGGAGCCCGATCTGCGCGACACGGCGGTGACCTGGCTGGCGCTGGCCGGCTGCACCATTCCCGAAATCTGCGCCATCACCGGCCACAGCCTGTCGAGCGCCACGCGCGTGCTGAAACATTATCTGGCCGTGCATCCGGAAATGGCCGACGCGGCAATCAAGAAGATGGTCAGCTGGTACGAGGCCGGCGGCGAAACGGAGTTCGGGATTTAGCGGCTAGCTTGATCCGTCAATCACGGCCTGCGCTTGCGCCAGCAGCGCCTTAACCTGCTCGCGTTCGGCCTCAGTGAGTTCGAACGACTTCACCAGCCTCGCCACGATCTCGGCATTCATGCTGCGCCCGTCCTCGGCAGCGGCGATCTTCAACCGCTTGAGCAGCGATGCGGGCAGGCGGGCGTGGAATGTGATCGGATCAGGCATTGCCCGTTCTTATGGCCGAGTCCTTAAGCCTCTGAAATGCATCCACACGGTGGGCTAAAAGGCCCACCGTGTGGCACCTATTGTCCCCGCTAATCACATGGCGCAACGGCGAGTCACATTTCGGTGATTGATAGAACCGGGTATGTCGTTCACCCTAAGTCAACCCGCCGTTCGAAGCGGGACGAGCACGACCAGCGGCGGGGTCTTTGCAGTTTCCCTTGGACGGGGAAGAAGCGGCGATATTTCGCAAGGTTTAAGTTCGGCAAGCAACAAAGCATTGCCCTGGCGGCCGAGGGCCGGGCAGGCAACCCACACCGCACGAGGAAAACTAAGGAAGTGTCACAGAACGAAGCCGTCCAACGGATCGATCAGCATTTGGCCGAAAGCCATGACTTGCTGGCCGCGCTGATTTTTATTTCGGAGAACGTCGAAGACCACCAGCAGGAGCTGCTGCAGCATTCCGCTATCAGCCTCTGCCATTCAGTCCTCGATAAGATCGCGGCCGCCAACCGCGATGTCAGCCTGTTAATGAGACTCGCCGCATAGGCCGGAACAACCGCAGAACGCCCGTGCGACTTTTCGAAGTCGCACGGGTCGCAAAAAGTCGCACGGTTCCGCATCTGTTCCAAACGCAAAACCGGTAAGATATTGATGTTACACGTGAAACTTTGGTGAGCGCGTCGGGGTTCGAACCCGAGACCTACTGATTAAAAGTCAGTTGCTCTACCGGCTGAGCTACGCGCTCCCGCGGGCTCTAAAGGCCGCCCTCGAAATTGCGCGGAACATAGGGAGAGTGCCGCGACCGGTCAACCGGAAAAAGATGGCCCTTCGACCGGGGTTTCAGCCATCGCCAGACGCGCCGCAAATTGCGTCGTCACCAGCCCGGTGAGCCGCTCCCGCAACGTGGTCGCCGCTTCGATCTGTTGGCGCGCGAGACGCGCCTTTTCTCACGCGCCGAATTCGAGAAACATTACAAATCAGCAACTTACTGTTTTGGTGGGAACCATCGCACGAGCGGGCCGTTTTCGTCTCACAAGGGACGTCAACCACCCTTCAAGGAGAAGATCATGAACAAGATCGCAACGGGTCTACTGGCGACCACCCTGTCAATTTCGTTTGCCGCGGCCGCCGCTATGCCGGCCAATGCCGCCCAGATGTTCGTGCCCCAGTCATCAGCAACTTCGTCCGACATCGTGAATGTGGGCGATTCTCGTCATGACAACTGGCGGTGGATGCGCCACGGCAACCGCAATTCCGGCAATCGCGATTTCCGCGTAGGCCGCCAGTTCTCGCGCAACAATGATGGCGGCAGCTATTGGAATGGCCATCGCGGCTATCGCGAATATCACCGCGGCTATCGCCGTCACGGCGACTACTGGTTCCCGCTGGCTGCCTTCGCCACCGGCGCCTTGATCACCGGTGCGATCGTCAACAGCGAGAACAACCGCGTCTACGGCGGCGATGCGCATGTGCAGTGGTGCTACGACCGCTATCGCTCCTACCGCGCCTCGGACAACACATTCCAGCCCAACTACGGCCCTCGGCGGCAGTGTAATTCGCCCTATTGATGTGTTTAGGGCGAAGTTAGGGTAGGACGGAGCCTGCGCCGGCAACGGGCGCGGGCTTCGTCTTTTCGCGGACTTGGTCTTAAGTGCGAAATCAGGACGCGCTCAATGTCCGGCGCACCGCGTCGCGCCAACCCGCCAGTTTTGCCGAGCGGGTGTCGGCATCCATGTCCGGCTTGAAGCGGCGCTCGAGCGCCCAACTCCTGGCAAAATCCTTCGCCTTCGGCAACACACCCGCCTTCGAGCCGGCAAGCCACGCTGCGCCCAGCGCCGTGGTCTCCAGAATGGTCGGGCGATCGACCGGCGCATCGAGGATATCGGCCAGCCGCTGCATGGTCCAGTCGGAGGCCACCATGCCGCCGTCGACGCGAAGCACGGTTTTGGCCGACGCCCCCTTCCAGTCCTTGCGCATTGCGTCGAGGAGATCGCGCGTCTGGTAGGCGACGGATTCCAGCGCCGCGCGGGCGAACTCCGCCGGGCCAGAGTTGCGGGTCAGCCCGAAGATCGCGCCACGCGCCTCGGCGTCCCAATGCGGCGCGCCGAGACCGACGAAAGCCGGCACCAGATAGACGTTCTGCGTGGGGTCGGCGGTTGCCGCCAAAACGCCGCTATGCTCGGCCTTGCCGATCACCTTGATGCCGTCGCGCAGCCATTGCACGGCGGCACCCGCGATGAAGATCGAGCCTTCCAAGGCATAGGTAGTCTTGCCGTTCAGCCGATAGGCGATGGTGGTCAACAGCCGGTTCTTCGAGCGCACCAGATCGGCGCCGGTGTTGAGCAGCGCAAAGCAGCCGGTGCCATAGGTCGATTTCATCATGCCTGGCTCGAAACAGGCCTGGCCGATGGTCGCTGCGTGCTGATCGCCGGCCACGCCAAGGATTTTGATTTCGGCGCCAAACAGGCTTTTTTCCGTCACGCCGTAGTCGTCGGCGCAATCCTTGACCTCAGGCAGCATCGCCACCGGGATGCGCAGGATGGAGAGCAGCTCGTCGTCCCAGACATTTTTCTCGATGTTGTAGACCAGCGTGCGCGAGGCGTTGGTGGCATCTGTCGCATGCACCTTGCCGCCGGTCAGCCGCCAGATCAAAAAACTGTCGATGGTGCCGGCGAGCAGTTCGCCCTTTTCGGCGCGCTTTCTCGCACCGTTCACCTTGTCCAGCATCCAGGCGATCTTGGTGCCGGAGAAATAGGGATCGAGCAGCAGGCCGGTTTTTCTGGTGAACTTTTTCTCCAGGCCGTGTTTCTTCAGCTTCTGGCAGAGCGGCGCGGTGCGGCGGTCCTGCCAGACGATGGCATTGTGGATCGGCTTGCCGGTCGCCTTGTCCCAGATGACGACGGTTTCGCGCTGGTTGGTGATGCCGATCGCCGCCACATCCGAGGCCTCGCGGCCGGCGGCCTTCAGCGCGCCTTTGATCGTCGCGACGACGCTTGCCCAGATCTCTTCCGGATCATGCTCCACCCAGCCGGAGGCAGGATAATGCTGCGTGAATTCCTGCTGCTTGCTGCCGGCGACCTTCATCGCGCCGTCGAACAGGATCGCCCTGGTCGATGTCGTACCCTGGTCGATTGCAAGGATGTATCCGGTCATTAGTCCTCCCGGTAGCTCGCCTATACAAACAGGGGAGACGGCAAGATGCCGCCTCCCCGTTCACTATGATCCTGGCGCGTACGCCAAGATTACTTCTGCCAGCTCTTCACCAGTTCGTCGTAGTTGATGGTGATCGGCTTTTCCTTCTCGTTCTCGATCTTCAGCTGAGGCGCGAGATTGCCGTTCTTGACCGCGTCGGCGTTCCAGTAGGCGAGGTCATGCTCTTCGGCCATCTTCGGGCCGATATCGCCCTGGACGCCCGACTTCTCGATGCGGGTCATGACTTTTTCCTGCTCGGCGCAGAGCGAGTCCATGGCTTCCTGCGCCGTCTTGGCGCCGGACGAGGCATCGCCGATCGCCTGCCACCAGAGCTGTGCCAGCTTCGGATAATCGGGCACGTTGGTGCCGGTCGGCGACCACTGAACGCGGGCCGGCGAGCGGTAGAACTCGATCAGACCACCGAGCTTCGGCGCACGTTCGGTGAAGCTCTTGTCGTGGATCGTGCTTTCGCGGATGAAGGTCAAGCCGACATGGCTCTTCTTCACGTCGACCGTCTTCGAGGTCACGAACTGCGCGTAGAGCCAGGCGGCCTTGGCGCGGTCGGTCGGCGTCGACTTCATCAGCGTCCAGGAACCCACGTCCTGATAGCCGAGCTTCATGCCGTCCTTCCAGTAGACGCCATGCGGCGACGGGGCCATGCGCCACTTCGGCGTTCCGTCGTCGTTCAGCACCGCCTTGGCGCCGGCGTCGACCATCGAAGCGGTGAAGGCGGTGTACCAGAATATCTGCTGCGCGACCGCACCCTGTGCCGGCACCGGGCCGGATTCGGAGAAGGTCATGCCTTGGGCTTCGGCCGGAGCGTAGGCCTTCAGCCAGTCGAGGTATTTCTGGATCGAGTAGACGGCAGCCGGGCCGTTGGTGTCGCCGCCGCGCGCCGTGCAGGAGCCGACCGGCTGTGATTTCTCGTTGACCTTGATGCCCCATTCGTCGACCGGCAGGCCGTTCGGCAGACCCTTGTCGCCGTTGCCGGCCATCGACAGCCAGGCATCAGTGAACCGCCAGCCGAGCGACGGGTCCTTCTTGCCGTAGTCCATGTGGCCATAGACCTTCTTGCCGTCGATCTCGCGGCCGGTGAAGAACTCGGCGATGTCCTCATAGGCCGACCAGTTGACGGGAACGCCGAGGTCGTAGCCGTATTTCGCCTTGAAGTCGGCCTTGTTCTTCTCGTCGTTGAACCAGTCGTAACGGAACCAGTAGAGGTTGGCGAACTGCTGGTCGGGCAGCTGATAGAGCTTCTTGTCCGGCGCGGTGGTGAAGGAGGTGCCGATAAAATCCTTCAGGTCGAGGTTCGGATTGGTAACGTCCTTGCCCTCGCCCGCCATCCAGTCGGTCAGGTTGCGGACCTGCTGGTAGCGCCAGTGGGTGCCGATCAGGTCGGAATCGTTGACCCAGCCGTCATAAAGGTTCTGGCCGGTCTGCATCTGGGTCTGGATCTTCTCGACGACGTCGCCTTCCTGGATGACGTCATGCGTGATCTTGATGCCGGTGATGGCGGTAAAGGCCGGCGCCAGCACCTGCGATTCATACTGGTGGGTGGCGATGGTTTCGGACACGACCTTGATGTCCATGCCGGCGAAAGGCTTCGCGGCATCGATGAACCACTGCATTTCTGCTTCCTGGCCGGCGCGGTCGAGCGTCGACAGCGGGCCGATTTCCTTGTCCAGAAACGCCTTGGCCTCATCCATTCCGGCGTAGGCGTTGCCTACCCCGAGCAACAGGACAAGGGCAGTTGATGTTAAAAATTGCCGTCGCATAGGTTTCCTCCACATTTAGGTTTCAAGTGTGATCTGGAACGGCCGCCGGCACGCGGTCGCTCCAACAGTTTCCCCCTCTATACGTAGCGGAACACGCCAACGGCGTAGACCACGGAGAGAGCGAGAGCCCACCACAGGTTGGATCCGACAAGACCCAGCCAAGCGAGATGGATAAAGGCGCTGCCAAGCAGCGACAGAAAAAGACGGTCGCCGCGCGTCGTCTCGAAGCGCAGGATGCCGACGCGCGGATTGCCGCCCGGCGAGGCAAATTCCCAAAACGCCATGCCGCACAGCAGTAGAAGAATGGTGCCGAAGAACGCCGCCGTCGGCCACGTCCACGCCATCCAGGTGAGGTCGAGATTCATGGTGACACCCTCCCCAGGGCAAAGCCCTTGGCGGTGGTGGTGAGGGTGAACCCGTGCTTTTGTTTCATCACACCCTCCCCAGGGCGAAGCCCTTGGCGATGTAGTTGCGGACAAACCAGATGACGAGCGCGCCGGGGATCAGCGTCAGCACGCCGGCGGCAGCGAGCAGGCCCCAATCCATGCCGGCGGCCGAAACGGTGCGGGTCATGGTGGCGGCGATGGGCTTGGCATCGGTGGTCGTCAGCGTGCGAGCGATCAAAAGCTCGACCCATGAGAACATGAAGCAGAAGAAGCAGGCGACACCGATGCCACTGGCGATCAGCGGCATGAATATCCTGACGAAGAAGCGCGGGAAGGAGTAGCCGTCGATATAGGCTGTTTCGTCGATCTCTTTGGGCACGCCCGACATGAAGCCTTCGAGGATCCACACCGCCAGCGGCACGTTGAACAGGCAGTGCGCCAGCGCCACAGCGATGTGGGTGTCGATCAGGCCGAAAGCCGAATAGAGCTGGAAGAACGGCAGCGCGAACACTGCCGGCGGCGCCATGCGGTTGGTCAGCAGCCAGAAGAACAGATGCTTGTCGCCGAGGAAGCGGTAGCGCGAAAAGGCGTAGGCCGCCGGCAGCGCTGCGGCCACCGAGATCACCATGTTCATCACCACATAGGTGATCGAATTGATGTAGCCCGAATACCAGGAGGCGTCGGTAAAGATGGTGACGTAGTTGGCGATCGTAGGCTGATGCGGATAGAGCGTCAGCGAGGAGACGATCTCGGCATTGGTCTTGAAGCTCATGTTGATGAGCCAGTAGATCGGCAGCAGAAGCACNGCAGAAGCACGATGATGTAGATCGTCGGCACGATCCACCACCAGCGCGATTCCTCGCCGCGCTTGCGCATCAGCCGGGCGACCTGATCCTGCGAAAGCGTGCTCGCCAATTTTCCCGAAGCGGTGGTTTCGCTCACTCTGTCGGCTCTTTCGTTGGCGCCGCTCATCTCAGCGCTCCGCGTCGTAGTTGGTCATCACGGTGTAGAACACCCACGACAACAACAGGATGATCAGGAAGTAGACCAGCGACATGGCGGCCGCCGGACCGAGGTCGAACTGGCCGAGCGCGGTCTTGACGAGGTCGATCGACAGGAAGGTGGTCGAGTTGCCGGGGCCGCCGCCGGTGACGACGAAGGGCTCGGTGTAGATCATGAAGCTATCCATGAAGCGCAACAGCACGGCGATCAAAAGCACACGCTGCATCTTCGGCAGCTGGATATAACGGAACACCGCCCAGCGCGAGGCGCCGTCGATCTTGGCCGCCTGGTAGAAGGCATCCGGGATCGAAACCAGGCCGGCATAGCAGAGCAGCACGACAAGGCTGGTCCAGTGCCAGACGTCCATGATGATGATGGTGACCCAGGCGTCGAACGGATCCTGCACGTAATTGTAGTCGATGCCGAGCGCGTTGACGTAGTAGCCGAGCAGGCCGATGTCGTTGCGGCCGAAGACCTGCCAGATGGTGCCGACGACGTTCCACGGAATGAGCAGCGGCAACGACATAAGCACCAGGCAGACCGGCACGCCCCAACCCTTCTTCGGCATGTTGAGCGCGATGAAGATGCCGAGCGGCACTTCGATGGCCAGGATGATGAAGGAGAAGATCAGGTTGCGCACCATGGCTTCCCAGAAGCGGCTGGACGACAGCAGTTCCTCGAACCACTGGGTGCCTGCCCAGAAGAAGACGTTGTTGCCGAAGGTGTCCTGCACCGAATAGTTGACGACCGTCATCAGCGGAATGACGGCCGAGAACGCCACCAGCACCAGCACCGGCAGCACCAGGAACCAGGCCTTGTTGTTCCAGGTCTTTTCCATCTATGCCCCCATCTCGACACGCCCCATCTCAACCAGCCAGGAATCGGCATAGATGTTGATGCCGGCCGGATCGAAGCGAACCTTTGGGTCGGCCGGCACGCTCTCGTCCTCGCCGATGACGGCAGCGATCTCGCGGCCTTCGAGGCTGGCGCGCACCACCTTGTGGCGGCCGAGATCCTCGACCTTGCTTATTTTAACCGCCATGCCCTCGAGGCCGAGCCTGACATATTCGGGGCGGATGCCGAGTTCGATGGCGCCGGAGCTCCCAGCGGCGGTCTTTGGCGCGCCGGGCAACTCGATGCGCTGGCTGCCAATGGTCGCAGTCTTGCCGTCGATCGCCACCGGCATGACGTTCATGCCGGGCGAGCCGATGAAGTAACCGACGAATGTGTGGCGCGGGCGCTCAAACAATTCAGCCGGCGTGCCGATCTGGACGATGCCGCCATCATACATGACGACGACCTGGTCGGCGAAGGTCAGCGCCTCGGTCTGGTCATGGGTGACATAGACCATGGTGTAGCCGAAGCGGCGGTGCAGTTGCTTCAACTGCGATCGCAGCACCCATTTCATGTGCGGATCGATAACCGTCAGCGGTTCGTCGAACAGGATGGCATTGACATCCGAGCGCACCAGGCCGCGGCCGAGCGAGATCTTCTGCTTCTGGTCGGCGGTCAGGCCCCTCGCCTTCTTCTTCGCCCACGACGCCAGGTCGATCATCTCCAGCGTCTCGCGCACCTTGCGGTCGACATCGGCCTCCGGCACGCCGCGATTGCGCAGCGGGAAGGCAAGATTGTCGTAAACGGTCATGGTGTCGTAGATGACCGGGAACTGGAACACCTGCGCGATGTTGCGCTCCTGCGTCGACAGATTGGTGACGTCCTTGCCGTTGAACAACAACTCACCGTGCGAGGGGTGCAGAAGTCCCGAAATGATGTTGAGCAGCGTGGTCTTGCCGCAACCCGAGGGCCCAAGCAGCGCATAGGCGCCGCCATCCTCGAATGTGTGGTGCACTTCCCGCAGCGCAAAATCGGCATCCTTCTGCGGATTGGGCAGGTAGGAGTGCCTGACATGGTTGACGTCGATGCGCGCCATCTCTTCCCCCTCAGGCCGCAAGCTTCGGCGCGGCGACGGCGCTGCCGTTGCTGTCGAAGACCATGATGTGGCGCGGATCGATAAACACCTCGATCTCGGCGTCCGGCTCGAAATCGCGGATGCCGTGGGTCAGCATGACCCAGCGCGCATCGGCAAAATCGAGGTGGATGAAGCTTTCCGAGCCGGTGATCTCGGTGATCGTCACCTTGGCGCGCACCGGCACCGCGGCAGCGTTGGGCCGCTCCAGCGACAGATGATGCGGCTGAAAGCCGATCGTGTAATTGGCGTCGGCAATGCCGGCGAGTTCGGCCGGCACCGGCAGCTTGACGCCGCCCTCGAGCAGGAAATCCGGGCCCTTCTTGGCCAGCACGATGGTGTTGAGCGGCGGATCGGCAAAGGTTTTCGCCGTCACCAGGTCGATCGGCTTGCGGAAGACGTCGATGGTCGGCCCGAATTGGGTGATCCGCCCCTCGGACAGCGTCGCCGTATTGCCGCCGAGCAGCAAGGCTTCATGCGGCTCAGTCGTGGCGTAGACGAAAATGGTGCCGGCGGCGGCAAATATCTTGGGCAGTTCGGCGCGCAGCTCCTCGCGCAATTTGTAGTCGAGATTGGCGAGCGGCTCGTCGAGCAGCACCAGGCTGGCATTCTTGACGATGGCGCGGGCCAGCGCCGTACGCTGCTGCTGTCCGCCGGACAGGCTGAGCGGCGTGCGGTCGAGATAGGGTGTGAGCTTCAGAAGCCCTGCCGCGTTGCGGACTTCCTTGTCGATCTTGGCCTGGTCGGTGCCGGCGACGCGCAACGGCGAGGCGATGTTCTCGTAGACGGTCATCGCGGGGTAGTTGATGAACTGCTGATAGACCATGGCGATCTTGCGCTGCTGCACCGGCATGCCGGTGACATTCTGGCCGTCGAACCAGACTGAACCGGTGGTCGGCACGTCGAGCCCGGCCATCAGCCGCATCAGGCTGGTCTTGCCCGACAGTGTCGGCCCGAGCAAAACGTTGAGCGAGCCGTGCTGAAGCGTCAGCGACACGTCGCGGATATGCTCCACCGCGCCGACCATCTTCGTCACGTTTCTCAGTTCCAGCATGATGCCTCCTCCCAGGCTTTGTGCATCAATCGCCTTCCCTATTCCGCTGCCGCGACATGGCGCCGGCTGATGCCGCGCATGAATTCGTCAAGCGCCGAGGCCTGTTCGCGGCTGAGATGCAGACCGCGCTTGGTGCGACGCCACAATACATCTTCGGCGGTCAGCGCCCATTCGTTTTCGCTGAGGTAGCGTACCTCGGCCTCATAGAGATCGGCGCCGAAATTGCGGCCGAGATCGGCGTTCGACTTGGCGAGGCCGAGCAGCACTTGCGCGCGCGTGCCGTAAAGCCTGGTCAACCGACGCGCCAGGCGCTGGTCGAGGAAAGGATAGGCGCTCTTCAGCTTCGCCACCTGGACGTCGAAACCGGTGGCCGGGAAATCGCCGCCCGGCAAGGGCGCGTTCGCCGTCCACGGCTTGCCGCGCTTGCCGAGAAAACCTTCGATCTTTTCCAGCATCGATTCCGACAGCCGGCGGTAGGTGGTGATCTTGCCGCCGAAAGCGTTGACGATCGGCGCCTTGCCCTCGCCGCCATCGGCTTTCAACACATAGTCGCGGGTCGCTTCCTGCGCCTTCGAAGCGCCGTCGTCGTAGAGCGGGCGCACGGCCGAATAGGTCCAGACGATGTCGGGGCGCGTCACGGCTACAGCAAAATATTCGCTCGCCGCCGCGCAGAGATAGTCGATCTCGGTGTCGCTGATCTTCACGTCATGCGGATCGCCGGGATAGTCGCGATCGGTGGTGCCGATCAGCGTAAATTCTTCCTCGTAAGGGATGGCGAAGATGATGCGCCCGTCCTTGTTCTGGAAGAAGTAGGCGCGCGGATCATCGAATTTCTTTTTGATGACGATATGACTGCCCTGCACCAGGCGCACATTGTGCACGTCGTTCTGGCCCACGGTGGTCGACAGGACGTGGTCGACCCATGGACCGGCGGCATTGACCAGCAGCCGGGCCTTGACCTCGTCGGCATCTCCCGTCCGCACGTCTTCCACGCGGATCGCCCATAGATCGCCTTCGCGCCGCGCCCCGACGACTTTCGTGCGGGTGCGGATGGTGGCGCCGCGGTCGGCGGCGTCACGCGCGTTCAACACCACCAGCCGGGCATCGTTGACCCAGCCGTCCGAGTACTCGAAGGCCTTGTGAAACAGCGGCTTCAGCGGCTTGCCCGCCGGATCCTTGGACATGTCCAGTGTCCGGGTCGCCGGCAGCAATTTGCGGCCACCAATATGATCGTAGAGGAACAGGCCGAGCCGGATCAGCCAGGCCGGGCGCAGGCCCTTGGCATAGGGCAGCACGAAGCGCATCGGCCAGATGATGTGCGGCGCGTTCTTCCAAAGAACCTCGCGCTCCATCAGCGCCTCGCGCACCAGCCGGAACTCGTAGAATTCGAGGTAGCGCAGACCGCCGTGGATCAGCTTGGTCGAGCCGGAGGAGGTTCCGCTGGCAAGATCGTTCATCTCGGCCAGAAATACCGAAAAGCCCCGCCCAACGGCGTCGCGGGCGATGCCGCAGCCATTGATGCCGCCACCGATGACGAAGATGTCACGGACTGCGTCCACAAAGCCCTCCCGCGATTTCGCATTGCAGCATTTTTAGGTTTTTACGAAACCGTAGCGGGATTATTTCGAAATAAGAACGAATGTCAAACGAAATGTAACGGGACCGTGATCGATAGCTTAGCCGAGCGACGTTTCGATCAATTGAACCTCCGCTTCCTCGCAGATCTTGCGCACCGACGGGATGTCGCAACGGTCGGTGATGAAGGTGTTGACTTGCGAGAGATGGCCGATGCGAACCGGCGCGGTGCGTTCGAACTTGGTCTGGTCGGACACCAGGATGACATGCCTGGCATTGGCGATGATGGCTTGCGCCACTTTCACTTCGCGAAAGTCGAAATCGAGCAACGCGCCGTCATGGTCGATGGCCGAGGCGCCGATCACCGCATAGTCGACCTTGAACTGCCTGATGAAATCGACCGCGGCCTCGCCGACAACGCCGCCGTCGGAGCCGCGCACGACGCCGCCGGCGATTACCACCTCGATCGAAGGATAGATGCGCATCCTGTTGGCAACATTGATATTATTGGTGATGACCATCAGCCCGGCATGGTCGAGCAGCGCCTTGCTGACCGACTCGGTCGTGGTGCCGATGTTGATGAACAGGGAGGCGTTGTCGGGTATCAGCCTGGCCGCCGCGCGGCCGATGGCCTCCTTCTCGTCGGCGGCAATCTTGCGGCGCGCCTCATACTCCATGTTTTCGATGCCGGACGGGAACAGGGCCCCGCCATGGATGCGCGTCAGCAGCCGCTGATCGCAGAGATCGTTGAGGTCCTTGCGGATGGTCTGTGGCGTCACGTTGAAATGCGTGGCGAGGTCATCGACCAGCACACGGCCATGGTCCTTCGCCATCTGGATGATCTCGGCATGGCGCGGCGACAAATACACTGAGAACCTCCCGTTTTCGTTTTTCTTGTTTGTAGCTGAAAACGAAAGCAATGAAAAGGGAGACGCCGGCTAATGAAATATCGATGATTGCAAAGGCGAACCGGGCAGATACGGCTCAGACCCGCTCCGCCACCTTGCGGGTGACAGCCGCGACTTTACCTGGCGAGCGGATCATCAGGAAATTGCCGGACCAGTATCCCGGGATTCGCCAAGTGCCTTTGATCTCGGTTGCATCACCGTTGATGATGCCGCTGTAGTGAATCGGGTGCGCCTTCAATTCGGCCTTGTCGTATGTCTTGGTAAAGGAGACGGCGTTGCCCTCTCGCTGCCCCTGCAGGCTTGCGTATCTTGCCGTGCTGGTCGCCGCCGGTTCGTGGGTCATCCCCGTCAAGCTGGTTGCCGTCTCGATCAGCGTTGCAACGAAGGAAACCGGCGGCAGTTCGCGCGGATAGAAATAGCGCCCGCTCCAGACGCCCGTCAGATTCTGGCTAACCCCTTCGGCCCTTCCGGCCATATGCTTGCTCGCAAGTCCTTGCTGGCTTGCCCCGGCGGCGGCAACCACCCGAGCAATCCCTGTCAGTCCTTCGGGGATCTTGCACACTCGCAGATGACAGTGAAGGCGGTATCGACATCGGCCGCGGTTGTCTCGAACTGGCCTGCCTGGAAGCGGATGGCGACCCGGCCATCGACACGCGTCTGCGTCAGGTAGATACGGCCGTCATTGTTGATGGCGTCGACCAGACGCAAATTGTGCTCGTCGGAGTCAATGCCGGATGCGGCGCGATGCCGGAACGAGAACAGCGACAGCATCGGCTGGCTGGCGAGCTCGAAATCCTCCTCCTCGGCCAGGCGCCCGGCTATGCCTTCGCTCCAGGCGACGTGATTGCGGATCATGGTGCGCAGCGCCTCGAGGCCATGGGCGCGCAGCAGGAACCACAGCTTCAGCGCCCGGAAGCGACGGCCGAGAGGCACCGACCATTCGGAGTAGTTGATGATGCCGTCATGGCCGCGAGTTTTCAGATAGTCCGGCTTGATCGCCAGCGTGCGCACGAGATCCTCCGGCTGGCGGACGAACTGGATCGAGCAGTCGAATTGCGCGCCCAGCCATTTGTGCGGGTTGAAGACGATCGAGTCCGCGCCCTCGACACCGGTCCAGAAATGCCGGTATTCCGGACAGATCATCGCCGATCCGGCCCAGGCGGCGTCGATATGCAGATAGAGCCCCTGGCGTTTGGCCACCGCGGCCACTTCAGCGATGTCGTCGGTGCCGCCGGTGCTGGTGCCGCCGACGCACGCGATGATGCCGGCCGGCAATAGGCCGGCCGCGCGGTCGGCAACAATCGCCGCTTCCAAAGCCGCGGTATCCATGGCGCGGTAGGTGCCGGCGACGGGAATGCGGACGAGGTTTTCCTCGCCAATGCCGGCGACCCAGATGGCGCGGTCGATCGAGGTGTGCACCTGGTCGGAGGAATAGACGCGCAGCCTGCCCTGCCCGGAAAGGCCCTTCTTGTTGCCCTGCCAGTCGAGCGTGCGCTCGCGCATGGTCAACACGGCGGCCAGCGTCGCCGATGATGCGGAGTCCTGGATCACACCGGAAAAGCCTTCGGGCAGGCCGAGCGCCTGGCGCATCCAGTCGACGATGCGCGTCTCAAGCTCTGTCGCCGCCGGCGAAGTCTGCCACAGCATGCACTGCGCGGCCATCGCAGAGACCAGATATTCGGCAACCACCGAGACGGGTGCTGCATTGGCCGGGAAATAAGCAAAGAAACGCGGATGCTGCCAATGCGTCATGCCGGGCACGATCTTGGCTTCGAAATCGGCGAAGATCGTCTCCATCGATTCCGCAGCCTCCGGCGGAGAAGCTTCGATGCTCCTGAAGATCTCGCCCGGCGCTATGGCAGGTCGCACGGGCCGATCGCGAAGGCCGGCGCGGTAATCAGCGCCCCATTCGGCGGCGCGCCTCGACCAGTCGCGGAATTGCTCGTTGTCCATGGATCCTCCCGACGCGCCGATCAGCCAGCCGTTTGAATTTTGATTAACATGTTAAATAGAGACAGGCAACCGCGACGAAGGTTCCCGCGCTACCCCGGAAAATCCGGCAGGCTGGCAAAGGCCGTCTTCAACGCGTTCGACCAGCCCTCGGAAATAGCACGATAATATCGATCGTCCTGGCCGATGCGCTTTTTCAAACCCACCGTGAACGTGTCCTCCTCCAGGAACAGCAGGTCGAGAGGCAGGCCGACGGACAGGTTCGATTTCAGCGTCGAATCGAACGATACCAGCAAGAGCTTGACCGTTTCAGCCAGGCTCATCGTCCTTTCATAGGCACGGATGATGATCGGCTTGCCGTATTTGGTCTCGCCGATCTGGAAGAACGGCGTGTCGTCGGTCGATTCGATGAAATTGCCCTCGGGATAGATCATGAACAGCCGTGGCGGGCTGCCCTTGATCTGGCCGCCGAGGATGAAGGAGGCGTTGAAATAGGAATCCGCCTTTTCGCCGGCAGGCGACGAGCTGGCGATGACTTCCTTGACGGTGTCGCCGACCAGCCGCACCGTCTGGTACATGGATGGGGTCTCGAGCAGCGTCGCGTGGCGTTCCGCCACCGCCTTTGTGCGCTCGTCGAGCAGGCTGACCACGGCCTGCGTCGTAGCCAGATTGCCGGCCGACATCAGTACGATGACGCGCTCGCCTGGCTCTTCCCAGACATGCATCTTCTTGAAAGTGGAGATCGAATCCATCCCTGCATTGGTGCGCGTGTCCGACATGAACACGAGCCCACGATCGATCTTGAGGCCGACGCAATAAGTCATGGAATCTCTTCAGGCAGCAATCTTGCCGGAGACTACTGCTCTACCGTGACGGTGACTGCAAGCTGTTCCTCCGCCTGTCCCAGTCGAATTCCCGACACCGGCGAGGCGTCGCGATAATCACGGCCGGTGGCTACCCTGACATAGCGTTCATCGGGGGAAATGCCGTTGGCGGCGTCGAAGGCGACCCAGCCGAGACCCTGAACATGGGCTTCGGCCCAGGCATGGCTTGCCGCCTGCTCGATGGCCGCATCCATCATCAGATAGCCACTGACATAGCGGGCCGGAAAACCCATGACGCGGGCTGCGGTGACAAAGATGTGGCTGTGATCCTGGCAAACGCCGGTCTTCAGCGCCAATGCCTCTTCCGCCGGGGTCGTCACGCTGGTGGTGCCCGGCGTGTAGGCGACGCGCTCGACGATCAGCGCCATCAGCCGATGCAGCCTTTCGATGTCGGTACCTTTGCCGACCGCCGCGGCAAGCTCGCTTATGCCCTCGCCGGGGATGGTCAAAGCTGTCTCCTGGCTGAACAGCCACAGTGGCGCAAAGCCGTGATGCGGACCCGAGACGCCCGCTGTGTCGCGGGTGACAACCTCGCCGGAGGCCTCGACGGTGATGAAGTCGCGCTCGCCCTCGACGCTCAACAGCCTGTTATCGTTGCCGAAATGGTCGTTAAAGCGGACTTCCTCGCGCGCGCCCTCGATCTTCAGCGCCCAGGACAGCACGGTCTGCGTCGGTCCGCTGACCGGCAGCAGCCGCAGCCGCTGCAGCAGATAATGCACCGGCGCGTCGTAGCGGTATTCGGTCCGATGGGTGATTTTCAATCGCATGTCAATTGAACCGGTAATCTTGTGCGATCTCTTCGCCAAGCTTGGTGTTGTCTTGAATGAACCTGGCCAGGAATTCGTGCAGGCCGGTGTCGAATATGTCCTTGATCGACCCTGCCTGCAGCATCGCCTGTGTCCTGTCGACGGTGGCGTGGCAGGCATGACGGTCGCCATAATCGTCGCCGAGGAACTTCAGATGCTCGGCGAGAAAACGATAACAGAAGGTCAGCGAGCGCGGCATGCGCACATTGAGGATCAGATAGTCGGCAATGTTGGTCGGTTTGTAGTCGGCCTCATAGACCCAGCGATAGGAACGGTGCGCCGACACCGAGCGCAGGATCGATTCCCACTGGTAGTTGTCGAGGCTCGAGCCGACCCAGGAGATCGACGGCAGCAGCACGTAGTATTTCACGTCGAGGATGCGTGCCGTGTTGTCGGCCCGCTCGACATAGGTGCCGAGCTGCGAGAAGTCGAAGATCTCGTTGCGCAGCATCGTGCCGTAGAACGAGCCGCGGATCAGCGCCGTCTCGCGCTTGATGGCGTCGAGCACACTCGGCAGGTCGCGCTCGTCGATCGGCTTTGCCAGCATGCGCTTCAGGGCCATCCAGGCTTCGTTGATGCTCTCCCACGTCTCGCGCGTCAGCGCGGTGCGCACCATGCGGGCATTGTTGCGAGCGGTCTCGATCGCCGACATCGTGCTCGACGGGTTCGAGGTGTCGCGCAGCAGGAAGTCGGCGACGTTGGCGGCGGTATAGTCCTTGTATTTCTGCGTGAAGGTGACGTCGGAGCCGGCGCTGAGCAGCACCGAATTCCACTCTTCCGACGCGCTCTGGGTGCGGGTCAGCGCCATGCGAAGGCCGGCATCGACCAGACGCGCCATGTTTTCCGCCCGCTCGATATAGCGGTTCATCCAGTAGAGCCCGTTGGCGGTGCGGCCGAGAAGCATGTGAAGTGGCCCTTCGGGGCTAGTGAGTAGGGAATAGTGAGTAGGGATTAGTAAGCATTTGAATCTCTGTGGAATATGGCATTTCTTGTCCCTCTACTGCCTACTGCCTACTGCCTACTGCCTACTGCCTACTGCCCTATTCCCTACCTAATCGTCCAACACCCACGTATCCTTCGTGCCGCCGCCTTGCGAGGAATTCACGACCAAAGAACCCTCCTTCAGCGCCACCCGCGTCAAGCCGCCGGGAACGATCTGGATTCGGTCGGAGACCAGAACATAGGGTCGCAAGTCGACATGGCGCGGCGACAGGCCTTTTTCTGTCAGGATCGGGCAGGTCGACAGCGCCAGCGTCGGCTGGGCGATGTAGTTGGAAGGCTTCGCCTGCAGCTTCTTGGCGAAATCCTGGCATTCCTTCTTGGTCGCAGCCGGCCCCACCAGCATGCCGTAGCCGCCGGAGCCGTGCACTTCCTTGATGACCAGCTCATGGATGTGTTCGAGCACGTATTTCAGGCTGTCGGGCTCCGAGCAGCGCCAGGTCGGGATGTTGCCGAGGATGGCTTTGCGGCCGGTGTAGAACTCGACGATGTCGGGCATGTAGGAATAAATCGCCTTGTCGTCGGCGATGCCGGTTCCCGGCGCGTTGGCGATGGTGATGTTGCCGGCGCGGTAGACGTCCATGATGCCGGGCACGCCAAGGGCCGATTCCGGCCGGAAGGTCAGCGGATCGAGGAAGGAATCGTCGACGCGCCGGTAAAGCACGTCGATCTGCTTGTAGCCTTCGGTCGTGCGCATAGCGACGTGGCCGTCTACAACGCGCAGATCCTGGCCTTCGACCAGTTGCACGCCCATCTGGTCGGCGAGGAAGGCATGTTCGAAATAGGCGGAGTTGAAGCTGCCCGGCGTCAGCACGGCAATGGTCGGTGCGCCCTTGGTGCTTTGCGGCCGCACTGCCGCCAGCGACTGGCGCAGCAATTGCGGATAATTCTCCACCGGCCGCACCTTGATCTGCTGGAACAGCTCGGGAAAGAGCTGCATCATCGTCTCGCGGTTCTCCAGCATGTAGGAGACCCCCGACGGCGTGCGCGCATTGTCCTCCAGCACGTAGAACTCGTTCTCCGAGATCCGGACGATATCGACGCCGATAATGTGGGTGTAGACGCCGGCCGGTGGCCGCACTCCGATCATTTCCGGCAGGAACGCCTCGTTCCTGGCGATCAGCTCCCTCGGCACGCGGCCGGCGCGCAGGATTTCCTGGCGGTGGTAAATGTCGTCGAGGAAAGCGTTCAGCGCCTGCACGCGCTGCTCGATGCCTTGCGTCAGCCTTCGCCATTCATTGCCGGAGATGATGCGCGGCACGATGTCGAAGGGGATCAGCCGCTCGGAGGCTTCCTGCTCGCCATAGACGGCGAAGGTAATGCCGGTCTTGCGGAAGACGCGCTCGGCGTCCTGCATCTTTTCGGTAAGCCTGGCCGGGTCCTGCTCCTTCAGCCAGCGGTCGTAAGCCGTATACGGTTGTCTAAGCCCGGAAACTTCCGGAAGCATTTCATCGAACGCTGCCAATCGCATACTCCCCTGTGACGCCATTTCACTGGCGTCGCGGGAGAAAATCAAGCGCAATCGGTGATTTGGAGGATATCGGCGATCAGTATGTTTCGACTGCCCAAAATTCGGGCAGTCGGAACGGGACCTTAATCAGGCTCTGCCTTGTCGCCGGGCAAGTGCCTGATGCGGCCATAGCAGTTCACCGTTTCATGGAAACGGCGACCTGCCATGGCTTTTTGCTTTGACGCAATTCCGGACGGAAAACCGCTTCACATTTTTTTCCTGGAATTGCTTTAGAAAGCGCGGAAAGTGACGACCGTGAAGGTGTCCTTGATTCCGGGAATAATCTGCACCTTCTCGTTGACGAAGTGGCCGACATCTTCCTCGTCGTCGACGTAGAATTTGGCAAGCAGGTCGTAATTGCCGGCGGTCGAGTAGATTTCCGAGGCGATTTCGGCATCGGCGAGCGCGCTGGCGACCTCATAGGACTTGCCCAGATCGCACTTTATCTGCATGAAAAACGTCTTCATTGCCGGTCCCGATCAAGCTTCAGCACTCAAGCGGCCCTTGTGGCAGACTGCCGCCCGGCTTTCAAGCATCAGGCCGAGCGCGCCTTGGCGACGGCTTGTCTCAGTTCGGACACCGGCATGCCGCGCCGATACAAGTTGCCGCCGATGACCAGGGCTGGCGTGCCGCGCAGCTTGAACGCTGTCGCCTGGACTTCGGTGCGGACAAGGGCAGCGTCGATGTCGGGTTCACGGATGGCGAGGTCGGCACGCACCATCGCCACATCGACACCGACGGAAGAAAGGATGTCGTTGGTGCGGCGTTCCGAAAGGCCGCGCTGGTTGGTCATCAGCGCATCGACCGCCGCGCCATAGTGTTCGCCGCTCAGCAGCGTCACCCGCGCCGCGTCGCGCGACACGTCGCCGAAGATCGGCCAGTCCTTCATCACAAGCCGAACGCCGCTGTCCTCTTCCATCAACTTCTTCAGTTCGACGAAGACGAGCTTGCAGATCGGGCACTGATAGTCGACGAATTCGGCGATGGTGACGTCGCCATCGGGGTTGCCGAGCGCTGGAATGGCGGGATCGAAGGCGACTTCCGTGACGGTCGGCCCAGTGCTTGCCCAGGCGGGCAAGGGAGCCAAAACTGCGAGGCTTGCCGCGCCCTTCAGCAAAAGGCGCCGGTCGATCGGCTGCTTGAACATGGTCGTCCCCTGGTTGCGCGAACGGGTCCCCACCCGTCCCTACGATGCGCGCCCCGCGTTAAAGGAGGCTTAAGCATGATCTTGTGGCACTTGCGTGGCAAATATTGCGGTTGCTGAAACCGTGAGGCTCCGCCAAGCGTATGGTATGATGCGTCCTGGGACAGGTTTTGTTGAGGACAATGGAGACAGGCCATGCGCCGCATCGCATTCGCAGTCGTTTCATTGCTGTTCGCGTTGTTCGTCTCGGCAGCCCTTGCCGGCGACGCCGAAGTCAAGGCCGGCCAGGCCGTCATCGATGGTCAGTTGAAGGCGCTCATCGCCAATGATGGCGCCAAGGCGTACAGTTTCGCCGCTCCAAATGTGAAGCGCATCTTTCCGACCGTCGACACCTTCATGAACATGGTGACCAACGGCTATCCGCCGGTGCGCCAGCCGCAGAGCTATTCCTTCGGCAAGGTCGAGCAGATGGGGCCAACTTCGATAATCCAGCAAGTGCTGATCGTCGGACCCGACGGCAAGGACTATGAGGCGGTCTACACGCTGGAACAGCAGCCCGACGGCAGCTTTCAGATCACCGGCTGCAGCTTGCGCGCAGCGAATTCGCTCAGTACCTGAGGCCCGGCTACAGCACCGGAATATCACCCCTCGCCCATGCCTCGGAAATCTCAGCCGTGCGCGCCTCAAAGGCCCGGGCCTCGATCGCGGCGCGAATGTCCTGCATCAGCTTCTGATAGTAGGACAGGTTGTTCCAGGTCAGAAGCATCGCCCCCAGCGCCTCTTGCGAGCGCACGAGATGGTGCAGATAGGCGCGTGAGTAGTCGCGCGCGGCCGGGCAGTCGCTCTCCTCATCCAGCGGCCGCGGATCGTCCGCGTGGCGGGCATTCTTGAGATTGACCTTGCCGCGCCTGGTATAAGCCAGGCCATGGCGGCCGGCGCGGGTCGGCATGACGCAGTCGAACATGTCGATGCCGCGCGCCACCGATTTCATGATGTCGTCCGGCGTGCCGACGCCCATGAGATATCGAGGCTTGTCGTCAGGCAATTCCGGACAGGTGATCTCCAGCATATCCAGCATCACCGCTTGCGGTTCGCCGACGGCCAGGCCGCCGACCGCATAGCCCTTCAGCTCCATCGCGCTCAGCGCCTGCGCCGAACGCACCCTGAGAGCTGCGTTGTCGCCACCCTGGACGATGCCGAACATCGCCTTGCCGGGCTGATCGCCGAACGCTGTCTTGCAGCGCTCGGCCCAGCGCAGCGACAGCTCCATCGCGCGCTCGATCTGCTTGAGGTCGGCCGGCAGCGCTGTGCATTCGTCGAGCTGCATCTGGATGTCGGAATCGAGCAGGCCCTGGATCTCGATCGAGCGCTCCGGCGACATCTCGTAGGCAGCGCCGTCAATGTGCGAGCGAAAGGTGACGCCCTTCTCGGTCAATTTTCTGAGCTTCGACAGCGACATGACCTGAAAACCGCCACTGTCGGTCAGGATCGGCTGCGGCCAGCGGGCGAATTCATGCAACCCACCAAGCCGCGCCACGCGCTCGGCGCCGGGGCGCAGCATCAGATGATAGGTATTGCCCAGGATGATGTCGGCGCCGACGCCGCGCACCTGGTCCATATACATGGCCTTGACCGTGCCGCCGGTGCCGACCGGCATGAAGGCCGGCGTGCGGATTTCGCCGCGCGGCATGGTGATGGAACCGCGCCGCGCCTTGCCGTCGGTGGCGAGGATCTTGAAGGTGAATGTCTCAGCCATTGAATTCCTTGTCATGGACAGGCGCGCCTGGCGCCTGCCTGTCGAGCGACTGGCGGTATTGGATGCAGCCGCGCATGAATTTCGGCCATGGCGGCACGGCAATCGATGGATCGGTCTTTTCCGGCAGCAGGTCCCACAGGTTGGGATGATGCCAGCATAAATCATGGCCGGTAGAATCTCGATGCTGGCGTATGCCGGCACGGAGTTTCTTCACTTCGGCGATCAGGCTCTCGCGATCAAAGGCTTGCAGATCATCGTCCATCGCTCATCTCCGCTCGATAAAGCAGGCTTGCATCTCCGTAGGAATAGAACCTGTAATTGTTCCCGATGGCATGAGCATAGGCCGCACGCATCGTATCTAGGCCGCTGAAGGCCGAAACCAGCATGAACAGCGTCGAACGCGGCAGATGGAAATTGGTCATCAGCAGATCGGCGGTGCGGAAGCGATAGCCCGGCGTGATGAAGATGTCGGTCGGGCCGGACCAGGCGGTCAGCGAGCCATCAGGCCGTGCCGCGCTCTCCAGCAGGCGCAGCGAGGTCGTGCCGACAGCGATGATGCGCCCGCCCCGCGCCTTGGCGCCATTCAGAGCGTCGGCTGTTGCTTCGCTGACCGAGCCGGTCTCGGCATGCATCTTGTGGTCAGCGGTGTCGTCCGCCTTGACCGGCAGGAAGGTGCCGGCGCCGACATGCAAGGTGACGAAGCGGCGTTCGATGCCTTTAGAGTCGAGTGCTGCAAACAGTTCCGGCGTGAAATGCAGGCCGGCGGTGGGCGCTGCCACAGCACCTTCCTCTTTGGCATAGATGGTCTGGTAGTCGGTCAGGTCGCGCGCGTCGTCGTCGCGCTTCGACGCGATATAGGGCGGCAGCGGGATGCGGCCGACGGCATGCAGCGCCTCGTCGAGAAACGGCCCCGACAGGTCGAAACCGAGCAGCACCTCGCCGGCATCGCCCTTCTCGATCACCGTGGCGTCGAGCTGGCCGAGGAAACAGGAATTGCCGTCATGGCCGAAATGGATGCGGTCGCCGGCGGCGATGCGCTTGCCCGGCCGCATGAAGGCCAGCCAGCGGTCCGGCGCCATGCGCATATGCAGCGTGGCGTCGACCTGCGCCTGCGCTTCACCGCGCCGCCTGATGCCTCTCAACTGTGCCGGAATGACCTTGGTGTCGTTGAAGACCAACACGTCGCCCGTTCTGAGCAAGGACGGAAGGTCGCGCACCGCGCGGTCCGCAAAGTCTTCGCCTGGCCTGACCACCAGCATTCTGGCGCTGTCGCGCGGCTCGGCCGGGCGCAGCGCGATGCGCTCCTCCGGCAGGTCGAAGTCGAAGAGATCGACGCGCATCAGTAGAGCCGGACGAGCAGCGCTCCGGCCAACAGCAGCACCGCGCCGGCGATGCGGCCGAGCGAAATCTCGCGCACCGCCACGCCGAGAAAGCCGACGCGATCGATCAGCATGCCGGCCAGCAACTGGCCGGCAACCAGGAACGCCATCAACGCGGCTGCACCAATGCGCGGCGTAAGAATGGTTGACAGGGTAACATAGAAACCGCCGAGCATGCCGCCGGCGATGAACAGCCAAGGCGCCGGCGCCTTCCAGTCGAGCGAGATGTCCTGCAGCCGCACAACGGCAATGGAGATGATACCAAGCACGATCGCGCCCGACAGGAACGAAAACGCAGCAGCCGCGACCGGGAGCCCCAGGCCGCGCGCCAGCTGCGAGTTGATCGGCGCCTGGACGGCGATGAAGGCGCCTGACAGGATGCCGAGCAGCGACCAGACCACGCCCATCATCTTCGTTTGTCCTTACCTGACGTCGGCCGCGACCTTCAGCGACACGATCTTGTCGGGATCGACCACCGGCTCGCCGCGCTTGATCTTGTCGACATTGTCCATGCCTTCGATGACCTGGCCCCAGACCGTGTACTGGCGGTTGAGGAAAGCGGCATCGTCGAAGCAGATGAAGAACTGCGAATTGGCCGAGTGCGGGTTCTGCGAACGGGCCATCGAGCAGGTGCCGCGGCCATGGTTGGCGTTGGAGAATTCAGCCTTCAGGTCCGGCTTTTCCGAGCCGCCCATGCCCGCACGCGACGGCGCGAAGGTGGGCTTGGTCGAATTGCCGAACTTCACGTCGCCGGTCTGCGCCATGAAGCCTTCTATGACGCGGTGGAAGACCACGCCATCATAGGCGCCTTCACGCGCCAGTTCCTTGATGCGGGCGACGTGGCCGGGAGCCAGGTCGGGAAACAGTTCGATGACGACCTTGCCCTTGGTCGTTTCCAGGATGAGCGCGTTCTCGCGGTCCTTGATCTCAGCCATGTCGGATATCCTTTTATCTCAGAAAAACAGATTGATTTGATAGGTCACTTGTCGGCCGCCATGCGCACTTTGATCATGCGATCGGGGTCTGTGACGGTTCCGTTGTCGGCCTCATCACCCTTCTTGATCTTGTCCACCAGTTCGATGCCACTGACGACATTGCCGACGATGGTGTACTGGCCATCGAGGTTCGGCGCCGGCGCGAACATGATGAAGAACTGCGAATTGGCGGAGTTCGGGTCCTCCGAGCGGGCCATGCCGAGCGTGCCGCGCTTGAAATGTTCGCTCTGCGAGAATTCGGCCGGCAGGTCGGGCAGGTCTGAACCGCCGGTGCCGACGGCCTCGGGGCTGAACCCCTTCTTCATGTTGCCGAACTTGACGTCGCCGGTCTGCGCCATAAAGCCGTTGATGACGCGGTGGAATGCGACATCGTTATAAGCGCCTTCGCGCACCAGCTTCTTGATCTGCGCGACATGCTTGGGCGCCAGGTCGGGGCGTAGCGCGATGGTAACGTCGCCGTTCTTCAAGGTGATGACCATGGTGTTTTCCGGTTCGGCGGCGAAGGCCGAAACGGATGCGGTCACGAGACCGGCAAGCACGACGAGGAACGAGGCGAGCTTTTTCAGCTGCATAAGGGATCTCCGAAGGTCTTTGTTAGGGTGCATGTCGTTGCCCCAAAACCGGCATCCACTTTTGGGCGACATGCACTATTTCGCGAATTTGGCGGTGAGCGCGCCGGCAACGGCGGCCGGCACGAACGGACGGATGTCGCCGCCCATCGAGGCTATCTGGCGCACAAGTGTGGCGGTAATGGTGCGTACCGACGGGCTGGCGGGCAGAAAAACCGTTTGCAGTTCCGGCGCCATCGTCTCGTTCATTCCAGCCATCTGCATCTCATAGTCGAGATCGGTGCCGTCACGCAGGCCGCGGATCATGATCGAGGCGCCATGCTTGCGGGCCGCGTCGATGACCAGCCCGTCAAAGGCGACGACCTTGATGCGGTCGCCGTCGCGGCCGAATTCGGCCTTGGTCGCGGCCTCGATCAGCTTCACCCGTTCGTCGAAGGAAAACAGCGGCGTCTTGCCGGGATGGGTGCCGATCGCCGCATATACCGTGTCGGCGACAGCCAGCGATGCCTTCAGCACATCGAGATGGCCGTTGGTCAGCGGGTCGAAGGAGCCGGCATAAAGGGCGATGCGATCGGTCATGGGAGGTGCTTCTAGCGGGGCATTGGGCGGAAGGCAAATGCGATTGGGAACATCTGCGTGAACCTTTTCGCAGACATGAACGACAGATGAATGCCTTGATCACGAAGACTTCACGCCGCGTTCGCTAGTTTGCACTTCGGAAGATGAAACCAAAACCCGATCTAACCGTTGGATAGGCGCAGGAGAACACGCACATGCTGATCTACATGCTCGCCACCGCAATGACCGTCGCCATGCTGATCGCCACCGCATTCGGATTGCATAGCGAGGCAGAGCGCGTCCGTGTCCGCACAAAGCGGTTCGAAGGTTTCGGCGCTCGCTGGCCCCACCGTCGCCCCTGATTTATTGCTAGTTTCTTGTTTGCGCCGGCCCATCGGGCCGGCGTTGTTGCTCAAACCTATTCGGTGCTGTCCGGTACGGCATCTCCGGCGCCGGCCTCAATGACACCCTCTTCGACATCCTCGTCGGCCTGCGGCTCCGAAATCCGTTCGACCGAAACCACCTTCTCGCCTTCGGCGGTGTTGAAGATGGTCACGCCCTTGGTGGCGCGGCTGGCGAAACGGATACCGTTGACCGGCACCCGGATGACCGTGCCGCCGTCCGAAACCAGCATGATCTGGTCGTCATTGCCGACCGGGAAAGTCGCCACCAGCTGGCCGATCTCGGCCACCTTCGACACGTCGGTGGCGCGGATGCCCTTGCCGCCGCGTCCGGTCAGGCGGAAATCGTAGGATGACGAGCGCTTGCCGTAGCCATATTCGGTCACCGTCAGCACAAATTGCTCATGCGCCTTGAGCTCTTCGTAACGGCTGTCGGAAAGCTCGGTCTCCTCGCCAATCTCCTCATTGGTGAGTGCAATCTCTTCTTCCTCGCCGGTCACCTCGGCGGCAAGCCGCCGCTCCAGTGCTGCCCGCTTGAGGTAGGCGGAGCGTTCCGCCGGCGAAGCATCGACATGCTCGATCACCGACATGGAGATGATGCGGTCGGTCTCGGCCATGCTTATGCCGCGCACGCCGACCGAATTGCGGCTCTGGAAGACGCGCACATCGCCAACGCGGAAGCGGATGCACTGGCCGGAGCTGGCGGTCAAAAGCACATCGTCATTGTCTGTGCAGGTCTCGACGCCGAGGATCTCGTCGCCCTCCTCCTCCAGCTTCATGGCGATCTTGCCGTTGCGGTTGACCTGGACGAATTCGGACAGCTTGTTGCGGCGCACGGTGCCGCGCGTGGTGGCGAACATGACGTCGAGTTCGCCCCAGCTGGTCTCGTCCTCGGGCAGCGGCATGATGGTGGTGATGCGCTCGCCCTGCTCCAGCGGCAGCATGTTGATCAGCGCCTTGCCGCGCGACTGCGGATTGCCGATTGGCAGCCGCCAGACCTTTTCCTTGTAGACGATGCCGCGCGAGGAGAAGAACAGCACCGGTGTATGCGTGTTGGCGACGAACAGCCGGGTGACGAAATCCTCTTCCTTGGTCGACATGCCGGAGCGGCCCTTGCCGCCGCGGCGTTGCGCCCGGTAGAGCGACAGCGGCACGCGCTTGATGTAGCCGGAATGGCTGACGGTGACGACCATGTCCTCGCGCTGGATCAGATCCTCGTCTTCCATGTCGGCGCCGCCGTCGGTGAGCTCGGTGCGGCGCGGCGTGCCGAACTCGTCGCGCACGGCGGCAAGCTCGTCCTTGACGATCTGCTGGATGCGGGCGCGGGACGACAGAATGTCGAGGTAATCCTTGATCTCGTCGCCGATGGTGTTCAGCTCGTCGGCGATTTCGTCACGGCCGAGCGCAGTCAGGCGCTGCAGGCGCAGTTCGAGGATGGCGCGCGCCTGTTCCTCGGACAGGTTGTAGGTGCCATCCTCATTGATGCGATGGCGCGGATCGTCGATCAGCAGAATCAATGACTCGACGTCGCCGGAGGGCCAGCGCCGCTCCATCAACTGCTCGCGCGCCGTCTGCGGATCGGGCGCGGTGCGGATCAGCTTGATCACTTCGTCGATGTTGGCGACGGCTATGGCGAGACCGACCAATACATGGGCACGGTCACGCGCCTTGCGCAGCAGGAACTTCGTGCGCCGGCTAATCACCTCTTCGCGGAAGCCGACAAATGCCTTTAGCATGTCGGTCAGGTTCATCACTTCCGGCTTGCCGCCGTTCAGCGCCACCATATTGGCGCCGAAGGAGGTTTGCAGCGGCGTGAAGCGATAAAGCTGGTTGAGAATGACGTCGGCGACGGCGTCGCGCTTCAGCTCGATGACGACGCGGTAGCCCTGGCGGTCGCTTTCGTCGCGAATGTCGGAAATGCCTTCGATGCGCTTGTCGCGCACCAGTTCGGCCATCTTCTCGATCATCGAGGCCTTGTTCACCTGGTACGGGACTTCCGTGATGATGATCGATTCACGGTCGTTTCCAGATCGGAAGAGCACACGTCTNCATCTTCTCGATCATCGAGGCCTTGTTCACCTGGTACGGGACTTCCGTGATGATGATCGATTCACGGTCGTTTCCGCGCTGTTCGACATTGACCTTGCCGCGCATGACGATAGAGCCACGGCCAGTCGCATAGGCGCTGTAGATGCCGGAACGGCCGAGCACGATGCCGCCGGTCGGGAAATCGGGACCCGGAATGATCTCCATCAGCGCCGGCAAATCGATCGCCGGATTGTCGATGATGGCGATGGCGCCGTTGCAGATCTCGGCCAGATTGTGCGGCGGGATGTTGGTGGCCATGCCGACGGCGATGCCGCCGGAACCGTTGACCAGAAGATTGGGGAAGCGGGCCGGCAGCACCTTCGGTTCGGTGTCGGATGCGTCATAAGTCTCCTGGAAATCGACGGTTTCCTTGTCGATGTCCTCCAAGAGTTCATGTGCGACCTTGGTCAGCCGCGATTCGGTGTAGCGCATCGCCGCCGGCGGATCGCCGTCGATGGAGCCGAAATTACCCTGCCCGTCGATCAGCGGAACGCGCAGCGACCAGTCCTGCGCCATGCGCACCAAGGCGTCGTAGATCGAGGCGTCGCCATGCGGATGGTATTTACCCATCACGTCGGCGACCGGGCGGGCCGACTTCACATATTTGCGGTTCCAGTGGTAACCGCTCTCATGCGCCGCATAGAGAATGCGGCGGTGAACCGGCTTCAGGCCGTCGCGTACATCGGGCAGCGCACGGCTGACGATGACGCTCATGGCATAAGAGAGGTAGGAGCTCTGCATCTCCTCGATGATGGAGATGGGCTCGATGCCGGTAGGGCCGCCGTCGGCGCCGCGCGGGGGTTTTTGGTCGGTCAAATCGGATCACAATCTAATCAGGAATCACTGACCGCTTATATAGGAAGCACGGCCGAAACTCCAATATTCGTGGTGCTTTTCCAATGAGGATTTCAGTGGTAAATTCAAATGGATACCTCTGATTGCGACGATTTGGCCATAACGCATTCGCCGCCGCCAGGGGCAAAAGCCTGCGAAGGACAGTTTTCCAAGCCAACAGCTTATCTGGAGGCAGACAGACGCGTCAGCGGGTAGCCACCCGCCGGGCGCGATAGTGGCCAGGCGTCTCACCCATGACGCGCCGGAAACGGCGGTTGAACGTCGACAAATCGTTGAAACCGGCCTCGAAGGCGATTGCCGAGATGGCATCGCCTGACATGCGCAGCCGCACCGCCGCGCGGTGCAGCCGGGTTCTCAGCAGAAACTGATAGGGCGTCATGCCGGCGACCTGCCGGAAGGTGCGCAGGAAATGATACGGGCTGGTCGCCGTCGCGCAGGCAAGCTCGGAAAGCGAGACCGGCCTGTCGGCATTGAGCTCGATCTGCCGCACCGCCTCGGCAACCCGTTTCTGGTCGCGGCGGCTCGGCGGTCGAACGCCAGGCACCGCATCGCTGGCCACAGGCAGTGCTGCGCCGGCAACTGCCAGTGCTGCGCCCGCAATTCGCAGGCCAAGCTCTTCAAAGGCGTCGATGTCGACCATCTCGCGCGCCGCTTCCGCCTCGGCCAGCAGCGATGCCAGCGCCGGCAAGGGCGGCATATGCGGCACGCCGAAGGCGAGCTTGCTCGCGCCGGGCACGTCGCTGGCGATGCGGTCGAGATAGGCCGGAGCGAAGTGGAAGGACAGGCAACGGTCGCCGGCGCCATGCTCATGCCCGCATTCATAGCAGGCGCCGACATTGCCGAGCAGGATCGCGCCCGGCGCCAGCATGGCGGCGCCTTGCCTGGTGCGGTAGCGGAAGGTGCCGCTGGTGACAGCGGCAACGCAGAAGGTGTCGTGCGCCTCCTCGAACGGGCGGTCGCCGGCGCCGGCCGTGCACAGCACGTCACAGACATACCAACCCTGCCCCGATGCCAGGTTTTGTTGGCTCGTCGTCATGGCTTGAAAGATAGCAATTTTTCCCAAGCGCGACACCCTGCCGGGGCCTATCGCTTGCAGCCTCCTGACACAACGAAGGCAGCAAGTATGATCGGTGCATCCTCCTTTGCCGAAGCGCTCCACAGCGACGGCCCCAATCCCGGCCTGGCTGAAAAGCTGGATCTCTACGGCCGCTTCGTCGGCGCCTGGACATTCGAGGCCACGCGCCATCTCGAGGACGGCACGGTTCTCACCGGACGCGGCGAGGTGCATTTCGGCTGGGTCCTGGAAGGCAGGGCGATCCAGGATGTATGGATCCTGCCCGCGCGGGATGCCGGCCCCTCGCCCTCGCTCGGCAAATGGACTTTCTATGGCACAACGCTGCGGGCCTATGATCCCGGCTCGGATGCCTGGCACATCTTCTGGAGCGACCCGCGCAACCAATACTACAGCCGCCAGCTTGGTCGCGCCGAAGGCGACACGATTGTGCAGGTCGGCGCCGACGGCACTGGTTCCTCGGTCCGCTGGAGCTTTTCACGCATCACCAAAGACAGCTTCCGCTGGCTCGGCGAGCGTTCGCACGACGATCGCAAGACATGGCGTCTCGAAGTCGAGTTCCTGGCGCGCCGCGTCGCCCAGGACTGATGACGCAACATATTGCAAAAAAGGTGAAAAAACATGCTTGACCATGTCTCGATCGGTGTCCGCGACACCAACGTTTCGAACCCCTTCTACGATGCCGCGCTAAAGCCGCTCGGTTATTCCTGCCTCAGCCAGTCGCCAGGCTCATTGGGTTATGGTGCGCAAGCCGTCGGGCTGTGGGTGAACGACGCGGAGCAGCCAGTGCCGTCGGACGAGAAGTCCGGTCTGCATTTCTGCTTTACCGCGCCGACCAGGCGGAGCGTCGACGCCTTTCACGCCGACGCCTTGCGTGCAGGCGGCAACGACAATGGCGCGCCGGGGCTGCGCGCCGACTATGGCGAGAACTATTACGCTGCCTTCATCGTCGATCCCGACGGCTATCGCCTGGAGGCCTGTTGCAACGCTGCCGCCTAACACTGCCGGCGTCTCCGGTATCGCCATCTCAGACGGTTCCCACCGGCCAGGCTTTGCTCTACCACTATCGTGGCGCAGGGGTCCGGCCCGGCGGGAGGGGTCAGCGATGCCGAGTTTCGACAGCCTGTTCAACGCCTTCGTCACCATTCTGGTGACCATCGACCCGCCAGGTCTCGCGCCGCTCTTCCTCGCGGTGACACGCGGCATGAACCGCGAGGAACGTCAGCAGGTTTCGGTGCGCGCCTCGATCATCGGCTTCCTGGTGATGGCGCTGTTTGCGGTGGCCGGGGCGTCCATCCTGTCGGTGTTCGGCATCACGCTGCCGGCTTTCCGCGTCGCCGGCGGGTTTTTGCTGTTCTTCATCGCGTTCGAAATGGTGTTCGAGCGCCGCCAGGACCGCAAGGAGAAGATCGGCGACGTCGCCATCACCAAGGACATGATCCACAACATCGCGGCCTTCCCGCTGGCGATCCCGCTGATCGCCGGCCCCGGTGCGATTTCGGCGACCGTGCTACTGTCGGGCTCGTTTCAGGGTTTTGCAGCACAAGCGGCGCTGGTCGGCATCATCTTCGTCTGCCTTGCCATCACCTATCTGGTGTTCGTGCTGTCGGAGCGCATCGACCGCATCCTCGGCCAGACCGGCCGCTCGATCCTGACCCGCCTGCTCGGCGTCATCCTGGCCGCGCTTGCGGTTCAGTTCGTCGCGGATGGCATCAAGGCGCTGATGGCGGGGTAAACGGCAGCCCCTGCTCCCTGCTCCCTGCTCCCTACTCCACCGCCGTATCGACGACCTCGAAATCGTGGGTGATGACAGCCGTCTTGGCCAGCATAGCCGAGGCCGAGCAGTATTTCTCGATCGACAGGTTGATGGCGCGCTGGACCTTGTCGTGCGACAGCGCGTGGCCCGTGACGATGAAATGCATGTGGATGCGGGTGAAGACTTTCGGGTCGGTTTCGGCCCGGTCGGCGTCGAGTTCGACAACACAGTCCTCGATCGCCTCGCGGCCTTTTTCGAGGATGTGAACGACATCATAGGCCGAGCAGCCGCCGGTGCCGATCAGCACCAGTTCCATCGGGCTCGGACCCGGCGTCTTGCCTTCCGGCCCGGAGGCGGTTCCCAGCACAACCTTGTGGCCGCTGCCGGACTCGCCGACGAAGGTGCGCTCCTCGACCCATTTGATCCGGGCTTTCACGGCAATCTTCCTTTCAGAAAGCGTCACTGGCCGAAGACGACCGTGTGCATGATCCGCCCCGGCAGCAGCGTGAACACGCCGGCGCCGATCAGGGCGAAAACATACAGCGATATCATGACCCTGCGATGTTTGGCGACCCGATGCATATGCGCGTGCCAGACCGCCAACGGCACGGCGATCAACACTAAAATCGATAAGAGATGGATCGGGCTGAACGGACCGACGAGGCGTATCTGCTGGATCCAGAAACTGGAGACGGCGAGACCAGCATCAGCGCCGCCCAGGCATAGCCGACGACACGATGACGCGTCGTGCCTTTCGGCAGCGCCAGTTGCGTAGCGCCAACGGCCAGCGCGGCAAAGGCCGCGAAGGCGTGCCATGGAATGGGAGGGCTCGCCGATAGAAGCGGTCCGAGCGACACCGCACCCTCTCCTCAGATATCGCTGACTATCGTCAGCTCAGAACGGGATTTCGTCGTCCAGTTCGCGCGACGAGCCGCCGCCACCGCCGCCCTTGGAACCGCCGCCACCGCTATTGCCGCCGCGGTTGAAGCTCTCATTGGGGCCAGACTGGCCGAAATCCGAGCCACGGCTCGCGCCGCCGCCGCCGGCATAGTTGCCGACCTGACCGCCGCCCTCGCCGCGAGAATCGAGCATCTGCAGCTCGCCGCGGAATTTCTGCAGCACGACTTCGGTCGTGTACTTGTCGGCGCCGGTCTGGTCTTGCCATTTGCGTGTCTGCAGCTGGCCTTCGACGTAAACCTTCATGCCCTTCTTCAGGTACTGCTCGGCGACCTTGGCGATCTGGTCATTGAAAATGACCACGTTGTGCCATTCGGTCTTTTCCTTGCGCTCGCCGGAGTTCTTGTCGCGCCAGCTTTCCGACGTGGCGATGCGGATGTTGACGACCGGATCACCGGAATTCAGGCGGCGGATTTCAGGGTCCGCGCCGAGGTTACCGACCAGAATGACCTTGTTGACGCTACCCGCCATGACACTTCTCCGTGCTCATCCGAAACAAATTTCAAGTCGTTCACCTTACAGGCCGCGGACAATCCTGGCTTGCCGCGGCTGGCTTTTCCCACAAGGTTTTTGTTCCCTTTTCGTTCCTATACTGTTAACCACGGATTGTCAAGGAATGGCAGCAATCGCCGACGCGGGCGCGTGGATTTAGCTGACACGCAGCGGCGAGAAGCGGTGTCGTCAGCGCCGTTTTTTCGCTGGTCGCAACGGACCGAAAAAGCCGCTCCACTCCATGCCCATGGCATGGGCGCGCTGTGCGATCACGGTTGGTGCCGACATCAGCCCGACTGCAGGTTCAGATTTCAGAGCCGGGTCATTCAGCAATTTCCCGATCGCGCGCCCGTGCCACCAGACCTGAGCGACGAGCGCCGCTACCACCGCGATCAGGCCCCAGGTCCCCAATCCTTCGCCGAAGATGTAAATCCCGTATGGCGGCGATAGCGCCGTACCCAGCTTGGCCAACAAGATCACGGCCACGAAACCGATGACGGCGATGGCGCCTATACCGAGGACGAGGCGGCGATAGAGCCTCAGAGCCTCGTTGAGGTTCTCGGCGGACGAACGATCGACGTTGGAATTCATAAATACTACTCCTGCCTCGCCATGATCGGCCCATCTTGTTGCCCATGGATTAGAGGCCCGGCAGGATCCAATCAATACGGGGCATTCAAAACACCCCTTGCCAAATCGATAAGTATCGACTTATGCTTTTGCCATGATCGAAGCAGAGATTTTTCGCGCCCTGGCCGACCCGACGCGACGCGCCGTCTACGAGCGGCTGACTTCCGGCGAGATGAGCGTGTCGGAGTTGCGCACTGGCATGAGCGTGTCGCAGCCGGCGGTGTCGCAGCACCTTGCCGTGCTGCGCGGCGCAGGCCTGGTCAGCGAAAGACGCGCCGGCCGCAACGCCTACTATCGCGCCGATCCGCAAGGGCTCGAGCCGCTGCTCGGCTGGATCGAACGCTACCGCGCATTCTGGCCGGAGCGCATCGAAAGACTGAAGGCCGTTTTGAAGGACATGGACCAATGACCGACGAAAAGCAGACGCAGACCGCCAAAGATGCCCTCGCCTTCGAATGCGATCTGCCGGACGCACCGGAAAAAGTGTGGCGGGCACTGACCGTGCCGGACCTCTTGGCGGAATGGATGATGCCGAACGACATCAATCCGGAAACCGGCAGCCGCTTTGCCTTTGCCGGGCCTGAGAAGCCGATCGAGTGCGAAGTGCTCGATGCCGAACCGGGGCGCCTGCTGCGCTATTCCTGGCGCGAGCGTTCCGGCGACGCCGACCGCGAGGAGTTGGAGAGCATCGTCACCTTCACACTCGCCCGCACCGTTTCCGGCGGCACGCATCTGCGCATCGTCCATGACGCGTTTGTCCTGACGCCTGCGGTCGCGATGGCCGGCGCCGGCTGCCGGCTCTGGCTGCGCGCATACAAGCCCAAACCGCCTGTCGCCGCCAACGCGCCACGCCTGTTGCTGCGCGCTGCCTGAACCGGAAAAATCAAAACGGAGACAATGAGATGAGCGGCTTTGCCAATCTGGTGCCGATGGTGATCGAGCAATCGAGCCGCGGCGAACGCGCCTTCGACATTTTCTCGCGGCTGCTGCGCGAGCGCATCATCTTCGTCAATGGCGAGATCAATGACGGCATGTCGGCGCTGGTCTGCGCCCAGCTCCTGTCACTGGAATCCGAAAACCCCGACAAGGAGATCTCGCTTTACATCAACTCGCCGGGCGGCGTGGTGACCAGCGGCTTCGCCATCTACGACACGATGCAATTTGTCAGTTGCCCGGTATCGACGGTGTGCATGGGCTTTGCCGCCTCGATGGCCTCGTTCCTGCTAATGGCGGGAACGCCGGGCCGGCGCATCGCGCTCCCCAACGCCAGCATCGTGCTGCACCAGCCTCTGGGCGGCTTCCAGGGCCAGGCCTCCGACATCCAGCGCCATGCCGAAGGCATTTTGCGCACCAAACGGCACATGACGGAACTGTATGCGCAGCATTGCGGCCGCACCTATGAAGAGGTCGAACGCACGCTCGACCGCGATTTCTTCATGACCGCCAAGGAGGCCAAGGAGTGGGGCCTCGTCGACCATGTGTTCGACACCCGCAAAAAGGCGGCGGCCTGATCGGCGGATTGAATGCAGGCCGGTGTTCCCTCAATTTCAACGCCGCTGGTCTGGCCTCGCCTTGAGCGCGGCACTATAGTCTTGCCATGCGCTACCACCTGAACAGACTGACCATAGCCATTGCCATCACGGCGGCGACATCGAGCATGGCCTTTGCCGGGGGCAGCACCAGCACGTCGCGGAAAGGCGCCCTGCCCGGCGTGACCGGCGACTACCGCATCGCCAAGCCCGCGCCGCAGCCGGAGCCGGACGACGCGCTGTCTGCCGGCGAGAACGGCACGTTCAAGATCGGCGGCACCGATGTCAGGATTTCCGGCAGCATCACTGTCGATGTCGGCACGGGTGGGATCAAGCCGCCGCGCCGGTAGCCCCTTCTCCCAGCTACTATACGGGAGAGAAAGCCTGCGCCGACGACTTCCTCGCAAAAGAACAGCCCCGCCGTTGCTTCCGCTAACGGTCGGGGCTTTTTTTGGATTCCAAATCCAAACTGCCGGTAGTGTTATACCGACTTTGATTTCGGATGCTTCGCGGCGTTCAGCCGACGATCCGACTAGCCGTCTCTGATTTTTGTGGGATTCGGCAGGTCACGGTTTGTCGGGTGGTTTGTTGGATTGTCGCGATGCGTCCATTTGGACACATACACTTCAATGCCTCGAAACTACCTGGCACTTATGCCCGCCGCGGCTCCACTAGCAGGTGGAGCCTCAAGGGACTATCCGGTGGCGTCATGCTCCGCTCCTATGTCCGTTGCGACAGGTGTCAATCCGAAGCACAAATCGCAAAAACCTGCGGCGTCTCGCAGGCCGCTATGGGCGGCGAGGCCATCAAAGACGGCCGGCTCCGTTGACTCCGGCAGAGTGCGCCCCTGATTCGACGGCGTCAACCTTGAATAGCCGGTTACGGAAAATGTGATCGTCGGGAGCTTACGTTAGGGTCAGTTTCTGAAACACCCTTGTCAGTTTCTGCACAGCTTTGTCAGGAGCGTGTTCGGTCTTTGTTCTTTCCGCTTGCCCGTTCGCGCGAAAGACGGTTAAACGGCTTTGGTCGAGAAGTGTGGCGTCTCTCGACGTGGCGGCAAAAATACCTACATAGGGAATGGCCGGGAAAACCCGCCGATCCCACTGACACCAGACCTGAGGCGGCGACCGGCGATGGCCGACCATAAATACCTTTCCATTCGCGGGGCACGCGAACACAACCTAAAGAATGTCGATCTCGACCTGCCGCGTGACAGCCTGATCGTCATGACCGGCCTGTCGGGCTCCGGCAAATCGTCGCTTGCTTTCGACACCATCTATGCCGAGGGCCAGCGCCGTTACGTCGAGAGCCTGTCGGCTTATGCGCGCCAGTTCCTCGAAATGATGCAGAAGCCGGATGTCGACCAGATCGACGGCCTGTCGCCGGCCATCTCGATCGAGCAGAAGACCACGTCGAAGAACCCGCGTTCGACGGTCGGCACCGTCACCGAGATCTACGACTACATGCGCTTGCTGTTCGCGCGCGTCGGCATCCCCTATTCGCCGGCGACCGGCCTGCCGATCGAGAGCCAGACGGTTTCACAGATGGTCGACCGGGTGCTGGCGGTCGAGGAAGGCACGCGCCTTTTCCTGCTGGCGCCGATCGTGCGCGGCCGCAAGGGCGAATATCGCAAGGAACTGCTGGAGCTGCAGAAGAAGGGCTTTCAGCGCGTCAAGGTCGACGGCGTCTTCTATGAGATCGCCGATGTGCCGGCGTTGGACAAGAAGTACAAGCACGACATCGACGTCGTCGTCGACCGCATCGTCGTGCGCGGCGACCTGGCAACACGGCTTGCCGATTCCATCGAAACGGCGCTGAAGCTCGCCGAAGGGCTGGCGGTGGCCGAGTTCGCCGACCGGCCGCTCGACGCCAGCCAGACCGGCGAGGACTCGGTCAACAAATCGAAGAACGAGACGCATGAGCGCATCCTGTTCTCGGAAAAATTCGCCTGCCCGGTTTCCGGCTTCACCATTCCGGAGATCGAGCCCAGGCTGTTCTCGTTCAACAACCCGTTCGGCGCCTGCCCGACCTGCGACGGCCTCGGCAATCAGCGCGCCATCGACGCCAGCCTGATCGTGCCGGACGAAAACGTCTCGCTGCGCGACGGCGCCGTCAGCCCGTGGGCGAAATCGACCTCGCCCTATTATGCGCAGACGCTGGAAGCGCTGGGCAAGGCATACGGCTTCAAGCTCGGCGACAAGTTCAAAGACCTGACCGAAGAGGCTAAGGATGCCGTCCTGCGTGGCACCGGCGAGCGCGAGGTCACCTTCCAATATGATGACGGCCTGCGCTCCTACAAGACCACCAAGACGTTCGAGGGCGTCATTCCCAATCTCGAACGGCGGTGGAAGGAAACCGAATCCGCCTGGATGCGCGAGGAGATCGAGCGCTTCATGTCGGCGACGCCCTGCCCGGTCTGCAAGGGATACCGGCTGAAGCCGGAAGCGCTGGCGGTGAAGATCGCCGGCAAGCATATCGGCCAAGTCACAGAGCTGTCGATCCGCAAGGCCGACCAGTGGTTCACCGAACTGCCGCCACATCTCAACGACCAGCAGAACGAGATCGCGGTGCGCGTTCTCAAGGAAATCCGTGACCGCCTGCGCTTCCTCAACGATGTCGGCCTCGACTATCTGACGCTGTCGCGCAATTCCGGCACGCTGTCGGGCGGCGAGAGCCAGCGCATAAGGCTGGCGTCGCAGATCGGCTCCGGCCTCACCGGCGTGCTCTATGTGCTGGACGAGCCGTCGATCGGCCTGCACCAGCGCGACAATGCCCGCCTGCTCGACACGCTCAAGCATCTGCGCGACATCGGCAACACGGTGATCGTCGTCGAGCATGACGAGGACGCCATCCTGCATGCCGATTATGTCGTCGACATGGGTCCGGCCGCCGGCATTCATGGCGGCGAGATCATCGCCCAGGGCACGCCGCAGCAGGTGATGGCCAATCCCAACTCGATCACCGGTAAATATCTGTCGGGCGCGCTCGAAGTCGCCACGCCCGGTGTCAGGCGCGAGGCCAAGAAAAACCGCCGGCTGAAGATCGTCGGCGCGCGCGGCAACAATCTCAAGAACGTCACTGCCGAAATCCCGCTCGGCACTTTTACCGCCGTCACCGGCGTGTCTGGCGGCGGCAAATCGACCTTCCTGATCGAGACGCTGTTCAAGGCGGCGTCGCGCCGCATCATGGGCTCGCGCGAGCATCCGGCCGATCACGACCGCATCGAGGGCCTCGAATTCCTCGACAAGGTCATCGACATCGACCAGTCGCCGATCGGCCGCACACCGCGTTCGAACCCGGCCACCTACACCGGCGCCTTCACACCGATCCGCGACTGGTTCGCCGGTCTGCCCGAAGCCAAGGCCCGCGGCTACCAGCCGGGGCGCTTCTCCTTCAACGTCAAGGGCGGCCGCTGCGAAGCCTGCCAGGGCGACGGCGTCATCAAGATCGAGATGCACTTCTTGCCCGACGTCTACGTCACCTGCGACGTCTGCCATGGCAAGCGCTACAACCGCGAGACGCTGGATGTCGTGTTCAAGGGCAAGTCGATCGCGGACGTCCTGGACATGACGGTCGAGGAAGGTGTCGATTTCTTTGCCGCCGTGCCCGGCGTGCGCGACAAGCTCGACACGCTGAAGCAGGTCGGCCTCGGCTACATCCATATCGGCCAGCAGGCGACGACGCTGTCGGGCGGCGAGGCGCAGCGCATCAAGCTCGCCAAGGAATTGTCGCGCAAGGCAACCGGCAAGACGCTCTACATCCTCGACGAGCCGACCACCGGCCTGCACTTCCACGACGTCGCCAAGTTGCTGGAAGTGCTGCACGAGCTGGTCGACCAGGGCAACACGGTGGTGGTCATCGAGCATAATCTCGAAGTCATCAAGACCGCCGACTGGGTGCTCGACCTCGGCCCCGAAGGCGGCGATGGCGGCGGCGAACTGGTTGCACAGGGCACACCGGAAGCCATCGTGCGCGAAAAGCGCAGCTACACCGGCCACTTCCTGAAGGAGCTTTTGGAGCGGCGGCCCGGAGGCAAGCGCGAAGCGGCGGAGTGACTGGCAGACCGGCCGGGCGCCTGGAGAGCTTTGAATGACAGTCCGACAGGCGCTTGCAGGTGATCTCGACGGAGTCGTTTCGCTGACGGAAGCCGCCTATGGGCATTACACCGCCTTGTTCGGCGCGCCGCCGATCCCAGTCACCGAGGGCTATGCGCCACGCATCGAGCGAGGCGAGGTCTGGCTGCTGGAGAGCGACGCTGAGCTCGCCGGGCTGATCGTTATTGAGCGCCACCCCGATCATGCGATGATCTTCAGCGTCGCGGTCTCCCCCGCTTTTCAGGGGAGGAAACTCGGTACCGCGCTGCTCGACTTCGCCCAGGAACAGGCGCGGCTATGGGGTGTGCCGGAGGTGCGGCTCTACACCAATTCGCGCATGGAGCGGAACATCGAGATCTATACGGCCTATGGCTTCCACGAAACGGGCCGCCGAGCCAATCCCCACCGTCCCGGATGGACCGTGGTCGACATGATCAAACCGGTTGGAAAAATAGCCTGACCGCATTTTTAGAACTGGGAGGAAGACGATGATCAGCCAAGGAACAATCCGCGCCGGGATGGGCGGCTGGACTTTCGAACCCTGGGATACGTCTTTCTACCCGGACAAGCTTTCCAAGGCCAAGCAGCTGAGTTACGCCACCCGCCAGGTACCGAGCATCGAGGTCAACGGCACCTACTATTCCAGCTTCAAGGAGCCGACCTTCGTCAAATGGGCGGGAGAGGCGCCGGACGGTTTCGTCTATTCGCTGAAGGGCAATCGCTTCGTCACCAACCGCCGCGTGCTTGGCGAAGCCGGCGAGTCCATGACGCGCTTCCTCGGCTCCGGCATTGCCGCGCTGGGCGACAAGCTGGGCCCGATCCTGTGGCAGTTCGCGCCGACGAAAAAGTTCGACGCCGACGATTTCGAGGCCTTTCTGAAGCTGCTGCCGGAAAAGCAGGATGGCGTCGCGCTGCGCCATGCGCTGGAAGTGCGCAACGACAGTTTTAGCGTGCCGGAATTTGTAGGCCTGGCGCGTAAATACAAGGCGGCGATCGTCTATGCCGACCATGCCAAATATCCTGGTATCGCCGACATCACCGGCGATTTTATCTATGCGCGGCTGCAGACCGGCAGCGACGACAATCCGGATTGCTACACGCCGAATGGCCTGGACGAATGGGCAGCGCGGGTGAAGACCTGGGCGCAAGGCAAGCAGCCGGCAGATCTGCGGCGCGCCGATCCGACTTTCGACGCGCCGGTGAAACCGCGCGATGTGTTCGTCTACTTCATCACCGAGGGCAAGGTGCGCGCGCCGTTCGGCGCCATGGCGCTGATGAAGCGGGTGAGCTGATCGGTTAAAGCGCGTCGCGATTTAAGTCTTTGTCTTGATGCACGCCGTTGTGCCAGAACCGCGGCACACTTCTGGGCGACATGCATTAGGAGCAATTCCAGGAAAAGTGCGGACCGGTTTTCCCGGAAAACCGGGTAGCGCTTTCCCTTGAAAAGGGTTTCAACCCAGAATTGCTACGATCAACCGAAGCGTGATAGCTTATGCGCATCGTAACCTTATCGATACCTCCTTCCTGCATAAATCCGGTGCGGGTCCTTTCTAGAGGCCGGCCGCCGCGCGCAAGGACGAGGGCATGTCGCTCGACTACAGTTCCCTTCTGTTGGCTGTCGGGTTTTCCGCCGCTTGCCTCGGCCTGACGCTGTTCGGCATTTGGCTTACCGCGCGCTCGGAAAAATTCCTGCTGACCTGGGCGGTCAGCGTGCTTCTGATCGTCGCCGACGTCTTCGCCTACCAGGCCTATATCGACGCGCCCGGACGCCTGCTCGGCCTCGCCAGCTTCACGTTCCTGCTGCTCGGCTTCGCGACCATGCTGGGCGCTGCCCATCAGTTCACGACAGGGAGGTCACCGCTGCCCCGCATTGCTGTCGGCGCCGGCGTCTCGCTGGCAGTCGCCTTGCCGCCGATGGCGCTTGGCTATGACGGGCTGGGCTTCATGCTGGAGAATGCCTTCGCCGCGCTGCTTTTGTTTGCGACGGCCTATGAATACTGGAAGGGCCGCACCGAATTCCCTGCCCCGATCCTCGGCATTGCCGGGCTCTACACAGCCACCGCAATTTCCTTCGTGCTGTGCTCCGGTGCACTTGTCTGGGATGGCAGGCTGGTGCTTGGCCATGCGCCGAGCAACTGGGCCGAGGATTTCAGCCTCATCGTCGTCATCGCGTGCATGACCGGCATCGGCGCGCTCTCGCTGGCGCTCAACCAGGGACGCCTGGCGCAGTATCATCGCCGCGAAGCGCTGACCGATCCGCTGACCGGACTGCTCAACCGGCGCGCTTTGTTCGATCTGCACGGCAAAACACCTGTCCGGTCCTTCACCGCCGTGATCGTGTTCGATCTCGACGGCTTCAAGGCGATAAATGACGAGTTCGGCCATGCCACCGGCGACGAGGTGCTGAAACTGTTCGCCAAGGATTTGACCGCCAATCTCCAGCCGGGCGATGTCGCCGCGCGCATGGGCGGAGAGGAATTTGCATTGGTGCTCGATCGCACCTTGCCTGAAAAGGTGGAATTCATAGCCGAGCGGATCCGGGCCAGTTTTGCCATGCGCCGGATCGATACCGAGACCCGCCTGCTGTCCTGCACGGTCAGCGCCGGCTACGCCTTCGGCAGCGAGGGCGGCACCAAATTCGACAAGGTGCTCAGCGCCGCCGACAAAGCGCTTTACGGCGCCAAGCGCGGCGGCCGCAACCGTGTGCTCGCCTTCCGGCGCGCCGGGTAGGCTGGGCTGATATTCAGCCGGCCTGAACCTCACCACACGTAAAACAACACCCCAAAGCGCGTCGCATGAGGCCGTTCAGGCGCGACGCGCTTTTAGGCCGCTATGACGATCTCGTTGTAAGTGTCGAGGTCGACGTAGAAAACCTTGGTGATTTCGCCGATCAGCTCATCCTGCTGGTAGCCTTGCGAGCGCAGAATGTTGATGGCGGTGATGATGTCGACACGCTCTGTCAGCCGTCGTTTCTGGTGGTCCTCGACGAACCGTTCCATAGCCCATTCTCCTGGCAAGATTATCTGAACGCATTGACCGACAATCAGAACTGCGAGGGAAGCTAGGGTGGCTTGCTTGCGTGGAACTTGCAGGCTGAGCCAGCATATTCCCTCGATCTGCTACAGAACCAGACTGATACAGAAGCGGCCGACTCACCGAGGCCTAGGAAAGACTAGCATGTAGTATTCGGCGTGCCAGAGTGTGGCGGCCTCGGACGAAAGTCCGACGCAACGGGTGCGGACCTTCGCGACTTCATCATCCTTGGGCGTAGCGACGCGAAGCGGAGCGAAGACCCAGGGATCCATGCCGGGACGAAGAAGCGTCATTAACGGTGCAGAATGTGGAATGGCCAATGTGCCGCAGAAGCGATCTTGTTCTGCATCGCGGCACTCTTTGGCTGATGTCGCGGCATGGATTCTAGGGTCTGCGCGCGTCGCTCCGCTCCTTGCTCCGCCCTAGAATGACGAAGTGATTGTGGGCATTTCAGCCAATCTTCGACGTGTACGATCCGTGCAGCCGTCGACCTGCGTTAAACCGTCAGAAACTTCCTGACGTCCGCCCGGTCGAGATCTTCGGCCGGGCCGGTGTGGACGATCTGGCCGCGGTCCATGATGTTGACCTCGTCGGCGAGCTCGCGGCAGAAATCGAGATATTGCTCGACCAGAAGCACCGCAATGCCGGCCTGATCGCGCAAATAGCGGATGGCGCGGCCGATGTCCTTGATGATCGAGGGCTGGATGCCTTCGGTCGGCTCGTCGAGCACCAGCAGTTTCGGCCGCATGACGAGCGCCCGGCCGATGGCGAGCTGCTGCTGCTGGCCGCCTGAGAGATCGCCGCCGCGCCGCCCCAGCATCTGCTTCAGCACCGGAAACAGTTCGAAGACATGCGCCGGCACGTTGCGGTCGGCGCGCTTCAACGGCGCAAAGCCGGACTCCAGGTTTTCGCGCACCGTCAGCAGCGGAAAGATCTCCCTGCCCTGCGGTATGAATGCGATGCCCGACCGGGCGCGATCATACGCCGCGCTCCGGTCGAGCGCCTTCCCCTCGAAGGCAACGCTTCCGCTCGTCAGCCGGTGGTGGCCGACGATCGATCTCATCAAACTGGTCTTGCCGACGCCGTTGCGGCCGAGCACGCAGGTGATCTTGCCGGCACCCGCCGTCAGCGACACACCGCGCAACGCCTGAGCAGCGCCGTAATGGAGCGTGGCGTTGGAAACTTCGAGCATGTCAGCGCCTTCTCCAGAAGCGGAGGAACGAAAAGTCGAAGCGATGGAATTGCACCCGCCAGACCATGCTCATCTCCCGAGATAAACTTCGACGACCCGCTCGTCGGCCGAGACGAAATCGAGCGAGCCTTCCGACAGCACCGAGCCCTCATGCAGGCAGGTGACCTTGACGCCGAGTTCGCGCACGAAATGCATGTCGTGCTCGACGACGATGACCGAATGGTCGCGCGCTATGTCCTTGAGCAGCCGCGCGGTTTCCTCGGTCTCGGCATCGGTCATCCCTGCGACCGGCTCGTCAACCAAAAGCAGCTTCGGGTCCTGCGCCAGCAGCATGCCGATCTCCAGCCACTGTTTCTGGCCATGGCTGAGATTGGCTGCCAGATCGTGGCGCTTGTCGCCCAGCCGGATGATGCCGAGGATGTCGTCGATCTGTCTGGCTTCGGCGGCCGAGCGGCGATGGAACAGCGCCGGAAAGATCGAGCGCGGGCCCTTCAGCGCCAGCATCAGATTGTCTTCCACGCTGTGGCTTTCGAAGACAGTCGGCTTCTGGAATTTGCGGCCGATGCCCATCATGGCGATCTCCGCCTCGTCGTGCCGGGTCAGATCGACCTGGCCGTCGAAGAACACTTCGCCCTCGTCGGGCCGGGTCTTGCCGGTGACGATGTCCATCATCGTCGTCTTGCCGGCGCCGTTGGGACCGATGATGGCGCGCATCTCGCCCTTGTCGAGCACCAGCGACAGATTGTTGATGGCGCGGAAACCGTCGAAGGAGACCGAGACGCCGTCGAGATAGAGGATGGTGTTGGACTTCGACATCGCTCTATTCCGCCGGCTGCGGTTCAGGCCCGGACGCGGACCAGGCACCGGGCGTTGTTGCTGCGCTGCGCACGATCTTCGATGGCGGCGGGGCATCAGGGTCTGTGCCCGCTTCCTCTGCAATCGCTGCAGCCCGCATCGCCCGAGCGTTACCGCGCCAGGAATCCCACATGCCGACGATGCCCTTGGGCAGGAACAGGGTTACGGCGACGAACAGGCCGCCGAGCGCAAACAGCCAGAACTCCGGCAGCAGGCCGGTGAACCAGGATTTGCCGGCATTGACCAGCAGCGCGCCGACGATCGGGCCGACAATGGTGCCGCGCCCACCGACGGCTGCCCAGATCACGACTTCGATGGAATTGGACGGCTCGAATTCGCCGGGATTGATGATACCGACCTGCGGCACATAGAGCGCGCCGGCGATGCCGGCCATGACAGCCGAGACGGTGAAGGCAAACAGCTTCACGTTCTCCGCCCGCCAGCCGAGGAAGCGGGTGCGGCTCTCGGCGTCGCGCACCGCCATTAGCAGCTTGCCGTATTTGGAGCCGACGATCGCCCAGGTGATGAAGACGGCGAGCGCGAGTATGATGGCGCTGGCGGCAAACAGGGCCGAGCGGGTGGCGTCGGCCTGCACGTTGAAGCCCAGAATATCCTTGAAATCGGTCAAGCCGTTGTTGCCGCCGAAACCCATGTCGTTGCGGAAGAAGGCGAGCAGCAGCGCGTAGGTCATCGCCTGGGTGATGATGGAGAGATAGACGCCGGTGACGCGGCTGCGGAAGGCGAACCAGCCGAAGACGAAGGCGAGCAGGCCGGGCACCGCCAGCACCATGATGGCGGCGAACCAGAAGTGGTCGAAACCGGTCCAGAACCAGGGCAATTCCTTGTAGTTCAGGAACACCATGAAATCGGGCAGGATCGGATTGCCGTAAACGCCGCGCGAGCCGATCTGGCGCATGAGGTACATGCCCATCGCATAGCCGCCGAGGGCGAAGAAGGCGCCATGGCCGAGCGAGAGGATGCCGCAATAGCCCCAGACGAGATCGAGCGCCAAGGCAAGCAATGCATAGCAGAGGTACTTGCCCGTCAACGCGACGATGTAGGACGGAATATAGAACGCGCTTTGCGGCGACACTGCGAGGTTGAGCAGCGGCACGATAATGGCGGCCGTCAGCAGGATGAAAATAGTGATGGCGATGCGACGGTCGGCACCCGCGGCGAAGAAGCGTCCCGTGATCATGTTTCCACCGCCCTGCCCTTGAGCGCGAACAGGCCGCGCGGGCGCTTCTGGATGAACAGGATGATCAGCACCAGCACGACGATCTTGCCGAGCACCGCGCCAGCATAGGGTTCGAGAACCTTGTTGACGATGCCGAGCGAGAAGGCGCCGACCAGCGTGCCCCAGAGATTGCCGACGCCGCCGAAGACCACGACCATGAAGCTGTCGATGATGTAGCCGCGGCCGAGATTGGGCGAGACATTGTCGATCTGGCTGAGCGCGACGCCGGCAATGCCGGCAATGCCGGAGCCGAGCGCAAAGGTCAGCGCATCGACCCAAGGCGTCCTGATGCCCATCGAGGCGGCCATGCGGCGGTTGGCGGTGACGGCGCGCATCTGCAGGCCCCAGGGCGTGCGCTTCATAACAAAGAGCAGCACGCCGAAGACGGTGAGCGCGAAGACCAGGATCCAGAGGCGGTTCCAGGTGACGGCGAGTTGGCCGACATCGAACGATCCCGACATCCAGGAGGGGTTGCCGACCTCCTGGTTGGTCGGTCCGAAGATCGAGCGCACCGCCTGCTGCAGGACAAGCGAGACGCCCCAGGTTGCGAGCAGCGTTTCCAGCGGCCGGCCGTAGAGGAAACGGATGACGCCGCGCTCGATGATCAGGCCGACGGAAGCGGCAACCAGGAAGGCGAGCGGCAGCGCGATCACCAGCGACCAGTCGAACAGGCCGGGGAATGAGGTTCGGATCGCCTGCTGGACGACGAAGGTGGTGTAGGCGCCGAGCATCACCATCTCGCCATGCGCCATGTTGATGACGCCCATGACGCCGAAGGTGATGGCGAGGCCGATGGCGGCCAGCAGCAGCACCGAGCCAAGCGAGATGCCGTACCATATGTTCTGGCCGGCATCCCACAGCGCCAGGCTCGAATTGATGCTGGCGATTGCCGCCGTCGCGGCATCCTTGACCGCGCCTTGCGCATTGGCCTCGACCGCGGTGAGCAGCGAGACCGCGTCGCGGTCGCCGCGCGCGCCGATCAGGGCAATGGCGGCAAGCTTGTCGGCCTCCGGCTTGTCGGAGACCAGCACCGATGCCGCGCGCGCCTGTTCGAACAATGCCTTGACCTTGGCGTCGGTCTCGGCGGCAATGGCTGCATCGAGCGGCTCGATATTGGCGGCATCGGGGGTCTTGAACATGGTGTCGGCGGCGGCGATGCGGACAGAAGGATCTTTCGCGCGCAACGTCAGCGTTCCCAGCGCATCGCGGATGACGCGGCGCAGCGTGTTGTTGACCTTGATCTTGGTGATGTCGGCCTTGGCGGCGTCGCCGGCTTTCTCGCCGCTCAGCGGGTCGAGCAGCGTGACGCTGTCGGCGGCCTCACTGCCGACGAAGACGGCTGAATCGGCTTTACGAATGTAGAGATTGCCTTCGGCGAGCGCTGCAAGCGGGCGCTCGACCAGCGGATCGCCGGTGGCGGCAAGTTCGCGCACGACGGCCTCAGTGGCGGCAAAGCCCGTGCCCGTGGCGAATTTGGCGACGATGGCGCGCAGATCGGCTTCGGCTGCGTTCGACGGCAATAGGCTTGCCACCAGGAACACCAGCATGAGGCCGAGAGTGCGCAACAGGATCATCCGTTCAGATACTCTTCTGTGGGGAAATTCCGCGTCCGGGCGGGCTGAAGCGCCCGGACGCTTGGCGGTACCGATCGTGGACGCGTCCACGATCGGTCGGTCCCGGGAGGGATCAGTTCGTGCCCTTGCCGCCGCATTTGCCGGTGGCAACGTTGAAGTTGCCGCAGGACAGAGGCGCGCGCCAATCCGAAATCAGGTCCTTGGAATCGGGCAGATAGTCGGACCATTCGTCGCCCATCACGAGGCCGGGCGTCTGCGACACGGTCTCGAACTGGCCGTCGGCCTGGATCTCGCCGATCAGCACCGGCTTGGTGATGTGATGGTTCGGCATCATGGTCGAATAGCCGCCGGTGAGGTTCGGCACGGACACGCCGACCATGGCGTCGATGACCTTGTCGGGATCGGTGGTGCCGGCCTTTTCGACCGCCTTCACCCACATGTTGAAGCCGATATAGTGAGCTTCCATCGGGTCGTTGGTGGTGCGCTTGTCATTCTTGATGAACTTGTGCCAGTCGGCGATGAACTTCTTGTTTTCGGGTGTGTCGACGCTCTCGAAATAGTTCCAGGCAGCGAGATGGCCGACCAGCGGCGCGGTATCGAGACCGGCCAGTTCTTCCTCACCGACCGAAAAGGCCATGACCGGGATGTCCTCGGCCTTGATGCCCTGGTTGCCGAGTTCCTTGTAGAACGGAACGTTGGCGTCGCCATTGACGGTCGAGACGACGGCGGTCTTCTTGCCGGCCGAGCCGAATTTCTTGATTGCGGAGACTTCGGTCTGCCAGTCGGAGAAGCCGAACGGCGTGTAGTTGACCATGATGTCTTCGGCGGCGACGCCCTTGGCCTTCAGATAGGCCTCGAGGATTTTGTTGGTGGTTCGGGGATAGACGTAGTCGGTGCCTTCCAGCACCCAGCGCTTCACCGAGCCACCGTCCTCGCTCATGAGATAATCGACGGCAGGAATCGCCTGCTGGTTCGGGGCGGCGCCGGTGTAGAACACGTTGCGCTCGCTTTCCTCGCCCTCATACTGGACGGGGTAGAACAGGATGTTGTCGAGTTCCGAGAACACCGGCAACACCGATTTGCGCGACACCGAGGTCCAGCAGCCGAACACGGCGGCGACCTTGTCCTTCGAGATCAGCTCGCGCGCCTTTTCGGCAAAGAGCGGCCAGTTGGAGGCCGGATCGACAACGACCGCCTCGAGCTTCTTGCCGAGCAGACCGCCCTTGGCATTCTGCTCTTCGATGAGCATCAGCATGGCGTCTTTCAGCGTCGTCTCCGAAATCGCCATGGTCCCCGACAGCGAATGCAGAATGCCGACCTTGATCGTGTCTTCGGCGGCCTGGGCCGGAGACGACATCGACAGGCCGGCGGCGACCACGCCGGCCGAAAACATTTTTGTTATTGTGGAGAAATTACCCCTCATACCGAAGACTCCCAAGCTGTTTGATTGCACCGCGATAATGCAATGCAACTGCCGTGCCAAACGCAAAGGCGCCGCTCACGAAGATGGAATAGCCGAGCGTTATCAGCCGGTTGGTATATTAGCCTCGAGAAAACAGTGGTAGCCGGCGAAAATTGATTGAGGCAAATTTGCGCAGCGCACATGGCTTTTGCCTAATTTTTGCCCAATTGAGACAAATGCCTAGTTTTTGATCTCCGGCCGTGTGTTCCGGGCTAACAATGTTGCGGTACCGCGCAAAAATAGGGCAAGCTCGCCCTTCAAAAGAGTGACGTCATGACATCTCGCACCTCATGCATTTCCGGCATCCTGCTGCTGATGGCAACGAGCGGCGCCGCGCGCGCCGATTTCAGCGAGGGCAAGCTTCCGGACGGCACCTATCATTGCGAGGTCTATTTGCTCGGCGCCTTCCTCAACCTCGGCGACATCACTATCAAGGGCAATGTCTATAGTGGTCCGGTGACATTCGGCACCGCGACGCAAGGCTACAACTATCAGATGAATGCCAATGGCGAGATCACCTGGCTCGGGCCGCTGGGCGGCTATACCACCGGTGGCAACTCCGTCTCCATGACACAGGCAACACTGGACGGCGAGACCGCCCCGTCATTCGACATCATTCTGAAGCAGCCCGACGGCGCCTTCACCGCCTCGACCTGCACCAAGGGCTGAGCGATGCGTAGTGCCGCGCCCAGTTGCGGCAAAACCTTCCTCTTATGTCATGTGAATGTTGCCTAGGCAGACTAGGGCAACGGTGCGCCGTAACATCCACCCTGAGAGGCAGACACCATGGCCAATGCACCGTCTTCATCCTCCCCCGTCATCCGCGAAATCATTGCCGAGCGCGTCTCGCGCCGGTCTCTTTTGAAAGGCAGCCTCGCCTCCGGCGCGCTGATTGCCGGCGGCAGCTTTGTCGGCTCCTTGTTTGCCGGCGAAACGCATGCCGCCACAGCGCAGTCGACGCTCGGCTTTCCCGAGCTGAAACGGGTCTACGGCAAGACCCATGCCGCCGCCGAAGGCTATGAGACGACCATCGTCGCGCGCTGGGGCGACCCGCTTGCAGCCGGCCTCGCCGAATTCGACGGCAACAAGGTCGCGGCGGAGGAACAGGAAAAGCGCTTCGGCTACAATTGCGACTACATCGCCTTCATGCCGCTGCCCAAGGGCACGGTGAATTCCGATCATGGCCTGCTCTGCGTCAACAACGAATACATCTCGCCCAATGTGATGTTTCCGGGGATGACCGAGGGCGATGCCGGCAAGACGATGACCAGGGAACAGGTCGATCTCGGCATGGCCGCGATGGGCCATTCGATCGTCGAGGTGCAATTGAAGGACGGCAAGTGGGCAAGCGTGGCGGACAGCCCGCTCAACCGCCGCATCACCGCCAACACCGAAATGACCGTTTCCGGACCGGTTGCCGGCCATGCGCTGATGAAAACTTCGGCCGACCCGACTGGCACGAAAGTGCTCGGCACCAGCTATAATTGCAGCGGCGGTTTCACCCCCTGGGGTACGGTGCTGACCTGCGAGGAAGGCGTGTCCGACATTTTCGGCGGCGACCCGAAAAAGGCGCCGACTGCCGACCTGCTCGACCGTTACGGCTTCGACGGCTCCGACATCTATGGCCGCGGCCGCTTCCATGACCGCTTCAACCTCGACAAGGAACCGAACGAGGCCAACCGCTTCGACTGGGTGGTCGAGATCGACCCTTACGATCCTCAGTCCAGGCCGGTGAAGCGCACGGCACTTGGCCGCATGTCGCATGAGGCCTCGACCGTGGTCCTCAACAAGGACGGCCGCGTTGTCGTCTATATGGGTGACGACGACTATTTCGAATATATGTACCGCTTCGTCTCGGCCAAGGCCTATGACAAGGCCAATCCGGCCTCCGGCGCCGATCTGCTCGACGATGGCGTGCTGTCGGTCGCCCGCTTCGATGCCGATGGCTCGATGACGTGGCTGCCGTTGGTGCACGGCCAGGGCAAGCTTACCGTCGAGAACGGTTTTGCCGACCAGGCCGAGGTGCTGTTGAAGACGCGGTTTGCGGCAGATGCGCTCGGCGCCACGCCGATGGACCGGCCCGAGGACATCGAGACCAATCCGGTGACCGGCCGCGTCTATGCGGTGATGACCAAGAACAAGAAGCGCGACCAGTCAAAGGTCAATCCGGCCAACACGCGGCCGGAAAATCTCTGGGGCCATATTGTCGAACTGATCCCGCCCGGCCGCCGCGGCGCGGACGCCGACCACACGGCCGAAAACTATGCCTGGGACCTGTTCGTGCTCTGCGGCAATCCCAGGGATGCCAAGGTCGGCGCCACCTTCCATCCGGATACGTCGGACAATGGCTGGTTCGTCTGCCCCGACAACATCACCTTCGATCCGGCCGGGCGGCTGTGGGTGGCGACGGACGGCGCCAATGATTTCGACCTGCCGGACGGCGTCTATGGCGTCGACACCGAAGGTGCGGCGCGCGGCCTGCCGAAGCTGCTGTTCACCTGCCCGCACGGCGCCGAAGCGACCGGCCCGTGCTTCACGCCGGACGGCTCGACTTTGTTCCTGTCGGTGCAGCACCCTGCGGAAGATGCAGAGACGCTCGACAAGGCGCAGACGCTGTGGCCCGACTTCAGGGATGGCCAATTGCCGCGGCCGTCCGTCGTCGCCATCCGCCGCAAGGACGGACAGCCGGTCGGCGCATAGTGTCCTAGGGAAAAGGGCGGAACGCGCCATGCGCGTTCCGCGTAGCGATCCGGGAGGACGGCTCAGATCGTCTTGGCCGACATTTGCGAAGCGATGTATTCGGCCTGGCGGATAGCCAGCGACACGATCGTCAGCGTCGGATTTTCAGCCGCACCGGTGGTGAACTGGCTGCCGTCCGACACGAACAGGTTTTTGATGTCGTGCGCCTGGCCGTGCTTGTTGACGACGCCGTCTTCCGCCTTTTCACTCATCCGGTTGGTGCCGAGATTGTGGGTTGAGGGATAGGGCGGCGTCGGGAAGGAGCGCGTCGCGCCGACCGCATCGTAAAGCGCTGTGGCCTGCTTGTAGGCATGATTGCGCATCGCCGTGTCGTTGGGATGATCATCGAAATGCACGTCGGCGATCGGCATGCCGTGCGCCTCCTTCTCGTCCTTGTGCAGCGTGACGCGGTTTTCCGCGCGCGGCATGTCCTCGCCGACGATCCACAGGCCAGCCATGTGATCATAGTGGTCGAGCGCGGTGGTGAAGGAACGGCCCCAGCCGCCGGGATTGAGGAAGGCGGCCATGAAGGGCAGGCCGAGCGACAGCGTCTCGAATTCATAGCCGCCGACAAAGCCGCGTGAGGGATCGTACCGCGCCTCGTCGCGGATAATGCCGGCCATGGTGGTGCCGCGATACATATGCACCGGTTGGTCGAAAATGGCGTAGACCGAACCGGTGGTGTGGCGCATGTAGTTCTTGCCGACCTGCCCCGACGAATTGGCAAGCCCTTGCGGAAACTTCGCTGACTCGGAGTTCAGCAGCAGGCGCGGGCTTTCGATCGAGTTGCCGGCGACGGCGACGATGCGGGCCTTCTGCTCCTGCAGATTGCCGTCCTTGTCGGCATAGACGACGCCGGTCACTTTTCCGCTAGCGTCATGGTTGATCTTGATCGCCATGGCGTTCGGCCGGACCTCGAGATGGCCGGTCGCCTCACCCTTGGGAATCTCGGTGTAGAGCGTCGACCATTTGGCGCCCCATTTGCAGCCCTGGAAGCAGAAGCCGGTCTGTTGGCAGGAGTTCCGGTCATCACGCTCGACCGAATTGATTGCCATGTTGCCGGTATGACATTCCTTATAGCCGAGCTTGTCGGCGCCGGCCTTGAGCACCTTGAAATTGTTGTTGCCGGGCAGCCGCGGCCAGCCATTGGTGCCGGTGACGCCCATCTTGGCTTCCGCCTTGGCGTAGTAAGGCTCCATCTCGGCCAATGTGACCGGCCAGTCCAGCAGGTTGGCGCCTTCCAGCTTGCCGTAGGTCGAGAGCGTCTTGAACTCATGCTCCTGGAAGCGCAGCGAGGCGCCGGCCCAGTGCGTGGTCGAGCCGCCGACCGATTTGACTATCCAGGCCGGCAAATTCGGAAAATCCTTCGACACCCGCCAGTCGCCGGACGTCGTGCGCTTGTCCGTCCAGGCGAGTTGGCTGAAGGAACCCCACTCGTCATTGATGAAATCCTCGTATTCGTGACGCGCGCCGGCCTCGAGGATGACGACATCGACGCCTTTCTGGGCGAGTTCGTTGCCGAGCGTGCCGCCGCCGGCGCCGGAGCCGATGATCACGACCACGCCGTCGTTGTTGAGATCAAATGAAGCTGCCATGGTTTCCTCCCATGAATTCCTGTTTGCGGGGTTTCAGAACGACGGAAGGGCTCAGAGCCACTCTATGTCGTCGAAACCGCGCGCGATGTAGCCGCCCTTGGAGTAGGATTCGCCCTCGTAGCCGAAGATCGGCCACACCTCCTGCTGGTTGTAGAGGCTGACGACGAGGCCGCCGCGGATGGACTGGAAGAACGGCGTCGCCTCGATCTGCTGTAGCACGGCAACGCGCTGCTCCTCCCAGCCGAGGCCGCGATAGCCGCCCTCGCCCGACTTCTTGTCGAGGTCGGCGATGCCGTCTTCGATCATCGTCTTGTAGGCAGCGTCCTTGCCGGCCTGCTCATCATGCCCTTTTACGGCGATGGCGTAGTATTTGTCGGGCACCTGATCGTGCGGATAGATGTCGCGCGCCATCTGGATCAGCGTTGCCATGGTTTCGGGCTTGAGCGCCGATGTCTCGAGCCCCCAGGCATTTTCAGGGCTGATGACGGCGCTGCCGGAAATGACGAGCAACGCGCCGATGCCGCCGCGTTTGAGAAGTTCACGACGTGAGAGCCTCGCGTCATAGATCGTGACCATTTTGTTCCTCCCTGCTTGCTGTTTGCGCCCTTGAACAGCGCCGTTGCTGGCGCCGCGCGGCTGAATGCGGCCGATAATCCCCTACTGGAAGCGCCCTCCACGCTGCAGAACCTCGATCTTGTAGCCGTCGGGGTCCTCGATGAAGAAAAAGCGGGCGATCAGCGATCCGTCGCGGTTGAATTCGACGATCTTCTTGGGGTTGAGGCCGAGCGCGCCGATCCGGTCGTGTTCGCTGTCGAGATCGGACACCGAGACCGCCAGGTGGCCATAACCGTCGCCTAGCCCATAAGGCTCGGTGCGGCCCTTGTTCACGGTGAGTTCGAGCTCGAACCCCGTTTCGGCGTTGGCAAGGTAAATCAGCGTGAATGTCTCGAAATCCAGCCTGTCGGCGACATCGAGCCCGAAAGCGTTTCTGTAGAAATCGACGGATCTGGCCTCTTGGAGAACCCGGATCATGGAATGGATTGCCTTCGCCAAATCAGTCTCCGCCGCTGCATGTTGGAGGCGATTATGGGCGGCACGCGCGAAAGGTGGTGGCAGCCGGTTACCACGGCTAAATTTGCAATCGCTGCTATGCCTGCGCCTAAAGACGAAAGTCCGATTGCCGATTCGGCCCACAAGGCCGAACATGCAGGGACAACCACAACTTGAAGGCGCGACACGCTGCGCCCAAAACCAACAATATCGGGAGGTAAGGATGTGCAGGGTTTTTGCCGGGCAGGATCCGGAAGGCTATCGACAGATCAACCGGTCGATCCGCATCGACGGTCACTCTACGAGTATCCAGCTTGAAGGAACATTCTGGGCGCTGCTTGACGAAATTGCCGACAGCCAAGGCCTGACGACGCCGAAGTTCATCTCAAAACTCTATGACGAGGCGATCGAGATCAACGGCGCCATTCCCAACTTCGCGTCGATGCTGCGTACCACCTGCGCGCTCTATCTGCGCGGTCACCGGCCAGACATGGATGAGCTGACGCCGAAGCGCGAAGCGGCCTGAGGAAGCTAGCCTTCCGCCGCAACGTCGAGCCCGAGCCGCGCCATATCGGTGAACAGCGCCTGACGTTCGGAATAGGCAGTCTGTTCGCCGGTCACGATGTTGTCGACGACGGTCAGCAGCGACAGCGCGCGGGCGCCGAAATGCGCCGCGATTCGGTAGAGTGCGCTGGTTTCCATATCGACAGCGAGAGCGCCAAGCGCCTGCGCTTCGGCAAAGCGGTCGCGCCCTTCAGGGTGGTAGAAGACATCGCTGCAGATGGTCAGCCCGGCCTGGTGGTCGATGCCGAGCTGGGCGGCGCAGGCCAAAGCGTGGGCGAACAGGCCGGGATCGGGCCCGGCGGCAGCATCGTAGAGGCCGAAGACCTGGCCGCTTTGGTCGCTTTCGGCGCGCACCGACTGCGAGATCACCAAGGAGCGCAGCGGCACGCGGGGTGTCAGGCCGCCGCAGGTACCTGTGCGGATCAGCGTTTTGACGCCGTGAACATCCAGGAGTTCATGCACATAGACCAGGAAAGACGGGACACCGATGCCGGTGGCCTGGATGCTGATGGGACGGCCGCGATAGAGACCAGTGAAGCCGAGTGCGCCCCGGCGGCGGTTGACGCAGCGCGGTGCCTCAAGAAATGTCTTTGCCATCCACTCGGCGCGTTGCGGATCGCCCGGTAACAGCACCGTTGCGGCATAGTCGCCCCTGGCAGCCTCGTTGTGCGGCGTCACGACATGCTCCCCAATACCCGCCGCCCGTTTCGCCTGCAATCATGGCAGCGTCACGTCATTGCGCAAGCTTTGAATTAGGGCGCCCTAAGACTCCAACACATCCTTGACCACGGTGGCCAGCTGCTTGAGGGAGAACGGCTTCGGCAGGAAGCCGAATTGCGCGTCCGGCGGCAGGTTTCTGGCGAAAGCGTCTTCCGCATAGCCGGACACGAAGACGAACTTGATGTCGGGCTGGCGCTTGCGCAGTTCGCCGAGCAGCGTCGGTCCGTCCATTTCCGGCATCACCACGTCGGACACGACGATATCGACTTTGCCGCCGAGCGCCTCGAAGACTTCCAGCGCCTCGACGCCCGAGGAGGCCTCATGGACGGTATAGCCGCGCGAGGTCAGCGCCCGCGAGCCGCCCATGCGCACGGCGTCTTCGTCCTCGACGAGGAGCACAGTGGCCGAGCCCGACAGGTCCTTGGCGCTGTCGGCGGCTTTCACCGGCGCAGCCGGCGCCTCGCTGACGTCGCCGGGCTTCTTCGCCTCCACGATATGGCGCGGCAGGAAGATGCGGAAGGTCGAACCCTTGCCGACTTCGGAATCGCAGAAGATGAAACCGCCGGTCTGCTTGATGATGCCATAGACCATCGACAGGCCAAGGCCGGTGCCTTTGCCGACTTCCTTGGTGGTGAAGAACGGCTCAAAAATCTTCTTCAGCACGTCCGGCGCAATGCCCGAGCCGCTATCCTCGACCTCGACCACGACATAGTCGGCAGGCGTGAGCTCGCGGTAGGAGAAGCTCTTGCATTGTTCGGCGGTGACGTTGCGGGTGCGCACGGTGAGGTCGCCGCCGGCCGGCATGGCGTCGCGCGCGTTGACGGCCAGGTTGACCACCACCTGCTCGAACTGGCCGATATCGACCTTGACCGGCCACAAATCGCGGCCGTGGTCGACCTTCAGCTTGATCTCGTTGCCAACCAGGCGGGCAAGCAGCATCCGGAGATCGGCAAGCACGTCGGTCAGGTTCAGCACTTCCGGCCGCAATGTCTGCTTGCGCGAGAAGGCGAGCAACTGCCGCACCAGCGAGGCCGCCCGGTTGGCATTCTGCTTGATGTTCATGATGTCGGGGAAGGACGGGTCCGACGGCCGGTGATTGGTCAGCAAAAGATCCGACGCCATGATGATGGCGGTCAGCACATTGTTGAAGTCGTGGGCGATGCCGCCGGCGAGCTGTCCGACCGCCTGCATCTTCTGGCTCTGCGCCATCTGGCCCTCGAGCGCCTTCTGCTCGGTGGTCTCGACGGCATAGACGATGGCCGATTCCTCGGCGCCCTCGCCGGTGCCGTCGGCGACGGCGTTGACGTAGAAGCGGATGTGACGCTCCTCATTGCCTGGCAGCAGCGTGTCGATCGGCTCGATGTCGGCCTGCCTCAGCCGCGCCTTTTCGAACGCGGCGGCAAAGGCCGGCCGGTCGCGCTCATGGATCACGGTGTCCAGCCGCACGCGGCGGTCAACCGCGTCGCCGTCGACGACGGAGGAAAACAGCGACAGGAACGGCGCGTTGGTGCGCAGGATGCGGCCGCCATTGTCGACGGCAGCAATGGCCATCGGCGTCGAATTGAAGAAACGGGTGAAGCGCACTTCCGAAGCCCGAAGGTCGGCCGATGCGTCCTCGCCCTGGGTGCGGTTGAGCACAATGGTGCGGGTCGGACCGTTGGTCCCCTCGCGGCTGGCCGAGACCCGATGCATGAAGCGCACCGGCACCGCCTCGCCGGTTGTCGTCGTCAGATCGAGATCGATGACGGCGTTGCGGGTGGTGCCGGGATCGGCCTTGACCGAGCGCACCAGCGCCATGCCGTCGCCGGCGACGATTTCCGGGAGTGTCACGGCGCCAGGGGTGAAGCTCGCCAGATCGATGCCCAGCCATTCGGCGAGCGTGGCGTTGATGTAGGTGACACGGCCTTCCTGGTCGGCCGAGAAGAAACCGGCCGGCGCATGGTCGAGATGGTCGATAGCCTTTTGCAGGTCGAGGAAGAAACGCTCCTGCTCGGCCCGTTCCTGCGAGATGTCGGCGAGTTGCCAGGCAAGCATCGGCAGGCGCTGACCGGGAACGCTGAAGGTACGGGCTCGCGCCCGGTACCAGCGCGCGCCGGGTTCGGCGCCCGGCCGGATCGACTGTGCCAGCCGGAACTCACCGTCGCCGGCCTGGCCATCGCGCAAGCCCGAGGCCAGCCGGTATATGGTCACCGAAGCTTCGGGGACATCGGAAAGCAGGCCTTCGACCGTCTTCAGATCGGCGGCCGACGCAGCCCCGGTCATCTCGGCATAGGCCCGGTTGGCGTAGACCACGCGGCCCTTCGTGTCGGTGACGATCAGGCCCTGCGACATGGAATCGACGAAGGCCTTCGACAGTTCATCCCCGGTCGAACGCGGCGCGATCTGCACGAAGCCGATGGCCGTGGCGAACAGGAAGCCGACGCCGATCATGGCAAGCACGCCCAGCATGCCGAGCAGGAACGGATCGCCAAGACGCTCGCGGAAAATGCCGAAAACGATCGCGGCCCCGGTCAGGACGATGATGAACACGATGAGCCGGGTAACCGCGCCTGGCCGCGTGTTCTGATCGACGATCGGTACCGGATAGAAATCGCCGCGCGTTTCCCTGGCCATATGCCCCCTGCTCGTGAGTTGTCCGACACCGCCCCCGGCCGGTTGAATCACATTCTCCTAATCCGGAAAAGGCCCTGGCGGCAAATGTCGGATAAAAATGACGCGTCGGTGTTTTCAAGCTGTTCACGAAGCGTGAAGGCAACTTGCGGTGGCTGGCCGCAACGGTCTAGTGTCCCTCCACTTCAAAAGCCGATTGGGGGCACCGATGCAGTGGCTGGATAATGTGGCGGGTCCCGGATATGCCGCAGCGCTGCTGTGGACGTTTGCTGCCCTTGTCCTGCTGGTCATCGTGCTCATCATCATCAGGCTGGTCCGCAACCTGACCTTCGGCACCTTCGTTGCCGGCGGCAGGAACCGCAAGACACGGCTGGCGGTCATGGACGCGACGGCGGTCGACAGCCACCGCCGGCTGGTGCTCATCCGTCGCGACGACATCGAACACCTGCTTTTGATCGGCGGCCCGACCGACGTTGTCGTCGAGCGCGATATCAGACTTGCAGCGCCACGCCGTCCGGCATTGACCGGCGATGGCGGTGTTGGCCAGCAGCAACAGGCGCCGCGGCCGCGCGCAGCACAACCCGCTCCCACCGCGCCCGCAAGGCAGGCGCCACCGCCGCAACCGGTAAGGGCTGCTCCAGCCGCCGTTCCGCCGCGCCAGGCCGCGCCGGCGCCGAAACCGGCTCAAATCTACCAGGCGAGCAATGTGACACCGCTGCCGGCCTATGGCTCCGCCGCCAATACTGCCCGGCAGGCCCCGCCACCGAAGCATGAGTCCATCGACGATACCCTGATGCGGGAGCTCGAGGTCTCGCTCGACGATTCGCACCCCAAACCGGCAAGCAAGCCGGCTGCGAAGGCACCGCAGTCTCTCGACGACGAGATGACCAAGCTGCTCGGCGAACTCGCCAGCCAGAAACGGTAAAGCCCGGCGAACCGTCACATCTTGCCGATTGCCGATCGAACGCCGCTTAAGCGTGTCGTCCGTTTCAGCGCGACGCGCTTTAACTTGGGGGCGGACTAAACCCTTCGGCCAAAAACAGAAATGGCCGGGAAACCCGGCCATTTCTGATGAAACAGTCCTGCCTGACGGCAGCGGCTCAATCGTCGCGATAGACCTTCTCGCGGCGTTCGTGGCGCTCCTGCGCTTCGATCGACAAGGTCGCGATCGGACGCGCATCCAGCCGCTTCAGCGCGATCGGCTCGCCGGTTTCCTCGCAATAGCCGTATGTGCCTTCATCGATGCGCTGCAGCGCCGAATCGATCTTTGAAATGAGCTTGCGCTGGCGGTCGCGGGCCCGAAGCTCGATGGCGCGGTCGGTTTCCGAGGAAGCGCGATCGGCGAGATCGGGATGGTTGGCGTTTTCCTGCTGCAGGATTTCGAGGGTTTCGCGCGCTTCGCGCAGTATGTCGGTCTTCCAGGTGACGAGCTTCAGGCGAAAGTAGGATTTCTGCCGTTCGTTCATGAACGGCTCGTCTTCGGAGGGTACGTAATTGGCTGTAACGATATCGTTCATTCGACTCACCCAACAACCCCAAATTTGGCGCCTATATATTCGCGCAGAGAAGGCTGCACAAGCGTAATCCGCGCGCGTTTCACGCAATTGTTAATGCCGCGCGGGCGATCCTCAGCAAAGCCTTCCATAGCAAGGGCGCGGGCGAATTCGCACATGATTCGCTGCGCTTGGGCGTCGCCGCCCATTGTGCCTCAGGCCTTTCTCGTGGCTAATCCAGTTGTGTCATTGGTGGGCAGCACACCATTGGGGGTCCGGTGAGCAGACTGTATCTGTTGAGGCATGCGAAGGCTGGCTGGGCCCTTCCCGGCGTGCGCGACTTCGATCGCCCGCTCGACGCATCCGGCATTGCCGATGCCGAAATGATGGGGACTGCGATGCGTGCCCGCAACTACATCCCCGATATCACGCTCTGCTCCAACGCCAAGCGGGCGCGCCAGACGCTGGAAGGCATCGCCGGCCACACCGATACCGGCCGGGTGCTGTTCTTCGACACGCTCTACAGCGAGGATGCCGCCGGCTACCTCGCCATCATCCGCAGCAATGGCGGGCCGGGCTCGCTGCTCGTCATAGGCCACAATCCGATGACGGAAGACCTTGCCATGGCGGTCTCGGGCGACGGCGACGAGGCTGCTCGGGCCATCATGAACCATGGTTTCCCGACCTCCGGCCTTGCGGTCGTGCGCTTCAGCGGCAACCTTGCGGAAGCCTCGCAAGGCGCCGGCTACCTCGAAGCCTTCCTGACCCCCGTCGATCTCTGAGCCGAGCCGGCCGAGGCCGGGCGCCATTTCAAACTTGAACCGCAAAGCCTATATCGGGCGCAAGAGCACGCCTGAGAGAACAGATTTTGGCATCATCGCTGACCACTTTCACCGACAAAGCGAGAATTGCCCTGGATACGCTGTCGGGGCGTGCGAGCGGGCTTTTTTCGCCGTCGCTTCGGCTGGGCGTCACCGGCCTGTCCCGGGCCGGCAAGACGGTGTTCATCTCGGCTCTCGTCCACAATCTCATCCATGGCGGGCGCCTGCCGCTGTTCGAGGCGCAGAAGTCGGGACGGATCGCGCGCGCCTTCCTTGAGGAACAGCCGGATGATGCGGTGCCGCGTTTTCAGTACGAGGACCATATCTCGGCGCTGGTCAACGACCGCGTCTGGCCGGACTCGACGCGCGCCATTTCGGAACTCAGGCTCACCATCGAATATGAGTCTGCCTCCGGCTGGAACCGGATGTTTTCCAGCGGCCGATTGTCGGTCGACATCGTCGACTACCCCGGCGAATGGCTGCTCGACCTGCCGCTGCTCGGCAAATCCTTCGCCGATTTTTCGCGCGAGGCGTTCGAGATGGCGATGCTGCCGGTGCGGGCCGACCTGTCGCAGGACTGGCGGACGCTGTCGGCGACCATCGACCCCAATGCCGATGCCGATGAGATGACGGCGCGACGCCTCGCCGAGAGCTTTGCCGCCTACCTCAAGGCCTGCAAGCTCGACGAGCGGGCGCTTTCGACCTTGCCGCCCGGCCGTTTCCTGATGCCTGGCGACCTCGAGGGATCGCCGGCGCTGACCTTCGCGCCCTTGCTGCTCAAGGGTGAGAAACGGCCGCGCTCCGGCTCGCTGCAAGCGATGATGGAGCGCCGCTACGAAGCCTACAAGACGCATGTGGTGAAACCGTTCTTCCGCGAGCATATCACCCGCCTTGACCGCCAGATCGTGGTGATCGACGCTATGCAGGCGTTGAACGCCGGCCCCGGCGCGATGGCCGACCTGGAACGCGCGGTGACCGAAATCCTCTCCTGTTTCCGTCCTGGCCGAGGCAATTTCCTCACCGACCTGTTTTCACGCCGCATCGACCGCATCCTGGTTGCCGCGACCAAGGCCGACCATCTGCATCACGAAAGCCATGACCGGCTGCAGGCAATCGTGCGGCGGCTTGCCGACCGCGCCGTGGCGCGGGCAAATTTCACCGGCGCCGATGTCGACGTGGTCGCCATGGCGGCGGTGCGCGCGACGCGCGAAGGCACGGTCAAGCAAGGCCGCGAAACCCTGCCGGTGATCATCGGCACGCCGCTGAAGGGCGAGAAGATCAACGGCGAAACCTTTGATGGTAAAGCCGAAACCGCCATATTTCCCGGGGACTTGCCGGAGAAAATCGATGCGGTTTTCGACGTTTCCGAAGCCGACCACCGGCAGAGCAGCGACGATCCGGCGATCCGTTTCGTGCGCTTTCGCCCGCCAAAGCTCGAACGCACCGCTGAAGGCGTCACGCTGTCGCTGCCGCATATCAGGCTCGACCGCGTCTTGCAGTTCCTGATCGGAGACCATCTGGCATGACCGCGCCCCGCAGACCGGCAGCATTCCGCATCGAGCCGGAGGCCGAACCGAAGCAGGAAACGCGCCGCCCCCATGCCGAGCCGTCGGCACGCAAGCCGCGCGCCGTCGTCGTGCCGGCCGAGATCGATGTCTTCGACGAACCCGACATTGTCGCCGCCGAACCGCCGCCGGCGACCGCGCCGCGCAGGCGCTCGCTGTTTGCCAGCCTGTTTTTCGGCGCGGTCGGCGTGCTGGTTTCGCTCGCCGTCGGCCTGTGGACCGACCAGCTCATCCGCGACCTGTTCGAGCGCGCAGAGTGGCTGGGGTGGCTGGCAGCGGGAATGGCCGCAATTGCCGTGTTGGCCCTCGCAGTCGTGCTGGTGCGCGAATTCCTGGCTATCGCCCGGCTGGCCGAGGTCGAAAAACTGCAAAAGCGGGCGCTCGATGCCATGGCGCGCGACGATCCGAAGGCTGCAAGGGCCGTCGTCGAAGAGCTTTCGGCCTTTGTCGCTGCGAAACCCGAAACCGCGGCCGGCAGGCGCTCCCTGGCCGAATTGCGCGGCGAGATCATCGATGGCGGCAATCTGGTGCGACTGGCCGAGACCGAGATTCTCGGGCCGCTCGATGCGAGAGCCAAGGTGATGATCCTCGAAGCAGCCAAACGCGTGTCGCTGGTCACCGCCGTCAGCCCCCGCGCACTCGTAGACGTTGCCTATGTCGTGTTCGAGGCCGGGCGCCTGATCCGCCGCTTGTCCGAACTCTACGGCGGCAGGCCGGGCACGCTGGGCTTTTTCCGGCTGGCGCGCAGCGTTCTTGCCCATCTGGCGGTGACCGGCTCGATCGCCGTCGGCGACAGCTTTGTCCAGCAGATCGTCGGCCATGGCCTTGCCGCACGGCTTTCGGCGAAACTCGGCGAAGGCGTGGTCAACGGCATGATGACGGCGCGTATCGGCATTGCTGCCATGGAGACGGCGCGGCCCCTGCCCTTCATTGCCGGCAGGCGGCCGGGTATGGGCGATTTCCTGTCGGCGCTGACCTCGTTTGCGGCCAGAAAAGAGAATGAAGCACCCGCCTCGACCAAGTGAACGCCCCCTCGCGGTCACCAAGCATTAACCAATCTTGTTCATGGTCGTCCAACAACAGCCTCCTTGTTGCCGGGTGTCGTCTATGAAAAGCGTAATCTTGTCCTGCGTCCTGCCCCTGGTCGCGCTTGCAGCACCTCTGGGCCCGACCGGGAAAGCCTTTGCAGCCGAGCCCGACAAACAGTTCTTCCGCACCGTCGAAGGCAAATGGGTCGGCCCGGGCGAAATCATCGCCGGCAAATACAAGGGCACGAAGTTCACCTGCAGCTTCGACGGCTCGACGCCGGACAACAAGACCGGCATGACGCTCGATGGCGACTGCCGCGTCGGTGTCTTCACCCAGAAAATGTCGGCGACCGTCGAGCGCAAGGGCCGCGACTACAAGGGCAATTTCATGGGCGGCGCCGCGGGGTCGGGCCTGGACATCATCGGCGGCAACGTGGTCGATGCCCGCAAAGTCGTCTTCACCATCAACCGCAACCAGCTGCGCGGCGTCATGCAGGCCCGCATTCCCGACGACAATTCGATGACGGTGACCATCGCCGTGCGCGTCGACCAGCAGCTGGTGCCGGTCATCGGCATGAGCCTCAAGCGCGTCGATGCCGTCGAAGTTGGCTCCATCGCCAAAAACTGACTCTCAAGCGGTTCCCCCAAAAAGCGCGGAACGGGGTTGCACTGCGCGATAGCTGAGCTGTTCCGCTCAGCTCGATGTCGGGAAATGACAGGCCACCTTGCGGCCGGGTTGGCGCTCCTCAAGCACGGGCCGCTCGGTGCGGCACCTTTCTGCCGCGATCGGACATGTGGCGCGCAACCGACGATGTCAGCGTCTCCGACGGCCCAAGCCACAGCAAGGCCAACGTGTCAGGGTCCTGTGCGTGCCGGCCGTCCTTCGTGTCAGCGCGATCCGCTTTAAGAACGCCAGCAAAAAAGGCGGCGGCTACTCGAGCCACCGCCTTTCTCAATTTCCGAACGAAGAATCAGCCCTTGATGGCGGCCGTCAGCTCGTCATAGGCCTTGCAGGCGTCGGCCGGCGTGGTGGCGCCCTGATATTTGGTCGTCACAGCCTGCACCTTGGCGGTCAGGTCGGCGGCCTTGGACGGATCCTTGGTGATCGCCTCCTGCAGCGCGGCGGTCATCTCCTGCGCCTTCTTGGCGGCAATCTCCTGCGTGCATTCAGGCGCCTTCGAACAGGCCGATGCGGCAAGCATGGCGACACCCACGCCGACGAGCAAAAACTTCTTCATGTCAGTCATTCTCCTCACGAAGGCAGAACTTGATCGTCGCTGCCTTCCAACGGCCGAAGCCTGGCGTCCCATAGCCGCCGATTGCGGCAAAACGCAACGTGTGCGGCGCATAAACCTGTGCAGCGCTGCTGCAACGGCGCGGACGGCCTGATTGAGGCCGCCCGTGTCAGACGAAGCAAGGTTTCAGCCACGAGGCTGCAGCAGCGCCAGTGCGGCCGTCGCCGCGGCAAGGACGGCGGTAAGGGTCAAAGGCCCCGTAGCGCCATAGGTGTCCACGACATAACCGCCGACAACCGCGCCGACGGTGATGGCAACCTGGAAGGAAGTGACCATCAGGCTGCCTGCTGCTTCCAGCGCATCAGGCGCCGCGCGGGACATATTGGTCGGCAGCACCACCGGCGCCATGCCGAAGGCGAAGCCCCACAGCGTAACAAAGCCGAAGGCAACGCCGGTTTGCGCGCCCCAAAGCACCAAAGCGAGTGCCGCAAACGCCATCAACGCGGCGGTAACTGCGAGGGCCATGTGGATGTTGGTGTCGGCCAGGCGGCCACCGGCAATATTGCCGATCACAGCGGCGATGCCGAACCCGAGCAGCGCCAGGGCAATCGGCCCGGTTGTGAGGAGCGTCACCTGTTCGAGGAACGGGCGCACATAGACCGAGCCGGCAAAATGCCCGGTCATCAGCAGAACAATGGCAAGCATGCCGAGTTGGATGCCACGCCGCCGTGTCAGCCGAAAGACGTCTGCAAGGCTGTTGCTTGCCGCCGCAGGCAAGGTCGGCAGGCTGAGAAGCTGCAGCAGCATGGCAAGCGCGGCCAGCCCCGCCGTCATGGCCATGGCGCTGCGCCATCCCAGCCAGTCACTGATCAACGCACCCATCGACGGCGCGGCAATGGTGGCGAGCGAGACGCCGAGGGTCACGATCGCCATGCCGCGACCTGTCGCATTGGCGCCAACCAGCCGCGCCACGACGGCAACGGAAAGTGCCCAGAAAGCGCTAAGAGCGATCCCCAACCCGGCCCTGCCCAGCAACAGCAGCCAGAAATTGGGCGCCAGCGCCGCAAGAATATTGGAACCGACCGCCAGGGCCATGAGGCCAACCAGCACCGCCTTGCGGTTCAATCGGCCGATGAGAACATTGCTCAACATGGCCGTCACGGCGCCAACGGAGGCGGTGGCGGTGACGACCTGTCCGGCCGTGCCCTCGCTGATGCCGAGATCGCGCGCCATCGGCGTCAACAGACCTGCCGGCAAGAATTCGGCAGACACCAGGGCAAAGCTGGTGGCCGCCAATGAAAGGACCGCGAACCAGGTGGCCGCGCTCCACGCGGCTGGTGCATCGGCGTCAAGGCCAATGGCGGCGTCTTCAAGCTGTAATGTTGTGTCAGTCACGGAAAGATCTCCACAGTTTGGAGATCTTAGATAGGCGAGTCCGCCCGGATGTTATGTACCTTAAAATCCGAAATTCATATCCATTCGTCCGGGAATTGTGCGGCGCACAACGCCTGGCGAGACATTGGTGATGCGCTTGAACGCGCGGGCGAAGGACGCCTCGGAATCATAGCCCAAACGGGTAGCGACTTCGGCAACAGACAAGCCGTTTTGGCCCAGCAATTCGCGGGCAAGCTGCATGCGCAGGCGGGCGAGATAATGTGCGGCGCCCTCCCCCAATACCGCGCTGAAGCGCTCGGCGAAAATCGAACGCGATTGGCCTGCCACGCCGGCCAGGCTTCCCAGCGTCCAGTTGTGGCCGGGGTCGCGATGCATGGCCGCCAGAGCGCGCCCTATATGGGGGTCGCGGATGGCTGCAAGCCAACCGACGGTCGAGGCCACGTTGCAATTGACCCAGCACCGGATGAGCCTGGCTGTCAGCAAATCCGCCATACGCGACAGGATGGTGGCGCTGCCCATCTGCGGTTGCGCGGCCTCCACCGTCATGGCCGCCAGCAAAGGGCCGACCATCGGGTCATTGCCGGCCACGTCGCAACCCTTGATGAGAGGCGGCATCAACGTGATCAACGGATTGAGCGCATAGGAGCCGAGAGACATGGAGCCGCAGAAAAGGGTGCTTGTCGCGCCCGTTCCCTGCCGTATCACTTCGCAAACGTTGCCGCCCAACTTGATCACCTGGCAGCCCTCGAGCGAGTCGCCCACCACGTCCGGCGCACTCGCCAGCCGATGGGCGATGCCTTGCGGCAGCAGCACCAGATCGCCATCGCGCAACTCCTGCCAGCCTTGCGCTTCGGTGTGAATCCAGCATGGACCCTGGCCGACAAAGTGAAAACGAAGCAGTTGTTGTTGCGGAAAGTCTATGCTCCATGGGTGCCGGAGTTCGCAGCGGCCATAGTTGACGCCACTCAAGCGAAAGTCTTGCAGAACTTCGCTGAGCGCATCCATCGGGATATGTGGCAGCGGCGACGGCCGGGACGAATAATCAGGCATTTGTCAGATATAGATACCGGCCGTCCGACAGGCAAGCGCAGACTGTTGTTCCACCGGGGAATCGCTGCCGCGGCACCCTACCCATCCTGGCAGGCTTCCCGACCCTTGCCTCCCGCTCCCGGTGCATGCAAGGAGTGCTGTCAGACACAGGGACCAGAGGCATGGCAGCGGAAGCATCGGGCAGCGATCTCATTCAGGTGGTGGCGCTGCTTGCCGCAGGAGTCGTCGCCGTTCCGATCTTCAAACGCATGGGGCTGGGCTCGATCCTCGGCTATCTCGCCGCAGGCGTGGTCATCGGCCCGTTCGGTATTGGCATTTTTTCCGAATCGGAAGCCATCCTGCATGTCGCCGAACTCGGCGTGGTCATGTTCCTGTTCATCATCGGGCTGGAGATGCAGCCGTCGCGGCTATGGGGCCTGCGCCGCGAGATTTTCGGCCTCGGCGCGCTGCAGGTCGGCGTCTGCGCATTGCTGCTTACCGGCGTTGGTCTCGCCGGCGGCTTTCCGATCGCGCAATCCTTCGTTGCCGGCGCCGGTTTCGTCCTGACCTCGACGGCTATCGTCATGCAGCTTCTGGAAGAGCGTGGCGAGATGGCCAGCCCCAAGGGCCAGCGCATCGTGTCCATCCTGCTGCTCGAGGATCTGGCAATCGTGCCGCTTCTGGCGCTGGTCGCTTTCCTGGCGCCGGGCGGCAGCGAGATGACCCTGCAGCAACGGCTGACCGAAATCGGCATCGGTCTTGGCGCCATCGTCGGGCTGGTGGTGGCCGGCCGCTATCTGCTCAACCCGTTCTTCCGCATCCTGGCCGACGCCAAGGCGCGCGAAGTCATGACGGCGGCAGCCCTTCTGGTCGTGCTGGGGTCGGCGCTGGTTATGCAGCTTTCCGGCCTCTCGATGGCGATGGGCGCCTTCCTCGCCGGCGTGCTGTTGTCGGAATCGACCTTCCGCCACCAGTTGGAGGCCGACGTCGAGCCATTCCGCGGCATCCTGCTTGGCCTTTTCTTCCTCGCCGTCGGCATGTCGCTCGACCTGCATGTGGTGGCCGACAACTGGCGGCTGATCGCCGTCTATGTCGTCGCCTACATGGCGATGAATGCGCTCGGCATCTACCTCGTCGCCCGCTTGCTGAAGAGCGGTCATCGTGAAGCGCTGGAACGCGCCGTGATCATGGCGCAAGGCGGCGAATTCGCCTTCGTCCTCTATTCGGCCGCAGCGGCGGTTGGCATCATCGACAGCCGGGCCAACGCAACGCTGACCGCGATCATCATCATCTCCATGGTTCTGACGCCGCTGGCCATCATTGCGCTCAAAAATGTGACGCCGCGCGACGAGCAGTCGCTTGAAGGCGTCGACATTGCCGACGGCCTTACCGGCAGCGTGCTGGTCATCGGCTTCGGCCGTTTCGGCCAGATCGCCAGCCAGCCGCTTTTGTTGCGCGGCATCGATGTGTCGATCATCGACAATGATGTCGAAATGATACAGGCGGCCGCCGATTTCGGCTTCAAGGTCTATTATGGCGACGGCACGCGGCTCGACATTCTGCGCGCCGCAGGTGCAGGCCGCGCGCGCGCCGTGCTGATCTGCGTCGACAAGCCGGACGCCGCGGTGCGCATGGCGGAACTGATCAAGGCGGAGTTCCCGCTGCTGACCGTCCTGGCACGCGCGTACGATCGCGGCACCGCGCTCTCGCTCATCCGCGCCGGCGTCGACTTCCAACTGCGCGAGACCTTCGAATCGGCCCTCGTCTTCGGCGGTTCCGCGCTCGAGGTTTTGGGCGTCGAGCCGGAAGATGTCGCCGATGTCATCGAGGATGTGCGACGGCGCGACAATGCCCGACTGGAGACGCAGCTGGCCGAAGGCGTCCGCGCCGGGCAACGTTTCCTCAGGGGCAATACCGGCACGCCGATCCCGACGCCGCTGACGCAACCGCGCCGGCCCGGCCAGGCGCTGAACGAAGAGACGGCCGGCGTGCTGCACAAGCCGGAGCCCGCCGATCAGGGGGAAAGCTGATGACCGCATTGGATGAGCGCGCGCTCGCCGTCACAAAATTCTGGCGCGAGGCCGGCGAAGACGCGTGGTTCGAGAAGAACGACGCCTTCGACGCGGATTTCCGCAGCAGGTTTCTCGACCTGCACTTTGCCGCCGCGCGGCGCGAGTGCGACGCATGGTCGGAGCATGCCGAGGGTTCGCTGGCGCTGATGATCCTGCTCGACCAGTTTCCGCGCAACTGCTTTCGCGGCTCGGGCCATATGTACGCCACCGATCCGCTGGCAAGGCATTTTGCCGCCAAGGCAATCGCCGCCGGCCATGACCTTTCGCTGGAAGAAAACCTGCGCGTCTTCCTGTACCTGCCCTACGAACATTCGGAACTGCCCGCCGACCAGGACAGATCGGTCGAGCTCACCACCGCCAGGGCGCCGGAGTATGTGAAATACGCCATCGAGCACCGCGACATCATCCAGCGCTTCGGCCGCTTTCCGCACAGGAACAAGATGCTTGGCCGCGAGACGACGGCGGACGAACAGGCATTTCTCGATGGCGGCGGCTTCTCCGGTTAACCCAGCCACCAATCGCGGCCGGAAGCCAGCCGCTCTATGCCTGACGTATCGACGGCGCTGAGCCGCTCGGTCACGCTCCTGCCGCCCACCGCCAGATCCGGCGCGATCTCTGCCAAGGGCGCCAGCACGAAGGCGCGCTCCACCATTCGGGGATGCGGCACCTCCAGCCCGGTTTCGTGGATTGTGCGGTCGCCGAACACCAATATGTCGATGTCGATCAGGCGCGGACCCCAGCGCTCCTCGCGCACCCGCTTCAGCTTGCGCTCGGCCTCGAGGCAGAGGTCGAGCAGCGCCCTTGGCGCCAGCGAGGTCGAGATTTCGGCAGCGGCGTTGAGGAAATCCGGCTGGTCGAGCTTGCCCCAGGGCGGCGTGCGGTAAAGTGAGGAGACGGCGACGACGCGCGTGCTCTCGTCGGCGTCGAGCAGGCGCAGCGCCGCCGCCATCGAGGCCGAGGGATCGCCGAGATTGCCGCCAAGGCTGAGATAGACCGTGTTATTGTTACTCTGGCCAGACAACGGTCACCTCGACATAATCGAGCACGCCGGGCACCGGTGCGTTGGGCTTGCGCACGGTGATCTCGGCCTTCCTGATCTGCGGAAACCGTGAAGTCAGCGCCTTCGCTACTTCGAGCGCCAGCGCCTCGATCAGGAAACGGCGATGTCCAGTGACGATCTTTTCAATCACCGTGAAGGCGATGCCGTAATTGACGGTGTCCTCGATGGAATCATCCTCCAGCGGGCGGCTGGGCTCGACCGTCAACTCGGCATCGACATAAAAACGCTGGCCAAGCGCTTCTTCCTCATCCAGCACGCCGTGCCGGGCAAAGAAGGCGCAGTTCTTCATGCGGATGACGTACATTTCTTAGTGTCCTGGCATTTCTTAGTGTCCTGGCATTTCTTGGTGTCCTGGGCTCAGCGTCCTGGCTTTTCGCGCGCCAGCATAGCATCGGCGACCGCCAGTGCGTCCACGTTGATTGCGACATCGTGGACGCGAAACAGATCGGCGCCCTTCAGCCTCAGAATGACACTGGTGGCTGCCGTCCCGGCGGCGCGCGCGCCGGCTTTGCGGTCGGTGACGGTGCCGATGAAGCGTTTTCTGGAGGTGCCGGCCATCAAGGGAAAACCGAGCTCCTTAAGCTCGGAAAACCGCGCCATCAGGTCGAGGTTTTCCTCAGCCGTCTCCTTGGCGAAGCCGAAGCCGGCATCGAGTACGATATGATCGTCCGCAACGCCGCTGCGCCTGGCGATTTCCAGCGAAGCCTTGAGGAACAAAAACTGGTCGGCGATGACGTCGGGCAGTTTTTGCCGCTCGCGCCCGGTATGCATGATGACCAGTCCGGCGCCGGTTTCAGCGGCGACGCGGGCGATGCCGGGTTCACGCTGCAAGCCCCAGACATCGTTGACGATATGCGCGCCGGCGGCGACGGCCAAGCGCGCGGTTTCCTCGCGATAGGTGTCGACCGAAATCAGGGCTTCGCCTGAACTGGCAAGTGCTGCGATCACCGGCAGGATGCGGGTCTGCTCTTCTTCAGGCGTCACGGGCGAGGCGCCGGGGCGCGTCGATTCCCCGCCGATATCGACGACGGCGGCGCCCTCTTGCGCCATACGGTGCGCCTGCGCCACCGCCTGGTCAGGCGTGATGAACAGTCCGCCATCCGAAAAACTGTCGGGCGTGACGTTGAGAATGCCGACCACAATGGCTTTCTCGCCAAGGTCGAGATGGCACTTATGCGCCAGTTGCCATCGCCTTGTCGTCATTGTCCTTCAACCATGTGTCTCATTGGCATGTGGCTCATTGGCATGTGGCTCATCGAGCGCTTGCAATCCATCAACGATGCGTGATCGGTGGAAGATCAATTCCGTTGCGCCGGCAACGGCCGTAAAGCAAGGTGCGTGAAGAGGCAACATGATGAAACGACCCCTGCTCTGCGCCCTGATGCTGGCTTTGACCGTCCTGCCGGCGAATGCTGCCAATCTGGTGAAGACTTACAGCTATTTTGCCATCGGCGGCAGCACGCTCGATGACATCGAGACGCAATTGTCGAAGCATGGACCCGAGGTGAAAAGCACCGGGATGCGGCATCCAGGCGCCACCCAGATGGCGTTCACCACCCGCATCAGCTACGCGCAAACCGCAGACACCTGCCGCATCGCCAAGGCCGCCGTTACCGTCAAGGTCAAGGTCATCCTTCCGGAGTGGCGCAGGCCGCGCAAGGCCGATCCCGATGTCAGACTGTTCTGGGACACCCTGTCGGCCGACATCAAGCGCCATGAGGAGCGTCATGTCGAGATCGCCAAGAACCACGGCCGTCTGCTCGAAGACGCGCTGAACGCGAGCTTTGCGCAAAAGACCTGCGCCGGGGCCAAGGCGAAGGCGGCGCAGATCACCGCGGCCGAACTCGCCAGGCATGACCAGGACCAATTGCGCTTCGACCGCGTGGAAGGCGTGAATTTCGAAAGCCGCATCCTGCGGCTGCTGCGCTACCGCATGCAGCGCGTCGAGAACGGCCAGCTTCCGCCCGGCTGAAACACGGACCGATACCAAGCCAATTCTGTCGAAACATGAGGCCCCAGAAATTTTCGGGTATAGGTCGAAATCGGCCTATACGGGACGACATATGTCAGGCTCGCAAGATATGTCAGGCTGGCAAGGCGCGAGCTTCGAAACACCAGATCAAGACCAATTGAGGCGGCGCGTAGCGGAGCGGCCATTTGGCGCCGCGCAATCGGTCTCAAACTTTATGGATGAACTGATATGGACCAAGCTGTCGACAAGCCGGCTAGGCTGCCTCCCGCCGCACCGCTGACGGAAAGCGAGAAGAACGTCATCATCGCCGGCATCCTGCTGTCGATGCTGCTGGCAGCGCTCGACCAAACAATCGTCGCGCCGGCCATGCCGACCATCGGCCGTTCGCTCGGCCATGCCGACTACCTGCCGTGGATCGTGACCGGCTATCTCCTGACGGCGACGGCCATGGCGCCGCTCTACGGCAAGATTTCCGACGTCTATGGCCGCCGGCCGACCGTCTATGCGGCGATCCTGATCTTCCTTCTGGGATCGCTGGTCAGCGCCATGGCCCCCAACATGTTCGTGTTGGTTGTCGGCCGGGCGATCCAGGGTGCGGGCGGCGGCGGCCTGTTCGCCCTGGCGCAGATCGTCATCGGCGACCTGGTGCCGCCGCGCGAACGCGCGCGTTATGCCGCCTGGATTTCGGGCACCTGGGCGGTCGCCAGCATCGCCGGGCCTTTGCTCGGCGGCGGATTTGCCGAACATCTGCATTGGTCGCTGATCTTCTGGATCAATATCCCGCTCGGCATCTTGGCCATGGCCATCATCAACAAGCCGCTGCGCAAACTGCCGGTCGCCGCAAAGCGGCATCGCATCGACGCGCCGGGCGCGCTGCTTCTGGTGGTGGCGACGGCATTGCTGCTTTTGGCCCTCAACTGGGGCGGCAGCGCCTATCCATGGGCCTCGCGCGAGATCGTCGGCCTGCTCGCCTGTTCGGCGGTCTTCTGGGGTGCGTTCGCCCTCAGGCTGATGCGTGCGGCCGAGCCGCTGATTTCGCTTGAAGTGCTGAGCAATCCGATCGTGCTTGCCGGCACGGCGTCGATGTTCCTGCTGCAGGCCGCCAATATCGGCCTGTCGGTGTACCTGCCGGTCTATCTGCAGTCGATCATCGGCCTGTCGGTCAGCCAGTCGGGCCTTGCCATGCTCGGCCTGCTGCTCGGAACGGTCGCCGGCGCGACCTTCAGCGGCCGCACGATACCGCGCTTCTTCCACTACAAGCGTATAGCCATGGTCGGCGTTCTCTTCGCCATTATCTGCCTTGGCGTGCTCAGCCTGGTCGCCGGCCGCGCCTCGCTGCTGGTGGTCGAGCTCTTGACCATCTGCATCGGCCTTGGAAGCGGCACCACTTTCCCGGTCGCCACCGTATCGGTGCAGAACGCCGTCGACCGCGCGCATCTCGGCGTTGCCACCGGCGCGCTGACCTTCCTGCGTTCGCTGGGCAGCGCGCTCGGCGTCGCCATGCTCGGCGCCGTCGCGCTCGGCTATGGCCTGCCGCTTGCCGGCGAAGGCGCGCCGGCTGCCGGACAGATCGTCTCGGCGACGCCCTTCATGATGATCTTCCTTGCCGCGGCCGTCACGCTCGTGCTGGCGCTGATGACGCTGGCGCTGATGCCGGAGAAGTCACTGCGCGGCCGCGACGACGCCGAGGCGCCAGTCGTTCTGGTGGAGTGATCCGGAAAGCCCTGTAGGACCTACTCCACGACGCCGAGCTTCTTCTGCAGGCTGGTCGACGACGTCGTGTACTGGAAGACGATGCGCTCACCGGGGCTGATGATGCGCTTGGCGGCCTGCGCCATCAGCGCCACCTCGTGAAAACCCGACAGGATCAGCTTCAGCTTGCCTGGGTACCAGTTGATGTCGCCGACGGCAAAGATGCCTGGCACCGAAGTCTGGAATTTCTCGGTATCGACCGGAATGAGGTTCTCATGAAGGTTGAGCCCCCATTCGGCGATCGGGCCGAGCTTCATGGTCAGGCCGAAGAACGGCAGCATGCGCGTGCACGGCACCTCGATGTCGCCGTCAGGCCCGCCCTTGATGGTAGCAGAGGCCAGCTCGCCGTCGGCGCCGGTCAGGCCGCTCACCTGGCCGACCCGGAACTCCAGCTGCTTCATCTCCTGCATGGCATACATCTTGTTGACGCTGTCGGGCGCCGCCCTGAATTCCGCGCGCCGGTGGACCAGTGTCACGCTTTTTGCCACCGGCTGCAGGTTCAGCGTCCAGTCGAGTGCGGAATCGCCGCCACCGACGATGACGAGGTCGTGGCCGCGGAATTCCTCCATACGGCGCACCGAATAGAAGACGCTCCTGCCCTCATAGGCCTCGATGCCGGGAATGGGCGGCCGCTTGGGCTGGAACGAGCCGCCACCGGCGGCGATCACCACCACCTTGGCTTCGAACACCTCGTTCTCGTCGGTGGTGACCCGAAATGAGCCGTCGTCCAGCTTTTCCAGGCTGGAGACCATGCGGTTGAAGGTAAAATCCGGCTTGAACGGTTGAATTTGCTCGAGCAGTTTGTCGACCAGCCCTTGCGCCGAGATCGAGGGCCAGCCTGGAATGTCGTAGATCGGCTTTTCCGGATAGAGTTCGGCGCATTGGCCGCCGGGCCGGTCGAGGATATCGATCAGATGGCACTTCATGTCGAAGAGGCCGAGTTCGAACACGGCGAACAGGCCGACCGGCCCCGCCCCGACAATGAGTGCGTCCGTCTTGATTATATCGGTCATGCCAGGCGAGCCTCATTGTCAAACTGGGCCGAAACTGGCGCGAGACTGCATGAGCATTGGCCCGCTGCCAAGCGGCGGCGGGAAAAATCAGATGCTACGGGAGATCAACCCTGGCGAGCCGGCACGCGCACGAGGAGGCCGTCAAGCGCGTCGCGCACCTTGATCTGGCAGGACAGGCGCGAGTTCGGCTGGACGTCATAGGCGAAGTCCAGCATGTCCTCTTCCATCGCCTCCGGCTCGCCGACCTCGGCCGTCCAGGCTTCGTCGACATAGACATGGCAGGTCGCGCAGGCGCAGGCGCCGCCGCATTCTGCCTCGATGCCCGGCACCGCGTTGCGGATCGCATTCTCCATGACGGTCGAGCCGTTTTCGGCCTCGACATCGAAAGGAGTGCCGTCATGGGCAATGAAGGTCAGCTTGGTCATTTGTCACCTGAAGGGAGTCCCAGCCGAGATAATCACTCCGCCGGACAAGTCAACTGCCGCGCGAAAGCGCCGCTTTGTGACGTTTTTCGGAAAGCGGCCAAAGCACGCCCTGGCCCCGTCGATTCATCCCGGTGGCCGCTGCCGAGCGGCAGCCATTACCGGCTGATGGCGGCGATGAAATCGCGCACTTCCTCGATCAGGGCGCCGAGGCGCTTGAGGATGCGCGCATCTTCCGGCTGCTGTTCGATCGAGGTGGCGCAGTCGGCGATGGCAAAGGCGCCGACCCCGCGCGCCGAACCTTTCAGCCCATGCGCCAGAAGCAGTCGCTCCCTGACGTCGGCATCGACAATTCTGTCGCGGACGGAAAGCGCCTGCTGTACGAACAGTGCCAATACCTCCTGTTCGAGGGCGCGATCGCCCATTGTCTGACGGGCCAGATGGGCCAGATCCACTGGGCGCGAACGGGCCGGTCCCGACGCATCGCCGCCCGGCATTGAGAAGGCAATGCCGCTTTCACCGCGTACCAATTTGAAACTCCTTGTGCCGATCGCCGAAAAACTAGGCGATTTCCGTCGCCAACGCGTTAATGACTGGGCTGGAAAATTGTTGCCGCTGAGGCGGTTAGATCACGTTGTCGTTAACCTTATATTTAAAGTTTTACGTATCTCGCGGAATGCATGTTTTCTTTACCCCTGTGTGTCATTACGATACGAAGGTCCATTTTCAGCCTCCTGCGTGGGATAAGACGAGCCAGAATCAGGCAAAAATAAGAAGTCCCTCGGCAGCTAGTACAGGGTAGCGAAGGCATGGCGAAGAAACCAACGACGACCAGAACTCTCGACAGCGACGTAGCCAGGGAACTCGAAAAGGCGCTAGACCTCGATCTCAGCGGAGACGGCAGCGGCGATCTCGATATCGCGGCGTCGATGGAAGATCTGGAAGCGCAGATATCGCAGGCCGCGGACGAACTGGCGCGCGAAGGCCGCCCCCAGAAGCCCGCCCCCGCTCAAAACGCGCCCATCCAACAAAACCAGAGTGCGAAGCCGGCAGCCAAGCCCGCCGAGCTGCGCCCGGTCGAATCGCGCAACAGCGCCCAGCCAGCCGGCTTCAAGCCGGCAAACGATGACCGCCAAAAAGATTACAAGACGCTGCTGCACAGCCTCAACCGGCGCGCGTCGAGCACGATCTATTGGGTCGTGGCGTTCGTGTCGCTGGCCTGGATCGCCGGCGCCGGCGGCCTCGCCAATCTGCTGTTTGGCCCCAGCATCTGGAAAATTCGTACTTTCGATCAAATCCTGGCCCGCCCTGAACTGATCGGCCTGGCGATCGCGGCAATCATACCGGTCGTCCTGTTTTGGGCGTTCGCGGCGATGATCCGCCGCGCGCAGGAAATGCGCATTGCCGCCCAGTCGATGACGGAAGTGGCTTTCCGTCTGGCGGAGCCGGAAAACCTCGCCCAGGATCGCGTGATGATGATCGGCCAGGCCGTTCGCCGTGAAGTGGCGGCGATGGGCGAAGGCATCGAGCGCACGCTGGCGCGCGCCGTCGAGCTCGAAACGCTGGTCCACAGCGAGGTCAACCAGATCGAACGCTCCTATTCGGAGAATGAATCGCGCATCCGGTCGCTGGTCGACGGGCTGGGCAGCGAGCGCGAAGCCGTCGTCACTCATGCCGAGCGCGTGCGCGCCTCGATAACCGGCGCGCATGAAACGCTGAAGGACGAGATCGGCGCCGCCTCCGACATTATTCGCGACTCTATCCTCAACGCGTCGACCAAGCTGTCGATGACGATCACCAATTCCGGCGACACGCTGATCGACCGCATCAATGAAAGCTCGATGTCGATCTTCGATTCCGTCGAAACCCGGCTGGATTCGATCACCGACCGGCTGTCGACATCGGGCGAAGCCTTTGCTTCGCTGCTCGACACCCGCATCGCCAAGCTGACGGACACCACAGACGGCCTGACCCGGTCGCTGACCGACCTGCTCGACGACCGCACCACCGGTATGGTGTCGCTGCTCGGCGGCGCCGCCCGCACCCTGAGCTCGGAATTCGAGTCCAGCCTGAACGGCATCGAGCGGACGCTGGCCGAGCGCGGCCAGGCGCTGATCAGCGAATTCCAGACCCGCGCCGAAGCACTCGATACCGGCACGCAGAAGCTCAACGCCGCGCTCGAGGCGCGCGCCCGCCAGATCAACGAAACGCTGGTCGAGCGCGCCCGCGAGATCGCCCACACCTTTGCCGAGAGCAAGGATCATTTGTCGGCGATGATCGATCAGGGCAAGACCCAGATCGGCGCCGACATGGCCGACATCGTCTCGTCGACCTCGTCGATGCTCGAAGCCCGCGCCAGCGATTTCGCCGGCCGCATGGAAGCCGCCCGCCATGTCGTGTCGCGCTCCTTCGACACCGACATCCAGCGTCTTGCCGATGCCCGCGTCGGCATCGAGGACGCCGTCGAAAACCACAGCCGCAAGCTGTCCGAAAGCCGCGAACGCATGGCGGCTGCCATGCAGGCGGACCTGGCGAAGTTCGCCGAGGGCCGTGCCGGCATCGATGCGGCCGTAACCAACCAGGTGCAGAAGCTGGCCGAAGGCCGCAACCTGATCTCGCGCGCCCTGGAAGAGGATCTGCGCAAGGTCAACGAGTCGCGCGCCGCCATCGACGCGTCGCTGGGCAGCCATCTCGAGCGGCTTGAAGAAGGCCGCAACCGGCTCAACCAGGCTTTGCATGAAGACTCCGGAAAACTTGTGCAAGCCCGTACGATCATTGACGAAATGGTCGCCGGACATGTCGGTAAACTGGCCGAAGGCCGCAACATTCTGTCGCGCGCCCTGGAAGCCGATCTCGGCAAGCTCGCCGACAGCCGCGCCTCGATTGACGGGCTGGTCGCCGGCCAGGTTGAAAAGATCGCCGAAGGCCGCGCCATCCTGACCAAGGCGCTCGAAAACGACATTATCGGCATCAAGGGCGTGATCGAGAACCACTCGGCGAAACTGGCCGAGGACCGCACCGAACTCAGCAAGGCGCTGGAGAACGACCTATCCGGCATCAGGGGCCTGCTCTCCGACCATTCGAGCCGGCTTGCCGACGATCGTGGCCTGTTGTCACAGACGCTCGAGGCCGACCTCGCCAAGCTCGCCGAGAGCCGGTCGAGCATCGACGGGCTGGTCGCCGGCCAGGTCGAGAAGCTGGCCGAGGGCCGCGATATCCTCAAGCGCGCGCTCGAAGCCGACCTCAACACCATCAAGGGTGCCATCGCGGATCATTCCGACAAGGTGGCGGACGAGCGCGGTCAGCTTTCCAAGGCATTGGAGGCCGACCTGCAAAATGTGAACAGCCTGATCGCCGACCACTCGAACCGGCTTGTCCAGGATCGTTCGACGCTATCCCAGGCGCTTAAGGATGACCTTCAGAACGTGAACAGCCTGATCACCGACCACTCGAGCCGGCTTGTCCAGGATCGTTCGACGCTATCTCAGGCGCTTCAGGACGATTTGCACAATGTCAGCGGCATCATGGCCGATCATCAAAACAGGCTCGTCCAGGACCGTTCGGCGCTCTCAAAGGCACTGGAAGACGACATCGCCAAGCTGGCGGAGAGCCGCTCCAACATCGATGGGCTGGTCGCCGGACAGGTCGAGAAGCTCGCCGAGGGCCGCGACATCCTCACACGGGCGCTCGAAGCCGATCTCAATGCGATCAGGAGCGCCATTGCCGACCAGTCGCAGAAGCTGAGCGAAAACCGTGGCGAGTTCGCACGGGTGCTGGAAGCGGATTTGGAAAATGTCAACAGCCTGATCGAGGGTCACAGCGACAAGCTCGTCCGGGATCGCGCGACGCTGTCGAAGGCTCTCGAGGACGACCTCGCCAAGCTGGCCGAGAGCCGGTCGAGCATCGACGGACTGGTCGCAGGCCAGGTCGAGAAGCTGGCCGAGGGGCGAGACATCCTGAAACGTGCGCTGGAAGCCGACCTGCAGAAGCTGTCGGCAAGCCGCGGTGAGGTTGACGACATCATCGCCGGCCATGTCGGCAAGCTGGCCGAAGGCCGCAACATGTTGACCCAGGCGCTGGAAGACGATCTGGCAAAGCTCGCCGACATTCGTAAGGATGTCGACCGCTCGCTGTCGGGCCATATCGACCAGATTGCCGGCAGAAGCACCGATATCTCGGCGGCAATCGCTGCCGATGTCGAGAAGATCGAGCAGGCCTTCAGCAAGCAGACCGGCATCATCGAAGAGCGCGCCGGAACCATGGAGCGCGCGTTGTCGGTGGGTGTCGACAATGTCCGCAGCGTGCTCGAAAAGAGCGCCGTCTTCGTTGCCGGCGCGCTCCGCGAGAAGGTGATGGAAGTCACCAGCGCGCTGCACGAACAGGCCGGTGCTGCCTTCAGTGACGCGGACCGCAAGATCGCCGAGCGTGCCGAGCAGACCTCGGCCGCCCTTTTGGCCCGGGCCGAGGACATCGCCCGGACCTTCGAGGACGCGGATCGCCGTATGCACGCACGTGCCGAGGACACATCGAGCGCCCTGATTGCGCGCGCAGAGGATACGACGAACGCCTTGCTGGCCCGCGCCGAGGACACGACGAACGCCTTGCTCGCTCGCACCGAGGATACGTCGAGCGTGCTGCTTGCCCGGCACGACGAGACGTCGAACTCGCTGCTCGCCCGCGCCGAAGAAACGGCCGGACGGCTGGCTGCCCGCGCCGGCGAGATCGCCGGCACGTTCGACGCCGCCGACCAGAAGCTGGTCGCCCGCGCGGTCGAGACGGCGCAGTCGCTGGCCGACCGCGCCGGCGACATCCTGCGTAACTTCGAGGGCGCCGACCAGCGGCTGAGCATGCGCATCGGCGAATCCGCCGAAGCGCTCGCCGCCCGCGCCTCCGACCTTGGCCGCATCTTCGACGCCGCCGACCAGCAGCTGATCTCGCGCATTGCCGAGGGTTCGGACGCGCTGTCGGCACGCGCCACCGAGATCAGCCGCATCTTCGACGAGGCCGATCACCGCCTGGTGTCGCGCATCGCCGACTCCACGTCGACGATCGGCGAGCATGCCGACAACATCGTCGGCGCCTTCGCCAGCACCGAGCAGCGTGTTGCCGAACGCGCACGCCAGACCGGCCAGGAACTTGCCGTCCACGCCCGCGAGATGGAGCAGGCTCTTGCCGGCGCCGATGAGCGACTGGCCGCGAGCGTTGCGTCCGCAGCTTCGCGCGTCGAGGAACAGGTCGCCAACGTCGAGAACCGCCTTCTTTATACGACGGAGACGATGGGTCAGAAGCTCAACGAGCAGGTTTCCAGCGCAGAAGCTCAGCTGATCTCGCGCGCCAACACGATTGCGGAGACTTTTACCGCGGTCGGCCAGCACATCGGCCAGAGCACCAACGACGCTGCCAAGACCATCGGCACCAATACCCGCGAGCTCAACACGATGCTGGCGGCGCGTTCGGCCGAGATGGCGAAGATCCTGGACGAAACCGCGCGGCCGCTGGTCGAGCGCTTCGCCCAGGGCGGCTCGGAACTGCAAAAGAGCATGGAAGAGGTCACCGAACGCGCGACCGAGAAGCTGCGCAGCGAAAATGCCGCCCTCGTCAACGCGCTCGCCAGCCGCACCGCCGAAACGCTGTCGGCCGTCGAAGGCGCGCGCTCGTCGCTCGCCGATAGCGTCGCCGACCTCATCGGCCGCATGAGCGTCTCCAGCTCGCAGCTTGGTGAGCTGATCGAACAGGCGGCGATCAACCTCGGCCAGGTTGACGAACGTCTGAGCGGCAGCACGCAAAGCTTCGCGGCAACCACCGAAAAGGCCGCGCAGACCTTCGCCAGCTCGGCCCGCCTGGTCGATTCGAACACGACGCGGCTTACCGAATTGTCGTCGTCGACCCTGCGCGAAGTGGCCTCGATCGCCACCAAGTTCGACGAGCACAGCCGCTTGCTGTCCTCGGCTTCGGATCTGTTGAGCTCGGCGCAGAGCAATCTGGAGCACACGCTTGAGCGGCAGTCGTCGCTCGAAGATCTCGCCGTCGGCCTGGTCAAGAAGTCGGAAGACCTCGAGAAGGTGATGCGTTCGTTCGAAAACCTTGTCGGCCAGACGATGCAGAATGCCGAAGGCAAGACGCTGGCATCAGCCGACAAGATCCGGATCGCCATAACGGAAGTGGTCGATTCGGCAACCAGCCGGTTCGCCGATGCGACCGAGGAGATGCGGCGCACCGCAAGCTCGATCAAGAGCGAGCTCGACCTCACCCGCGCCGAGCTCAAGAAGGGCGTCATCGAGATGCCGGAAGAGGCCAAGGAATCGACCTCGGCGATCCGCCGTGCCGTTGCCGAACAGATCAACGCGCTCAAGGAACTTTCGGATATCGTTGCGAAATCGGGACGCGGCGGCGACAATGCCGAACCGCGCGCCCTGCGCCCGGCGCCTCAGGCGCCAGTGCAGCGCCCGGCCGAGCCGGTACGCCGCCC
>NZ_AYWI01000018.1:0-121874 GCF_000502535.1 Mesorhizobium sp. LNJC391B00
GTGAACAATCACCAGCCTGCCATGACCGCCCCCTCTCAGCGAATTTGCAGAACTCTCAGCACACTACCTCGCGCCGATGCCGGGTCGAGTACAGGCTTTTGCCGATGCCGGTCGCCACCCGATATCTAGGGCGCGCCGCCACCTATGCCGAACCTCCGCATATCAGGGCGAATTGCCCAGCGCGGTTTTCAATTTTTCGACCTTACCGGGACCGGGCATTTTTGCGCCCGGAGGACATCATGCCTCGTTTTCGAATCGATCTGCGTGCAAGCGCCTTTCGCAGCGTTCTTGGCTTCACGCTCAGCCACTGGCGGCGCCAGCCGTGGCGGCTTTCGCTGATCATGGGCAGCTTCCTGCTGTCGACCCTGGCCGATGTCTTGACGCCGCTCTATTCCGGCCGGCTGGTCGACGCCGTAGCCAGCAGTGCGTTGGCAGACGATGTCGCGTGGAATGCGGCAATGGCGGCGTTCTCCGCGCTCATCGCTTTGGCGCTGACCGGCGTGGTGCTGCGCAACCTGGCTTTCATGGGTATTGTCGAGCTGACGCTGAAGATGATGGCCGACATCGCCGCCGACGCGTTCTATCGCGTGCAGCGCTTCTCAACCGACTGGCACGCCAATAGCTTTGCCGGATCGACGGTGCGCAAGGTTACGCGCGGCATGTGGGCTCTCGACCTGCTCAACGACACCATCCTGATTGCGTTGCTGCCGTCGGTCGCCATGCTGGTCGGCTCGACGTTGCTGCTCGGCTGGTTCTGGCCGCTGATGGGGCTGGTCGTGGCAGTCGGCTCGCTGCTGTTCATCACCGTGACGGCGCTGCTGTCGCTCGGCTATGTCGCGCCCGCGGCACGGCTCGCCAACAGCTGGGATACGCGGCTTGGCGGCTCGCTTGCCGATGCGGTGAGCTGCAATGCCGTGGTCAAGGGTTTCGGCGCCGAGACGCGCGAGGAAACGCGTCTTGCCAAGGTCGTCGCCAAATGGCGCGCGCGGACCAGCCGCACTTGGGTGCGCGGCACCATCAACGGCACGACGCAAGGCGCCATGCTGCTGGTGCTGCGGACGGCAGTAATCGGCCTGTCGCTGATGCTGTGGGCCTGGGGCCAGGCAAGTGCGGGCGATGTCGCCTTCGTGCTGACCTCGTTCTTCGTGCTGCAGGGCTACCTCAGGGACATCGGCACGCATATCCGCAATTTGCAGCGTTCGGTCAACGACATGGAGGAACTGGTCGATTTCCAGTCGCAACCGCTCGGCGTCGAGGACCGGCCCGGCGCCAAGCCGATCCGGATCACGCATGGCCACATCGCCTTCGATAACGTCACCTTCCACTATGGTAGCCATCGCTTGCCGCTCTACCGCGACTTTTCGGCGGAGATAACGGCGGGCGAGCGGGTCGGACTGGTCGGCCATTCCGGCTCGGGCAAGACGACCTTCGTGAAGCTGATCCAGCGTCTCTATGATGTCAGCGGCGGCAGGATCCTGATCGATGGCCAAGACATCTCCCAGGTTGCACAGGCGTCGCTGCGCGCGCAGATTGCCATCGTCCAGCAGGAGCCCATCCTGTTCCACCGCTCGCTGGCGGAAAACATCGCCTATGCCCGTCCGGACGCCACGCAGGCCGAGATCGAGCATGCCGCCAAGCTCGCCAGCGCGCACGACTTCATCACCAGCCTGCCGAAGGGCTACGGCACGCTGGTCGGTGAACGCGGCGTGAAGCTGTCGGGCGGCGAGCGCCAGCGCGTGGCGATCGCACGCGCCTTCCTGGCGGATGCGCGCATCCTGATCCTGGACGAGGCGACATCGAGCCTCGATTCGGAATCGGAAGTGCTGATCCAGCAGGCGATGGAGCGGCTGATGGTCGGCCGCACGACGCTGGTCATCGCACACCGTCTGTCGACGGTGCGGGCGCTGGACAGGCTGCTCGTGTTCGACCGTGGCAAGATCGTCGAGCAAGGCTCGCATGACGAGCTGATCCGGCTGAAGGGCGGCATCTACCGCCGCCTGTTCGAGCGGCAGGCGCTGGAACTGACCAAGGGCCTGGTGATCTGAGCTGAACGCAGAGCCCTATCCGAGGGATAGGGCTCTGCCTAGTTCATCCAGGCATTCGCTCGAATGGCTGAAGCGCTGGGTCGATCGTGTCCCAGGCGTGGCCGCGCACGGTGTAGGTGACCGCCTGCGGGTCGAACTGGCCGGGATCGTCGAGGCTCGTGGCCTGGATCGCCGTCACCTCCGGCATGGCGACGAACGTTACGTAGACCGGCGTGCCGCAGGTCGGGCAAAAGGCCTGGGCCTTTTCATTGCCGCTGTCGGCGATCATCCGCCATGTGCTCGGCTCGCCGGTGATCTTTACGTCAGCGCGCCGGCCGAAGGTCACATAGGAACAATGGCCAGTACCGCTGCGCTTTTGGCAATCGAGGCATTGGCAGTGGTTCTGAAAGATCGGCTCGCCGCTGGCCTCATAGCGGATCGCGCCGCAGGCGCAGCCGCCGGTATAGTGCCTGGTCATTGTCGTTCTCCCGCTGTCAGATTGCTTCAGGCCGATTTCGGCTTGGCGAACAGGTCGATGCCTGTGCCGGTTTCGAGGAAGGATTTCATGCTGGACAGCACGGCCGGCCAGCCCTGGCTGATGCCCTTGGCCATGCCGCTGCCGGCTTCGAGCTCGTCATGGCTGACGGTCAGCTTGACCATGGTGTCGTATTCCTCGATGGCGAACGTCACCCGGCTGTGCTTGGTGGGATCGTCGGCCTGCGAGGCGTTGGCCCAGCTCATGACCAGGCGGGTCGGCGGCGAGATTTCGACAACCTTGCCGACGACTTCGACAGAGCGCTCCTCATTGGCGCGAATATGTTCCCATTTCGAGCCGGGCTTCCAGTCGGAGACGTTTTCGTGGCCCCAGTAGCGCTTGGCGATATCGGGCCTGGTGATGGCTTCGAACACCTTTTGTGGCGTCGATCTGATGTAGGTCACGTAGACAAAACTGGTGGTTTCCCGGGTCATTGGTCGTCTCCTTCGAGTTCTTGTTTCAGGTCGTGCAGCAGGCTCAGCCGCTGCCGTTCGAATTTTCGCACCCACCGCTCGTAGACTTCGTGCAGCGGCACGGGGTTGATGAAATGCAGCTTCTCTCGGCCACGCTTGACCGTGCTGATCAGATTGGCCGCTTCCAGCAGATCGATGTGCTGCGTGGCGGATTGCCTCGCCATGTCGAGATTTTCGCAAAGCTCGCCGAGCGTCTGGCCGTTCTTCTCACACAGAAGATCGAGCAGCATTCTGCGGGTCGGGTCGCCCAGCGCTTTGAAAACCTTGTCGGCGTCCATCGGTCTCACTCATCTTGAAGACACAATATGCAGGTAAATGCCTGCATGTCAAGCTGTGGCTAAGCTTGGCCTGAAGGGGAGGGATTTATAGTGTCGGATTGCTGGCGCGCGGAGCGAAGCACCGAGCCCGGAATCGGGGCAAGAACCGGTGCGGGCGCGCAGGACTATGCAGCGGTGGCTGTGAGCTAGGCTCTAACGACGAACTTGTCGGGATCGGCGCAGAAATGGGCGATGATCTGGCAGAGGTCCGGCTCGTTGACCATGCGTACGGCCTCGGCCCCATTGACCCATTTGCGGGTGCGCGCGCGCTTTTCCTTCCAGCGGTCGGCAACGTGCTCGACCTGCAGCGGAAACACCAGCACTTCGCAAGGGACTTCCTCGCCGGACGCGAGGGCCTTGGCGTAGAAGTAACGACCGGCCTCGAAGAGCGAAATCTTGCCACGCAATCCGGCTTCCTCGCCCGCCTCGCGCGCCGCTGCCTCGCAGAGCGGCTCCCTGGCCTCGGGCCAGCCCTTCGGCAGCACCCAACGCCCGGTGTCTCGGCTGGTGATCAGCATGATCTCGACGCCGTCTTCGTTATTGCGCCATGGCAAAGCGGCAACCTGCAGGCGACAAGGCGAAGTGCCGAAGAGCTTGCGGACCCTTTCAGCCAGATGGTCGTGTGTCGCCGGTGTCGTCAGCATCAGTGAAAGCTACCCCAGCCCTCAGAATCGTTAGCCGCCGTATGAATCTTACCGACAAGTGTAAGTCTTAAAAGTAAAAAACATCACACCGACCCGTCAAATCCGCCAACACCTGTCGATTCGACAGAACATTGTCCCTTCCAGTGCCTGTTTTCATAGCAAACGGGGCCGGTTTGGCCGTCTGGGCAGAAATGGGCTGGCGCGAATCAGCCGGCGTGATCGTCGGCGATCGGCTTCTGGTAGGTGAAACCCATGTCCCAGGGAAAGTAGATCCAGGTGTCCTGGCTGACTTCGGTGATGAAGGTGTCGACCAGCGGCCGGCCTTTCGGCTTGGCGTAGACGGTGGCGAAATGCGCCTTGGGCATCATGGCGCGCACGATGCCTGCCGTCTTGCCGGTGTCGGTGAGGTCGTCGATAATCAGCACGCCCGCGCCATCATCGGCGAGCAGCGCCGGCGTGATCTCCTTCAGCACCTGCAACTGCCCCTGGCTGGTGTAGTCGTGATAGGAGGCGACGCAGACCGTCTCGATGACGCGTATGCCGAGTTCGCGCGAGATGATGGCAGCGGGAACCAGGCCGCCACGGGTGATGCAGACGATGGCCTTCCACTGACCCTTGTTGGCGCCGGCAAGCCGCCAGGCGAGCGCCCGGGCATCGCGGTGGAACTGGTCCCAGGAGACCGGAAAGGCTTTTTCGGGAAGGGACATTCTGCACTCCGCGCGCAACATTGTGGAATGCGCGCGGAATTAACTGGAAAGTCAGGGCATTGGCAAGGGCGGGGCCAGTCTGTGGAGTTAACGCGACAAAAAGGCCGCCACCGGCACGCTGCGCAACACGGTGCGCGTGACGCCGCCGAACAAAAGCTGACGCAGCCAGGAATGGCTGTAGGCGCCGAGCACCAGAAGGTCGGCTCCGGTCTCGGCGATCCGGGTCTGGATGACGTCATCGACCGAGGCGTTGCCCGATTTCTGCACCGACACGCTGACCGTTGCGCCATGCCTGGAGAGTGCTGCGGCGATCTCGGCGCCGGCGGCTTCCGGGTTGTCATCCAGCGTATCCGGCGGATCGATGACCAGAATGTCGGTTTTCTCGGCCTCGATGATGAAGGGCAGCGCGTCGAAGGCGGCACGCGCCGCCTCCTTGCTGCCGTTCCAGGCCAGCAGCACATGTTTGAATGTGGTGACCAACGGCCCCTCATGCGGCACCACCAGCACCGGCCGGCCGGCATCGTAAACCAGCGCGTCGACATCGGCGCTCTGGTCGCCGCCGGTCTCGCGCTGCGCGGCGATGATCAGGTCGGCGGCGCGCACGCTGGAAATACCCGTCAGCGCGCTGTCGCCGGAAAAGCTCTCGAGGCTGCGCCATTCGAAGGAAAGGCCGGAATTCTCGATCTGCCCAACGAAAAGCGCCTGCAGTTTCTCGGCGCGCTCGCGGTTCATGTCGGCGGAGACCTGCAGGAACTCGGTGTCGGGGAAGCCGGTTGCCGAGGTGTAGGGAACGGGCAGCGCTTCGGCATGGATGCCGATGAGATGGCTCTCGAACCGGTCGGCAAGCGGGATGGCGCAGTCGAGCACGCGTTCGGCGTCCTGTTCGTTCTGCAATATGGCGACGATGGTCTTGAAGCGCATGCGAAATCCCTCAAATCTGCCGGCGCGTGCTGCGCCCGAGGGAAAACGTGGGAGTGCGGTGCTTGGTTCCGGCCCGGCGATGGGCCGCGAACCCAGGGTCAATTGGCGGCGGTGAAGCCGGCCACCATCGCCTCGACGTCCTTGCGTGCCGAATCCAGCGCCTCCTGGCTGCGGGCGCGGACGACCAGCTCCGTCCAGAACTTGCCGTCGCCATATTTCGGATACGAGCCGATGATGGTGTCGGGATGCGCCTTCTGGATATCGCCCAGGGGACCACCGATCAGGCCTTCGCCGAACGGGCAATGGACGGTGGCCGACAGCATCTTGGTGCCGGCCTTCAGCGTCGGCACGACATTGTCGAGCATGGCCTGGAAAATCGCCGGTACGCCGGCCATGACATGGACGTTGCCGATGCGAAAGCCGGGCGCGACGGAGACCGGATTGTCGATATGGTCGGCGCCGCGCGGCATGCGCGCCATGCGCTTGCGGGCCTCGGTGTATTCGATGCCGCGCGCGGCATAGCTCTCGCCCAGCATGGCATAGGCCTTGGCGTCGTATTCGCACGGCACCCCAAAAGCCTTGGAAACGGAATCGGCGGTGATGTCGTCATGCGTCGGGCCGATGCCGCCGGTGGTAAAGACATAGGTGTAGCGGGCGCGTACGGCATTCACCGCAGCGACAATCTCGTCCTCCTCGTCGGGAACGATGCGCACTTCCTTCAGGTCGATGCCGATGGCCGTCATGATGTCGGCGAGGTGGCCGATATTTTTATCCTTGGTGCGGCCGGACAGAATCTCGTCGCCGATGACAAGCATGGCGGCAGTGACGATTTCAGGCATGGAAGGCTCCGGCAAACAGGCCCGTTGGCAGACAAGGTCGCCTGAGGCAGAAAGAAGGTCGCCTGAGATAGCGCGACATCGAACTGGCGGCAATGCCGACACAAGCCGCCATCTGCCTTGCCGAGCGTTCGTCAGTGGGTGATGGTGCGCGCCGGTCCGCTCCCCGGGTGAAACATGCTGGTATCGATTCTGCTGTGGCTTGTCGCCGGCCTGTCCGTGCTGGCTCTCGTCATCGTGGCCTGCCTGGTGGCCGCTACGCTCTGGATTGCCGCCAAGGCCGAAAGGCTGGTGCCGGCCAGCGGAAACTTCGTCGAGATCGACGGCAGCCGCATCCATTATGTCGAAACGGGCGAGGGACGGCCGATCCTGTTCGTGCACGGACTTGGCGCGCAGCTCCACCAGTTTCGCCACACGCTGTTTGAGCGCTTTGGCCCTGGCTACCGCCTCATTGCACTCGACCGGCCGGGATCGGGCTATTCTGTTCGCGCGCGAGGAGCCACCGGCCGTCTGCCTGAACAGGCCGAGATCATCAGGCGCTTCATCGAAACACTCGGGCTGGAAAGGCCGCTCGTGGTCGGGCACTCGCTGGGGGGCGCCGTCGCGCTGACCCTGGCCTTGGAGCATCCCGGCGCGATTTCCGGCATCGCCTTGCTGGCGCCGCTGACCCATCTGGAAGCCGGCGTCCGCGAGAAAGCGGGCCTGCTCTATATCCGTTCGCGGCTTTGGCGCTGGATCATGGCCTACACCGTCGCGATACCGACAAGCCTCAGATATGCGCGGCAGACACTGGAGTTCATCTTCTCGCCGCAGGCCGTTCCCGCCGACTACATGATCGATGGCGGCGGATGGCTCGGGCTGAGGCCTGTCCATTTCCATGCGACCTCCACCGATTTCGTGGCGGTCGAAGAGGATCTTGGCCGCATCGAAGAGCGCTATGGAGAGATCGCCATGCCGGCCGGGATTTTCTTCGGGACAGCCGATCGCGTCATCGCCATGCGCATACATGGGGAGCCGATGAAGGACAGGATCGAAGGGCTCGATTTCGAGACGGTCGAAGGCCTCGGCCACATGCCGCAATTCGACGAGCCGGACCGCGTCATCACCTTCATCAAGCGCATTGCCGAGCGGACATTCGCCGGCCAAGACCTCACCACAGCCTCACAACAATTTCACTGAACCATTCGGCTGATATCCGGTTTTACCCCGTGTCGCACCCAAGGCGGCGGATACGGAGTAATTCAATGTACAGGAAAGTTTTTGCAGCATCCGTGCTGACGATCGGTCTTGCCACACCGGCGATGGCGCAGTCATCGGACGGCACGTATTCCAACGATCACAGCTGGTGGCCGTTCGGCAACGAGCAGTCATCGACCGTCGACCAGAGCACCACCGGCAGCATCAATGCCGACGGCAGCCAAGGTTATGGCGCTACGGGGCCGTGCGCCTCCGACCCGTCAGGACCCTACGGAAATGTGAGGCCCAACGTGAACGATCAATATTGCGGCAAGTGATCAAGCCGCGGCTTCGACTGACCGGCAGGATGTCCCGCCTGTTTGTTTTGACGCAATTCCCAAGGGAATTGCTTAGGCGAGCATCCACGGCCGGCAGCGAAAGCTGAGGGGCAAGGATCAGTCGGAAACTTCGGTCTGCGGCCGGTCGCGGCCGTCGGCCAGTTCGTCGTGCCACTTGCCTTCGGCATCCTCATACTGGATGCCGTCCGTGGCGCCGGCGATCTGCTGTTCGGCCGAGGCGATCTCGGCGGCGCGCAGCGCATCCTGGTGGGTCGGGAATGTCTCCGAGAATGTCGAACCGACCTTGTAGGCCCAGCCCCCGTCATGCTCGACGATCTTGTAAGTCAGCTTCGCCATGAAATCCTCCGGTTCGTCCGTCCGCTCAATGCGGCCCGTTTTTCATTGCAATTTGGGCTTCAATGCAACTTGGCGTCTGGCAGCCGGTCTTCGGGAACCAGCACTTCCGATTCCTTGGCCGCTTCGATCAAGGCCCTGCGTGCATCGGCCGTCGAACGATAACCTTCCAGCACTTTGAGGCAAGTGTCGAGAGCATCACGATGGCGCGGGCCGCGATTGAGCGGCCACACCGTCATCAGACACTCCGCCGCTTCCTGGGTGCTGCGGATCTGGCGATATTTGCCGACATGGCCGAGTTCGACCACGACCGGGGTTTCAAAAGGTTTGTTATCCATGATGGCCGCAACGCAAAGCAGCCAATATGGTTGCAAAAGTGGCCGTCAGCCTGCGCCCAAACGTCTCACCAACCGCAATCGTTGGTCTCAGTAACCGCAGTCGTTGCGCAGCCAGTGGGCGTTGGCCCAGCCGGTCCGTCCGCCGATTTCGACCTGGTACCAGTTGCCCCGGCGGTCGAAAATCTCCGTGTGGTCGCCGTTGAACAATTGCCCGATCATGCGCGACGACGAGTTCGGCCGTGCGCGCACGGCGAGAAACCCGCTGCCGGTATCCAGATCGTAGTGCCTGGACAGGCCGTGCACCGTGCCTTCGCAATATTGCGCGCCGACCGGAGACGACGCGGCGAACGACAGTGCGACCACCAGAGCGGCTGCCGCCGGATAGATTGCCCTTGATGCCATGGACTTTGCTCCCAACCCGGCCGCCAAGGCGGCCTGCCCCCAGGGACTATAGCGGGCGGATTAAAGCGAAGCTGCGGCAATCTGTCCAGCAGATGCGTTTGGCGCATCCGTCGGCGCTGCCTGTTCAGCCCTTCGTCCAATGCTGCATCGTCGTCACCGAGCGGGCGAGCTGTGGCGCGGGATGGATTTTCTCGCTGAAGGTGGCGGCGGCGCGCCAGCCCCAGCGCGGATCGGCGAGGAAGGCGCGGGCCAGCGCGACCATGTCGGCGCGGCCGTCGGCGACGATCGCCTCTGCCTGCGCGGGATCGTCGATCAGGCCGACAGCCCGTGTCGGGATGCCGGCGCCCTTGCGCACCGCTTCGGCCAGATGCACCTGATAGCCGGCGCCGGTCGGCAGCTTCTGCAACGGCGAATTGCCGCCGCTCGAACAGCAGATATAGGCAACATCAAGCGCCTTCAAGGCTTTGGCCACCTCGATCGCCTCTTCGACCTCGAAGCCGCCATCGACCCAGTCCTTCACCGACAGGCGGGCGCCAAGCATCAGGTTTGGAACTGCCTTCCTCACCGATTTGGCGATCTCGATGAGGAAGCGCATGCGGTTTTCCAGCGAGCCGCCCCAGCGGTCGGTGCGCTGGTTGGAAAGCGGCGACAGGAACTGGAAGATCAGATAGCCGTGCGCGGCGTGCAACTCGAGGAAGTCGAAGCCGGCGCGCTCGGCCCGCCTCGCGGCTTGAGTGAAGCGCTCGATAAGCTGCAGGATTTCATCCTCCTCCAGCGCATGCGGCACATTCCAGCCGGTGTCATAGGCGATGGCCGAGGCCGAGACGGTCTGCCATGGATCCTCGCCCGGCTGCAATGGGCCGCCGCCTTCCCAGGGCTTTCGGTTGGAGGCCTTGCGGCCGGCATGGGCAAGCTGAATGCCGAATTTCGTTTCCGGCGCGGCGACGCGCCTTGCTGCATCCAGCGTGCGCCGGGCGGCCGCCTCGTTGTCGTCGGAATAGAGGCCGAGGCAGCCATGGGTGATGCGGCCGCGCCGTTCGACGTCGGTCATCTCGACGGTGACCATGCCGGCGCCCGACATCGCCAGGTTCATCCAGTGATAGAGATGCCAGTCGCTGGCCGAGCCATCTTCGGCGGAATACTGGCACATCGGCGCCACCGCGATACGATTCGGAAAGGTCAGGCCATCGAGGGCGATCGGCTGGAAAAGCGCTGCGGTCATCAAAAAACTCCGGAGAGGGACTGCAGCTATTTAGGCGATGGCAGTTGCCGGCACCAGACATGAGGCGGTGAAAGCTTCGCCGTTTCGGTTGCGCGCAAAACCGTTCGCGGTTACGCCATGGCGCCGACAGCTTGGAGCTCATCATGGAAGATCGTATCCGCATCCGCTCGGAGGAAGTCCTGTCCGACGACTGGGCGGTCCTGAAGAAGACTGTTCTCGATTACCGTCGGCGCGACGGGCAGTGGGAGACGCAGATTCGCCAGACCTACGATCGTGGCGACGGCGCGGTGATCCTGCCTTTCGATCCCGAGCGTCAGACGGTGCTTCTGGTGCGGCAGTTCCGCTACCCCGCCTACGTCACCGGCCACCGCGAACCGCTGATCGAGGCCTGCGCCGGCCTGCTCGACAAAAACGATCCCGAAACCGCCATCCTCAAGGAGGCCGAGGAAGAGCTCGGCTATCGCCTACAGAACATCGAGCGGCTGTTTTCCCCCTATATGAGCCCGGGCAGCGTCACCGAACGGCTGTGGTTCTTCGTGGCGCGCTATTCACCCGCCGACCGCATCTCGGCCGGCGGCGGCGCGGCCGACGAGGGCGAGGACATCGAGGTTCTGGAAATGCGGCTTGATGAAGCGCTGGCCGGCATTTCAGACGGCCGCATCATCGACGCCAAGACGATCATCCTGATCCAGCATTTGAAACTGTACCCGATGAAGGGCTAGCTCGGCGAAGCTCGACGTGCCTCACTGCTGCGGGCAGGGTGGCCGTCCACTTCGCGGATGAAGTTGCGCAAGTTGCAAGGACACCGGAATGGCGCGTGGCGCAAAGGCATGGCTGAAGCGAAACAGCGCGCGGGCATCTCTCCTGTTGCTGAACGCCGCGCTGCTTGTCCGCTATCGCCGGTTGACCCAGCGTTTCCTTGAGCGGATGCGGCATCTGCCGAATTTTGCAGCCCCGGTGACGTTCACGGAAAAGATCCACTGGCGCAAGATTTTCGATGACGATCCTCGCTTTACCGGCCTTCTCGACAAGCTCAAGTCCAAGGAAATCGTCAGGGAGCGGCTTCCCGGGCTCGCCATCCCGGAGGTGCTGTGGCAGGGCGACGATCCGCGCCAGATCCCTTTCGATGACCTGAAAATCCCCTACGCCGTCAAATGCAACCACGGTTGCGCCATGAATGTCATCGTTCGTGATCCGGCCAACGCCGACCGGGAGGCGATCATTGCCGAGATGACGGAATACCTTGGCCAAACCTATGGCGCCCGCAAGCTGGAGCGCAGCTATGCGCACATAGAGCGGCGGGTTTTCGTCGAAGCCCTTGTCGGCAAGGACCAGGATTATGACCCGGTCGACTACAAATTCTGTGTGCTGGCTGGCCGCGTCGCCTACATCGTCGTCGTCGCCTTCCGTTCCACGGCCAAGAATACCGCCCACCTGGATCGCGATTGGCGCCCGCTGAACATCGTCCAGGGCGCGATCGACTCGAGCCTGGAAATTCCCCCTCCCAAGAGCCTGGCGCGGATGATCGAGGCAGCCGAGGCGCTCGGCAGCGAGTTCGACATGGTGCGTGTCGATTTCTACGAGGAGGAGGGGGAGCCGATCTTCGGAGAATTCACGGTCTACCCACGCAGCGGCTTGCTGCAATTCGACCCGGCTGCCTTCGACCGCGAACTGGGCGCGCATTGGGATATTGGCGCGTCAGCTTACCTCAGCCGTTTGCCCAGCCGATTTGCCCAACGATACAAGGCAATGCTCGTCGCCGCCGGCTATCTCGACGTTTGACGGCTACTCGGTGGCGTGCCACCCGAAGCTCGAAGAGCGAAGGGTGGTGCGCAGAACTCATACGATTAGAGATCGAGGGAAACTGATAGCTCAGCAGGGAGTCGTGATTTCGAAGTGCCGTCTCAACTGAGCCGTAGCGGTCAATTCGTCCTGCTGGGATCAATCTTCGTGAGCCGCTGCCTGGTCTCGGCCATGCGCCTTTGCGCAGATCGGATTCGGCAACACAAGGCGGGATTCATAGCGACGCCGCAATCTTCGTCCAGCAAGTTTTCGGCGCGCTTCCTGCTGCGACTCGGCCGATTACCGCTAAGGTTACCGGCAAGCTCTCCCACGTCCGGACTGGGTCGAGATCATTTGAAGAACTCTTTCAGCTTGTTGAGTCGACTGTCGCCAGAGGCCTTCCGCCCTTCAGGACACGCCGCCTCGCCGATCGTATCCTGCTGGATAAAGCGAGGTTCTCAGCCACCATTTTCTCGCTGAGTACCAGCGCGAACTCGGTCTGTTTGATGCGCTGCTGAGCATCAGCGAGTTGCATCGTGAAAAGATCGGTTGCCATTGTTGATCCGGGATCCGCGAGATTCATGATTGCGTAACACATGGCGGCCGAAATCGTTCCTAGTTGTCGGGCGAAGCCGGTGCCGCAAAGGGCGGCTGAGTTTGAACTTCCCACCCGACCAGACGTCCGCGAGCGCCAAGGCATCGAGAGCCCAGTGATCGGAGGGCCACGACGAGCGGGCGCAACCCGACCACTTAAGTGATCAGCCTCGCTACAGCCTTGACAGGTACAGTCGCGGCCTCATGAAGGGGAGGTATCAATGGTCTCGGCGATTGGAAACCAACATCGGCAGGCAGCTGAAACTCGACCGAAACCCGCAAAGACAGAACCGGGCGAAGGATTTGCGCCAGGCAAAAGCGCAGACAGCGTAGGACATCGCGCCAAGGCAATGGCGGCAGAAAGTGGCGACACGGATTCTGGCGCCCAGGGGCGCGCCGCATCGACAATCGCCAGGATGGATATCACCGTTTTGGCTCCACAGAGCGAAGAGCCGCCTTTGGAGTAGCCCGGGCGGCCGTGCCGCTGCCTCGGTCCTTGTGCAGCACAACGCGCGCTGGCTACGCTCGGTGGACATCGTCGTCTCGAAACACTTCGGGCGTTGCACTGCCGCGAGCCGCCTTCGCTGCTGGTCGAGGGGCTGTAACCCTTGGTGGGGCCGGCATCGCCTCGCCGGTCGTTGCGAGCCCACGATCGCGCGGCCAAGCGACCTTCCCTGTGTCGGTCTCTATTTGATACTAGGGGACGGCGGTTTCATCACGGGCAATTGCAGCTGGTCAATGGTTGCGACGATGCCGGCGGCAATGGCTTCCGCCTCATGGATCAGTTCCGGACCATAGAGCCCATTGACCATCTCTTCGCTCGGCAGCACGCCAGGAGGACAGTGCTCTTCCATTGTGCGCCGGATGAGCGTCAGCGCTGCCCGGCATTGGTCGGCTTCGATCTTCATAGCCCTTCAAACATCCAATTCGTCTAAAATGTTCCGGAACTAATTTAGCGATAGCTAATTGAAGTCGTGGTTCTGCGAGTCAGTGCATGCGTCTGAAATTCATCAAGCCCATGGAACCCGAACTGGTCGACACGCCGCCGATGGGCGATGATTGGATTCATGAGATCAAATTCGATGGCTACCGCACCCAGGTCATCAAGGATGATGACGGGATTCGGCTGATCACCAAGAACGGTTATGATTGGACGGGCCGCTACATCCAACTTGCCGGTGAGGCGGAAGCGATCGAGGCGAAAGACTTCATCATCGACGGCGAGACCATTACGATCAATGAGGCTGGCCTATCCGACTTCCATGCGCATCAATCAGCCGCGACCAGCCGCAAGCCGTCGCGCGATCTGTATCTGCCAGCATTCGACCTCTTGCATCTGAACGGGCATGACTTGCGGGACACGCCGGTGGAAGACCGTCGCGAGATCCTCCGGGCGTTGATCCCGGACGGCGGCCGAATCCAGTTCAGCGAAGCGATGCCGGGCACTGGCGACGCCGTCTTTCATCTGGTCGACCAGGCTGGGCTTGAAGGTATCGTTTCAAAGCGGAAGGGCAGCAAGTATCGGTCGGGTCCGACGACGAACTGGCGCAAGATCAAGTGCTATGCCGAAAAGGAGATGGACATCGTCGGCGTGCAGCGCGAGGCCGGCAAGCCTGCCATGGTGCTGATGGCCGACAAAGGCCACTATGCCGGCGGCGCCTTCGTCACCTTCAAGGCGGACAAGCGCCAGCGCCTATGGGACCGCGTGCAAGGCAAGATTGGCGGGCCGGCGCCGAAAGGGCTCAAGAGTGACAAGGCCGAATGGCTAAAGCCGGGCCTAGTCGGCCGCGTGCGGTTCCTAAAGGGCGAGGAGAAGCTTCGCCATGCCAAGCTGCTGGATTTCCGGGAGGAGACTTAGCCCGGAGGCTTGTCCCGGGGCTGTGCCGGTCCTGTCCCGTTCCACTGGATGAACTTCGCCCTCTGGCCGGTGATGGTCTCGATCGACTTCAACAGGGGTCCATGGACCTTACGTAGAGCTTGGTAGTGCTCGCCGTGGTACGCCAGGAGCGGCCCGACGATGCTCTTGTGCAGCGCTTCGGCTGCCGCCAGGAAGCGCTCGATTTCAGCCCGGGAAAGTTGTTCCGAAGGTTTGGTTCTGGCCATTGGCGCTCTCCATTGAGGGGTCGCCGCAACGAGGACTATAATCCTACATGCCGGACTGCCTGACAAGAGGGCTCGCCGGCCTTACCCCGCAGGTAGCAGTAGGGCGACGGCGCCAAGCGCAGCCATCAGGAGCAACCACCAGCAAAGATGAGCAACGGCAGGCCCGGCGACCTCCTTTGGCACACGGACAAACAAGAAGGTCGCCGAGCCTTACCGGCGCTGCTTTGTGAGGGAGACGACGCCGGATGAGATGAGAGTATGCGATCGTGCTAATCTCTGCGAACCATGCGAACGAAGGAAAGCCTTGTGGCACCGACGTTGAGATCAAGGTCGGCGGGGCGCTGATGCAGGATTCTTCCAAAGCGGTAGTGAGTCCAGAGCGGAACATTAGCGTCGGCTAACCGTTAATTCGGCAGTGTTCCGAACCGTGATTGGTAGAGCGATGGTGACGTTTCATCTTGTCTATTTTTCCGGCCTCACGGCAGACCAGCTGCTAGGCAGCGCCGTTCCTATCCTGGCGTGTTTGCTGCTTTATAACGCTCTGGCTACGGACGCCTGACTGATGGGTCGGCCAGCGGCCGGCCTCCTTGGCAGCCGGCGATTGCCATCCCGATGCCAACTTCAAGACCTATCACGAGGCCAAAGACAAGCTTGCCGACGAAATCAATGGCGAGGGCCGGACAGGACGCCACACGTCCAGGCAGGGCTCTCTGACGGCATTGGCGATGGCCCGTTGGCAATTCGGGGGTCCATTGTTCCCATTTCTGTTTCTCCCAAAACTGCCCGCTGCCTCACGGTGGCGAGCTTTTTCGTTATAGGGCCCTCCGCGCTGGGCAATCTGTTCCAGGAGCTTCTGTGATGCCTCTATGACGCGGCAAACCTTGGAAAAGGTTTCCGTGGCAGGACCGGGGTACGATTCTAACCAACTACCGCTGTATAGGCCACTAGCGCCCGACGATCCGGCTAATCATGTCGTCATCAGGTGCGCTGTCGGTGAATTCCCGTAGCAGCGCCTTCGCGTGGTCTACCCAATGCTCTTCAGCCAGGTTCAACTCCCGAACGGATCTCCTGAAGGTCTCGCACACCACATCGAAATCGAAGGCGTCAATGCTGTAGCCTTCCTCGTCATGGTCCATCGGCCGCCTCCCCCTATGGGGGAAACTGTACGGAATCGTACGAAGCAAGTGCAAGCGCATTCAAAAGCAATTGGCTGATGCCGCCCGATCGTTCCACAACGTGTTGCTAATATGCAGCACCGACTGAATCTCCGATCAGCGGCACTTGTAGTTGGTTCCAACAGGTGCACGTTGACGGCAAGATGCCAATGCCAACGACATGCGGGCGACGAAGATGGACAAGCGACAAAACACAAAAAATGTTGAGTTGGTCGGTCTTCTGGCCGTTCCGTTGTCAGTTCTAATCACGCTGCTGATAGCTGGAATGATCCTTTGCTGAAATTTTTAAGTGGCAAAAGGCTGGGGCGGCGGGTTTTTCCCCTTTGAAAGAAGTCACGATGTCCCAATCCGTCGAACCCCCGATATTGCCAGAGGATAGCCCAGACCGTGAGGTGAACTGTGAAGTCGCACTAGAAGCCGCGTTTGCAGCCTTGGTGACTGCGTCAGAAGCGCAAGGTTGGACGCCACAGGAAACGGCTGCAACTCTTCTTAAAATCGCGACGGAGCATGCCCACCGGGTTGAGGCCGCTGCGGCCCCAGCCGGCTCCTAAGGGAGTGCCTTGGCCTGGCCGCGCGGTCGGTCGCTACCGACAGGAGTGTTGCAGCAGGTATTCCAGCAAGAGTGTTAAAACCTCTTCAGTTTTGTCCCTCTTCTCTGCCAATGCGATTTATCAAAGCCAAGCCTAGTGGCATCGATATGATAAGCGGCTCGCAAAGGTCTTTGAGACGTTCTGCAGCCACATCCTGATGTCATAATGACCGTTAAGGCCGGACGACGCGTATTTCTCATGTCATTGTAAGTTCCCGTACGGAGATCCTTCGGAAGGCATCCTCGATGTCGACATGCTCCATAGCGTATGAAGAGCTACCAGCACGCTTCTAATATAGCATTTGATCGCTGCGGTGTGGTCGACGTTCCGACCGTGGCACGTCGATGACTATGAAACCGGCGTTTTGGTCGGCATTCGATGCAAATCCGGACACGGATACCGTCGTTTTTCGGCTGCAGTAGATCCCCAACTGCCGAGCTTACGACCGAAGGGGCTACTTTCCAGTTCGGGATTGGCTCAAGCGCAGTTGCGCAGTCAGCCCGTCACTGTTCTTACGGCAGCCAATACCGAACACCAAAACACCACCGGCCGAATTGGAAGGCTGACAGTGCTTTTGCCAACGCCGCCCGACCATCCTTAGTTGGTTGTTCGTGAGCTGTGAAAGCGGGCCCCTGTTTTCCAACCGCAGGTGTCTTGAAGTCTAGGCTTAGGCTTTCCTGCATCTCGGCCTTAACTGCTGATTTAGCAGAGCTTCCCAATGAGCGACCAAGTCTTGAAAATCCAGCATGGCAGTTCCCGGCTTTGTATCCCGGCTGCCCTACGGCTACCCGCGTCAGCCTTTTCTATGGTAGCCAGTCAGTTCGTACAGAACGAATCCTAAGTATTTCAATTGGTGCGGACGACGGGAATCGAACCCGTACGATCAGAGATCGAGGGATTTTAAGTCCCTTGCGTCTACCAATTCCGCCACGTCCGCAGGCCAGCCCTTTTCAGACGCCAGCGAAAACCCGTCAAGCCATCTTTTGCCGAGTGTCGAACTCATGAAAGGTGGTTCGTGATTTCAAAACGCTTGGTTGTCGCGAAAATCTCAGTCGCCGAGAACGCTCAGAATTTGTAGCTGAGATTGATACCGACCGCGTTCAGCTTCACATCCTGATCGCGATCGTTGAAGGGTTCCGCCACGTCATAGTGCTCGGAGCCGAAATCGTAATAGCGATATTGCGCGCCGACGATGAATTTGTCGGTCAGCGCGTAGTCGACGCCGGCACCCAAGGTCCAGCCGACATTGGTGCGTGTGCCGGCGAACGACGCGCCCGCGACTTGCGAAGTTTCGATGCCGGCAAAGGCGACGCCGCCGACGCCGTAGACCAGCACGCGGTCCATGGCGAAGCCCGCTTTGGCGTCGACAGATCCGAACCACTTGATGTCCGTGCGGAATGTGCTTCCAAGGCCTGATACGGCCGTACCGTCGACGGCGGAATAATTGAGCTCCGCCTCGGCGCCGAGCACTGCCTGGTCGAACTGCCACAGGCCGGCGACATGGGCCCCGACGAAACCGCCGTCAATGTCGGGCGAGATGGAAAACGGCGCGCCTTCCGTCACTGATATGTCGGACTGGCCCCAGCCGTAGCCGGCCTGCAGGCCGGCATAGTAGCCGGTCCAGTCGAAGCCTGGTTCGGTCATCGGCACCGCCATCGGGTCGGCGGCGAATGCCGGCGCGGCCAGAGCAATCAGAAATCCGGCACTGGCAATCGTCAGACAGCGCATCGAGTTCTCCGAAAAGGCGGTTCAGAAGGCGCCTTGTCGGAAGGTAATCCTATTCGCCGCAAAACGGAACCCATTGTTCAACAATCGGAATGCACCCGTTGCTGCGCTGGGTGCTCTAGCTGGGGGCGCTATTTGGCGTCAATGAAGTCCAGCGCCGCCTGACTATATTCGTCCGGCGCCTGCAGCATGGCGAAATGACTGGCGTTGGGCAGGATGATGAGCTTGGCGCCCGGAATGACGGAGGCCATGTATTCGGTGTGTTCGCGCTTGATCGCCTCGTCATGGTCGCCGGCAACGATCGCGGTCGGCGTGGTTATCTTGCCGAGCTGTTCCTTGGTCCAGGCCGGCTCCGACTCCCACATGTGGCTGATCTGCGCCACGAAGGCATCGTACTGGTCGGGAGTCTTCGACAGTTTCTTGTAGTCGCGGCCCGAGCGGTCGATATAGGCGGCAAAGGTCTTGTTGGTCAGCACACCCGGATCGACGCCATCGGTGGTGACGTTGGCGGCCTGCGCAAAGAGCCGTGTCAGCCGCTCCGGATGATGCAGCGCGATGTCGATGCCGATAATGCCGCCGTCGCTCCAGCCGACAAGAGCGGTCTTGTCGATCTTGAGATAGTCGAGCAGCGCAAGATAGTCCGACGCCATGAGGTCATAGCCGTAAGGCTGCTCGGTGCGGGCAGAGCGGCCATGGCCGCGGCTGTCGGCGATGATAACCTTGTGCGTCTTGGACATGGTCGCCACCTGGCTTGCCCAGATGTCGCCATGGCCAAGGCCGCCATGAATCAGGAGAATCGGATCACCGGCGCCGAAAACGGCATAGTACATCTGAATGCCGTTGACCGGCGCATATCCGCTCTGATCCGGTTTGGGCATCGCCGCCGGCTCCGGCAAGGTCTGCCAACGCTCCTCGGCGGATGCAAAGCCGGACGAGATCAGGAACAGGGTGACGAAGGCGAATGCTTTCAGGAACCGGATCATGACTTCACCTCAGGAGGTTTCGGGCTCATCACAACAAAAACCCGCCTCGCGGCGGGTCGTCGGCGCAAATCAGCACCATCGCCAGAATAGTAGCATAAGTGCCGGCACAAGCCAAACTGAATGACTGCACCGTTGATGCTGTCGTCGGGGTGAACAGGTGCAGCGCATCCGCCCGGGCGAGTTCTCATTGACCGGATTTCGTCCGCAATCGCTGGTCAAAACGTTGCCGGCTTGGCACAGTCGGGCAAACAGGAGTCTTTCATGGCCAAGCAGCCGTCGGCGACGAAACCCAAGCCCTGGACCGAGATGGCGACGCATCTGGTCGACGTCGCGACGGGGCGCAAGCCTGCCGATCTCGTCATTCGCAACGGCCGCTGGGTGAACGTGCACTCCGGCGAAATCATAGCCGGCACCGACATCGCCGTTGCCGGCGGCCGCTTCGCCTATTGCGGGCCGAATGCCAGCCATGCCATCGGCCAGGGCACCAAGGTGGTCGACGCCGGCGGCCGCTATCTCGTGCCCGGCCTGTGCGACGCGCACATGCATGTCGAGAGCGGCATGGTGACCGTCACCGAGTTCTGCCGCGCCGTGATCCCGCACGGCACCACCTCGATGTTCATCGATCCGCATGAGATCGCCAACGTGCTGGGCCTGCCCGGCGTGCGGCTGATGCATGACGAGGCCGTCGCCATGCCGATCAACGTGCACGTCCAGATGCCGTCCTGCGTGCCGTCGGCGCCGGGTCTGGAGCATGCCGGGGCCGAACTGACGGTCGCCGATGTCACCGAGGCGATGACCTGGGAAAACATCATCGGGCTCGGCGAAGTGATGAATTTTCCCGGTGTCGTGGCCAACGATCCGGTGATGTCGGGCGAGATCGCCGCCACGGTGCGAGCGGGCAAGACGGTCGGCGGCCACTATGCGTCGCGCGATCTCGGCCTGCCGTTCCATGGCTATGTCGCCGGCGGGCCGGAGGACGACCATGAAGGCACACGCGCCGAGGACGCAATCGCCCGTGTGCGCCAGGGTATGAAGGCAATGCTGCGGCTGGGCTCGGCCTGGTACGATGTTGCCTCGCAGATCAAGGCGGTGACCGAGAGCGGTCTCGACCCGCGCAACTTCATCCTGTGCACCGACGACAGCCATTCCGGCACGCTGGTGCATGAAGGCCATATGGACCGGGTGGTGCGCCACGCCATCCAACAGGGATTGAAGCCGGTGACGGCGATCCAGATGGCGACGCTGAATACCGCCCAGCATTTCAAGCTGGAGCGCGAACTGGGCTCGATCGCGCCGGGACGGCTGGCCGATCTGCTGATCGTCTCCGATCTTGCCGCCATGACCATCGACGAGGTCTATGGCCGCGGTATCAGGCTGGCCAAGGGCGGCAAGCTCGAGATCGACATTCCGGCCTATGATTACCCCAAATCGGCGAAGAACACCGTCAAGCTCGGCAAGAAGCTGAAGCCAGGCGACTTCGACATTGCGGCGCCCAAGGGCGCCAACGAGGTGCGGGTGCGGGTCATCGGCGTGATCGAAAACCAGGCGCCGACGCGGGCGCTGGAGGCCGACCTGCCGGTCGAGGACGGGCTGGTCGCCATGGACCGCCGCAACGACATCTGCCAGATCGCGCTGGTCGAGCGCCACCGCGGCACCGGAGGCGTCACCAATGCCTTCGTCTCCGGCTTCGGCTATATGGGCGACTGCGCCATGGCGTCGAGCGTCGCGCATGATGCCCACCACATCATCTGCGTCGGCACCAACAAGGAAGACATGGCGCTGGCCGTCAACCGGCTGGGCGAGGTCGGCGGGGGCGTGGTGCTGTTTTCGAAGGGCAAGGAACTGGCGCTTGTCGAAATGCCGATCGCCGGGCTGATGTCGGACGAGCGGGCGGAAATCGTGGCGGCCAAGGCGGAGAAACTGACCGAGGCGATGCGCAAGATGGGCTGCTCGCTCAACAACGCCTACATGCAGCACTCGCTGCTGGCGCTGGTCGTCATTCCGGAGCTCAGGATTTCCGATGTCGGCCTGATCGACGTGACGACGTTCCAGAAGGTCGATCTTTTTATCTGAGATCAGCCCGGTGCTTGGCTCTCATCCGCCGGTGGCGATGGTCAGCACCTTGAATGGCGTGGTGATGATGATCTCGGCGACGGAGCCGACGGCCTTGCCGATGCCTTGGCCGAGATTGTCGATCTGGCCCTGCGTGGGTTCGTCCGATGCCAGGCCGGCTGGAGCGCGCAGACGGTCGCCGAGCAATTGCACCAGGAACGGGTTGTCGGCGAATTTGGCGTGGTTCAGGCGGTCGCCGCCCTTGATCTGGCTGAGGTCGGCCACGACCACGCCGTAGCTGGCAATGTCGGCGGCGTTGCCGTAGTCGCCGACGCGCGGCTTGTCACCGGATATCAGGCTGGACAATCGCAGAGCACGGTCGTCGGCGGAAAGCAGGATGACGAACGGCCTGTCGGGCTTGCCGTAGCGGATCATCTGCTTCTTGAAGACGTCGACATCGATATCGGGCGATGCCAGGACGACACGGCCGAGCTTGCCGTCGAGATCGCGGTCGCCGGTGATGGCGAGCTGGCGCAGCGCTTCCATCGTCACCCAGGTTCCCATCGAATGCGCGATGATGTCGATGCTCTTGACGTTTGTCTTGGCGAGCATCCTGAGCGTCGCCTCGAGGTCGTCGCGCGCGGCGTTGGCGCTGTCCTTGTCGTAGATATAGCCCGTGGTCTTGCCGCTCGAAGCCCACGAAAACAAGATCGGCGTACCCGGATATTCGGTGTCGTGGGCGATCTGCGTCAGCCGGTAGACCCCATCGTCGAAGCCGTTGTTGAAGCCGTGGACGAAGACAAGCGCGCGGTCGCCATTCATGGCGATGTTGGCGCCGACGGCCTTGGCGAATTGCGAGGCGTCGCCATAGTGGACGACATCCGTGGCGGTGAATTGCTTGGCCGGGTTCGAATTGGCCGAGCCCTTGGCGCGCTCGATGGCGCCGACCTGGTGGACCTTCGGCACGGTGACGTCGACGCGGGCGTAGCTGGTGGTCAGCGAGCGATCGCCATCGAACACCTGGCGTGGGTCCTTGGTCGCCTGCTTGCGGGTGGTGGCGACGAAGATTTCGTGGGTGCCCGCGATGTCGGAGGCAGGCACCGAAACCGTCGTCTTGTTCAACAGGTCATGGGTGTTCGGGCCGGCGCAGCCGGCGGCAGCGAGCGCGAACGCAAGGACCAGGACAGTCTTCCAACGCTCGTTCACGCGGGCTCCCGCTGGCGCATTGGCGCCGATTTCAATGTCGTAGAGGCAGAGACCGGCCCGGTCCAGTTGAAAGTGATCGGCCGAGCGGCATTCGCGACCTCACGCGGCGACGGTGGCCGCAAGGCAACAGCCTTATTGTCCGAGCGCGCTGATGCGGTCGGTCACCGTCTGGTCGCTGGCAAAGCCGTCATCCTCGCGCAGCCGCTGGCCGATCATCTTCACCAGTTCGGGATTGTCGGCGAACTTGGTGTGGTTGAAGCTGTCGCCTCCCTTGACCTTGGAGAGGTCGACCACGGTGACGCCATAAGCGGCGAGGTCGGCGGCATCCTTGTAGTCGCCGACGCGTGGCCGCGATCCGGCAATCAGGCCTGAGAGCCGCAGCGCACGGTCGTCGTCGGAGAGCAGCAGGATGAACGGCTTGTCCGGCTTGCCGTAGCGGCGCATCTGGCTCTTGAAGACGTCGACGTCGATGTCGGGAGAGGCCAGCACGACATCGCCGAGCTTGCCGCCGAGATCGCGGTCGCCGGTGATGGCCATCTGGCGCAGCGTTTCCATGGTCACCCAGGTTCCGAGCGAGTGGGCGACGATGTCGATGCGCCGCGCGCCGGACTGCTGCAGCATGCGCAATGTCACCTCCAGCTGATCGCGGGCGGCGCTGGCGCTTTCCTTGTCATAGACATAGTCGGTGGTTCTGGCGCCCGATGCCCAGGAAAACAGCACCGGCGTGCCGGGATAGCCGGAATCGTGGACGATCTGGGTCAGGCGGTAGACCGCGTCGTCGAAGCCGGTGTTGTAGCCATGCACGAAGACCATGACGCGGCCGCCGCGCGCGGCGATGTCGGCATTGAGCGCACTGGAGAATTTCGGCTGCGCATCGTAGCCGACGACCTCGGAAGCCATGAAGTACTTCGCCGGGTCGTTGGACCTGCCGCGCGAGCGGCGCTCGATCTGGCCGGTCTGGTGGATGCCGGGAACGGTGACGGTGACGCGGGCGTAGTTCAGCGTCGCCGAGCGTTCGCCGTCGAAAACTTTGTTGGGATCGTCGGATTTCTTGCGTGTGGTGGCAATGAAGATCGAGTGATTGCCCGAGATTTCGGTCACCGGCGTGGACATGACGGCGCTGCCGAGCAGTTCCTCGGTTTTGCGGCCGCCGCAGCCGGCGATCAACAGGGCAAGTGCAAGAATGCAAATCGTCTTCAAACGCACGTCAAAATTCCAATCGAAAGATGAATTCACTTAGAATTCACTTTGAGGCCCAAAGGCCTGTCTACCCTCGGCCCGTCTACCCTCCGCGACACCTCCCGGACAGTGAGAGTGCGGCAGAAGTAAGTCGTGTCCAGCCGAAATGTGGTCAGCGTCGGGTCACAGCCATCGCACTGTTGCGCGAAAGCCAGAATGGCGGCAGGAACGCAGGGATGTTGGAGAAGGGCAATACCTCGGGCTTGAGCCTGATGCCGAGCACATCGCCCATGAAGGCGCGGCGCGCCTCGATGCGGCGCCATGCCTCGGGATAACGGGCCGCGATCTCCTCGCGCAACGCCTCATCGGCAAGCGCGATACCGTCTTCGATGTTGGTGGTGAAATAGCTGGTTCCGGTCGCCGGAATGATGTCGACCTGCAGCGCCATGCCCGATTGCAGCTTGATGTCCGAGCCGGAAAACACCGGCGAATGCATCCATTCGTCGATATGGACGAGATGGCCGGGATTGAGCGAGACGCCGAAGAACGGGTCGCCTATGCGGTCATGCACGGCTTTCCAAAGCGCTCCGCCGGCAACGCCTATGCCGATGGTCTCGTACCAGTCGACGACGGCGGCGAAATAGGGCGCTACCAGCTGTTCGACATAGTCGCTTATCTCGCGCGGCAGTTCGGCCGCGCTCTCGACCAGGAAGCCGGCGCGGGCGTTGAGCGAGCCCTGGATGCCATAGGCCATGGTGACGGGATCGCCGCGCTTGATGATGTCGAGGCGCGGGCTAGGCAAGCCGTAGGGCGCACGCCTGCCGGCGGACAGCATCGGGTGGCAGCACAGGGGCAGGCCGTTGATCCCCATCAGCCGCGCGGCCTGCAATTCGCTCATGCCGGGCTGAATATTCCCAAGCACGTTGCGCAGGCCCTGCGAGGAAAAGGTCGCGGCGAATTCGAAGGACGCCAATTGGTCTGCCTCGTTGATGGCGCGTAGGCCGTCGGATGGGTTCATCAACAGGTTGGCGGCGTTGACCACCGCGCCTCTGTCGCCGGCCAGTGTGCGCAGCGTATCGGCGATGAAGGACGGCAGGTCGAGCGTCGTCTCGCCAAAGCCGCCATCGCCGGGCCCGAACGGCTTCCAGCCGATGGCGCCGATTTTCTGCCCGGTCTTCAGGCCGCAGGCGGCAAGCGTGTCGGCAAGGGAAGCGGAGCGGTCGCGTGGCTGCGCTGGTAGCGAGAAGGTCTGGTAGAGCACGCGCTCATAGGGTCCGTCGCAGATTTCGGCATAGCCCCAGCCTTCATTCCCGACGAGAAGTTTCGGCTGGCTGCCGGGGACGATGACCAGCAGGGTCTCCTCGAAACGAGGGTCGTAGCCACTGAGATAGGCGACATTGGCCGCGTGCTCTCGGTCGCCATAGACGGCGAAGGCATCGAGCCCGGCTTTAACCCCATGCGCCAGTAGAGCATCGATGCGCGCTTCGTAGGTCTGGCGCTTAAGCAGCGGCATCACGGTCGGCTCGCCGAATTCAGGAAGGTCTACGGTCTTCAGGGCGACAGCCGAAACAGGCATGAGGATGGCTCCAGTGGATTTCATCCGGCGCATCAAAGCGGCGGCCAGCGGGCATCGGTGGCCGCAAACGGCGATTTGTGCAATAGGCTTCGCCTTCGAACCATTCGATCCAGAGGTGACGGCGCCATGAACAGTTTCTCCTCCCGTGTCGCCACCGCCGCAGCCGCGATCCGCGAGATCTTTCCCGAAACGCCGCTGCAGGAAAACGACTATTTGTCGAAGAAGACGGGGGCTCGGGTGCTCTTGAAGCGCGAGGATCTTTCGCCGGTGCGCTCCTACAAGATCCGCGGCGCCTTCAACTTTTTCCGCAAGGCGCTGGCCGCAGGCAACGAGGCCGAGCTGTTCGTCTGCGCCTCGGCCGGCAACCATGCGCAAGGCTTTGCCTTCGTCTGCCGCCATTTCGGCAAGAAGGGCGTGGTCTTCATGCCGGTGACGACGCCGCAGCAGAAGATCGACAAGACGCGGCTGTTCGGCGGCGAGTTCGTCGAGATCCGGCTGGTCGGCGATTTCTTCGACGATTGCTACCGCGCCGCCTTCGAATTCACCGAAAGTTCGGGCGCGCATATGGTGCCGCCTTTCGACCACAAGGACATTATCGAGGGGCAGGCGACGGTCGCCTATGAGATCGCCGACCAAATGCCGGGCGCGCGCATGCCCGACATCATCATGCTGCCGGTTGGCGGCGGTGGCCTGGCCGCGGGGGTGACGCACTATTTCGCCGATCAGCAACGTGACGCGCGGTACGTCTTTTGCGAACCGGCCGGTGCGCCGAGCCTGTATCAGAGCCTCGCCAGCGGCAAGCGCGTCCGGCTCGCCAATGTCGACAATTTCGTCGACGGCGCGGCGGTGGCCGAGATCGGCCGCGAGCCGTTGCGCCACCTCAAGGAGTTCGCCGCCGATGCGGTGCGGCTGATCCCGGAGAACCGGCTCTGCGCCACCATGATCGAGATGCTCAACATCGAAGGCGTGGTGCTGGAGCCGGCCGGCGCCTTGGCGATCGACGCGTTGAAAGATTTTTCGCGCAAGGAAATCCGCGGCAAGACCATCGTTGCGGTGGTGTCGGGCGGCAATTTCGACTTCGAGCGGCTGCCCGACGTGAAGGAGCGGGCGCTGCGCTTCGAGGGGCTGAAGAAATACTTTATCATCCGCTTTCCGCAGCGGCCGGGCGCGCTGCGCGACTTCCTCGAACTGCTCGGTCCCGACGATGATATCGCCCGCTTCGAATATCTGAAGAAATCGGCACGCAATTTCGGCTCTGTGCTAATCGGCATCGAAACCAGGGACCGGCGCAATTTCGACCTGCTGAAGGCGAATTTCGAGGCCGAGGGCGTCCACTATCAGGACATCACCGACAACGAGACCCTGGCCGGGTTCATCATATGAGCGGTGCCGTGTTCGTCGCGCTGTTTTCCGGCATCAATGTCGGCGGCAACCGCATCGTCAAGATGGCGGAGTTGCGGGCGTTTTTCGAGGCGCTCGGCTTCACCGATGTCGCCGGCTATGTGCAGAGCGGCAATGTCGTGTTCCGGACCAAGAAGGGCGACGCCGCCACGCTGACCAAACAGATAGAGGCGGCCTTCGAGAAAAAATGGGGCTTTCACTCGCGCATCATGGTGCGCGATCTCTCCTGGTTCGAACGGTTGGTGAAGGAGAATCCTTATCCGGAAGTCGCCGGCGATCCGACCAAGCTTCACGCCTACACGCTGGAGCGCCAGCCGACGGCGGACGAGATCGCCAGGCTTGCCGAAAAATGCACCGGCCCGGAAAGCTTCGAGGTTAAGGGCGACGTGCTCTACCTCAAGGCGCCAGACGGGCTCGGCAAATCGGTGTTCGCCGGGCTGATCCCGCGCGTGCTGAAAGTGCCAGGCACCGCGCGCAACTGGCGGTCGGTGCTGGCGCTGCTGCAGATGGCGCGTTCGCTTTGAATCGCTTAGATCTGCGTTGCGGTTGCGATGCTAATTAAGTCTCGGCTAAACAGTTGTTTTTTCTGCAACAATTTCCGATTTTCCGGCTTGGGCAGCTTAATGAATACTGCATGTCTGTGCTATGCTCTTTCCGACTGCATTGGGGAGTTTCATGAAACGTCTGCTTCTCGCATCCACTTTCCTGATTTCGGCTTGCGGCGCGACGTTCGCCGCCGACGTGATTGAGACCGTACCGGCAGGGTTTGTCTGGTCGGGTGGCTATGTCGGCATCAACGCCGGCTATGGCTGGGGACGCGGTGACGCGGTCGACCAGACGGATTCCTTCTTCGATGAGGAGCTTGGTCAGACCCATGACGTCGATACCGACGGCTTCCTCGGCGGCGTTCAGGCCGGTTACAACTGGCAGTCCGGAGCATTTGTCTATGGCGTCGAAGCCGATCTGGGCTATCTCGGCCTCGACGGCGACAGGACTATCGTCGAAGAGCCGGACAATTTCGGATCGGCGAAACTGGGCGTCTATGGCGATCTGACGGCACGTCTGGGCTACGCCACCGACAGGCTGCTGATCTACGCCAAGGGCGGCGCGGCGGCGACTCACTACAAATTGAGTTATGGCGATACTTTCGATTTTGACGGGGTGCCCGACCCGGACAGCAGCGCATCGAGGAGCGGAGGCCGCTTCGGCTATACGATCGGTGGCGGTGTCGAATGGGCCTTCGCCGACAAATGGACCACGAAGCTGGAATACCAGTACTTCGACTTCGGCAAGGTCCGTTTGACAGATATCGAGGGCAACGACGCAAGGGTGAAGATCGACGCCCATACGATCAAGATCGGCCTGAACTACAAGTTCTGATCGATCCGTCGTTCCGACAATTCAGATGGCGTCGCAACCAAATGACGCCATAACGTTGTCCGGGGCTGGCAGCTTCCGGCGTTCGGCGTTGCGGCTGACAGCAGATCAGGTCGCCGGAGCCTGCTTCCACTCGAAAGTCAGCTCCTCGCGGAAGGCGAAGCGCTTGATGTGATCGGCAACGACGCTCTCCATGCGCTCCAGCGATCCGCTTTCATCCGTCGACACCGTGATATGCAGCGCTGCCGCATCGGCATCGAGAACCGTGCGGCCGAGCGACAGATCGATGGTGCCGTGGTTTGGATCGAACTCGACGGGAAATTTGTGCGCCCAGTGCTTGCACAGCTGCTGCAAATAGCGGCTGGCATATGCGGTGGTGACATCGGCACGGCTGGTCGGCATAAATGAATTCTCCTGGATGAGGCACTGGCTTTGTTTGGCTGGCGCGACAGGCAGGTAAATAGGTGCCGTTGCTCGAAATGGCAAAGGCGGCCGGCTTGTCGGCGCGGCCGCCTCGCTCAAGATGGCGTGATCGCTACCAGGTGCCGGTGTTCGGCATCGATGCCCACGGCTCGGCCTTGGGCTTGGCCGGGCCCTTCTGCAGCAGTTCGAAGGAGATGCCGTCCGGCGACTTGACGAAGGCCATGTTGCCGTCGCGCGGCGGCCGGTTGATGATGACGCCATTGTCCATCAGATGCTGGCAGGTGGCGTAGATGTCGTCGACCTCATAGGCGAGATGGCCGAAATTGCGGCCGCCCTTGTACTCCTCCGGATCCCAATTGTAGGTCAGTTCGATCAGCGGCGCCTTCTCAGTGATGCCGCTTTCTACATCCTCGGAGGCGGCGAGGAAGATCAGCGTGAAGCGGCCCTGCTCGTTTTCGTAGCGGCGCACTTCCTTAAGGCCGAGCTTGTTGCAGTAGAAATCAAGCGAGACATCGACGTCGGCGACACGGACCATTGTGTGGAGGTAGCGCATGGGATTCCCTCGGGAATGTTTGGGTTGCGAGGCAACATAAGGTCCACCCCGCCGAAGGGCAACGAGCATCGGACTGGAAAAGTGGTCACCGGTTTTGGAAAAAATCAGATTGCTCTGACAAAAGCGTCGGACACAAGTGGTTGCCGATTTCGGCGAAATCCCTTGCAAATTGCCGACCGGTTGACCGCCTTGATGGATCGTCATTGCTGTCGGCAGCGACGCCGGCAAACAACAAGTCAGCTATTCCTGTATTCAACCGCGAAAAAAGGCACGGCAGGTCTTGCACACCCCGGAAGCGGCGGTGTTAATCTAATGTCAAGAATCACTTGCGGTTTTCTTGAAAAAAAGGGGGCGTTCTTATGGGGGATAAGGCCTCTTTCACGAGGCGGGATGAGAACCTTGACGACGCCCTGAAGAGTGACAGTGGCGGCGATAGCGCCGACCTTGTCGAAATCGCCGGCGCCATCAAATGGTTCGACGTGGCCAAGGGCTACGGTTTCATACTTCCCGATGACGGTTCTTCGGGCGACATCCTCCTCCATGTCACCTGCCTTCGAAAGGACGGTTTTCAGACGGCATTGGAGGGCGCGCGTGTCGTGTGCCTTGTCAAGCATGGCGACCGTGGTTTGCAGGCTTTCCAGGTGCTGTCCATGGACACCACTACGGCGGTCCATCCGGCCGAGATGCAGGAACAGCGCACCCATGTGGCGGTGACGCCGGAAAGCGGGCTCGAGCGGGCGCTGGTCAAGTGGTTCAACCGCACCAAGGGCTTCGGCTTTCTGACGCGCGGGGAGGGCACCGAGGATATCTTCGTCCATATGGAGACGCTGCGCCGCTATGGCATCACCGAGCTCAGGCCCGGACAGGTCGTGCTGGTGCGTTTCGGACGCGGTGACAAGGGCCTCATGGCTGCCGAGATTCACCCCGATATGGGCACCTTGCCGGTCGCGCATTAGGACGCGAGCCTTCCTGAGGAAGTCAGGACGGCGTTTTTCTTGGTTTCACCACGATCTTATCCGAATACCTGAGACCACTTTTAGGGATCATGGTCTTTGGTCGAGGATTTCCAATGGCGTACAGGAACTGGCTGACAGCGGGCGCGCTCTGCGTCATCGTTGCGGTAGCCGCAGGCGCTTACTTCTATTCCGGGCAGCCGACCGCATCCCAGCAGACGATCGCCGGCGGTCAGGCGATGATCCTTCCCGTCGATCCGACACCCTTGGTCGTGGCGACGAAAGGCGGCGATAAATCCTTTTCGATCGAAGTCGCCGACACCGACTCGGAACGCGAGGCCGGCCTGATGTATCGCCAGGATATGGCCGACAATCATGGCATGCTGTTCGTCTTCGAGATGCAGAAGCAGGTCGGCTTCTGGATGCACAACACGCCGATGCCGCTCGACCTGATCTTTGTTGGACAGGACGGCAAGGTCCGGGCCGTCAAGCACGGCACTCCATTGTCCGATGCAGTCATCTCGCCGGGTGTGCCAGTGCGCTTCGTGCTGGAGCTCAAGGCCGGCACCGCCGCCAAAAACGGCATCGACCATGGCGATCTGCTGCGCCATCCGGCCGTCGGCACGGTGTCCGGCCCCGGCATGCCGCCATCGGACAAGGGCAACGCGCCCACGCCCGGCGCCGGCTGAGCCGCTCCCGATGCAATTCTTCTCCCATGACGGGTTCGACTTCGCCTTCCTCGACCGCCAGCCGGCGTCGGGGGCGGGCGATCCGGTGCTGATGATCCACGGCTTTGCCTCCAGCCACTATGTCAACTGGGTATCGCCCGGCTGGTTCAAGACGCTGAACGACGCCGGCTATCGCGCCATCGCCTTCGACAATCGCGGCCACGGCTCGTCGTCGAAAAGCTATGACGAGGCCGACTACACCCCGGCCAAGATGGCCTCGGACGCGGCAGCGCTGCTCGACCATCTCGGCATCGGGCGCGCCCATGTCATGGGCTATTCGATGGGCGCGCGCATTTCGGCGTTCCTGGCGCTGTCGGATCCGGACAAGGTGGCGACGCTGGTCTTCGGCGGGCTCGGCATCGGCATGGTCGACGGGGTCGGCGACTGGGATCCGATCGCCGAGGCGCTGCTGGCCGACGATCCGGCCGCCACCAGCCATCCGCGCGGCCGCTCGTTTCGCGCCTTTGCGGATCAGACGCGCAGCGACCGCCGCGCGCTGGCCGCCTGCATCGCCACGTCGCGCGAACTGCTCAGCGAACACGACATGACGCGCATCGCCCAACCGACGCTGATTGCGGTCGGGACGACAGACGATATCGGCGGCTCGCCCGACGAGCTCGCCGCGCTGATGCCGAACGCCAAGGTGTTTCACATAGACGGCCGCGACCATATGCTGGCTGTGGGCGACAAGACCTTCAAGCAGCGGGTTTTGGAGTTTTATGCCGAAAATCCGCTTTAACCGGTAAGCGATTTTTCGGGCGATATGGATTGGGCGGCCGGCGAGGGGTGGCAAACAATGGCTCAATGGGGAAGAAGCGCCGACGCTCTGCCGGGCGCCGTCTTGACGAGCAAGTTCGGCAAGCGTTCCGTCATCCTGGCGCTGCTCGCCTTCGGTGCCGGTGTGATAGCGCTGACCACAATGGTGGCGCTGCCGACCCACGCATCCGAGCGTGCCCAGAACATCGCCACGGGTTTCTTCATGGCGGTTTTCCTGCTGGCAGGGCCGTTGGCGCATATTGCCGGATTGATTTTCGGGCTGATGGCGCTGGTGCGTTCGAACGATAGCCGCGTGCTCGGGGTCGTCGGCATCCTGCTCAACGGTGGTTCCCTGGCGGTTGGCTTCCTGCTNCTTCCTGCTGCTTGTGGCAATGGCATCGACGATAGGCGCTTTCACCTGATCGGGGACGAGTAATGGCCGGATGGGGAAGAAGCACGATAGCAATGCCCGGCGTGGTGGGGCGGAGCAGCTTCGGCAAACGCGCGGTGATCCTGGCCCTGCTGGCGTTCGCAATGGATTTTGCGGCGGTGGTCACGCTGGCGTTGATGCCAGGCGAGGCGTCGCTGGCCGCTCAAAACGTCCTCGGCGGGGTTTTTCTGGCGGTGTTTCTCGTTGCGGCGCCGCTGGCGCACATCACCGGCGTGGTTTTTGGCTTGATGGCACTGGGACGTTCAAACGACAATCGTGTCCTCGGCATCGTCGGTATCATCCTCAACGGGCTGTCGTTGGTGATCGGCCTGTTCTTTGTTTGGGCGGCGACCAAGTCCGTTGGCGCCTTCAGGTGATCGATCTTCGTCTGGCTTGCAGCCGGAGGCGGTGCCGCTTTGGTTGATCTTCTCGTCACCTACATGGAGATGCGCCCGCGCGATTTGGCGCCTGCACGCGTCAGCCCTGCAGCAGCGACCACGGTGGCGCTGGAAAGGCTGGACTGCGCGGCTTACATCGACCTCTACCGCGCTGTCGGCGAGCCGGTGCAGTGGGACCAGCGGCTGCGCATGCCGGCGGAAGACCTCGAGCGCCTGCTGGCGCTGCCCTCGACACATATCCATGTGCTGCGCGTCGAGGGCGAGGCCGCTGGTCTGTGCGAATTCAACGGCGTCGGCCAGCCTGAGGTCGAGCTGGTTCATTTCGGGCTGATCCCCGTCTTCCACCGCCGCAGGCTTGGGCCATTCCTGCTCGACCAGGCGCTTCGCGCCGTCTGGTTGCATGCGCCGCAAAGGGTCTGGCTTCACACCGACACCTTCGATCACCCTGGCGCGCAAGCGGTTTACCGGCGCGCCGGTTTCAAAGCCTATGCGCAGCGCATGGAGACCTTTCCGGATTAGGGTTTGAGCGTTTCGAGCGACCGCGCCATGTTTTGCCTGGCCTGGGGCTCGAACCTCTGGCGGAATTCCTGCGAGTGAAAAATATGCTGGCGCGCGAGGATAGTCTTGAGAATCGCGCCGCGGCCGGCGCGCCACATCGGCTCCTCGACCCAGCCATATTCGCGGCGGACCGCTTGTTCGTAGGCGTCGAAAGCGTCGGGTGACGCACCCAGGATCGCCAGGTCCATGTCGAGGAAAAGCGCTGCGTCGCGGAGGGCGTTCTCATCGGCAAGGCCCCGTGGTTGAAGGCTGGGCAGCTCATGCGTGGCGGTGGCGACGATCATCGCCGCTATGCGGCCGAGGCGCTCCGGATCGGTGCGGGTGGCAAGTTTGTCCTGCGCAAGTGCCGCACTCCTGGCCTCGTTGTCCTTGGCGCGGCTGTCATAGATGGCGTCATGGAACCAGATCGCGGCTTCGACGGCGCCGGAATCATGCAGGGATGCTCGATATTCGTCCGCCAGCGCCAGCAACGCCTCTATATGGGCGAGGTTGTGATAGTGGCGATCCGGAGCTTGATAGAGCCGGCAAAGCGCGCGTTTCAGCGGAGCGTCGATCAAGGGTTCGTTTTCCATGGCGGCTTGAATTTCCGTGAACCAAATCCATTTCACCGAGCACTAAGGAAAATTGAGTTCAATCGTGCTATGATCTGGCTTATATGTGCCGCCGGAGAATAGGCAAGCGGCCAGGACGCAGGACAAGACGTCGATGAACAGCATCAGCATTTCCCGCCCCACAAAGGTGCAGCCGGTCGATCCGATCTGGCGTTCGGTCCGCGACGAGGCGATGGAAGCGGTCAACCGCGACCCGCTTCTGGCGGCGTTCCTCTATTCGACCATCCTCAACCAGGAGAGCCTGGAGGAAGCTGTCATCCATCGGCTCGCCGAGCGGCTCGCGCATCAGGACATCGGCTCCGACCTCATCCGCCAGACGTTCAAGTCGATGCTGGCCGACGACAAGGAATGGTCGTCGATCGTTCGTGTCGACATCCAGGCCTATTACGACCGCGATCCGGCCTGCGACCGCTTCATCATGCCAGTGCTCTATTTCAAGGGTTTCCATGCCATCCAGACGCACAGGCTGGCCCATTGGCTGTGGAATCAGGGCCGCAAGGATTTCGCGCTCTATCTGCAGAGCCGCTCGTCCTCGGTGTTCCAGACCGACATCAACCCGGCCGCCCGCATCGGCAAGGGCATCTTCATCGACCACGCCACCGGCCTAGTCGTCGGCGAGACGGCGGTGATCGAGGACGATGTGTCGATCCTGCACGGCGTGACGCTGGGCGGCACCGGCAAAGCCGGCGGCGACCGTCACCCCAAGATCCGTTACGGCGTGCTGATCGGCGCCGGCGCCAAGATTCTCGGCAATATCGAGATCGGCCATTGCTCGAAGATCGCGGCAGGCTCGGTCGTGCTGTCGCCGGTGCCGCACAACAAGACGGTTGCCGGCGTACCGGCCCGCGTCGTCGGCGAGACCGGCTGCGACCAGCCTTCGCGGCAGATGGACCAGCTTTTGCCGTCGCAGTCGATGGACCAGGTCGTCAGCTTCGACATCTGATTTGCAACACCCGGCGTGCCGGACTGAGTCCGGTTGCCGGCGCCGTTGCCTCTGAAGCATGATGCCGAAAAGTGTGAGGCGGTTTTCGGACGACATCATGCTCTACCTCCTTGATTTAGAGGCGGATTTGGATTCGACCTGAAATCATCCGGCCCCAGGGTTCGCGTTCTATCCAGCCGGCTTGCCTTTACATCGCCATTGTCGACGTGCCAGAAGCGCGTTCCAACGAGCAAGCCCGACGATCGGAGAAGACTTTTGAAGCCGGACGAAATCAGAAAGCTGGACGCCTATTTCAAGCGCGTCTTCCAGAATCCCAAACTCGAGGTGAAGGCGCGGCCGCGCAAGGAAGATTCGGCCGAGGTCTATGTCGGCGACGAGTTCCTCGGCATCGTCTTCAAGGACGAGGACGACGGCGACTATAATTTCTCGATGGCGATCCTCGACATCGATCTGGCCTGAGCCCAGACGGCTACGGACTTCGGCGATTGGCGGCAGCCAGCTGCGCCATCGTCATCCCGGGGAGAAGCAGCCGCAGAGCGGCGTCGCTGAGACCCTGGGATACATTCCGGGCCTCGGCTCAGGAATGTGGCGGTCCAGAACTGCCTCTGCTGCTTCCCAACAGTAATTCTGCACCGCTTCGCTGCCTTAAGGGCATGGAACGGATCCTCGGGTCCGCGCGGCTTCGCGCCCGTGTATGACAAAAGCAGAGGGCCGCTACCGTGCGGTCTTTAAGACGCGCGTGGCCTCGGCAACGATAGCGGCGTCAAGCGCCGGCCAGTTGCCCAGCAACTCCCGGGGAAAGCGGTAGGTCAGGCTGAGGCTGTCGCCGACCTGGATGTCCCGCTCGCAGGGCGCCAGCGATTCCTCGGCGCTCGGTCCGCTCAGGCAGCGGGCGACGAACGGGTCCTTGCCGGGCCGGCCGGCGACCGCGAGCACCTCGTTGAGATAGCCTGATTTTTCCGTAAAACCGTAAATCGTCGTGCCGCCGGGGCCGGGCGCGCCGGGCTGGCTGATGAGCGCGCTGTAGATCGGCGCGAAACGGCCGCTCATGTCGCGCGACATCATCTGCGGTTCGAACGACAGGAAGATGATGTTTTTGGCCGTGCCCGTGTGGTTGAAATCGTCGCGTGCGGCTTCGCTGTAACCGTCCATCTGGGGATAGCGCAGATAGAGGTCGAGGCGCGAAGCGATGCCGTCGCGCCGCGCCTGTAGGAAGCGGATGGCGTTGGCCGGCACGGCAATGACATTGTTGCCGATCACCACCCGGTGGACCGTGGAGTCGTCGGTGTAGCCGGCCATGGCGATCGAGCGGCCGAACCATTTTCCGCCAAGGCTGATCGCCAGCGACAGCAGCGCCAGTGCGGCAAAGGCATAGAACACCCGCTTCATCAGCACGGAATCGACGACGTTGAACTCTTCGGCGGTCGCTGCCTGCTTCATCGCAATCCCCATAGTCGCCGCCGTCTGTCCCTGGGCGGCACACATGCCGTGGCACGGCTCTTGCTGCGCTGGACGCGACTGTGCGATCTCATGGTAAACGGAAGGTAAAGATGAGCCTGCTGCTGCCCGTTCTCTTCGCTTCTGCAGTCGGCCTCACTGCCTGCGGGCTTACCGGGTCCGTGATGGAACTGGCGGCGGGCCGCCGGCTTGCCTTTGCCGAGCCTTATGTGTCGCCGGCGTACATCCTGCGCTCGCTGGCCGCGACCGCTTGCGCCGGGCCGTTCATGCTCGCCAACGATGCGCTCGATGCGCGGCGCGAAGGCCGCATTTCCACGCTCATGCTGATGTCCTGCGGCTGCACGGTGATCGCCTGGGCGCTGGTGCTGGGCATCGTGCTGATCGCCATTGCCTCCTGGGGCATCAACTCTCCTGGTGCGCTTCTGCTTTTGGTGGAATCGCTGGCGCGGTATTTGCCTTGAGGCAAATGCGGGAGAAAACCGGCACGCGGTTTTCCTCGGATTGTTCTAGGGTTTGTCCCGGCCTGCGACCAATCGGAGACTGGAAATGCCGACCTATGCAATCGACGGAAAATCGCCCCGTTTCGAGGATGCCGACAGCAACTGGATCGCGCCCGATGCGACCTTGATCGGCGACATCAGCGTCGGTCGCAATGCCGGCTTCTGGTTTGGCGCAGTCATCCGCGGTGACAATGAGCCGATCGTCGTCGGTGCCGACAGCAATGTCCAGGAGCATACGGTGATGCACACCGATCCCGGCTTTCCGCTGACGATAGGGCAAGGCTGCACCATCGGCCACCGCGCCTTGCTGCATGGCTGCACGATCGGCGACAACAGCCTGATCGGCATGGGCACCATCGTGCTCAACGGCGCCAGGATCGGCAGGAATTGCCTGGTCGGCGCCGGCGCGCTGGTCACCGAAGGCAAGGAGTTCCCCGACAATTGCCTGATCGTCGGCTCGCCCGCGCGGGTGATCAGGACGCTGGACGATGCCGCGGTCGCCAGGCTGCGCGCCTCGGCCGCGCACTATGTCGCCAACGGCAAGCGCTTCAAGGCCGGGCTGAAGAAGGCCTGAACTCTATTCCTGTTTGACGATGATCTTTCCCGAACGGCGGGTCAGCGCAGCAAAAATCGTTTCTCGCTTTCGCTGACGCGGTCCTTCGGTTCGGGATCATGGTCTGAAATGGTGGAGCCGGCCCGGGGACGGGGCCGGCTCCTTAAAACCCGGTCGTTGGGGACGGGGAGGGTGGGGACTCGACCGGGCTTTCTCGTTAGGCACGTCGCATTATTCGATGTGCTTGACCTCTGTAATGGCGTCCTAGCGGACGCTGGCGACCGCGTCGGCGCGGCCGTCGTTGATCGTCACCCACACGCCGGAATTCTGGTCGGACTGGCGCTTCAGGTAGGTGTAGTCGGTGTCGGTCCAGGACAGCACCTTGGACTCCAGATTATCGAGGATGAACTCGCCGAGGCTGGTGCGCACGGTCAGCACCGCATGGCCGTCGCCATTTTGTTGGCGCGCCACGGTCATCAAGAGATTGCCGGCGGGAACGCCAAGCGCCATCAATTCGCGGCGCTTCTCCAGCGCATAATCCTCGCAGTCGCCGAAGCCGCTGTCGGGATAGGACCAGACCTCTTCCTTGCCCCACATTTCCATGTCGGTGCGCGGCACGATCCGGGTGTTGACAGAATTGTTGACGTCGACGATCGCCGCCCACAGCTTGCGGGTCAGTTCGACCGGTGTCTGCTTCGGCGTGCGCTGAGCGCATTCCTGCGGCAGCTTCTGGCAGAATTCGTAGTGACCGACCGGCTGTGTCGTGCGGCCGCCAGTGTGCATGTAGGCCGGTCCTGCTGCTTGCGCCGTTCCCCAAGCGGGAAGCTGCATCGCCATTGCCAAGAGCAACAGCTTGCCCCACGTCTTTGCCATTCGTCAGTCTCCCCGTTTGAGGAGACAATGACAGCGTTGGATTTATTTGACGCAAAAACCCGAAGTAGACATTGAGTAAAACCCCAATAGAATAAGCGTAAAATTTGATCTATTTTAATATAAAATCGTTCAGGGTCTCGGCGTAAAACCGCGGTGTCGGAGGCGCGGATTCCGGGTGGAGCCGTGGATTTGCGAGTGCCGCTACAAGCTGCAGAGGCAGGCGGAACGCCGGCAACAAAAACCGGCCGCGCAGGGCGGGTTCGTCTTTGCTGCCTGTTGCCGATCGTTCAGGCGCGCGGAGCGTTGAACTCGGAATCGAGCGTTTCCGGGCGCTGGATGACGGCGAATTCGATGGCGACGCCATCCTCGAAATGACGCACCACCTGGCCACGCATGGTGCCCAGCATCACCTGGATGCCGAGCGCCGGCTTGACGTCGATCTCGACCGCCGCGCCCGACAGCGACAGGTCGATGATGCGGCACTGGTACTGCCGCCCATCGGTGAGCTGCAGCACGCTTGTCGGGTTGCGCGGCGCCACGCGTTCGTGGCGGCGGTCTTCCGGCAGGTCGAGTTCATGCTTGTTGGCGAGCCAGGTCAACTGCGCGGCCAGTTTGTCCTTCTTGCGATCCGAGGCAATGACGGTCATGGCAAAGCCGTCCTGCGAAGTGCGCGTCACCACGCCCTCGATGCGGCCGATATGATCGATATAGGCAATGATTTTTTCGCCCGGCATGCCGACGCGCTCGGTGCGCAGCGCGACATTGCCCGGCGACATATCGACGACCTGGCAGGGGTGCTCGGTGCGGTCCTCCAGCATGAAGCGCCCGTAGATCTTGACCCGGACGCGCTGAAAATTACGCCTTTCGGCGCGGGACGGTGCGTATTCGACCGCCGCTGACCTCATGACTGCCTACACCCCGTTGGCATTCCCGCGTCGTGCGTGGAATCTCGGCAAAAACTACAGCCAAGCAGGTTAACAAAGGGGAAAAGCGGGCCGCCGATAGTTAAGATTAGCGCCGGCTTGGAGACTATTGCTCGCGCCCGCCGTCGAACACGACGAGGTGGCGGATACGGCGCGACCGACCGAGCGCCGAGATGGTCTCCGGCGCTTCGAGTTCGGGAGCCAACGACGGAACGGATATTTCCGGCCGGTTTTTCAGGAACATCGGGTCCTTGTCGGGATCGATGACGTGGATGGCATCGATCAGCGCATCGGTGATCGGGTCGGCGCCCAGCCAGAACGGCTTTTCCACGGCGCTGATGACGCCGAGGCAGCGCGGGTTCTCGACGCCGCCATCGAGCGGCAGCGCAAGCAGTTCGAAGTGGTTGGAACGGCCGCTGCGGCTGAACCCCTCATAAGTGATCAGCACCACGGATTTCTGCTCGAAAACCCCGTGAATGAGGCGCGACACCAGCCGCTGGTCCTTCTCACGCCATAGCGAGGGGAACGAAAAACCCTTGAGCTCGCGGCCGTAGCCGGCGCAAAGCCTGGTGCCGGCAAGCCGGAACACCGCTTCGCCACGCGTATCCCTTTCCAGGATGAAGGTGTCGGCCAAAAGCGCCTTGATGTCGGCAGGTTCGATCTCCGAACGCTTTGGGGCAGGACGTCCACCACGCAGGCGATTCCAATAATGGAACAGCGCGATTGATCCGTTCTGGTTCATGCTATTAAACTCCGCGCATTCTGCCGTCTGATGGTCCCATCGGTGAACAGAAAGGGCGCCCTCCGATGACCTACATGCGTTCCGGAGCAGGATGCGTGCCAGCGTCGTTAAGACTTGTTCACGGGTCGGGGGCGTTAAGGTTAACAAGTGGTTTACGTTGCGCGCGCAGGCTTGCCATGGCACACCAAAACCACTCCAGAAGCGGTCGTTTCGCGACGACCAACAGCACTTCGGTCAATAGTTTTAGGGGAGCAGGGGGCTCGACCAGCCGTTCAAGGGAAACCTTGGACGGCTTCTTTTTGATTCGCGGTTTGTGATTCGCGCTTTGTGATTCGTAGTTTGTGATTTGTCCGGGCATGGCCTAGATGCTCGCGACACGCAAATCCCTGGATCAGAGCATATGAGCGAACCGGCCGGCCCCCTGGAGACCGAACAGACCGCGGAGGCGCCGCCGCCGCGCCGCGAGCCGGTGTTCAACCTGCCACCGGCGGTGCTGGCGGTGATCGGCATCTGCGTTGCCGTCTTCCTGCTGCAGCAATATGTGCTGACCGAAGAGCAGCAGATAACATTGCTCACCGACGGCGCCTTCATTCCGGTCCTCTACACCGGCCAATACGGTTTCGACTGGTTCCTCTTCACCCGTCCTTTCACCTATGCCTTCATGCATGGTGGCGTTGCCCACATTGCCATCAACATGGTTGCGCTGGCCGCCTTCGGGTCGCCGCTGGCCAACCGTCTCGGCTGGTTCTGGTTCGCCTTGTTTTTCGCCGCCACCGGGCTGGCCGCGGTGGTGCTGTTCTGGGCGGTCCATCCATACGGCGAAGCACCGCTGGTCGGCGCTTCCGGGGCGATATCGGGCATGATGGGTGCGGCGGCTCGCTTCGGGTTCCGTACCGACCGCTCCTCCGGCAGGGCGGCCTTTGCCGGTCCCGTGCTGCCGATCGCAGTCGTTTTGCGCATGCGCGGCGTCGTCAATTTTCTCGGCGCCTGGATGGTCATCAATCTCGCCACCGGCCTTTACGGTCTCGGGCTCGGAGAACCCGGCCAGATCGCCTGGGAAGCGCACATTGGCGGCCTCGTCGCAGGCTTCTTCGGATTGCGCTGGTTCGACCGGCGCTGGCGGGCGCCTGAATGGGAGATCCCCGACGACCAGCGCACCCCCCACTAGCGCACTCTATTGGCGCACCCCACTGGCACACCCCACTGGCACACTTGAAAAGCAACCGATCACGGCGCACGATGTTCACTCTTATGTGAAGCCGGTCAGGGCGGGAGCTGGCTAGCCAAGCAGGAGGAGGAGGACGCCATGACGGTTAAGGCAATTCTCGAGAGAAAAGGCCATGACGTGTTCACGCTCGGGCCGAATGTAAAGCTCAGCGAAGCCATTCGAATCCTGGCCGACCACAAGATCGGTGCACTGGTCATCACCAACGGCGATCGCAAGATCGTCGGCATCCTTTCCGAGCGTGACATCGTGCGGGTCGTTGCCAGGGAAGGCGCTGCCGCACTTGATATAACGGTACGCTCGGCGATGACGCCGAAAGTGAAGATCTGCAACGAGAACCACACGGTCAACGAGGTGATGGAGATCATGACCAAAGGCCGTTTCCGCCATCTGCCGGTGGAAAAGGATGGGCTGCTCGACGGGATCGTGTCGATCGGCGACGTGGTCAAGCGCCGCATCGAGGATGTCGAGCGCGAGGCCGACGAAATCAGGGCCTATATCGCAACGGCCTGACCTGACGAAGAAACCGCCGTCCGAATACCGGCCGGCGGCGTTCATTCTATCGGTTGCCGAGCGGCCGAAAGGGGCTGAAAAGGCCAGCCCACTGCTCTGCGCTGCTTTGGGCGCTTGTCTCGCGAAGCGGTTTGCACTAGCGAAGACCGATACCCAAATTCGCGAAAATCGCAGTTTTCGCGAGCCAAAAGCGCAGGCCACCATGACCCTTATCGATACCCGCACGCCCGATGCCAAACGTTTTATTCCCGGCGCTACCGGCGATTGGGAGATCATCATCGGCCTCGAGGTCCATGCGCAGGTAACCTCGGAAGCAAAGCTGTTTTCCGGGGCGTCGACGACTTTCGGCGCGGCGCCCAACGCCAATGTCAGCCTGGTCGACGCGGCCATGCCCGGCATGCTGCCGGTCATCAATGAGGAATGCGTCAAGCAGGCGATCCGCACCGGCCTCGGATTGAAGGCGCAGATCAACCACAAGTCGGTTTTCGACCGGAAAAACTATTTCTATCCCGACCTGCCGCAGGGCTACCAGATATCGCAGTTCAAGCAGCCGATCGTTGGCGAAGGCACGATCGTCATTTCGGTCGGTCCCGACCGGCAGGGCGAGTTCGAGGATATCGAGATCGGCATCGAGCGCCTGCACCTGGAGCAGGACGCCGGCAAGTCGATGCACGATCAGCATCCCACCATGTCCTATGTCGATCTCAACCGCTCCGGCGTGGCGCTGATGGAGATTGTCTCCAAGCCCGACATGCGCTCCGCCGACGAGGCCAAGGCGTATGTCACCAAGCTGCGCACCATCGTGCGCTATCTCGGCACTTGCGACGGCAACATGGACGAAGGTTCGATGCGCGCCGACGTCAACGTCTCCGTTCGCAAGCCCGGCGGCGAATTCGGTAAGCGCTGTGAGATCAAGAACGTCAACTCGATCCGCTTCATCGGCCAGGCCATCGAGTTCGAGGCGCGCCGCCAGATCGCCATCCTCGAGGATGGCGGCAAGATCGACCAGGAAACCAGGCTGTTCGACGCCGTCAAAGGCGAGACGCGCTCGATGCGCAGCAAGGAAGAGGCGCATGACTACCGCTACTTCCCCGATCCCGACCTTTTGCCGCTGGAGTTCGACCAGGCCTATGTCGACGCGCTGGCCAAGGAGTTGCCGGAACTGCCCGACGACAAGAAGGCGCGCCTGATCTCCTCACTTGGCCTGTCGACATACGACGCCTCGATCCTGGTGTCGGAAAAGCCGATCGCCGACTATTTCGAGCAGGTGGCCTCGGGCCGCGACGGCAAGCTTGCCGCCAACTGGGTCATCAATGACCTGCTCGGCCAGCTTAACAAGGCCGGCAAGGGCATTGAAAATGCTCCTGTAACACCGGAGCAGCTCGGTGCCGTGATCGACCTGATCAAGGAAGGCACCATCTCCGGCAAGATCGCCAAGGATCTGTTCGAGATCGTCTGGAACGAGGGCGGCGATCCGCGCCAGTTGGTCGAAAGCCGCGGCATGAAGCAGGTCACCGACACCGGCGCCATCGAGAAAGCGGTCGACGAGGTGATCGCCGCCAACCCCGACAAGGTCGAGCAGGCTCGCGCCAAGCCGACCATGGCCGGCTGGTTCGTCGGCCAGGTGATGAAAGCCACCGGCGGCAAGGCCAACCCGCAGGCGGTCAACGATCTGGTCAAGGCCAAGCTCGGTATCGAATAGAACAATGTTCGTCCGCACCGCCAGCGAACGTGACCTTGCCGCTGTCCGCGCGCTGCTGGTCGAAACCTGGCACGCAACCTACGACGCGATCTATGGCGCCCAGCGGGTGATCGAAATTACCGACGACTGGCATTCGATCGCCTCGCTCAAGGCGCGGCTGACAAGGCCGAACTCGGAATTCCTGGTCGCCGATGACGGCAAGCGTATCGGCGGCATGGCTTTTGCCGCCGCAACGACGGATGCGAAGATCGTGCTGCTGAACCAGCTCTATGTACTGCCGGCCTGCCAGCGGCAAGGCATCGGCCAGGCCTTGCTGGACGAGGTCGAAGCCAGCTTTCCCGAGGCGAACAGGTTGCGCGTCGAGGTGGAAGAGGCCAACGTGCCGGCCATCGCCTTCTACCGTTCGAAGGGATTTTTGCCGGTCGGCAGCACCGCCGATTGCGGCGGCGGTTCGGGGTTGCCGGCGCTGATCTTCGAGAAACCGCTGGGATAGGCGCCCGACGAAACGCTCAGTGCTGTCCTTTCAGCACGACCAGATAGCCGCGTTCCACCGGCTGCCGGAAGGCGATCTGTTCGGATGTGCCCGGATCTTTCGATTGCTTTTCGATGACGTAACCGCCGGGGTGAGACTTGAGCCATTCCTCAGGCTTGTCGGCGTTCTCGAATGGCTTCTCTATTCGCCCAAGGAAACCGACCTCGCCCTGATAGTCGTAAGCGACGGCCCAGTCGGCGTCCTTTCGTTCGTCGATGAAGCTCGCCAGCTGCGTGAGATCGTAGCGTTTGAACACGGTCGCCGAGGCGGCGGCGTGGCCGATGGCGAAAAGGGCAAGCATGACAAAGGCCGTCGCCCTCAGCCTGGCGACTGAAATCTCGGCCATGAAATAGCCCAGCAGAATGGTCGCGAACGGTAGTGCCGGCACGACATAGTGCGGCTGCTTGCCGGATATGGCGCTGAAGACCAGCAGCACCGCAATGAACGAGAACGACAGCAGGCGCAGGGCACGCAGATCCGGGGATTTGGTGTCGATCAGGCTGCGTATCCGGGCAACCGGCCTCAGCCGCCACACCGGGGGGATAAAGGCCCAGGGCACGAACATGAGCGGCAACAGCATCAGGTAAAAGTAAAATGGCCGGCCATGCGAATTGTGCAGGCTTCCGGTAACCCGACCTGCCGACTGGTTCCAGACGAGATCGTAGACGAAACTGCCCTTGGTCAGGATGGTCGCGGGCGCCAGCCATATAGCGACCGGGACAAGGGCGGCGAGAATTGCCAGGCCGGCTCCGGCAAAGAACTGCAAAGGGGCAAGGCCGGCTCGCCGGTCACGCCAGAGGGGATAGAGCAGGACGGGCGCGCCGATGTGAATGAGCACGACCGGGCCTTTGGCCAGCACGCCGAGCCCGATGAAGAGACCCGCCAGCACCGCCTGCCAGCGGTTGCCGGTCCTGGCGAAGCCCAGCAACGCCAGCAGTGCGGCGACCACACAGGCCGTCAAAAGCATGTCGAACAGGATCAGGGTCGAATAGATGACAAAGACGGTGCTGCCGGCCACCAGCCAGGGGATGCGACTGGCGATTTCCGGGCGCTCGGGAAACAGGGTTTTGGCCAGAAGTGTCGTCAGCCAGATGACCAGCGACGAGGCAGCGAAGATGACGAGCATCGCCGCCGCGCGGCTCACACCGAAGATGTTCCAGACGAGATCGATGAGCCAGAACAACAGCGGCGGCTTCTGCAGATAGGGCGCAAAGTTCATCGTCGGTACGAAGACATGTCCACCGAGATACATCTCCCAGGCGACGCTGAGATAACGCGTCTCGTCGACCGGCAGTAGCGGACGGAAAGCGAGCGCGATGCAAAGCAGGGCCAGCAGGAAGAGGTAAGGCAGCAGCCGTTCAATTCGTGTCGGTATCAAGTTCGGGGACCGCCCAGGAAATGGTTTCCACGTCCGGTCGTGCACGATGCACCGTCTCCGGACCGGAGCAGAACCGCACCATGATTTTGGCCGAATTGCAACGATGCCGGCTTGGTATTGTGGATTACGCCTGCGTACCGGCAAATAGTTGAAAAATTTGACGATTGGCTCCGAGTATGGCTTCAGGCCGAGCGCAGCGGCGGCGTCAATTCGCGCATCAGGAGTTCCAGCTCTCGCTGATCGCCGGTGGCGGTCTTGTCGAAGATCGTCGCCAGCTGTGATTTGACGGTGCCGTCCGAGACACCGCTGGCAGCCGCGATTTCACGCCGTGTCAGCCCGGCGGCGACATGGCCGGCGACACGCTTTTCCGCCGCGGTCAGTCCGAACAGCGCAGCGATCGCTTCCAGCGCCGGCACTGAGGCGGCGCCGGCGGCGGCAATGAAGATGGCCGCGGCGGCGCGCGGCGATATGCGGGCCGAAATGTCGCGTCGCGCCAGAGGCATGACATGCGCCACCGCCGGAGACATGGTCTTCACCAGCGGAATGTTGATGCCGGACGGTCCGAGCGCGAATTCGTCGCGCGTGCCGAGCTGGACGGCTCGACCGATGGCGGTGTTGGCGTTGGCATAAGCGAAGGACAGCTGGCCGCGCACCGAGGACACTGAGGCGGTTTCGGTGAGCAGGGCTTCGGCTGCCGGATTGGCGAAAATGATCTGCATATCGTCGGCGACGATCAGCACCGGATGGTCGAGGCTCTCGAGGATCGAGCGAAAGACGTCGGCCTTGCGCCGCTCGGCCTCGAACAGGTCGCCGATGGTCACCGCACGCCGGACATGGGGGGCGAGCGTGGACATCAGGTCGATATCGCTGGCTGAAATCTGAGGCCTGTCCTTATCGGTAACCACCATCAGCGTGCCGGTGCGCGCCGGCTGCTTCATCAGCGCTACCCAGAAGAAATCGTCGAGACGGTTGGGTTCCACCCACTCGCGCACGATGCGGCTTTCGAGCCAGTTCTGGCGGGCGTCAGGGCCTTGCAGGGCGTAGACGCTGTCGACGGTCAACGGTATGTCGACTTCCATCTTCGGCACCGCCTTGAAAAAGGGCACCTCGCAGGCGTAGTCGCGCTGCAGCGGCTCAAGCAGAACCGGATCGCCGCAGGAAGTCGAAAACCGGGCAGAGTTTCTCGCCGTATCGACGACCGCCAGCATGGCAAGCCGGCCGAGCGCCAATTTGCAGATTGATTCAAGCGTCGATGGCCAACGGCCGACATCGACAATCGAATCGTAGATTGCCTCGACGATCTGCGGCAGGGCGCGACCGACTATGTTGGCCTGGACAGACACGTAGAGCCTCGTAAGGATTGCAGCGTAGTGGCAGGTCACACACTGTCTCTGCCTGGGGTCGCACACAACATAGCCGGCTTGGTTACGTCTGTGAAACGTCTCACAGCGGCGTTCGGTGTATCGTGAGCGCTTACGGGCTGGCCAGAACGTACCTGATGAGCCGTTGTCTAAGAGCGCTCGGGCCGCTCTGCGATACAAATCAAAGTGAACGGAATTGGAATTTTTCAGGGAATAAATGAGTAAACTTCCACATTGTCGATCAACCTGGTTCTGCCAAGCCACGCCGCGGCAAGCAGGCGGCCATCGCCGTCACGCCGCCACGAGGTGAGCGTCAGGCTCTCGCGCGCGGCGACATAGTCGACGCTGTCGAAGCCTGCCTCGAGAAGCGCGGCAGTGGCTTTACCGGTCACGCCGTTTTCATCGGCACCGGCCGCGAGCGCTGCCGCCGTCTGGCGCAAGATGACATTGAGCTGTCGCGCGACGTCGAGCTCGGCGGCGTCGAGATAGGCGTTGCGCGACGACATTGCCAGGCCATGCGCATCGCGCACGGTTGGCGCGCCGACGATTTCCACCGGCAAGTCGAGATCGCGGCAGAGCTTTCGGACGACGCAAAGCTGCTGGTAGTCTTTTTCGCCGAAGATGGCGTAGTCGGGCAGGGCTTGCAGAAAGAGCTTGGCCACGACCGTGGCGACGCCCTCGAAGAAGGTCGGCCTTAAATCCGATTCCAGGCCAGAAGACGGGCCGCCGACCGAAATCTTCGTCGCAAAGCCTGCCGGATACATTTCGGAAACCGTAGGCGTGAAGGCAAGCTGTGCGCCGGCCTCGGTCAGCCGGTCGAGATCGCGGGCCAGCTGCCGCGGATACTTGTCGAGATCTTCAGTGGGGGCGAACTGGGCCGGGTTGACGAAGATGGAGACGACGCAGCGATCGGCCGTTGCGAGCGCAGCCCCGACCAGCGAGATATGGCCGTCATGCAAAGCGCCCATGGTCGGCACCATGGCGACGCTCAGGCCTTCGCGCCGCCATTCGCGGATCTGCGCGCGAAGGCCGGGCACGGTGTCGACGACGAGCGGCTGGCGGATGGGGGGCCGGTTCATGCCTTGTCCTTGTCGCTCGCGGCTGAAAAGACGTGGCCCGGCCCGGGGAAGGTGCGGCTGCGCACCTCCGCCGCATAACGCGCCGCGGCATCGGCGACAGCGCTGCGCAAATCGGCGTATTCCTTGACGAATTTCGGCACCCGGTCGACCGTCAGGCCGACCATGTCGTCGATGACCAGGATCTGGCCGTCGCAATCGCGGCTGGCGCCGATGCCGATGGTAGGAATGGTAATGTGCCGGGTGAGGTCGGCGGCAACGGTCTCGACCGTGCCTTCGATGACCAGCGAAAACGCGCCGGCCTTTGCGACCGCGTCGGCGTCGCGCATGAGCGCGGCCACATTCTCCGGCGTGCGGCCCTTGATCTTGTAGCCACCGTCCTTTTCCACCGATTGCGGCTGCAAGCCGATATGGCCCATCACTGGAATGCCGGCCGTGACGATTGCGGCGATCTGGAGGGCTACTTCGACGCCGCCTTCCAGCTTCACCGCCTCGCAGCCGGTTTCCTCAGAGATGCGGCGCGCCGAGGCAAGGGCTTGCGCGGCCGAAGTCTCGTAGCTGCCGGCCGGCATGTCGACCACCACGCAGGCCTTTGACGAACCGCGCATCACGGCCTGGCCATGGGCGATCATCATCTCCAGCGAGGCGCCGAGCGTGGTCTTGTGGCCATGCAGCACCATGGCAACGCTGTCGCCGACCAGGAGAAGGTCGACATGATCGTCGAGCAGGCGGGCGACGGGATAGGTGTAAGCGGTAAGGCATACGACCGGCACGCCGCCCTTGCGGGCGCGTATTGTCTCCGCACTGATCCTGGCGACAGCTAAGGCCATTCCTCACCTCCCGCAGCCGGCGTTGACTACAGCGCCGCGCGTCCCGTGGACGCGCAAAGGACGCTGTAGCACTTTGGTTTGCGCATGATCCTTTCCGAAAATCGATTTCGATTTTCGGGGTCATGCGGCAGCGCCGGGCGATGAGAGCTTTAGGAAGACGCAGCCGGCTTGGCAAGCGTCGGTTCGCAGGTGCGAAATGGATCGGCCAATGACCGAGCGTTTCGGCATGCCGTCAGTGCCGCAGGCGCCGCAAAACCCTTGCCTTCGCCAAGGCCTGACGCCATAAGCAGGGAACAGCCACCGCCGCGCGCCCGCGAGGATCTGAATGAAAACTTTCCTTCTGCAGTTTTTCACCTGGTGGAACCGCCAGACGCTGGGAACCCGTTTTCACACCTGGCGCCACGGCAACAAGGTCGGCCAGGATGGGGCCGGCAATGTCTACTACGAAGGCGGCGTCGATTCGGAAGGCCGCACCCGCCGCTGGATCATCTACGCCAATTATTCGGAGGCGTCGGCGATCCCTCCGGGCTGGCACGGCTGGATGCATCACCGCGTCGATGTGGCGCCGCCAAGCGATGACTATCGGCCGCGCGAATGGGAAAAGGCGCATGAGCCGAACCTCACGGGAACACCGGCGGCTTATCGCCCGAAGGGTTCCGTGCTCACCAATCAGCACCGTCCGCAGGTGACGGGCGACTACGATGCGTGGACGCCTGGTTCTTGACCGCCGGCCGGTCCTTTGTCGCCACAATTGGCGTTTAGCTGCTTGCTGATATGACAACGGCGAATAGCCTTGGGCGTGACAGAATCACCCGGGCCCAAACCACCGGTATCTCCGCATGAACATTTTCAGCCTGACATCGATGGCCGGACTGGCGGCAATTGGCGCTATCGCCATGTTCCCGACAGCGTTTGCCGCGGCGCAGGCGCCTGCGGCAGCACCCGCAATCTCCGATCGCATCACCAATCCGGTCGCCGAATTTGCCGGCATCGACAAGATCACCGGCCGTATCATCACCTTCGATGTCTACATCGACGAAACCGTGCAGTTCGGCGCTTTGCAGGTGACGCCGCGCATCTGCTATTCGCGGCCGGAGAATGAAGAGCCGAAGACCGATTCCTTCGTCGAAGTCGACGAAATCACGCTCGACCGCAAGATCCGCCGCATCTTCACCGGCTGGATGTTCGCCGAGAGCCCCGGCCTAAACGCCGTCGAGCACGCCGTCTATGACGTCTGGCTAAAGGGCTGCAAGCAGAAGTCGGATGTGCCGCCGCCCGACGCGGCCAATGCCGAGACGCCCAAGGTCGACACGTCCAAGCCAAAGCCCGCCGCTGCTCCGGCCGCCGAACAGCCAGACCCCACGGAACCTGACGCGACCAACACCAACTGATCCTCCGGAACCGTGGTGGCAACTATGCGTTGGGCCATGGACGATGACGCATTTATGCGCTTGGAGGATATTCTGATGTCGGACAGCAAACGGATCACGGCCAGCAAAGACGACCTGCTCGAACTCGAAAAGGGGTTCTGGACGGGCGACGAAGCTTATTACGCCGCCAATGTCGACACAGAATGCCTGGTGGCGTTTCCTGAGATGGCACAGGCAATGGACAATGCCGATCTGGCCAAGACCGCGACCAAGCCCAACCGCTGGCGCGACCTTCAGATCGACCTCAAGGGTATCATCGAGCCCGGCAGCGACATTATCATGCTGACCTATGAGGCTCATGCGACACGGGAAAACGGCGAGCCCTACGCGGCGCTGGTCAGCACCGGCTATGTCCACCGTGTCAACGGCTGGAAGATGATGTTCCATTCGCAGACGCCGATGGAAACCGCGAAGGGCTGACCCCTTTTCACCGGTCGAGCCGGCTCGGCCGCTCGGTCTCCGGTCAGGGATAAAAAACGGCTTCGCCCTTCAGCGCCTCGGCCAACATCTTCTCGTATTTGACGCGCGGCACGTCGACCGCGCCGAAGCGTTTGAGATGCTCAGTGGTGAATTGCGTGTCGAGCAGGGCAAAGCCGCGCGCCTTCAGCCGCTCGACCAGATGATACAGGCAGGTCTTGGACGCGTCGGTTTCCCGGGCGAACATGCTTTCGCCGAAGAACACGCGACCGAGCGACACGCCATAGAGGCCGCCGACCAGCCGTTCCTCGCGCCATGCCTCGACCGAATGGCAGTGCCCAAGACGGTGCAGTTCGATATAGGCTTCGCGGATCGGCGCGTTGATCCAGGTCGAGCGGCGCTCCTCGCGCTTTTCGGCGCAGCCGTCGATCGTCGCCTCGAAATCGAAATCGAAGCGGATGTCGAACGGGTGCTTGCGGATCGTCTTCTTCAAGCTCTTCGGCGTGTGGAAGCCATCGAGCGGAATGATGCCGCGCGTCTCCGGCCGCACCCAGAACACTTCCGGGTCGGAAGCGCTCTCGGCCATCGGGAAGACGCCCGAGGCATAGGCCTTGAGCAACAGGTCGGTCGGAATGCGATAGCCGGGAGCGTAAGGGCGGGTCATCGCGGCATCATAGCGGCAATTCGGGCGCTATTCCTCTTTGGCCAGATACTTTTCCAGCCAGTGGATGTCGTAGTCGCCATTGGCGATATCGGCATTGCCGACCAGGTCGCGAAACAGCGGCAGTGTCGTCTTGATGCCATCGACGACGAACTCGTCGAGCGCCCGGCGCAGCCGCATCATGCATTCGACGCGGTTGCGGCCGTGCACGATCAGCTTGCCGATCAGGCTGTCATAATAGGGCGGGATCTTGTAGCCGGAATAGACACCGGAATCGACGCGGATGCCGAGACCGCCAGGCGTGTGGAAATGCGTAATCGTGCCGGGCGAAGGCGTGAAGGTGCGCGGGTCCTCGGCATTGATGCGGCATTCTATGGCGTGGCCGTTGAACTTGATGTCCTCCTGGCGCACCGAAAGCCCGCCGCCGGAGGCAACGCGGATCTGTTCGTGGACCAGATCGATGCCGGTGATCGCCTCCGTCACCGGATGCTCGACCTGCAGCCGCGTGTTCATCTCGATGAAGTAGAACTCGCCATTCTCGTACAGGAATTCGATGGTGCCTGCGCCGGAGTAGCCGAGGTCGGCGATGGCCTTGGCACAGATATTGCCGATGCGGGCGCGCTCCTCGGCGTTGAGGGCCGGCGAGGGCGCCTCTTCCCAGACTTTCTGGTGGCGGCGTTGCAGCGAACAGTCGCGCTCGCCGAAATGCACGCCGCGGCCGGCGCCGTCGCCGAATACCTGGACCTCGATGTGGCGCGGCTTTTCCAAGTATTTCTCGATGTAGACGGCATCGTCGCCGAAGGCCGCGCCGGCCTCCGTGCTGGCTGTCTGCAAGGCGATCTCGAGATCGGCTTCGGTAAGGGCGACCTTCATACCGCGCCCGCCACCGCCTGCCGAAGCCTTGATGATCACGGGATAGCCGATCTCGGCGGCAATGCGCCTGGCTTCCTTCTGGTCGGTGACTGCGCCGTCGGAGCCCGGCACAACCGGAATGCCGAGCCGCTTTGCCGTGCGCTTGGCCTCGATCTTGTCGCCCATGATGCGGATATGGTCGCCCGACGGACCGATGAAGGTGATGTTGTGGGCGGCGAGGATATCGGCGAACTTGGCGTTCTCCGACAGGAAACCGTAGCCCGGGTGCACGGCGTCGGCGCCGGTGATCTCGCAGGCGGCGACGATCTGGTGGATGTTGAGGTAGCTGTCGCGCGACGGCGGCGGACCGATGCACACGCTTTCGTCGGCGAGCCTGACATGCATGGCGTCAGCGTCGGCGGTCGAATGCACGACCACGGTCTGGATGCCGAGTTCCTTGCAGGCGCGCAGCACCCGAAGCGCGATTTCGCCGCGGTTGGCGATGAGGATCTTCTGGAACATCCGGCCCGCTCTACTCGATCACGACGAGCGGCATGCCGTACTCGACCGGCTGGCCGTCCTCGAACAGGATCGCCGTCACCGTGCCGGCGCGCGGCGAAGGGATCTGGTTCATCGTCTTCATCGCTTCGATGATCAGCAGCGTCTGGCCTTCCTTGACCTTCTGGCCGACTTCGATGAAGGCCTTAGCGTCGGGCGAGGGCGCGAGATAAGCGGTGCCGACCATCGGCGAGGGGACCGCGTTCTTGGACGGATCGGCCACTGCTGGTGCGGCAGCCGCGCCCGCCGCGGGCTGCTGCGCTGCCGGAGCATAACCGGCCTGCGGTGCGGCGATGGCGTGGACGGCCGGCGCCTGGCGCGATACGCGCACCTTCAGGTCGCCGAGCTCGACTTCGATCTCGGTGAGATTGGTGTCGTTCAGTATGCCCGCGAGATCGCGGATCAGTTGCTGGTCAACACCGGTCTTCTTTATCGACATTTTCGAGCCTTCTGTTTGTGGGCCGGTCATAGGCGTGCCGCCAGCGCCTGCAGCGCCAGCGAGTAGCCAAGCGGCCCGAACCCGCAGATCATGCCGACAGCGACCGGCGCGACCATGGAGACGTGGCGGAATGGTTCCCGCGCGTGGATGTTGGAGAGGTGAACTTCGGCGACGGGCAGCGGCGCGACAGCGCGGATGGCGTCGTGAATGGCAATCGAGGTGTGGCTGTAGGCACCCGGATTGATGACGATGCCGGCTGCCTTGTCGCCGGCTTCCTGGATCCAGTCGACGAGGTCGCCCTCATGGTTCGACTGGCGAAAATCAATCTCGAGGCCAAGCGCGGCGCCCGCCTGCTTGCAGTCGTCGGCGATCGCGGCAAGCGTCTTGCCGCCATAGATGCCCGGCTCGCGCTTGCCGAGCGCGTTCAGGTTGGGGCCGTTCAGGACGAAAATCGTTTTCAAAAATGCCGACCTTTTCCGACGCCGGCCTCAAGCCGGCGCGCAGGGCCTTCTATAATGGGCATAGCTGCCCGCGGAAAGAGCACAAGTGCGATCTTTCACTGTCCACAACAGGCGGAAATGTGCCCGTGAGAAATAGGCTCGCGTGCAAGATCAGAGCGCGGCTTTCGCCGCCTCGATCTTTTCAGCCAGCACTTCCTGGCCGAGCGCCCCGAACACCACCTCATTGCCGACGACATAGGACGGCGTTCCGGTGATGGCCAGCTTGTTGGCGAGGTCGAAGGTCTTGGAGAAGGCCTCGGTGATGGTCGGGTCCTTCATCTTCTCGCGCAATTTCGCCTCATCGGCGCCTAGCGACAGCGCAACCTTGATGGCCGCCGCCTCGGTGGCGCGGCCCTGGCCGCCGAGCAGGGCGTTGTGGAACTCGCCGTATTTCTCCGGATGCATCAGGTGGAAAGCCATCGAGACGACGCTGGCCTTTTGCGAATCCGGCCCGAGGATCGGGAATTCCTTGAGCACGAAGCGCAGCTCCGGATCGGCCTTTGTCAGAGCCTGCATGTCGTCGATGGCGCGTTTGCAGAAGCCGCAATTGTAATCGTAAAATTCGACGATGGTGACCTTGCCCTTCGGGTTGCCGACGACACCGTCGAAGGTCGAGTTGAAAATCTCGGACTTGGCCTTCTCGATGACTCCGAGGCTGGCGATGCGCTGCTCTTCCTTCTGCTTGGCCTCGAGCGCCTCCTGCACTTCGAGCAGCACTTCGGGGTTCTTCAGGAGATAGTCGCGGATAATGCCCTCGACCTCGGTGCGATCGATCTTGGTGTCGGCCGAGGCGGTCTGCACGGCCTGCGCCGTGCCGGCCTTGGCCACCTGCGGACTGCCGGCGACGAACCCGAAAGCCAGCATGGCAAGAGCAGCCGCCACTCCCGTCGTGCCGAGCAATATTGCCTTGTTCATCGTCTGATCCTCTTTACCGGTTCCGGTCTATCCTAGTCGCCGCCGGCGACCGGTTCATTTCTTGAGTTTGCCTGAAGGGTTGTAGTTTATGATGTCCTGCGCCCGAATCCAGCCGGGTTCGCCACGCTTCAAGTCCTTTTGCGCGCGCATGGCGAAAATTTTCGCATTCGTGTAATCGCCGGAATAGAAATGGCCCTCGGCGGTGGCGAGTTCCGCCGCCGGAATGTTGCCAAGCTCGCCATAGGCCTGGGCGAGATAGCGGTATCCGACCGTGTTTTCCTTGTCGCGCCCGAGGCCGTTGTTGATCTGCACCACCGCCTTCTTCAGCGAATCGGGCGTGCCGATGGCCATCAGCGCCTGGCCGAGAGAAACGGGCAACAGGCCCGACCTCACCGGATCGAGGCTGACCGCCTTGGCATAGGCGTCCGCGGCGTCCTTGGGCTTGTTGGCCTTCATCAGTATGTCGCCGCGCATTTCCTGGAAGTAGGGGTTCTTCGGCTGTTCCTTGATCAGTGCATTGGCCTTGGTCAGCGCCGCACCCAGATTGCCGTAGAGATAGGCCATCTGCGCTTCGCCATAGCGCGAGGCGAGGCTGCCCGGGGCCTTGCGGATCAGCCGCGTGGCCGCGGGCTGGCCGCCCATATAGGCGGCGATCTTGATGCGCATCATGTCGTGCCGCTGCTGCAGTGCCGGCGGATCGACCTTGTCGACATTGGGGCTCTGCTTGACCAGCACTTCGAGATTGGCGATGCGCTCCTGCGGCATCGGGTGGCTGATGCGGTAGGGATCGACCTGCGTGCCGGAAAGCGACAGCGCGCTCTGGAAGCGGGCGAAGGTCTTCAGCATGCCCATGCCGGACTGGCCGGTGGCATTGAGATAGGTGATGGCAGAGCGGTCGGCGGTCGACTCTTCGGTGCGCTGGTAGGCAAGAATGCTGCGCTGCGCCATCTCGCCGCCGCCCGCGGCGACACCCATGCCGGCGCCGGCAAGGCCGCGGCTGTTGGTGGTGGCGCCGGCAACGATGGCGCCGGCGCCAAGCAGCGTGGCGATGATGGCCATGGTCTTGGCGCGCTCGAGCTGGTCGCGCAATTTCTGCTGATGGCCGCCGGCGATGTGGCCGGCCTCGTGGGCGATGACGCCGATGATCTCATTGGGCGTTTCGGCCTGCATCAGCGCGCCGGTGTTGATGAACAGCCGGCGCCCGGTGACGAAGGCGTTGAAGCTCTGATCGTTGACCAGAACGATATCGACACCGTCATTGGCAAGACCGGCCGCCTTGAAGATCGGCCGCGCATAGTCGCGCACCAGCGCCTCGATCTCGGCATCGCGCACGACCGGCACCGCCTGGGCGAAGGCCGTCACCGAGCCGGTGACAGCGACGGCGGCGGCAAGCAAAAGCGTCGCGAAGCCGCGCGCTGTCTTCCCGATGGAAGATTTGGACATCGTTGATTTGGGTCGGCTCAGCATGAGGTCCACTGGTAAACGAGCGCGCGAACGATGAAAAGTCACGGCACCGAAACTAGGCGAACTTGTGATCCTCACATCAATCGGGCATTTGTGCGGCGCTGCCGCCGGTTGATGGCTTTGAGCGGCGGGCTGGACGGAAAGATTGAGGTCAAATGGTAGTTTCGCTGTCGCGCCGCGGTGAAGTCGAGCCGTTTCACGCCATGGACATTCTGGCCGAAGCCAACCGGCTGAAGGCGACGGGCGTGCCTGTCGTCTCCATGGCCGTCGGCCAGCCATCCGATCCGGCGCCCGTGGGCGTGAGGGAAGCAGCCGCAAATGCGCTGAGGATCGGACGCATCGGCTATACCGACACGCTCGGTCTGGCGGATCTGCGCAAGGCGATCGCCACGCATTATGGCGACCATTACGGGATCGATGTCGCGCCGAACCGGATCGCCGTGACCACGGGATCGTCGGCCGCCTTCAATCTGGCATTCCTGGCGATGTTCGATCCCGGCGACCGCGTCGCCATCGCAGCACCCGGCTATCCGGCCTACCGCAACATCATGGCCGCGCTCGGTATCCAGATCGTCGAGATCGAGCTCGGCAGCGACGCCTATCTTCATGCCGAACATTTGAAATCGGCGCACCGGGAAAAACCGCTGAAGGGTGTGTTGTTCGCCAGCCCGGCCAATCCGACAGGTGCGGTCATTCCCGTCGACAAGTTGTCGGCACTGGTGAGGACAGCCGAAGAACTCGGCATCGCGGTGATATCGGACGAAATTTATCACCGGCTGGCCTATGCCGCGCCCGACACCACGGCGCTGGCCCATGGCTCAGGCGTGACGGTGATCAATTCCTTCTCGAAATATTATTGCATGACCGGATGGCGCATCGGCTGGATGGTGCTGCCGGAAGCTCTGGTGAGGCCGATCGAGCGCATCGCCCAGAGCCTCTACATCTCGCCGCCGGAACTGTCGCAGATCGCCGCGATCGAGGCCTTCAAGGCGACCCAAGAGCTGGAAGCGGTGAAGGCGCGCTATGCCTGGAACCGCGAGCTGTTGATGCGGCGCCTGCCGGAACTCGGATTTCCCTTGGCGGCGCCGATGGACGGCGCCTTCTACGCTTTCTGCGATGTCACCCGGCATACCAATGACAGCATGGCCTTTGCGCGCAAAATGCTGGCCGAAGCGCATGTGGCGGCGACGCCCGGTCGCGATTTCGATCCGCTGGCAGGACACCGCACGATGCGCTTTTCCTATGCCGGCAGCCATGACGACATGGTCGAGGCGATGGCGCGCATCGAGCGCTGGCTGAAATAGCGGGGACGAGCATGCCGGATCTTAAACAAGCGCTGGCCGACGTCGCCGCCGAGATGGCCGAGCGCACCGATCGCGGTGACGTCGCCACCTACATTCCGCAGCTCGGCAAGGTCGATCCGAAGAAATTCGGCATTGCCGCCGTGACCAATGACGGCCGCGTGCTGGTCGCCGGCGACGCCGACCAGGCGTTTTCGATCCAGTCCATCTCCAAGGTGTTTACGCTTACGTTGGCGCTCGGCAATGTCGGTGACGCGCTGTGGCAGCGTGTCGGACGCGAGCCGTCGGGCAATCCGTTCAACTCGATCGTGCAACTCGAGCATGAGAACGGCATTCCGCGCAATCCGTTCATCAATGCCGGCGCCATCGTCGTGTCCGACATACTGCTTGCCGGCCACCAGCCGCGCGAGGCGATCGGCGAAATCCTGCGCTTCATCCAGTTCCTTGCCGATGACGAAACCATCATCATCGACCGCGAGGTCGCGGCATCCGAACGCGCCACCGGCTATCGCAACTTCGCGCTTGCCAACTACATGAAATCCTTCGGCAATCTCAACCATGCACCCGAGCTGTCGCTGGGCGTGTACTTCCACCATTGCGCGATCGCCATGAGCTGCCGGCAATTGGCGCTGGCCGGCCGCTTCCTCGCCAATGGCGGCAGAAACCCGGCAACCGGGCACTCCGTGGTGTCTGCCGAGCGGGCGCGGCGCATCGGCGCCATGATGCTGACCTGCGGCCACTATGACGGCTCCGGCGATTTCGCCTTCCGTGTCGGCATTCCGGGAAAAAGCGGCGTCGGCGGGGGCATATTGGGGATCGTGCCGGGTGTGGCTTCACTCGCCGTATGGTCGCCGGGCTTGAACGCCAACGGCAATTCCAAGTTGGGGTCGATCGCCTTGGAAAAACTGGCCAGGATGATGAACTGGTCGATTTTCGCCCCCTGACGCCTTCCATCATTCGCGCATGAAAAAATCCCGCGCCGTGGTTTGAATGGCGCGGGATTTTTGTCAGGAACCTATCTTAATCGGCTGAATAGCTTAGAAAAAGCCCTTCCGCTGCCACCAGCCGGCGCGCTTCGGCTTTTCCTCGGCCTTTGCCTCGTCGGCAACGCTGGAGGAAACCACCGGCACCGCGGAGGTATCCGCGGCCACGGCTTTGCGCCGTGACGGGCGAGCCTTGGCGGGCTCGTCGTCGACGGTCGTTTCCGTGGCGGCATCGGCCGCAGCGGGGGCGGCAGCTTCGACGGCAGCTTCCGGTGCAGCCTCGGCCGCCGTCTCATCGGCGACTTCCACCACAGCCTTCTTTGCCCTTGAAGCGCGCTTCTTCTTCGGCTTTTCGGCTGGAGCGTCGTCGTTCGCCGCGGCGGGAGCCGCCGCTTCTTCAACCGCTACGGCTGCTACGGGCTCGCTTGCGGCCGTTCCGACTTCAGCGGCCTCGGCCACCGAGGCGGTTTCGCCGGCTTCGGTCTCCGTGCCGTCTTCGCGACGATTGCGCTTGCCGCCGCGCTTGCCGCGACGGCGCTTCTTGCCCTGGGCGTCATCTGATGCTTCCACCGTTTCGACGGCGCCAACCTGGGCTTCGTCTTGCTGTGTTGCATCGTCATCGCCTGGTTCAGCGGCAAAGTCGTCGCTTGCCGCCGAAACCGAAGCACCTTCGGCGCCATGCTCGCGATCGCCATGTTCGCGTTCGCGATCCTTGCCGCCGCGCCGCCTGCGGCGCTTGCGACGCTTGCGGTCGCGGCCTTCGCCGTCCTCAGCCGATCTCGGCTGCTGCTGCTGCGATTGCGGCTGCGCCTGGCGCGGCTGCTCGGCCTGTACCACAACCTCGTCGTCTTCCTCCTCGATGACGATCTCGTCCTCGGGCTCTTCCGGCTCGACATAGGCCGGGAAGGTTCGCGCTTCGACAAAGCCTTCCGGCTTTTCGGCAATGGCGCCGCGGAAGATCGCGTAGTGCTGCACACCGACCGTATCATCGGCCTCGACGGTGATGGTCAGGCCAAAGCGGCTTTCGAGTTCCACCAGCGTGCCGCGCTTGTGGTTGAGCACATAGAGAGCGGTCGCCGCCGGGGTCCGCACCGTGATGTGGCTGCGCGAATCCTTGAGCAGGAATTCCTCGATCGCCCGCACCACCATCAGCGCCACCGACGAATCGGAGCGCACATGGCCAGTGCCGCCGCAATGAGGGCACGGCTTCATGGTTGATTCCAGCACGCTGGCGCGGATGCGCTGGCGCGACATCTCCATCAGGCCGAAATGCGAGATGCGGCCGACTTGGATGCGGGCTCGGTCGTTCTTGAGGTGATCCTTCAGCCGCTTCTCGACGGAGCGGTTGTTGCGGTTCTCCTCCATGTCGATGAAGTCGATGACGATCAGGCCGGCGAGATCGCGCAGCCTTAATTGCCTGGCGACTTCTTCCGCCGCTTCAAGGTTGGTGTGGAGAGCGGTGTCCTCGATCGAGTGCTCCTTGGTGGAGCGGCCCGAATTGACGTCGATGGCGACCAGCGCCTCGGTCTGGTTGATGATGATGTAGCCGCCGCTCTTCAGCGTCACCTGCGGCTGCAGCATGCGGTCGAGCTGCGCCTCGATCCCGTTGCGCACGAAGATCGGCGTCGTGTCGCGGAACGGCTGAACCACCTTGGCGTGGCTCGGCATCAGCATGCGCATGAAATCCTTGGCCTCGCGGTAGCCTTCCTCGCCGGAGACAAGAATCTCGTCGATATCCTTGTTGTAGAGGTCGCGCACCGAGCGCTTGATCAGGCTGCCTTCCTCATAGACGAGGGCAGGGGCGGTGGATTGCAGCGTCAGATTGCGGACGTTTTCCCAAAGCCGCATCAGATATTCGTAGTCGCGCTTGATTTCCGCCTTGGTGCGGCTTTCGCCGGCGGTGCGCAGGATGACGCCCATGCCCTGCGGCACTTCGAGATCGGCAACGACCTCCTTGAGGCGCTTGCGGTCGACCGCACTGGTGATCTTGCGCGAAATGCCGCCGCCGCGTGCGGTGTTGGGCATCAGCACGGAATAGCGGCCGGCAAGCGACAGATAGGTGGTGAGTGCAGCGCCCTTGTTGCCGCGCTCTTCCTTGACCACCTGCACCAGCAGGATCTGCCGGCGCTTGATGACTTCCTGAATCTTGTACTGGCGGCGCACCGGCTTGCGGCGGCTGCGCACCTCTTCCAGCGCATCCTCGGCGCCTACGGATTCGATCTCGTGGTCGTCCGGATGCGAGGACTGCACCTCTTCCAGCATGCCGCGATCATTGTCCTCGGAGGTGGCTTCGCCACTTGCCTCGCTGGACGACCTTTCGTCACCCGGCTCCGCCGCAGGGACAGCTTCGGAGATCACATCCGCTTCGACGCTTGCCGCGATCGATGTCGGGCCGCCTTCCGACGGTTCGGTCCCGGATGTCTCGGCGTCGGAGGCTTCGCTGTCGCCATGCCCGGCATGATCGTCATGCCCGGCGGTATTGGCCGCGGCATGCTCGGAAGCAGGCGCTTCGGAGACGGCATCGCTGCCGGCATCGCCATGTTCGCCGTTTTCATCATCGGCGCCGGCGTCGCGCTTGTGTTCGCCGCGCTCACGACCCTTGCCGCCGCGCCGGCGGCCGCGCCGGCCGCGATCGCGACTCTGGCGGTCGTCGCCGTCATTGTCCTCGTTCTCCTCGTCCTCGGCTTCCTGCGCTTCGGCGCGCAGCAAAGCCTGACGATCGGCGACCGGGATCTGGTAATAGTCGGGGTGAATTTCACTGAAGGCGAGGAAACCGTGACGGTTGCCGCCATATTCGACAAAGGCTGCCTGGAGGGAAGGTTCGACACGCGTTACGCGGGCGAGATAGATGTTTCCTTTGAGCTGCTTCTTGTCCTGAGATTCAAAGTCGAATTCTTCAATACGGTTACCGCGGATAACGACAACGCGTGTTTCCTCCGGGTGGGAGGCGTCTATCAGCATTTTGTTGGGCATTATTTCGTTTCCTCCCGGCAGCCGTCAGCCGCAGCTTGCGAGGCAAAGCCCGCTGCTGCGTGTCTGGGATGTGGGTGCCGGATGTCTGAATGTCCGCCGGACGCCGCTTGAGCGCCATGGCGGTGCCGCCCGCAGCCACAATGGCGCGGTTTGATGCGGACCTTTCCATGATTGCGCTTGAAGCCATCGTCACCAGCAGAACCTTTTGAACCAAAGCCCGGACGAACCGGACCAGCTTGTTTGCTCATACAGAGCCGGCACGGGAACAAACCCGGCCGTTTTCCTCACGCAGGCGATTCCCCCGCCACGGGCGCACACCTGCGAAATTCGTCGCGATCACCTGAAGCCTTTTCGCTGGAGCGAAAGGAGCCGCCTTTCATCTGACCTGTAGCAGGAAGCTGCGGGAGAAGCGGTTCCAGGATTGCAGTGATCCACCATCGCTTTTATGATTTGACGGGGTGGAAGGCAACCCCGATTTCGGATGCCGGCAAAAAGCAGTGCCGTAACGGAAGCACAGGCCTTAATCCTCAATGAAAAGGCTTGGTTAACCTTCTCTGGATACCAATCGTTAATCGAGTCTGCGGCCTGACCGGCATTTCGACCAACCACGCGGGCGCAAGGCGCCAAACCGGGAGCGACTGCAAAGAAATGGGACTGGCGGGCACCACAGACAAGGGCCATGGCCGTGCAGGCCGTTTCCTGCGCGCTGCCGGTGTGCTGTTGCTGCTGGCGCTTTGCCTTGCTTTTGCGCCGGTTTCACGCGCCGCCGATGCGCCACTCGGCGCCACCGCCTACAAGATGGCCGGCGACGCAACCAAGATGCGCATCGTCATCGATTTCGACCGCGAGCCCGACATCAAATGGTTCCTGCTGCGCGGCCCCAACCGGCTGGTCGTGGACCTCCCGCGCACCCGATTCGCCATTAGCGCGAAGGACGCCAAGGCCCGCGGCCTGGTCAAGGCGGTGCGTTATGGCGATCAGGGCGAGGGATCGCGGCTGATCCTGACCGGCAAGGGACCGTTCTCGGTCGACAAGCTCGAGGTGCTCAAGAACGAGGACGGCGCAGGCTATCGCATCGCCATCGACATGTCGGCAGCCTCCGACCGCGAGTTCGACGAAGCCCTTGCCAACCAGGCGCTGACCACTGGCTCGACCGTCTCCACCGACAAGGGCTCCAGGGTCGGCACAGGGCCGATCTCCAATCCCGGGCATCGCTTCACCATCGTCATCGATCCCGGCCATGGCGGCATCGACGGTGGCGCCGAAGGCCTCAACGGCACCATCGAGAAGAACGTGACGCTGGCCTTCGCCACCGAATTGCGCGACAAGCTCGCCGCCGTCGGCAACTACGACGTGTTCATGACGCGCGATTCCGACGAGTTCCTGCGGCTCGATGACCGCGTGCGCATCGCCCGTCAGCACGAGGCCGACCTTTTGATCTCGATCCATGCCGACACGATCAGCGTCAAGGGTATCAGAGGCGCCACCGTCTATACCGTCTCCGACAAGGCGTCCGATCCGCAAGCGCAGGCGCTTGCCGACCGTGAAAACCTCTCCGACCAGTTCGCCGGCATGGTGATCAAGGACGACAACAAGGAAGTCACCGACATACTGATCGACCTGATCCGCCGCGAGACGCATAATTTCTCGATGAGCTTTGCCCACACTCTGGTCGGCCAGTTGTCCACCAGCGTCGGCCTGATCAACAATCCGCAGCGTTCGGCCGGCTTCAAAGTGCTGAAAGCGCCCGATGTGCCGTCGGTGCTGGTGGAACTCGGCTATCTCTCCAACGCCAAGGATGAAGCGCAACTGCTCGACGCCGACTGGCGCGGCAAGGCGGCGCAGAGCATCACCAACGCCGTCGCCCTGTTTGCCTCCGCCAAGATGGGAACGGGAACCGGAGGCTGAGATGGTCGCCGCCGCCCACGACCGGAGGCAGCGTTGCACGACGACAACACCAGGCGCTTTTATTTCAGGTGGGGGATGCCTAAACCGGGCACTGCCGTATTTTGCCCACATGGTGGCGACATGGGTTTCCATCACGGATCGGGACAGTTGCGAAGGCTTGCGCGAAAGGCGGCTTCGTCTAGGAAATTCCCGAACCTCGGACTGGAGCGGGCATGATTCGTCTTATCGGCTATTTCTTTGGTATCGGCACGACGCTGGCGCTTATCGTCGCCGCGGGCGTGGCGATATACATCAGCCATCTATCGAAAGACCTGCCCGACTACGAGGTTCTGGCCAAGTACGAGCCGCCGGTGACGACCCGCATCCATGCTTCCGACGGCTCGCTGATGGCCGAATATGCGCGCGAACGGCGGCTCTATCTGCCGATCCAGGCGGTTCCGGACCGGGTCAAGGCGGCGTTCCTGTCGGCCGAGGACAAGAATTTCTACAACCATCCCGGCATCGACATCACCGGGCTTGGCCGCGCCATCTACGTCAACCTGCAGAATCTGGGTTCGGGCAGGCGCCAGGTCGGCGCCTCGACCATCACCCAGCAGGTGGCGAAGAACTTCCTCTTGTCCTCGGACCAGACCTACGAGCGCAAGATCAAGGAGATGATCCTGGCCTTCCGCATCGAGCAGGCTTATTCGAAGGACCGCATCCTTGAGCTCTATCTCAACGAAATCTTCTTCGGTTTCGGCGCCTATGGCGTTGCGGGCGCGGCACTGACCTATTTCGACAAGTCGGTCAACGAACTCACCGTCGCGGAAGCCGCTTATCTGGCGTCGCTGCCGAAGGGGCCCAACAACTACCATCCCTTCAAGCATGCCGACCGCGCCATCGAGCGCCGCAACTGGGTCATCGACCAGATGGTCGAGAACGGGTACGTGACGCGCGAGGAAGGCGACAAGGCCAAGGCCGAGCCGCTCGGCGTGACGCCGCGTCGCAACGGCTCCTATCTGTTTGCGGGTGAATATTTCACCGAGGAAGTGCGCCGCCAGATCATCTCGCGCTATGGCGAGAACGCGCTCTATGAGGGCGGCCTTTCGGTGCGCACGACGCTCGATCCGAAGATCCAGCTCATCGCCCGCAAGTCGATGCAGAACGGCTTGCTCAAATACGACACGCTGCGCGGCTATCGCGGACCGGTGACGCACATCGATGCCTCCGGCGACTGGGGCGTGGCGCTGGGCAACGTCAAGGGGCTGGAAGACGTGCCGGAATGGTCGCTTGCCGTCGTGCTCGACAGCTCGGCGACCGGCCTTTCCATCGGCCTGCAGCCGACGCGGCAGATTTCGGGCGATATCGTCAAGGAACGCATCGAAGGCGCCGTCAGCAAGGAAGACATGAGCTTTGCCATGCGCCATGTGGTCGATGGCAAGACGGTGAAGGCCAAGTCTCCGGCCGATGTACTGCAGCCCGGCGACGTCATCTTCGTGCAGAAGAACGAAGGGTCGGAAGGCGCCTACACGCTGCGCCAGGTGCCGGAAGTGGAGGGCGGCTTGATCGCCATGGATCCACATACCGGCCGCGTGCTGGCCATGGTCGGCGGCTTCTCCTATGCGCAGTCGGAGTTCAACCGTGCCACGCAGGCGATGCGCCAGCCGGGATCGTCCTTCAAGCCGATCGTCTATTCGGCCGCGCTCGACAATGGCTATACGCCGGCCTCGGTGATCATGGACGGACCGATCACCATCCAGAGCGGCACTACGACCTGGACGCCGAAGAACTATGACGGCACGGTGGCAGGCCCCGCGACCTTGCGTTCCGGCATCGAAAAGTCGCGCAATTTGATGACGGTGCGACTCGCCAACGACATGGGCATGAAGCTGGTGGTGGAATATGCCGAGAGGTTCGGCGTCTACGACCATCTGGCGCCGTATCTGCCGATGGCGCTGGGCTCCGGCGAGACGACGGTGATGCGCATGGTGTCGGCCTATTCGATCATGGCCAATGGCGGCAAGTCGATCAAACCCTCGCTCATCGACCGCATCCAGGACCGCTATGGCAAGACCGTGTTCAAGCAGGACGAGCGCGGCTGCGAAGGCTGCAACGCGCCCGAATGGAACAACCAGCCCGAACCGGAACTGGTCGACAATTCCGAGCAGGTGCTCGATCCGATGACGGCCTACCAGATCACCTCGATGATGGAAGGCGTGGTCCAGCGCGGCACCGGCGCCACCATCGCCGAGCTTGGCCGCCACATCGCCGGCAAGACCGGAACGACCAATGACGAGAAGGACGCCTGGTTCATCGGCTATACGCCGAACCTGGTCGTCGGCCTCTACATGGGTTACGACACGCCGCGCGGTCTCGGCCATGGCGCCACCGGCGGCGGTCTGGCGGCGCCTATCTTCAAGGACTTCATGCGCGTTGCGCTGGACGGCACGCCCAATGTCGACTTCAAGGTGCCGGAAGGCATGAACCTGGTCGCCATCAACCGCAAGACCGGCATGCGTGCCGCGTCGGGCGATCCCGGCACCATCATCGAAGCCTTCAAGCCCGGCACCGGCCCCGCCGACAGCTATTGGGTGATCGGCATGGGCGCCGACGGGTCCAACGGCGCCGGCGGACCGCTATCGCCGCAGGCTACGGAAGCTATCCAGGCACCCGGCGGCGGTCTCTACTGACGACCTGATTTTTTACGTCGAATGGGCTGGCTTGTTGAGCCGGCCCATTTCGCTTTACAGGCAGCAATGCCGTGCCTATGTATCGCGCCGACCCAAGCGCCACTTTAAAAACAGGACAGAACAACCAGCCATGCGCGCGGAGACGCAGAACATTGTCGACGAGATCAGGCAGGCAATCACCCTGCTGAGGAGGCATCTTTGACTGGGATCAGGCCATAAAGCGGCTTGAATACCTGAACGTGCGCGCCGAGGATTCCAGCCTCTGGAATGATCCGCTGGAAGCGCAGAAGCTGATGCGCGAGCGCCAGGGCCTCGAAGACGGGATCGCCGGCGTCAAAAGCCTGACGCAGGCGCTGGAAGACAATATCGGCCTGATCGAACTGGGTGAGGAAGAGGGCGACCAGAGCGTGATCGCTGAGGCGGAAGCAGCCCTCCGGTCGATGCAGGGCGAGGCCAAGGCCCGCCAGGTCGAGACGCTGCTGTCGGGCGAGGCAGACGCCAACGACACCTATCTCGAAGTCCATGCCGGCGCCGGCGGCACCGAGAGCCAGGACTGGGCCTCGATGCTACTGCGCATGTATACGCGCTGGGCCGAGCGTCGTCGTTTCAAAGTCGAGGTGCTGGAAGTCCATGACGGCGAAGAAGCCGGCATCAAGTCCGCCACGCTCCTGATCAAGGGCCACAATGCCTATGGCTGGCTGAAGACCGAGTCGGGCGTTCATCGCCTGGTCCGCATTTCACCCTATGACAGCAACGCGCGCCGCCACACGTCCTTCTCCAGCGTCTGGGTCTACCCGGTCGTCGATGACAGGATCGAGATCGACGTCTCGGAATCGGATGTACGCATCGACACCTACCGCTCATCCGGTTCGGGCGGCCAGCACGTCAACACCACGGACTCGGCGGTTCGCATCACCCATATCGCCACCGGCATCGCGGTTGCCTGCCAGGCCGAACGCTCGCAGCACAAGAACAAGGCGAAGGCCTGGGAAATGCTGCGCTCGCGCCTTTACGAGGAAGAGCTGAAGAAGCGTGAAGCGGTGGCCAATGCCACAGAAGCGTCAAAGAGCGACATCGGCTGGGGTCACCAGATCCGTTCCTATGTGCTGCAGCCCTACCAGTTGGTGAAGGACCTGCGCACCGGCGTCGAGAGCACCAGCCCGTCGAGCGTGCTCGACGGCGACCTCGACGACTTCATGGAAGCCTCGTTGTCGCAGCGCATCGAGGGCGGTGCCGGTGAAGCCGTGGCCGACCTCGACTAGGATATGTCCATATTCAGGTGAGGCCGGGCTGCGAATGGCTGATTCCTGCGCTTCCGCCACTTTCGACTCGGCTGACTTGAATAAGAACATCCCTGGGCGGGGGAGCGAAGGAGGAACCATGAGTCGCAGGCTCACCGGCAAATGCTTTTGCGGCGCGGTCCAGTATGAAGTGGCGGACGAGTTCGTCTATGCCGCCAACTGCCATTGTTCAAACTGCCGGCGCACCACAGGTTCCGCCTTCAAGCCTTTCGCCGGCATCGAGCGCGAGAAACTTGCCCTTGCCGAAGGGCATCACGGGCTCATCCATTTCGGCGATGACAGCGGCCACGATGCGCATTGCAGCCGCTGCGGCTCGTTGCTGTATTCGCTGGTCCGCGACGGCGCCTATGTCGATGTCGCCATGGGCACGCTGGTCGACGATCCGACGATCCGGCCGACCGCGCACATCTTCGTCGGCTCCAAAGCGCCATGGTTCACCATCGCCGACGACTTGCCGCAATATGAAGGGCATGTGGTCGCCGGTCCAGGCGAAGTATAGGCTGGAACCACATTCGGCCAATCCCGTTGTTTCGATGCCCGTCTGCCGGGAGTTGAGCCTGGCCTTGGATCTCGTCAGCGGTTGCCGATAGCGGCGTAGATGTGCGGCCTCGCGCAGCAACTTCTTGCGCCGGCCAAGGAATCAGCCCAGCATCCGAGGGCTGGAAGAGAAAAAGCATTTATGGCCGGACGCGGCATATCTGCGACCTGACGATCCGGCCACTGGGAAGACACGTTCCGGGAACGGGCAAGCGAAACGCTTGATGCTCGTTTGAAAGGAACGCTTCCATGTCTGCTGCCACTCTCCGATCGGCCAGAGCCGTTCAACCGGCTGGCCGACTCCTGTTTTCAATGTTCGTGACCCCGATCTTTGCCATCGCGATGCTTGCGATGGCGGTGCTGACCGCACCCGCCTTCGCCCATGACGCCAAGCCCACGGCGGCGAAGCCGCAAGGCTGGAGTTATCCCTTCGCCTGCTGTGCAAACTACGACTGCCGCACCACCCATACCGGCGAGGTGCTGGAAAAGCCGGAGGGCTATGTCATCGCCGGAACGGGGGAGGTCGTTCCGATGAGCGACAAGCGGGTCAAGGACTCACCCGACGGCGATTTCCACTGGTGCGCGCACCAGGCCGGCCTCGACGCAGGCAAGACGATCTGCCTGTTCGTGCCACCGCGTTCCTACTGAGTTCTGTTGGCAGTTCTCATCGGAAGGCCGGCCTTGGTGCTGAAGGCGCTTGCGTCAGACGGAAGCAGCGAGTGCTGAGGCGAAGTCGCGATACGGGCGCAGTGGGCGACCCAGAAGTGCCGTCAGGCGCTCGACGTCGCCGGCCTCGGGCAGCATCCCGTCGGTGAAGAAGCGCTCGCCCATCAGGCGCATGTCGTAGGCCATCCAGGCGGGCAGGAACTGCTTGAGATTTTGCTCAAAACCCTCCGTATTGTCGCCGCTGTAGCTGATCGGGCGGGCGAGTACGTCTGACCAGATTGCGGCAATATCCGTCCCGGTCAATGTCTGCGGACCGACGAGGTTGATCCTCTCGAACGCAAGCGGCTCCTTGGACCGTTCGCGACGCAGCAGCTCAAGAGCGGCGACCTCGGCTATATCACGGGCATCGATCATGGCGAGACCCTTGGGGCCGATCGGCATTGGGTAGGTACCGTAGCCGGTGATGACGTCTTCGACCGTCAGATCGTTCTGGATGAAGTAGGCCGGGCGCAAGATCGTAGCTTTGAAGTCCATCTGCTCGATCATTCGCTCGACGCCGAACTTGCCCGCGAAATGCGGCACGTTCACATAGACGTCAGCGTGGATTACCGAGAGATAGACGATCCGCTCGATGCCGGCCGATCGGGCGACGTTCAAGGCGATCAAAGCCTGGGTGAATTCGTCCGGCACCACGGCGTTCAAGAGAAACAGCGTGGAAACGCCAGACATGGCTTTGCGCAGCGAATCGACATCGAGAAAGTCGCCTTGCACGACCGATACGCCTGCCGGAAAACTGGCTTTCGACGGATCGCGCACGAGAGCACGCACATCGGCACCGCGCTTGGCGAGCTGTTCGACGACTTGGCGGCCGATATTGCCGGTGGCGCCGGTAACGAGAATGGTCATGGAATTTCTCCTGTTGGGTTGCTTGACAGTCCCAATATGTGTGGCTCACAAAGAGCCCAGTAGACGGCAATTTTAGACACGTCGTCTCACTGGTGGGACAGTCATGGATCTTTTAGCCCTTGCCGATTTTAACCTCGTGGCTCGCCATGGCGGCTTCGGCAAAGCGGCAAGGTCCACCGGCCGGCCCAAGGCAACGTTGTCCCGGCGCGTTGGCGAATTGGAAAGCAGTCTCGATCTGCGTCTGTTCGAACGGGGTGCGCGTAACCTGAAGCTGACCGAAGAAGGACGGGCGCTCTTCGAGCGGACGGGGGCGTTGCTTGCCGAGCTGGACGAGACGGCATCGGCGATTGCCTCGGGCGGTCAGAGACCCAAGGGCAGATTGCGGATCAGCGCGCCTTTGCATTTTTCGCAGACTGCAATGGGGAGGATCGCTGCGGGATTTGCCCTGAGGTATCCTGAGGTGAGGCTTGAAGTGACCACCGAAGACCGGCATGTCGACATGATCGAGGAAGGCTACGATCTGGTAATCCGGGTCAATCCGGATCCCGATGAAAGCCTGGTCGGACGGGCGTTTCTCCGCGACCGCCTGGTCGTCGTCGCGAGCCCGGACCTTCCTCGCCCGGCCGACGGGCTCGCCGCTCCTGGCGTTGCGCGCGGGACGGGCGAGCGGCAAACATGGCAGGTGAAGACACCAGGTGGCCGGGCAACACTTAGAATCGAGCCGGTCCTCGCCTTGTCGACGCTCATCATGGTCCGGGATGCGGTGCGAGCCGGCATCGGCGCAGGACGGCTTCCCATTTCGTTGGTGGCCCACGACCTGGCTGACGGCACACTGGTGAATTGGGGGGATATCGACGGCCCGGAGATCTCTCTATGGACGCTCTACCCGTCGCGGCGGCTGCTCAGCGCGCGCGTGTCGGCGTTCCTGGATTTTCTGAAACAGGCTTTCCCAAACGGGACGCCGGACGAACTGGCCGCCTATATCGGCAGGTGACGACGATTGGGAGGTGACGACGGGGCCTGCTTCAGCCAGATCGCCGCTCGGCTCGATCGACCGGAGCCTGCTGACAGACAGTTGTCAGGAGCCTTCCTTTATGGTGCCTTGCCGCATGGGTGGCGAGCAACGGAGAGGAAAGCTTTTCATGACCATCAAGGCCAGCTGTCATTGCAAGGCGACGACGTTCGAGGTCTCGCAGGCGCCCGAGACGGTAACACAATGCACCTGCTCGTTCTGCTCCAAGCGCGGTTCGCTGTGGGCTTACTACGTTCCGTCGCAATTCAAGCTCACCAGCTCGCCGGAAAACGTTTCCTTCTATCAATGGGGATCGAAGACCGTCAAACACGGGTTTTGCGCCATTTGCGGCTGCGGCACCTTCACCGAAACGCCGGACTGGTCAACCGGCAAACCGGACTTCGACAATCCCAAGATATCAGTCAATTCGCGGCTGTTCGACGATTTCGACCTCGATAAGGTCGAGGTGGTCGTCATTGACGGCAAGAACCTCTGGTAGGCCAGCACCAGCCACCGATGCGGAAGAGTGGCGCGAGCGGGGAAAAGCCGCTTTCGCCGCTCGGTTTTTCGCCGCATTTCATGTTACAAGACCGGAGAAGGGCTTATATGCGCGAGCCGCAAAGGCCGCGCTTTGGAGAGGGACGATTCTATGAAAAAGACTGTGCTCGTCGCCGTTGCGACGGCTGTGCTGGTGAGTGCCTGCACCACGACCGATCCGTACACCGGCGAGCAGAAGGTTTCGAACACCGCAGCCGGCGCCGGCCTTGGTGCCCTGGCGGGCGCGGGCCTCGGCCTGCTTGCCGGCGGCAATGACCGCCGCAACGCGCTGATCGGCGCCGGTATCGGCGCGCTGGCCGGCGGCGCCATCGGCGCGACCATGGACCAGAACGAGGCTGAACTGCGCCGCCAGCTCGAAGGCACCGGCGTCAGCGTCACCCGCACCGGCGACCAGATCATCCTCAACATGCCGTCCGACATTACTTTCAACGTCGACCAGGATGCGGTGAAGCCTGGCTTCTACCAGGTGCTGAACTCGGTTGCGCTGGTGCTGAAGAAGTTCAAGCAGACCACGGTGGACGTGTTCGGCCACACCGATTCGACCGGTGGCGACGAACACAATTTCGATCTGTCGCAGCGCCGCGCATTGGCGGTCGCCAACTATCTCTCAGGCCAAGGTGTCGATTCGCGCCGCTTCGCCGTCACCGGATTCGGCAAGACCCGTCCGATCGCGTCCAATGGAACGGCGGCCGGCCGTGCGCAGAACCGGCGCGTCGAGATCCAGCTTTCGCCGCTGACCTGAATTGTTCGGCATCGAAATGCGAAGGCGGCCCCCGCAAGGGGCCGCTTTCTTTTTGGGCTCCTGTGGTCCGTCAAAAGGTCTAACGCATTAGAGATTTCTAATAATTCCTTTCCGGAGGCCTTGGAAGGGATTAGCATTGGTGCGGTTCCAGAGGGGATGGGGCGATACAAACGGCCGCGCAGTCACTTAGTCGGCCCCGGTCCTGCACGGCCAGATAGGAAATCTGGGAGGAATGCATGACAAGAACAGCTCGTCTTGGGCGTTGCGGCGTCCTCATTTTGACAGGTCTGGTCTCTGCTTGGTGCGCAGCGGCCACGGCTCGAGCCGAGGACGCCAACAAAGCCGACATCGAAGCGTTGAAGAAATCGCTCGCCAAATATGAAGACTACACGGTCGCCGTCCGCGACCTTTATCTGTCGACTGTCGGGTGCGTCTATTACAGCGGGGACAGGATCGAGGGCGCAATGGACTATCCGAAGGGCGCTATGGGCATCCATTTCGTCAACGTCCCGAGTGTCGGTCAGAAACTCGATCCGATGCGCCCCAATGTGCTGATCTACGAGCCGACCAAGAAAGGCTTGAAATTGGTTGGCGTGGAATGGCTGGTGCCCCTGACGCCAGACACCAAGGAACCTCCAAAACTATTTGGCCAGACCTTCATGGGACCGATGGAAGGGCACTATCCGCTCATTCCGAGGGAGTTCGTCCACTACGACCTTCATGCCTGGCTGTTCAGAGACAATCCGAACGGCATGTTCAGTCCGACCAACCCGAACGTGAAATGCAGCAAGGCAGAGTTTCCGATGCTGGAAAAACCGACCAAGATGATGCCCGGCCCGATGTGACGGACGGGCCAGGATAGGAGCGTGCCAAGAGTGCAAGCTGGCCGGCTGCATTTGAGAGCGCTCGGGATCGGGCTCGGACGACGATCGGCATGAGGGCCGGCACGCATGAAGGCTGCCCGCTTGAAGACGGGTATCTGGTCGCGGAAGCCGACAATGGCGCTGCGAGCCGTCAGTCGAAGGTAAAAGCGGCCCGCAAGGGCCGTTTTTGTTTGGCATGTCGGACTCTGTAATCAAGGCCTACGAGGTCGGCTGATCGACAATTGCCGCAACGATACGGCGCACGATCGGCAAGACCAGCAGCAGACTTGGAAAGCCCACTAGCCATGATGCTCCCCATGCATACGGCCAGGTCGCCACGAAACCGGTTGTCCAGCCCGCATTGATCAGCGTCGCTACCGCGGAAACAATGCACGACATCAGGATGGAAAGTACGAATGGCATTACCAGCACATTGTAAGAGGCCGGTAGCTTCCTCGATTTCAAAACCTTGTGGGATGACGGTCGCATCAAATATCTCCTTCTCGAAAAGTGGAAGTATGCGCGGCTGGGCGCAGTCAGGCGGCCTGCGCCATTTGCTGGGCAAGGTTTCGAATAAAGCCGCGCAACGAACGCGGTTCGCGGCCCAGGGCGGCGCGCAATGTCAGACTGTTCCCACCAAGGCCATAGTGGGCGTAGTGGGCGTATATTTTGGCCAGCACCTGCATTTGGCGCTCATTGTAGGGAAGGCGTGCCTCGGCCGCCCACTCGCCAAATGTCGGCTCACCAGAAGAGATGGGTCGGCCAAGTTCCTCACTCATCATCGCAACGATGTCTTCCCGGCTGTGCATGCCGTCAGCGCACAGATCGAGGGTCGCGTAGGACAATCGCGCTTCGGTTAGGGCGATCGCCGCCACCTCAGCGACATCGCGGTAGTCGACGCGGGCCAGCTTCGCCGTCTTTGGAAACGGTTCCGAGAAAACACCATGTTCAACGACGGACGGCCAGGCCGCTGCGAGGTTCTGCATGAAATTGGCAGGGTGCAGAATCGTATATTCCATCGTTGTCGAGTAGAGAGCAGTCTCGACAGGCACCTTGCTGGCATGGTTCTTCAGTCGCGTATTGGTAGGCTGGATCACCGACGAGAAGACGAACTTTCGAACTCCTGCTCGCGTGGCGGCCTCAACCATGGCAACGCCCATGGCTGCTTCATCGGGAGCAAAAGCCGGCCCAATGTGAAAGACGCCGTCGACGCCCTCGACCGCCCTTTCGAGGCTCTGACGATTTCGCAAATCTCCTGTTGCAACCTCGGATGCCCCTAGCTTCCGGGCCTTTTCGGCATTCGCAGGGTCGCGAACGAGCGCTCGAACATTGGCATTGCGTCGGACAAGTTCAGGCACGACAAGTCCCGCAACTCGGCCTGTGGCACCAACGACCAGAACAGTTGGATTGGCTACTTGCATGACGATTCCCTTCCATCAAGCCTGTCCTCGCGGGACAACTTGCAGAGAGGTACGACGTCGCAATTGTCGTTACAATTACCCGTTTTTGCGATATATTATGTCGAAGATCGGGAGAATACATGAGCCGGATGGACGATTTCGAGGCTTTCATCGCGATCGTCGAGCATGGAAGTCTGACGACTGCCGCACATCGGCTGAACCGCTCGCTGCAGTCGGTCAGCCGGTCCCTGGCGGCACTGGAGGAATCAGTCGGCGTCGAGCTGATCCACAGGACAACGCGTCGCTCGACACCGAGTGAAGTCGGAGCAGCCTTTTTCAACCGGATCAAACCCGCGGTCGACGACATAAACGACGCAAGACTTCAGGCGATCAATCAACGATCGGAGCCGGCAGGCGTCCTGCGCATCGGGGCGCCGGTTCTGTTTGGCCCGAACGTCCTGATGCCTGTCATCGCGGAATACATGCGGACATTTCCCCGGGTCGAGGTCGATCTTCAACTTTCCGATGGATTTGCCGATCTTGGCGCCGAAGGTCTCGACCTGGCAATACGCATCGGCGATTTGCCGGATTCCAACTTGAAAGCCAAACGCCTGGGGGCGTTGCGGCGCGTTGTGTTCGGCGCGCCTTCCTATTTCGCGCGGTGTGGCCGGCCGGCCCATCCCTTCCAGCTGAGTGAGCACAGTTGCATCATCAGAACAGCTAACGAGCGTCCAGGTGAATGGACGTTTCAGATCGACGGGAAACCCCGGACCGTGAAGGTCGCAGGCGCTTTTCGCTCCAATCTGATGACCTCGGTCTATGCCGCCGCAATCCACGGACTGGGTTTGGGCTTCTCGCCTCTGTGGCAGATAAGACATTTGGTCGACGACGGTCTCGTCGAACTGGTTTTGACGGAATTCGAGCCGGCACCGGTGCCGATCCATGCCTTGTGGCAGGAAGGCCGGTCATCTTCGGCCAAGGTTCGGGCATTTTTGGATTTATTGGCATCCCGCCTGGAACTGAAAAGCCTGTAGCATCGACGGGCTATTTAAGCCCTCCAGGCCGGAAGCGATCGGGTAGATCGAGCCTGTCTTGCGATTACCGCGCATGGCGCCGACTGATCCTGGAGCGGGCTCCAGATCTCACATCCCCGTCGCGTCCAGGCAAGCCGCGCGTCCTCGGGACGCCGCGGCTCATGGGATCAGACCTTGGCGACGATCTTCATGAAGGCCGGCATGTCGTCGCCGAAGCCGACGGTGCCGTCATTGTCTTCACCGCGGTTGTTGCCGCGGGCAGGGCGGCTGTTGCTGGCGCGCTGCGGCCTTGTGTCGCCGCGTTCCGGGGCGCGGTTCTCGTTGTTGCGATCGGAGACCTTGCGGTCGCTGTTTTCGGAGCGGATCGCTTCCTTGCGCTGATGCCGTTCGCCGATGTCGGCGACCGCGGCCTCGGCTACCACCGGCTGTTCCTCGCGCGCGGCATCTGCCGCCGGCGCGTCGTCGCTGCGCTTGGCATGGCGTTCGCGCGGCTTGCGCTCGCCACCGTCCTTGCGATCATGGGGCTTGCGGTCCTCGTCCTTGCGGCCGGCGCGGCGCGGAGCGCCACGGCCACGGCGGGGCGCTTCGTCCTCGCCGCCTTCGCTGGCGACCACGGTCGACAGGTCGCCGTCATGCCACTCGATCTTGTTGCCGATCAGCCGCTCGATGGCGTCGATGTATTTGGTGTCGGACTTGGTGGCGATGGTGAAGGATTTGCCCGAGCGTCCGGCGCGGCCGGTGCGGCCGATGCGGTGCACATAGTCTTCGGCGTGGATCGGCACGTCGTAGTTGAAGACGTGGCTGACGTCGGGAATGTCGAGGCCGCGCGCGGCGACGTCGGACGCCACGAGATAGCGCAATTTGCCATCGCGGAAATTGGCCAGCATCTGCATGCGGGCGCGCTGGTCCATGTCGCCATGCAGGGCGCCGGCGTCGAAATCATACTTCAGCAGCGAGCGGAACAGCTCCGCGACTTCGACCTTGCGGTTGCAGAAAATGATAGCGTTCTTCAGCTCGGCGTCTTCGGCCTTTATCAGATTGCGTAGCGTCTCGCGCTTGTCCCACGGCTTGGAGCCGGACTTGACCAGGCGCTGGATGATGTTGGTGGCAGCGGATGCCGCCTTGGACACCTCGACGCGCACCGGCGCATGCAGGAATTTCTCGGTGAGCTTGGTGATCTCCGGCGGCATGGTCGCTGAGAAGAACAGCGTCTGCCTGGTGAACGGGATCATCTCGCAGATGCGCTCGATGTCGGGGATGAAGCCCATGTCCAGCATGCGGTCGGCCTCGTCGATGACGAGGATCTCGACGCCGTTGAGCAACAGCTTGCCGCGCTCGCGGTGATCGAGCAGACGGCCGGGTGTGGCGATCAGCACGTCGGCGCCGCGCTCGAGCTTCTTGTCCTGCTCGTCGAAAGAGACGCCGCCGATCAGCAGCGCGATGTTGAGCTTGTGGTTCTTGCCGTATCTGATGAAATTCTCTTCGACCTGCGCGGCGAGCTCGCGCGTCGGCTCGAGGATCAGCGTGCGCGGCATGCGTGCACGGGCCCGGCCTTTTTCGAGGCGGGTCAGCATCGGCAGCACGAAGGAGGCCGTCTTGCCGGTGCCGGTCTGTGCTATGCCCAGAATATCCTTGCCGAGCAAGGCATGCGGGATGGCGCCAGCCTGGATCGGCGTCGGCACGGTGTAGCCGGCATCGGTGACTGCGGAAAGGACCTTCGGCGACAGGCCGAGGTCTGAAAAGGTCAACGCTTCTGGAGCGGTCGTGGTGTCTGAGGACAAGAGTTGCTGTCTTTGGCTGGTTCGGGGAAGCGCAACGGCATCCGTCGCGGCAAGCACAGCGTGCCTGCAAGATTGGTATTGCGATTAGGCGCAAGCCCGCGATTTGTCAACAGAAACGGGCGGGATTGGCACGATTGTGAAAACGTAAGCTTAATCGCGATGCTTAATTAGGTAGTCACTCTTTGGGCCGGCTCAATAGCGAAACTGCTCGGCGAGAATGCGTTCGTTCCACGAATGGTTGGGATCAAACAGCAGCGTCGCCGTCGCAGTCGGCGATTCCCGGACCGTCACGGAAGCCACCGCCTTGACCTCGGTATGGTCGGCGGCGGTGTTCACTGGGCGCTTTTCCGACTCCAGAATATCGAAGCGTACGGTCGCCTTGTTGGACAACAGGGCACCCCGCCAACGGCGTGGCCGGAACGGGCTGACCGGGGTCAGCGCGAGCAACGGTGCATCCAGCGGCAGGATCGGCCCGTGCGCCGAAAGATTGTACGCGGTGGAGCCGGCCGGCGTCGCGATCATCACGCCGTCGCAGTTCAGTTCCTCGATGCGGACCTGCTCGTCGACGGTGATGCGGATCTTTGCCGTCTGGTAGGACTGACGCCACAGCGCCACCTCGTTGATGGCGAGTGCCGAAACCGTCTCGCCCTCATGCGTCAACGCCAGCATTTCCAGCGGGCGGATCGTTTCGGCGACGGCGGCCGCGATGCGCTCGGTGAGGCCCCCGACGCGGTACTCGTTCATCAGGAAGCCGATGGTGCCACGGTTCATGCCGTAGACCTTCTTTCCCGTGCTCATGGTGTCGCGCAAGGTCTGCAGCAGGAAGCCGTCGCCACCCAGCGCCACCACCACCTGGGCGTCGTCGAAGGATGCCTGGCCATAGCGGGCCGACAGGCTCTCCATCGCCGCCTTGGCATCGGCAGTGTCGGAGGAGACGAAGGCGAGATTGGCTTTGCTCATGACATTCCGATGGCGGTCGGCCGATGGCGGTCGGCGGCGGTTGCGTGGGGTAGCATGGGCAAGCGCATCTGCAAAGGGAGGCATCGTCCGGCGCAGTTGCGGCCGCGGCGAAACGAAATCGGCGGCTCGCGCTTCATGTCGCCGGAACGGCGAATGTGATGGTTAAGTGCGAGCTTAAGCACTCGTAAAGCCTGATCGATCATGTTAGCCGACAGAGGATGGGTGGCTGGGGGGCTAGCCAGTCGAGACCTGTCTATTGCCGGTGACACGCCTGATTATCGTCTTCCTTGTGATGGGAAGTTTCGCCCTTCTCTTTGCGGAGCTTGTGCGGCAGTCCGAAGACATGAGCTCCAGGCCGATGGCCTCACGCTGCGGCGGCGCCGGCGTGCCATGCCCGCAAAACGCGTTGTAGGCTGAAGCCAATCTGCCAACGACGATCCGTCGCCTACTGCGCGACAATCCTCAGATTGGCGTTGCCGTAGAATGTGTAGGCGAGATAGGTCGGATCGCCGGTCTGGTAGAATTCTCTGCGGACATCCTGCAGGATCTCGGCCAGATAGACCGGCCCGTCCTTGATCCGCGTGCTGATGCCGCCATAGAAATCGGTCGAGAAGGCCGCTGCCGCGCGGTCGGTCAGTGGCCACATGCCGCCGATGAAGCCGGAAGCGCCGCCCGCCAGCACTGCCGGACCCCAGCCCTGCACGAAGCCGCCGAGCATCTGCGAACGGCCGGTGTCGCAGGCGTTGAAAAAGTAGAACGGATTGCCCTTGCCATGCGCGGCCGCGACCAGCGCGGCCCATGTATCGGGGTCGAGCGACTGGTCGACGAGATCGATGGCAAAGACCGGCCGGCCGCTGTTCGGCTGGTTGACCTCGCCATGACCGGAGAAATGAATGAAACCGGTCGAGACTTCGCCGACCAGTTTTTCGAAGGAGATGAAATCGCCATCGAAGCGGCGGTAGCCGTAAAGCTTGCTCAGCGCCGCGATCTCGTCCTGCTGGAAGCGCAGCGAGCGCTTGTCGACATAGGAGGGCGCGACGGCCGCGATGCCGGTGAAGGCCATGCGGTCGAGCGGGTTGTCGACCTGTGAGGCACTGCTGCGCGGAGCCCAGCGCGCCAGCCGATAGCCCATGCCGAGAAAACCGTCGGCGACGGCGCCGTCGGCGCTGCGCGGGCGGATCAATTCCCAAGGCAGCGTCGGGCTGTTCGAGGTGATCTGGATCGAATGGAGTTCGCCTTTGCCGCGCAGCGACCAGAACACGTCCTTGAACGGTTTCGGCACATAGTCGCGGTAGAGCGCATCGCCAAAACCTTCGGCGGCGAGCGTGACAAAGCGCTTTTGCGCCCCCGTATCGCTGCTTGCGGCAGGCTGCTGCAGCGAAACGGCGCCGCGCAGGCTCAATCCGAGCTGCAGCAGGCGGCGGTATTCGGAGTCCAGCCATGCCGCCATCTCAGGTGGCGTCGAGAACGTATCGGTCACCGGACCGGCCAGATGCGGCGAATGGATGATGATCTGCCCCGAACCCAGCCCGCTCGGATCGTCATAGAGGATGGTCACGTCGAGATCGGGGACGTCATCGCCGGCTGCGCCGCCGAGCGTCACATTGCCAGTTACCGCCGGCTGCGGCGCCGCTGCGGCCAGCATCAGCATGGCAGGTGCTGCGGAGCGTTCGGCTGTGGCGCTCAGAGCGGCTGCCTCGACAGGCGCGGTGCGGCGAATGATAACCGACCGCGATGCCGATCCCAGGAACCTCCCGGCGCTGTAGATGCGCGCGATGAACTGGGCCGGCTTGCTGTCCTTGGCGATCGGCCGCGCCTTGACGTCGAAGCGGACGAAGTCGCTGTCGCCCCGGCGGTAGAGCGTCGTCCGTCGGCTCCATTTGCCGCCGTCAGCGAGATCGAAGCCGGAGGCGAACAGATCGATATCGATCGGCCATTGCTCGGTTCCCGCCGGCATCGCCATGGCCAGGGCGCCATCTTCCGTCACCGACGAGCCCGGCGCTGCCTTCACCTTCACTTCGGGCGTGAATTGCTCTTCGGTAAGGGCGATCGAAACGGTCACCGTCTCGCCGGCGACAATCTCATCCGGCGCATCGATGGTTGGATGGCGCACCACCTCGACAGCGCCCGTCTCGGGTTGTGGCAGGGCGCCGCCGGAAGGAGGGCTTTGCGCCTGGTCGATGGGCGGCGGCGCTGGTTTCGGTGGCGCCTGCGCCTCCGGCGGACTTTCGGCGCCGGTCGCGGGTGGCGGGGCCGATGTCATGCCGTCCTCAGGGGGGATCCCTGCCTTATCGGGGGGCGGTTCGGCGCCGGTGGCTCCGCCATCCTGCGGATAGGTCCCGCCGAGATTGTTCTGGGCAGCGGCCGCAGCTGCGTCTTCAAGACGTTGCTTTTCCTCTTCGTATCGTTGCCGAGCCTGCTCTTCCTGCAATTGGCGCTGCTGTTCCTGGCGTTTGTATTCCTCGTAGAGCGCCGCCTCCTTGGCGCTGTCGCCCATCGCGGCATCGGGACTGCCGGAGCCCGGTGCAACGTCCATGGGGTAGGGCTCCTGACCGCTGCCATCGGCGTAGTCGCTGCCGTCAGGCTCCCAACCGCCACTCCCGGAGATGTAGCCGCCGCTCGCCATCGCCGGCGGTGCCGGTTCCGGCACAAGCGGCAGCGCCGGTGCCGCGCCGGCCACCTGGTCCGGCGTCAGCACAAAGGCAGCGTCTGCCGAGCGGCCATATGCCATCCATGGCCACTGGGCGCCTGACGTTTTGTCGATAGTGGTTTGCCTGACCGAGGCGAGGATGATGGCTATGTCCGCGCCGCGCTTGACCAGCGCAGCGGTGAGCGCATCGGCAAATACGGTGACGGGGCGGGCTTCGTCCAGTGCAACGGTTCCGGGTTTGGCCGACAGAGCGACGATGGCGTGGGTGAGGGGATCGACCGCCGCCAGACCCTGCATCACGCCGGAAGTAGGGTTGTGGCCATCGCCGGGATTGTCGAGCAGAACCACCTTCAATGTCGGGGTTGCCTCGAGCGCCTGCATGAACAGATCGAGGGGCAATGCCGTCTGGTCGTTGAATCGATCCGGGTGCCGCGCGTCAGTAAATAGTTCCTGCCGTTGGCCTGCGCAGTGTGGCCGACATAGTAGAAGATGCCGACGGAGTCCGGATTGGCCAGGGATTGAGCGAAATCATGCATGGCGCGCGCGACATCGGCGCGGTCGCCATCCGACACCTGCCGGACGGTGAAGCCAAGCGATCGTAGTGTCGCTGCAACGAGTTCGGCACTGAGGTCGGCGTTGGCGATTGCCGGTGAGCCCTCAGAGGCCGGATTGGCGACAACCAGCGCTATCCGCTCTTCGCCGCGCGCAGCGGAGAAGAGCGCCATGGTCATCAGCAGCACGACCGCCAGAAAAAGGCGCATGACCGTGATCCAAGCCCTGCAGGCTGCGGCGCTCACGCCACGGCTTGCCCCAATTCATCAATGGCCCAACCTTGACCATATCATGTCGGCTTCGCCGGCGCACTGCCGGTGCCGATGATGCAGTTGTGTCGCTAAAAGATATTGACTGTATGTTTAGTAATTAATACCGTTGCCCGAGATACCGAGTTGGTCAGCCGGCATTCGCCGGTGAATGATCACCAGGACGAAGGGAACTTAGGGACTCGAAGCGCAATCCCGCCGGTCCCAACAATGGGAGACACAAGCATGCAGTTGAAATCGACCGCCACGGCGCTCGGCCTGTCGCTGCTGGCGATGACCGGCATTGCCCGCGCCGAAGGCGAACTCCAGATCTACAATTGGGGCAACTATACCAGCCCGGACCTGATCAAGAAGTTCGAGGAGACCTACAAGGTCAAGGTTACCGTCACCGACTACGACTCCAACGATACGGCTCTGGCCAAGGTCCGCCAGGGCGCTTCCGGCTATGACATCGTCGTGCCCTCGGCCAGCGTGATGCCGATCTGGATCAGCGAAGGCCTGCTCTTGGAAACCGATCCCAACACGATGGAGAACTTTAGAAACGTCGATCCGAGATGGGTCGACGTGCCGTTCGACCCCGGCCGCAAATATTCGGTGCCGTGGCAATGGGGCACGACCGGCATCTCGGTCAACAAATCGGTCTATGCGGGCTATCCGAACACCTCGGCGATTTTCCTCGATCCGCCGCCGGAACTCGTGGGCAAGATCAATGTCGTGCCCGAAATGGGAGACATCATGTTCCTCGCCATCGCCTATGAGGGTGGCAAGTACTGCACCGACGACAAGGTGCTTTTGAAGAAGGTGCATGACAAGCTCATCGAGGCGAAAGCGAAATGGCTGTCGCTCGATTACGCTGCCGTTGACGGTCTCGGCAGGGGCGACATTGCCGCCGGCGTCAACTGGAACGGCATATCGCTGCGCGAGCGGCTGGAGAACGACAAGATCGTCTACGGCTATCCCAAGGAGGGCTTTCCAATCTGGATGGACAATGTCGCGGTGCTCAAGGATGCCAAGAACGTCGAGAACGCCAAGCTCTTCCAGAATTTCATCATGGACCCCAGGAATGCAGCGATGATCTCGGCCTTCGCGTACTACGCCAATGGCATCAAGGGCTCCGAGCCCTTCCTGCCGGCCGATATGAAGGGCGCGCCCGAAGTGGATGTTCCGGCCGAATTTGCCGACAAGGGCCAATTCATGCCGGCCTGTCCCGCCGACGTCCAGGCGCTCTACACCAGGATCTGGACCGATCTGCAGAAATAGCAGCGCCGCCGGCCGAAGCTGACCAACATCGGGCTGCGCATCGCGGCTCGGCCATCCCCAATGCCAGATGCCGTAAAGCCGCCGCGGGAGATTTTCGATGTCCGATCTCGACCTTTGCTACATGCCGGCCAGCGAGGCGTTGCGGCTGTTCAAGGCGAAGAAACTGTCGCCTGTGGAACTGATGCAGGCCACCATCCGCCGCGCCGAGGCGACCAAGGCGACGATCAATTGCCTTACCTTCACGCATTTCGACGAGGCGATGGCTCTCGCCGGAAAAGCCGAGGCGAAATACACCAAGGGCGCCAGAACCGGCGCGCTCGAGGGCCTGCCGATCGGCATCAAGGACGAGAGCTACATCAAGGGCAAGCCGACCTCGCATGGCTCGCTGCTGTCCGGGGACGCCATTGGCGGCCATACCTCGACCATGAACGAGCGTGTCATGAAGGCCGGCGGCATCGTCCACGCCCGCACCGCGACGCCCGAATTCAGTTGCGCCGGTTATACCTGGTCGAAGCGCTGGGGCGTCACGCGCAACCCCTGGAACCCGGATTTCACGCCGGGCGGTTCGTCGGGCGGTTCGGCGGCAACGCTGGCCTCCGGCACGTCGTCGATCGCAACCGGCTCGGACATAGCGGGCTCAATCCGCATCCCTGCCTCGGCCTGCGGCCTGGTCGGTTTCAAGCCGCCTTACGGCCGCAATCCCGATGAGCCGCCGTTCAATCTCGATTTCTACTGCCACACCGGGCCCTTGGCCCGAAACGTCGGGGATGCGATCCTGCTGCAGAACGTCATGGCCGGGCCGAGCCCGCTCGACATCGCCACGCTGCGCCCGAAACTGCGCCTGCCGCTCGACTACAAGCCGATCAAGGGTTGGAAGATCGCATTCTCCATGGATCTCGGGTCCTTCGAGGTGGATGCGTACGTGCGCAAGAACACGCTCGCTGCCTGCGATGTGTTCCGCTCGCTCGGCGCCACCGTCGAGGAGGTGGACCTCGGCTGGGGCGACGAGGTGCTCAAGGCCGGCATGGCCTATCTCGAACATCTCTTCGGCGCCTCGCTGTCGCCGCTGCTCGCCAAGCACGGCAAGGACATGACCAGCTATGCCAGGCAGTTTGCGCAGGACGGCCAGAAGTCGAAGGCCACGGACTTTGTCGCAACGTTGGACGTGGCGGCCAGGATGTACCAGACGCTGGGGCCGTTGCTGGAAAAATACGATGTGCTGATCTGCCCGACCAATGCGCTTCCCGCAGTGCCGGCGGAATTCGATCAGACCAAAGGCAAGGTCGAGATCAATGGACGAGAGGTGAACCCGTCGCTGGGCTGGGTGATGACGACGCCGTTCAACATGCTGAGCCGCTGCCCGGTTCTGTCGATCCCGTCGGGCCGCGCCGCCAACGGCGTGCCGACAGGCATCCAGATTGTCGGCCGCACCTATAGCGACGCTGACGTGTTCCGGGCGGGTATGGCCTATGAGACGGCTCGTGGTCAGTGGTACACGAATGCCGGGACACGCCCGGCGCTGTGAGTCCGCAGGGCGCCGGCATGCCAAGGCAGCGGCGGGATGTTTCGGCCGCCGGGGAAAGGCCTGACGACAATGGCGCAACGCATAGCCACTCCGGATGCGGGAAAAAGCAAGGCGGCCAAGGGTGCGACGAACGACGCCGCGCCCAAGGACCGCCGGCGCGAGCGCGGCGAAGCGAGCGTCCAGCGCATCATCGACGCCACCATCGAGCTCATCGCGGAGGAGGGGCTGGCCAGCGTCACCATGCAGCGCATTGCCGGGCATGTCGGCTCGTCCAACGCACTGGTGGTCTTTCATTTTCGCAGCAAGGAGAACCTGTTCCGGGCCGTCCTGCAATATCTCAGCGACCAATATGACGCGCTGTGGCTGACGCTGGTGCGGGCGCCCGGCCTGTCGCCGGTCGAGCGGGTCTTGGGCGCGGTCGATTGCGCGCAACGCTTTGCCCGCCAGCATCCGAATTGGGTGTCGGTCTTCGTCGTGTTCTCCAGCGACCGCAAGAGCATGCAGCTCTACAACGAGATAGGCCTGCCCAGCGATCTCGCCTACACGGCCGAAGCGCGCGAACTGCTGATCGAGATTTCGCGCAGCGGCGGTTACACCGGCGTCGACATAGACACGCTGTCGGAGAGCCTGAATTATCTGGTTCACGGCGCCTGGTATTGGGACCATCTCAACCCGTCCAGCCGCGACACCGACGTGCTGCGCAAGACCATGCTGCTCCTGCTGCACCAGGCCTTTCCGCGGCATTTTGACTTGGGGTGAGATGCGGCCATTGCGAGCGACGGAAAGCGTCCTCTGCAAACCTAAACCCGAAAATCTCTACGATGCCTTGATCTCTGTAAAAATGCTTGCACAATCCAGAGGTGCGATTTAAACAACCTAAGGATGCATTCGAGGGTGGGTAGATGTGGCATTGGCTGATACTTCTGTTGCTGATTGGTGTGCCGGTTTTCTTCGCCGTCCGGTCGTCGCGCAAATCCTCACAGAGCCCAGATGACCTCGTGGGGTTCGGCGGCTGGCTGATCCTGCTGGCGATCAGTCTGTCCCTTTCGCCGTTGCGCACACTTGTCGATATGGCCAGTCTGGTCAAAACCTACCAACAGCTTGTTACAGTGCCCAACGGGGCCTTGGCCATCTATGGCGAGGCAGCCCTCAATCTGGCATTTCTGGTGCTTCAGCTGGTCGTGCTTGTTTCGATGCTGCGGCGAAGCCACCGCTTCCCGCAGCTGTTCATATGTCTGTGGTTTGCGATCCCTCTCTTGTTCATACTGGACGCAGTTTGGATATCGATTGTGCTTGGTGTCCCGGTAAACCGTTTGCTTGCCGGAGGGGCTCTGGTTACACCTTTGGCATCCTTCATAGTCACAGGGATCTGGGCCGCCTATGTATACAGGTCGGTCAGGGTGAGAAACACGTTCGGCGATACGGCGGCCATACAGGCCGCGACATTTTCCTAGAAGGTCCGACGGCTGCGAGTTGGCCTGATGTCGTGCTGCCAGCTCCGCCGAATAGAACCGTCGGCAGTCCTCCTTCGTCTAACGAGCTTTGGGTGGCCTGCCACCCGAAGCTCGAAGAGCGAAGGGGTGGTGCCCCCGGACGGAATCGAACCGCCGACCTTCGGTTTACAAAACCGCTGCTCTACCAACTGAGCTACAAGGGCACGGCGCTCCGGTTAGCATATTTGGTGCGCCAGTAAAGACAAAACTCCGTTTTCGATCGCTGATGGACGCCGCCGAGGTGGGCGGGCCGCCATGCTGAAAACCGCCAATGCGATCCCTACATATCTCTCAGGTGCAAACGCATCGAACGGGGTGTCGCATGATCAGACTTGTCATCATCCTGCCGCTTGTCGTCATTGCCTGGCTGCTTGCGGTGAAGCTCATCAGGGACGTGAAGGCCGCCAATATCGACTGGACCGGCATCGCCGCCATCGTCGGTTTTATCGCGATGGCGTTTTGGCTGCGGCATGTGACTGGGATGGGATGAATGGTGAATGGGCAAACGCCTTTCGGACCATTGACTATTCACAATTCACCCAAAGCCTTCGAACCTTTCACCACGTCACCGCAACTGATCTCCAGAGGCGAATGATCGCCTCGATCAAGGAGATCATCATGTTGAAGCGCATTCTTACTTCGGGCCTGGTCGCCATCTTCCTCGCCAACGGCGCGCTCGCCGGTACCGTCCAGTCGTCCTCCGCTCACGGCCATCATCACCACCATCACAAGCACCACGACAAGCCCTGGTGGTGGTGGAACCATCACCACAAGCATCATCACCACAAGCATCATCACCACAAGCATCATCATCACCACGGGAAGGTGATCATCTTCCTTTGAGCGAGACGACCTGCCTCGCGGAAAGGGCGGCTTCAGCCGCCCTTTTTTGCGTTGAGCTCTCGATCGATCAGATCATGGTTTCCATCGGCTGATTCCAGCCTTCAAGAAAATCCAAAATTTCTTTCGAACCTTTTTCCGCGCCGAAACGACAGATGATCAAGAGGCGGATGGATCGCCTCTCGCAACGAAACAAGGAGATCGTCATGTTCACGCGCAAAATCGCTTCTGCCCTCATCGCCAGCACCGTCGCCGCCACCTCGCTGGTCGGCACCGTCCAGCCGTCGGCCGCCCACAGCCATCACCACAACCGCGAAATCGGCATCGGCATCGCCGCCGGCGTCGGCGGGTTCGTGCTCGGCAGCCTGCTCAACCAGCAGCCCCGCACCGTCTATGTCGACGACGAGGGTGGCTCCTGGCACGTCCGCCGCTGCGCCAACCGCTACGCCAGTTACGATCCGTACTCCGACACCTATGTCGGCTATGACGGCTACCGCCACTATTGCCGCCTTTAAGAGGAGGCACCCCCACACGGAAAGGAGGGGCTGTACGCAGCCCCTCCTTCCTGATTTGAGCGCGCCGCGGTGCGGGCTACGGTTCGGAGATCGGCAATCCCGCTGCACGGCAGATGCGGGCAACACTCGCATTCTGCGATTGATCGCCCATGGCGATGAGTTCGAAGCTGCTTCCTTCATCCGGATAGATCTTGGCGGCGAACGGTTGGCCTGTTGTATGACCACCGGACGACGTCTTTGCAGCGACATGGCCGCAGACCAGGATTTCGCGGCGGCCGTCGAGCGTTCGCTCGCCGGCACGCATCGTCCCGAATTTGGCGGATACAGGATCCTGCAAATGCTGGCGAATGCCGATCGTGATTGTCTCCTCCAAAGCGAGCGAGATCGGAATCTCGCTGACTTGCTGGGAGACAGGGGCGGGCTCGGGCGCCGTCGCCACGCATCCGCACAGTGAAGCGGCGAGCAAAAGCTGAAGCGTTCTCCGCATTATAATCGGAACCCGCCGATCATCCTCGTCACCTCAGCGGCGGCGTCGCGCACCAGCGGCCCGATCTCGTCCAGCCGCTCCATCGTCACCCGCACCGTCGGTCCGGAGACCGAGACACCGCCGATCGGCTCGCCGAACTCGTTGAAAATGGCGGCGGCCACGCAGCGCATGCCGGGATGCCGCTCCTCGTCGTCGACCGACCAGCCGCGGTGCTTGATGACAGCCAGGTCATGGGCCAGCGCCGAAATGTCGGACAGCGTCTTGTCGGTGAAGCGCTGCAGGCCCGACTTGCGCAGGATGGCGGCGACGCGTTCCGGCTCGAGCTGCGCCAGCACCGCCTTGCCGATGCCCGAGGCATGGAAGGAGCTGCGCGTGCCCGGACGGAAGAAGGCGCGGATCGCCTGATGGGTCTCGACCTGGCTGACGAAAACGACGCAATCGTCCTCGGCGACGCCGAGATTGGCGGTTTCACCGGTCTTCTCCATCAATTCCTGCATGACCACGCGGGCCCTGTCGACAAGCTTGCGGCGGCGCAGGAAGGCGGCACCCATGCGGTAGGTCTCGACGCCGATCGACCACAGCTGGTCCGATGTATCGAACTCGACCATGCCGTGGTTCTGCAGCGTCGTCAGCATGCGGTAGGCGGTGGACGCCGCGAGCTCGCTACGCGCCGAAATCTCGCTCAGCGACAGGCCACTGCCTTCAGCGACGATGGCCAGGATGCGCAAGGCCCGGTCCAGCGACTGTACAGAACCGGCCTCGGACGGACCGTTGAAAGCGCGCGGCCGGCCGCGCTGGCGTTTTTCGCTGGTTTCCATGGCGGCATTGTCGCCGGTTTCGCCGAAATCGCAATGAAAAACTTTTTCATCGATTTTGATGGCCGGATTCATGGAAAACGAAAAAGCCAGTGGAATCAGTGTATAGAAGGGGTTTTCTCGAAATGAAAAATTATTCTGAAAAAATTGAAAAATGAAAACGACACTGGCATTGTCAACCAACCAACAATCTTGAGGAGGCTGGACATGGCCAGGATGCGCGCTGTCGATGCAGCGGTTCTCGTTCTTGAAAAGGAAGGCATTTCCTGCGGCTTCGGCGTGCCGGGCGCGGCGATCAATCCGTTCTATTCGGCGCTGAAGGCGAGGGGCTCGATCCGCCACATCCTGGCGCGGCATGTCGAGGCGGCCTCGCACATGGCCGAAGGTTATACGAGGGCCAAGGCGGGCAATATCGGGCTTTGCATCGGCACATCCGGCCCCGCCGGTACCGACATGATCACCGGGCTTTATTCGGCGGCGGCGGACTCCATCCCGATCCTGTGCATCACCGGTCAGGCGCCGCGGGCACGGCTCAACAAGGAGGATTTCCAGGCGGTCGATATCGCCGCCATAGCCGTACCCGTCGCCAAATGGGCGGTCACGGTCATGGAGCCCTATCTCGTGCCGATGGCGCTGCAGAAGGCGTTTCACCTGATGCGCTCGTCGCGGCCTGGTCCGGTGCTGATCGACCTGCCGGTCGATGTGCAACTGGCCGAGATCGAATTCGATATCGATGCCTACGTGCCGCTTGTCCCGTTCAAGCCGGCAATGTCGCGCGCCCAGGCCGAAAAGGCCTTGGCGATGCTCAATGCCGCGGAAAAGCCGCTGATCGTCGCCGGCGGCGGCATCATCAACGCCGATGCGTCGGATCTGTTGATCGAATTCGCCGAGATAACGGGCGTGCCGGTCATACCGACATTGATGGGCTGGGGCACGATCCCCGACGATCACCGGCTGATGGCCGGCATGTGCGGGCTGCAGACCTCGCACCGCTACGGCAATGCGACCATGCTGGAAGCCGATTTCGTCTTTGGCATCGGCAATCGCTGGGCCAACCGCCACACCGGTTCGGTCGATGTCTACACCAAGGGCAAGAAATTCATCCATGTCGACATCGAACCGACCCAGATCGGCCGGGTGTTCGCGCCGGATCTCGGCGTCGTCTCGGACGCCGGTGCGGCACTGAAGATGCTGCTCGACGTCGCCACCGAATGGAAGACGGCAGGAAAGCTGCGCGACTGGTCGGGCTGGGCGAAGGAATGCCAGACCCGCAAGAAGACGATGAAGCGCAAGACGCATTTCGAGCAGGTGCCGCTGAAGCCGCAGCGCGTCTATGAGGAGATGAACAAGGCGTTCGGCCGTGACACCACCTACGTCACCACGATCGGCCTCTCGCAGATCGCCGGGGCGCAGTTCCTGCATGTCTACAAGCCGCGCAACTGGATCAATTGCGGCCAGGCCGGCCCGCTCGGCTGGACGCTGCCGGCAGCGCTTGGCGTGCGCGCCGCCGATCCGGATCGCACCATCGTGGCGCTGTCGGGCGACTACGACTTCCAGTTCATGATCGAGGAACTGGCGGCCGGCGCACAGCACAAACTGCCGTATATCCATGTCGTCGTGAACAATGCCTATCTCGGCCTGATCCGCCAGGCGCAGCGCGGTTTTGCGATGGATTTCGAGGTGAGCCTGGCCTTCGAGAACGTCAACCGCGCCAACGATCCGGAGGCCGGCTACGGCGTCGACCATGTCGCGGTCGCAGAAGCAATGGGCTGCAAGGCGGTCCGGGTGCGCAAACCGGAAGAGTTCGCCGGCGCGTTCAAGGAAGCGCAGCGGCTGATGAAGGAATACCAGGTGCCGGTGGTGCTCGAATTCATCCTCGAGCGCGTCACCAACATTTCCATGGGCACGGAAATCGACAAGATCACCGAATTCGAGGACCTTGCCGAAAGCCAGGAGGATGCGCCGACGGCGATTGTGTTGCTCGATTAGGCGCGCCGATATTCAGGTGAGACAGGCCTGCAAACGGCGCCTTCCTGCGCTTCCGGTGCTCACGTACAGAAAGTACGTTCCGCTCCGGTTCTCGAAAGTCACCGTTTTCGACTCTGCCTGACCTGAATCTCAACACGCCTAGGGCCAAGCAGAAGAAGGAGAAAAAGAATGCCGCGTTTTTCAGCCAATCTGTCGATGCTCTTTGGCGAGCATGAGTTCCTCGATCGCTTCGATGCCGCAGCCCGCGCCGGCTTCAAGGGCGTCGAATATATCGGCCCCTATGATCATACGCCTGACGTGGTCGCGGCCCGGCTGAAGAAGAACGGCCTGACACAGGTGCTGTTCAACCTCCCGGCCGGCGACTGGGGCAAGGGCGAGCGCGGCATCGCGGTTTTGCCCGACCGCGCGCCGGAATTCCGGCAAGGCATCGCCAAGGCGATCAGCTATGCCCATGCGCTCGGCTGCGAGCAGGTCAATTGCCTCGCCGGCATCGCGCCGCAGGGCGTGGATCGTTCGGTGCTGGAAAATACTTTAGCCGAGAACCTCGCGTTTGCAGCCGAGAAACTGGAGCAGGCCGGCATCCGGCTTTTGATCGAGCCGATCAACACGCGCGACATACCGGGTTTTTTCCTGAACTATTCGGAGCAGGCGCTGGCGCTGATCGAGCGCGTCGGTTCGAAGAACCTGTTCCTGCAATACGACATCTATCACATGCAGATCATGGAGGGGGATCTCGCCCGTACCATCGAGGCCAACCTCGGCCGCATCGCGCATATCCAGCTTGCGGACAATCCCGGCCGTCACGAGCCGGGGACGGGCGAGATCAATTATCCCTTCCTCTACGAGCATATCGACAGGATCGGTTATGCCGGCTGGGTTGGAGCGGAATACAAACCGAAGGCGGGGACGGAGGCTGGGCTGGGGTGGTTTCGGGAGCTTAACGGGCAGGGGAGTGCCGCGGCTTAGGCGCAGTCGAACTCGCGTTCCTTCGCGCCCCCTCTGTCCTGCCGGACATCTCCCCCACGAGGGGGGAGATCGGACGTCATCCCGGCTTTCGCTCCCCAACATTGCAGGGTGAGCGAGGCGCCGAAACTGCCAATCTCCCCCCTCGTGGGGGAGATGGCCGGCAGGCCAGAGGGGGCGCGAAGGAACTCAGCCTCAACAAAGGAGAAAACAATGGAAACCATCGGCTTCATCGGCCTTGGCATTATGGGCGCGCCGATGGCGGGGCATCTCCTGGATGCCGGCTACGCCGTCATTGCCAGCGACCACCGCTCGAAGCCGCCGGCCGATCTCGTCGCCAAGGGCTTGAGAAGCATCACCGGCCACGCGGCAGTGGCGAAGGCCGCGGATATCATCATCACCATGGTTCCCGACACCCCGCAGGTAGCCGAGGTGCTGTTCGGCGAGAACGGTGTCGCTTCCGGCCTGAGCAAGGGCAAGCTGGTCATCGACATGAGCTCGATCTCGCCGATCGAGACCAAGGTTTTCGCCAAGAAAATCAACGATCTCGGCTGCGACTATCTTGACGCGCCGGTGTCGGGCGGCGAGGTCGGCGCAAAGGCGGCGTCGCTGACCATCATGGTCGGCGGCGAGGACAAGGCGTTCGAGCGCGCCAAGCCCGTGTTCGAAAAGATGGGCAAGAACATCACGCTTGTCGGCCCGAACGGCGTCGGCCAGACCACCAAGGTTGCCAACCAGATCGTCGTGGCCCTGACCATCGAGGCGATCGCCGAGGCGCTGGTCTTTGCCTCAAAAGCCGGCGCCGACCCCGCCAAGGTCCGGCAGGCGCTGATGGGCGGGCTGGCGGCATCGCGCATCCTCGAAGTGCATGGCGAGCGCATGATAAAGCGCGCCTTCGCGCCGGGCTTCCGCATCGAACTGCACCAGAAGGATCTCAATCTGGCGCTGGAAGGCGCCAAGGCACTCGGTGTCTCGCTGCCCAATACGTCGACGACGCAGCAGCTGTTCAACTCATGCTCGGCGAATGGCGGGGCAAAAGAGGATCACTCAGCGCTGGTTCGTGCGCTGGAGCGGATGGCGGGGCATGAAGTGGGTGAATAGTGAATGGTGAATAGTTGCGGTAAGAACGCTTTTCCATTCACTATTTCACCATTCACCCTCCAAGGAATTTCCGTGCCGCATAAAGGCTCACCGCCGCCGCATTCGACACGTTGAGCGAGCGGATGGCGCCGGGCATGTCGAGGCGGGCGAGCGTGGTCACCGTCTCGCGCGTCTTCTGGCGCAGGCCCTTGCCTTCGGCGCCAAGCACCAGCGCGATCTTCTCGCCTGAAAAACCCGTTTCGAGTTCGGCCGGCCCGTCCGAATCGAGGCCGATGGTCTGGAAGCCGGCATCGTGCAGCTGTCCCAGCGCGTCGGCCAGGTTCTTCACCTCGATCTGGTCGATATGCTCCAGTGCGCCGGAGGCGGATTTGGCCAGCACGCCGGATTCCTGCGGGCTGTGGCGGGCCGTGGTGATCAGTGCGCCGGCGCCGAAGGCGACCGCCGAGCGCAATATGGCGCCGACATTGTGCGGGTCGGTGACCTGGTCGAGTACCAGCACCAGTTTCGTGTCGCCGAGCGTGTCGAGGCGTTTCGGCTTCAACGGTTCGGCTTCGATCAGCACGCCCTGATGCACGGCATCCGAACCGGTGATCTTGTCGATCTCCTTGGGCTCGACGAGTTCGGCCTTGAACGGCAAAGCGGCGAGGTCGGCGATCGCCAGCCGCTCGGCGGCATTGCGCGTCACCAGCATGTTACGGATCTTCCGCCGCGGATTGTCGAGCGCCGCGCGCACCGTGTGCAGGCCATAAAGCCGCACCAGCCCGTCGGCGGCGTTCTCGCCCGGCGGCACCGGCTGGCGCGGCCGGAAGGCAGGCGCGCCGCCGGCCTTCTCGTCGCGATGGGCGCGGCGCAGCTTGGCGTAGTGGGTGTCTTTGGCGGTCTTGGGCGTGTTGTCATTGCTCATGGCCGGCTTCTATAGCCGCGTCGCCGGGCCATGGATACAGGCAGAAAGCCGGCTTGCCGGGTGAGCTGTCAAAATCAGCGCATTTTGCCTTGGGGTGCGGTTGACACCCACTGGCCTTGCCGCCATAAGGCGCTTCGCTGATTTCGGACAAAACCCTGGTTTCGACCTGATCGGCGAGAATGCCTCGTTGCAAGGCTTCGACGGCAGGCTGGAGAGGTGCCCGAGTGGTTAAAGGGGACGGACTGTAAATCCGTTAGCTTAGCTTACGTTGGTTCGAATCCAACCCTCTCCACCACTGCCAGCCCGCGAACCTTGAGGACGATGCGGGTATAGCTCAGTGGTAGAGCAGCAGCCTTCCAAGCTGAATATGCGGGTTCGATTCCCGCTACCCGCTCCAAACTCCCCACTCCGCATCAGATCTCAGCGAATATCTCGACAACGTTGCCGTCCGGATCGCGGAAGAACACTGTCCTGTGGCCCCATTCCTGGTCGGTGAGCGGCAGGACCGGCTGCACGCCCTTGGCCTGAAGCGCCTCGGCGCAAGCAGCGACCATCTCCGGCGCCACCCGGAATGCCAGCTGAAGCGACAGCGCATCCCGCTGCTGCGGCGTGTCGTTGAACATCATGCCGAGGCTGGTCAAGGCCAGCGTGTTCGGGCCGACCCGATATTCGATCCACCTGTCGCCGAGTTCGCGCTGCAGATCAAATTCCATCACATCCCCGTAGAAGTGCCGCATGGCGGCCATGTCGCGGGCGAAGATGACGGTGTAGTCGATCTGACGGATTTCATTGAGCGCATTCATTGTCGAAGTCCCGTGGGCTGATGTTCGATCGCCCGCAACCTAGCTTTCCTTTAAAGTAGTACAAGACTATAGCTTATACTGGTATCGGAGGTGACTGCATGCCATACGACGGCCCACGGCACGATGAGCTTGCCCGCTTCCTGCGCGAGCGGCGGGACCGCTTGCCGCGGATCGATGGCGCCAATGGCCGCCGCCGGGCGCCGGGCCTCAGGCGCGAAGAGGTCGCCGCCGAGGCGGGGATCAGCACCACCTGGTACACCTGGCTCGAGCAGGGACGGGAGGTGAACGCGTCGCCGCAGGTGCTTCGCTCGCTGGCGCGGGTGCTGAGACTGAGCCGGTCGGAGCAGGCCTATCTTTTCCAATTGGCGCGGCCCGATCTCGATTGGCGAAACCGGCTCGGCGCGCAAGGCCTGCCCAGCGCGTCGTTGCTCAGCCTGCTCGACGGGCTGGCGCCGCACCCGGCATATGTCGTCAATCGCTACTGGCAGGTCGTCGCCTGTAACCATCCGGCGGCGGTGCTGCTTGGGGATTTCGAGACGGATGATGAGTGGTCCGGCAGCCTGCTCGCCCGGCTGTTTCTCGACCTGGAATGGCGGCAGCGCTTTGTCGACTGGCCGGAGGTTTCGCGCTCGGCGGCGGCGCAGTTCCGGCTTGCCACTGTCGCCATGACTCGCGATCCGGTGCTGGCTGCGCTGGTTTCGTCACTGGAAGCGGCAAGCGAAGCGTTCGCCACGTGCTGGAACAGCCGCGACATCGCCGAGCCACCGATCTGGCGGAAATCCATCCGGCACCCTGTCGCCGGCGCGATGTCCTTCGATTTCGCCACGCTGCAGCCGGGCGGCCGCGACAGTGATTTCTCGGTTTCCGTCTACACGCCGGTCGATGCGTCGACTGCCAGGCGGTTCGCCGCGCTGGTCGGAGCAACGCCCGACAGCCGCAAGGCGGTGCCGGGCGTGTTTGCGCGTGATGCAGGCGCAGAAGTCTAGCTGTTGAAAGCGGACGCGACCTGGTGTTGCTGCGGCACCTGTCCGTTCGGCGTCAGTCTGTCGACAATGCCGGGCAGGGCTGTGGACAATTGCTTGAGCAACTCCTGCTCGTCCAGTCCGGTCCTTTGCGCGATCTCTCGAATGACCTGCGGGCCGATCGCCTTGCCCAGATCATTGGCGTTGATCGGCTGGTTCTGCCCGGTGCCGACCCATGAGTCAGCAACATTGCCTTGGCCGGCATTCTTGAGCTTGTCGAGCAGTCCGCCCAGTCCGCCAAGCAGGCCGCCGTCGCCTGAGGCCGTGGTTCCGGTGGGGGCTGGCGTTTGAGGCTGGGCGGGCTCGCCCGTCTCTTCGGCACTCGTCTGTTCGGCGCTTCTGCCGCTCAGCATCTTTCCCACCAGCAGCGCGCCGAGCGCGATCATCAGCGGTTTGGTGATGTTGCCGCCGGGCACGGCGTTGTCAAAAAGTCCCATAGGTCAATCCTCCATAACGACCAAGCCCGTCCCGCCGGCTACAATGGACCATGCGGGCGGAATTTCAAGTTGGCTTGAGCTTTTGACAATCATGTGACCATGATCGGCGGGCGGGGAATGGAGAGGAAAAATGGGCATTATCAGCTGGATCATCCTCGGCGTCATCGCCGGCTTTATCGGCAGCAAGATCGTCAACAAGACCGGCCAGGGCCTGATCATGGATATCGTGCTCGGCATTGTCGGCGCCATCGTCGGAGGGCTGATCTTCAGCGCCTTTGGCGCCACGGGTGTGACCGGCCTCAACATCTGGAGCCTGATCGTCGCCATCATCGGCGCGGTGGTCGTGCTGTGGGCCTATCACCAGTTCTCCGGCAAGCGAACGCTTTAGGCGCCAGTCTGCCGACTGGCCGACCGCAGGTCGGCCAAACCTGCTTCGACGCGTTGACTTGAAGGTCAGGCGACGACGGTCAGCCTGCGCTTGCGTTCATCAAGCGAGACGATGGTCAGCCCGCTCGCGACCACCAGCAGGATGCCGCAGACCGCCAGGGCATTCGGGAACTGGCCGAACACCAGAACGCCTGAGATGACCGCCCAGACGGTGAAGCAGTAGTAGAACGGCGCCACCACGCCGGTCGGACCGACGCGATAGGCCATGAAGATGAAGAAATGGCCGAAGATCAGGAAGAATCCGGCGCCGGCCATGAGCAGCAGGTGCCGGGCTTCCGGCATGACCCAGCGCTCGGAAACGAGATGCGCGGCGCCCGCGCCGATCAGCACCACCACAACGGCGGAAATGGCGACGATCATGCCCGGCACCTCGGCCGCGACCCGCCTGCCGGCAAGATCGCGCGCCGCCGCCAATGCCGCGTTGCCGAGCGCCAGCAACGCATAGACCGAGATGCCCTGCATGGTCGGCTGGGCCACCATAAGCGCACCGATGAAGCCGAGCCCGATCAGCGCCATGCGCACGCCGCCGATCCGTTCGCCGAACAGGATGGAGGAGCCGACCAGCATCAAAAGCGGGGTGATCTGCCCGAGCGCGGTCGAATCGGCGATCTGCATGTTGGCCAGCGCCACGACGTAGCAAAGGATGGCCGCCAGCTCGAGCAGGTTGCGGCGCAGCACGCGTTTGTCGAAGATCAATGGAATCTGCCTGCCATAGCCCAGCAGGAACAGCAGCGGCATGCCCCATAGCGTGGCCGCGACCCCGCGCAGGAACAGCACTTCATAGGACGGCAAGCCCGCGGTCGCGAGTTTCATCATCGTGTCGTTGACGAGGTACGACCCCGTCGAAACGATCATGAACAGCGGGCCGCGTATGGAGGTCGGTATGAATTGCATGGGGCAACCAAATCAGACCGCCGCCGTAGCGGCAATGGGCCAGGCGCCGGCTGCACATCCGGCAGGCAAAGGCCAGGACATGGGCGGGACAGGACATGGGCGGGAATAGCAAACAGGTGCTGGAGCCCGCAGCCCCCATTTCATTTCCGCTCGCGCGTTCCTATATCAGCGCCACATCCCGCAATCGGATCATCGGTTGAGACCGAGTGGACAGCGCACCCGGCCACAAGGCACTTGTGTTTTTCGGCCGTAGTCGCTAATCGCCCCGCATTCGACTGAACTGAAGGTCAAGGCCGTCCAAGGAAAGAGACTATGGCAAAAGGTAAATTCGAGCGTAACAAGCCTCATGTGAACATTGGCACGATTGGCCATGTCGATCATGGCAAGACGTCGCTGACGGCGGCGATCACGAAGTATTTTGGCGAGTACAAGCGCTACGACCAGATCGATGCGGCGCCCGAAGAGAAGGCCCGCGGCATCACGATTTCGACGGCGCACGTCGAATACGAGACGGCAGCGCGCCACTACGCCCATGTCGACTGCCCCGGCCACGCCGACTATGTGAAGAACATGATCACGGGCGCTGCGCAGATGGACGGCGCGATCCTGGTGGTGTCGGCCGCCGACGGCCCGATGCCGCAGACCCGCGAGCACATCCTGCTTGCCCGTCAGGTCGGCGTGCCGTCGATCGTGGTGTTCCTGAACAAGGTCGACCAGGTCGACGATGCCGAGCTGCTCGAACTGGTCGAGCTCGAGGTTCGCGAGCTTCTGTCGAAGAACGAGTTCCCCGGCGACGACATTCCGATCGTCAAGGGTTCGGCGCTGGCTGCTCTGGAAGATTCCAACAAGACCATCGGCGAAGATGCGATCCGCGAGTTGATGGCTGCGGTCGATGCNGTTCGTCCGCTGGACAAGCCGTTCCTGATGCCGATCGAAGACGTGTTCTCGATCTCGGGCCGTGGCACGGTCGTGACCGGCCGCGTCGAGCGCGGCATCGTCAAGGTCGGCGAGGAACTGGAAATCATCGGCATCCGTCCGACGACCAAGACGACCTGCACGGGCGTCGAGATGTTCCGCAAGCTGCTCGATCAGGGCCAGGCCGGCGACAACATCGGCGCGCTGCTGCGCGGCGTTGATCGTGAAGGCGTCGAGCGCGGCCAGGTTCTGGCCAAGCCCGGTACGGTGAAGCCGCACAAGAAGTTCGTGGCCGAAGCCTACATCCTGACCAAGGACGAAGGTGGCCGTCACACGCCGTTCTTCACCAACTACCGTCCGCAGTTCTACTTCCGCACGACCGACGTGACCGGCATCGTGTCGCTGCCGGAAGGCACGGAAATGGTTATGCCCGGCGACAACATCACCGTCGATGTCGAGCTGATCGTGCCGATCGCCATGGAAGAGAAGCTGCGCTTCGCCATCCGTGAAGGCGGCCGCACCGTCGGTGCCGGCATCGTCGTCACCATCAAAGAGTAATCGAGCCCGGCATCGCCGGATCGAAACGGATAGGGGCGGCCCTCGGGCCGCCCTTTTTCGTTGGCCAGATGTGCCTGTTTTGGGGTCCCAATCTCTGTTGCAAGTCTGTGAGCCTCTACAGTATAGATTGATTGAGGGCTTGGTCGGATGGTTCCACAGCACCGTTTGCATAGTCGGTCATGGTGGGCACTGGGGCTGATCTGCCTGGTGTCGATGTTTGCCATGGGCACTGCCGCCTTGGCGGCCGAGACAAAAAATTCAGAGCCGGATCCGGATCCGCCGATGCGGTTCGTCGTCGTGCGTAGCGACGCGGCGGGCTGTGAGCCGACCTGTCCGGAATGGATATCGGCCGAGGGTGCGATATCGGCCAAGTCGCCGGCGCTGCTCAAGGCTGCCCTGAAAACGCTCGGCGGCCGCAAATTGCCGATCGTCATCAACTCTCCGGGCGGCGATGTCGATGCGGCCATCGCCATGGGCCGGATGATACGCAAGAACAAGCTCGACATCGCGGTCGGCAGGACGTGGTTCGTCGGCTGCGAGCCGGGGATGAAAAACTGCAAGGAGAACGACGCCAGAGGCGCGCACTATATCGGCAGCCCCTATGTGCTCGGCAGCTATTGCGCGTCCGCTTGTCCAATGATGCTGGCCGGCGGCACCAGGCGCCTGGTCGGGCCGCTGGCCTATCTCGGCGTCCACCAGATCACGACCACGATCGTGCAGATGAACGTGCAGTATCAGGTCCGCTACCGGATCGTGAAAGGCAAGAAGCGGGTCATCAGCAAGAAGGTCGTCAGCCGCAAGAACACCGGCAGCTACAAGACCTACGAGATGAGCAAGGGGGTGGAGCGCAAGCTGTCCGCCTATTTCAAGGAGATGGGTGTCGACCTCAGCATCATCGAGACGATGAAGAGCACGCCGGCCAGCGACATCCAGCAGATCGACCTCAGCGACATGCTGACAATGAAGCTGGTCACCAGCGACGACGCTGCAGATTTGCTGACCAGCGCAAGCCTGTGCAGGCTGAACCTTCCGGCTCCGAATTGCCGGGAGATACCGGAGAACAAGCCAGCCGGCGGCCTGCCGGACGTGGCAAAGGCTGCGCCGCTGCCGGTGAAGCCGGAGAGCGCGCCGCACGATGACGGCATGCGCTTTGTCGTGGTTCGCGGCAGCAACCCGCTCTGCAATCCCGACTGCCCGGAATGGATTGCAGCGCAAGGCGCGATTACGCCCCAGACGCCGCAGAAACTCAGCCAATTGCTCGCCACGCTTGGCAACCGGCGGCTGCCGGTGGTGATCAGCTCGCGAGGCGGAGACCTCTCCGGCGCCCTGGCGGCGGGCCGGATCATCCATGAAAAGAAGCTCGACGTTGCCGTTGCCCGCACCGATTTCGTCGGCTGCGACCCGGCAGAGTGGAATTGCCTGGCCAAGGACGGCGCCTATGCCGGGCTGAGCGTCGATGGCGACGGCGAGTGCGATTCGGCCTGCGCGCTCATGCTGGCCGGTGGCGCCAGGCGGCTTGTCGGTTCCCAGGCGCGGCTCAGCCTCTATCTGATGGGGCAGAAGCAGGCGGTCAAATCCTACCTCGACGAGATGGCGATCAGCCCCGCTTTGTTCCGGGCGCTCCAGGGCAGTTCGGTCGAGCGTCAGCTCGAACCCGACATGATGCTGGAGGTCGGCCTGACGACCGGGCGCCAGTCGGTGGATGCGCTGACGGGGTCCAGCATCTGCAGATCGGCGCCGAAACCTGAGAATTGCCGCGTGGTGCCGTCGTCCAATGGCTGATCGCGCCTATCGTCATGGAAGAGAAGCCTTGCTTCGCCTTCCGTGAAGGCGGCCGCACCGTCGTGCCGGCGTCGTCATCACCATCGAGAAATAGTCGAGCCGGTGTCAGCCGGATGGACCAGGAAAAGGGCGGTCTTTGGGGCTGCCTTTTTGTTTCCGGCGTTGCGCGGCACAAGTATTGCACGATTGTTTCAAAGCTATTGCAAGCACCGTCGCCGCAACTATTATGGATTGCATTGAGGGGTTTGCCGGGCGTGGTTTTGGGACAACGTTCAGACACTGTGGGACGGTGGCGGCGCGGGCTGGTCCGGCTGTCGACGGTGGCCGCGATGGCGATGGCTGCCTTCGCCGCGAAGGCCGAGGATGCCTCCCCCGGGACATGGCAGACAGTACCCCCTCTGCAGGGAGTGCTCTATCCGACCGATCCGACGATATGGACCGACGATCACTCGGAGATGCAGTTTGTCGTCACGCGCAGCAGCGCACCTGGCTGCGAGCCCAATTGTCCGGAGTGGATCTCCGCCGAAGGCGACATCTCAGCCGGCACGCCAGCCTTGCTCAAGCGTACCTTGAAGAAGCTTGGCAGCCGCAAACTGCCCATCATCGTCAATTCCTTTGGCGGCAACGTCAATGCAGCGCTCGAACTTGGCCGGATAATCCGCAAGAACAAGCTCGATATCGCCGTAGGCAAGACCGAGTTTTCCGACTGTTGGCCCGGGACGGATGGTTGTGGTTTTAGTTACGGCAAAGGTTCCGCCTATCTCGGCCGGGCGTCTGATGGCGCCAGCTGCAACTCCGCCTGTCCGCTGATGTTTGCCGGTGGCGTCCGCCGCGTGGCCGGCGGCTGGAACTATCTGGGTGTTCATCAGATCACCACCACCTGGTTCCCCTCCACAACGCACTACCGGACCACATATCGCGTCAAACGGGGCAAAAAATATCGGGTCACCACGCAAACGGTCACTCAAGGTGAAAGCTACAAGACCTATGAGATGAGCAAGGGGTACGCGAGAAAGATCTCGGCCTATCTCCGAGAGATGGGTATCGGGCAGGGCGTGCTGGACTTGATGAAGGCGACGCCGGCGAGCGACATCAGGCAGATCGGCCTCCACGATATGCTGACGATGAAACTGGCGACCAGCACGGACACTCTTGAGCTGTTTACCAGAGCAAGTTTGTGCATGTTCGACCCGCCGGCTCCGAACTGCCGGGAAATACCGGGAAACAAGCCAGCCGGCGGACAAACGCCCGTGGCCAAGCCGGCCGTGGTGGCTGCGATCAAGGCAAAGACCGGCCCCCCACTTTCTCAGGCGGCCAAGGCTCCAGCTCCCAAGCCGTTGCAGGCAGCGCCAGGGAATTCGACGCCAGATATGCGCTTCGTTGTCGTTCGCGGCAGAGACTCGCTCTGCAATCCCGATAGCCCGGAATGGATCTCGGCGGAAGGCGCGATGACGCCTCAGACCCCGCAAAAGTTGCGCCAGTTGCTCGACACCCTTGGCAACCGGCGGCTGCCGGTGGTGATCAGCTCACAGGGGGGCAGCCTGTTCAGCGCTCTGGCCGCGGGAAGGCTTATCCATGAACGGAAGCTCGACGTCGCCGTCGCTCGCACCACTATCGTCGGCTGCGACCCGCCCGAGGCAGGCTGCTTGGCCGATAACGGTGCCTATGTCGGGCTGATTAGCGATTTTGGAGTGGAGTGCGATTCGGCCTGCGCGCTCATGCTTGCCGCCGGCGCCAAAAGGCTGGTCGATCCCAAGGCGAGGCTCAGCATGTCCTCGAGGGGACAGACGCAGTTGGTTAAAGCCTACCTGGAGGAGATGGAGATGGACCCAGCTCTGTTCGCCGCGATAGGCTCGGTCGAGCGTCAGCTCGAGCCCGACATGATGCTCAAAGTCGGGCTGACAACCGGGCCGGAGTCGGTGGAGGCGCTAACTGGCCCCGCTATTTGCAAAACCTCACCCAAGCCCGACAACTGTTTGCTTCCGCCGACAGCCAAGGCCGAGTCGCCCGCCAAACTGTAGGCATCGCAGAAACTGGCCATCGAGGCAGGTTGAGCCATGCCCGATTTCTCCGCTATCGTCGTGGCAGGCGTCGCCCGGGGGAGGATCGAGAATGAGCCAGGATATCCCGACACTCTACGAATGGGCCGGCGGCATCGAAGCCCTCAATCGGCTGACGGAAACCTTTTACGACATGGTGTCCCGCGACCCGGTGGTCGGCCCAATGTTCAAACACATGTCGCCGGATCATCCCGCGCATGTCGCGGCCTTTATCGGCGAGGTTTTTGGCGGGCCGAAGACCTACAGCGAGAAATTTGGCGGTCACCGCGAGATGGTCATGCATCATCTCGGCAAGCATTTGACGGAGGAACAGCGCCGCCGCTGGATCAGCCTGCTTGCCGATGCCGCCGATGCGGTCGGGTTGCCGGACGATCCCGAATTCCGCTCCGCCTTCATCGGCTATGTCGAATGGGGATCGCGGCTGGCCAAGATGAACTCTGCCCTCGGCGAGACTTGCGACCCGCAGACCGAACCGATGCCGGCCTGGGGCTGGGGCGTGCCGGGCGGGCCGTACAAGCCGCCGGCCGGGGGCTGAGCGCCGGCATGCGGCTTCAGGCAGGCGAAAATCGAGATAGGCAGGGACGGGCTGGTCATCACCTATCCGGATTTCCGGCAAAGGATCTGAAAGCGCGTCAGACAACTCTTTACAGCGCGCCCGGAAGCTTTTAGGAAGCGCCTGCGCTGAAACGCGCGTACGGGCATAGCTCAGTTGGTAGAGCGGCGGTCTCCAAAACCGCAGGTCGTAGGTTCGAGCCCTGCTGCCCGTGCCATTTTCCTCGTTGGAATCCGGCATTTTAGAAACGCCTTGTTTTGGCTCCTCGTTTGGTTGGGCTGAAGCGGCGTACTCGACGAGCAACGTTCCGAAGGCATCGCAGAGCGAGAGCGCTGATGCGCAATGCCGAAGTCGGCGTATTTCCACGAACCGATTTCCTTGATCCAACTGCCATTGGCGAGCCAATTGCCATTTGCGTTCACAATTCAGAATAGGCATATTTTGCTGCCGCCGGCTGCTTTTCAGCGGCTGCGAATTATTGGAAGCGGGATGCTGGCCTGGCTTCTGAAATTTTCTGAACAGGGCTCTTGAACCCGTTTTCGGCCCTTCCTAATTCGTTTCGCGCCGAGGCCGATTGGCTTGGCAAAAGACGGCGCTGCTGGGCGGCGCCCTTGTACCCATGTTGCTTCAAAGGAGGATGTGGCTATGAGAACCTTTGATACTCTCTATCGGACCACCGTCGGTTTCGACCGGCTTTTCGACATGCTCGACAGCGGCACGCGTCCGGACTGGCCGCCCTATAACATCGAGAAGGTCGACGAGAACGNTTTTCGACATGCTCGACAGCGGCACGCGTCCGGACTGGCCGCCCTATAACATCGAGAAGGTCGACGAGAACGGCTACCGTATCTCGATGGCCATCGCAGGCTTCAGCCAGGATGAGGTTGAGCTGACCCAGCATGGACCCGAACTGGTCGTGGTAGGCCAGAAGGCTGATGATCAGAGCGGACGCCAGCTGCTGCACCAGGGCATCGCCTACCGCAGTTTCAGGCAGACGTTCAAGCTTGCCGACCACATGAAGATCAAGGCAGCAAACCTTGAGAAGGGTCTCCTGACCATCGACATCGTCCGTGAGATTCCCGAAGAGCTGAAGCCGCGCCGCATCAGCATCGGGGCCGGCGACGCTCAGGTGGGCGGCAAGCAGATCGCCCAGGATACGGAACGCACCCGCAAAGCGGCCTGATCGTATCGATTCAGTTATCCCTGCGGTCCGCCTCCCGGCTTCGGCCGGGAGGCCCAGATTGCGGAGAATGGAGATGGACAACTTCTACGAGACACCGACACTTTCTGCGGCACGCTCGGGCAAAATTGAAACTTCTTTGTGCCTGCTCGACAATCCAGACGACGTCATCAACCATCCACGCCTCAGCCGTGGAGAAAAGCGGGCACTGCTTTCCTCGTGGGCGTCCGATGCCTGCGCGGTGGAAAACCAGCCTGCCTTGCGCCGCCTGGACAACGGCACGGTAATCCCTGTCGACCAGATTCTGAGGGCGTTGAAGGCTCTCGATGAGAAACCCACGCTGGGGAAAGAGACTTCAGGCCGAGTGCTGCCTTGGCGACCCTCCTCGCGCCGCAGCGCTCTCAAGGCTTGGCGGCGTCGTGGCCGTTCTTTCGGCCCCGACGATGACGACGACCCGCCCTCGTGCCCGGCAGTGATCGCGCCGCGCCCACGCCCACCACGCGGAATCGGCGCAGTGGCCGGGGTCGAACTCGCCTGTGCCTGAACTAACCCTGGGTTGATCCAGCTGCCTCGCCAGGGGCAGCTGGATTCCAACCTTGGGTGCTTCATTTGCTTTCCAAAACAGCAGGTCGCAGGTTCGTCCTCAACGCCATTTCCTCGAACTTGTAGTCACGTGCCTGATTTCCGGATGCACCTCCGGAATTCGGGTCCGGCATTGAAAAACGGCAGGTGGCTTGCCATATTGGGCAAACTGAGGCATAAGGCGCCGATAGCCGGGACGGGACGACTGGATGGTTCCGAGGCGGCGTTTGGTCATAAAGCGGACACTTGCCACTTGCGTGGATCAAGAATCGGTTTTATGTAGACACAACAGACACGCGACGCGTGGAGCTGGGAAGCCGGCTTTACGCGTCCGATTTGCATGGGCGAAATGGCGCTGATTCGGCGCCGAGTTGAACCCAGGCGGCACGTCCCGGCCAGCGGGATCATCCAGGAGACCCGGCCAACGGGTCTTGAAGACAGAGCGGCATATGGCTTCGAAAACCACAAATCCTTTCGTCTTTCTCCAGCAGGTCCGCGCGGAGACCGCCAAGGTGACTTGGCCGTCGCGCCGGGAGACGATGATCTCGACGGTGATGGTGCTCGTATTCGCGGTCATCGCGATGATCTTTTTCTTCACCGCCGACGTGGCCATGGGCTACGCGATCGAGCGGTTACTGAGCCTCGGCCATTAAGTCCGGCGATTACGGAGAAGTCTTGAAATGACCGCGCGCTGGTACATCGTCCACGCCTATTCGAACTTCGAAAAGAAGGTCGCCGAGGACATTGAGAACAAGGCCAAGCAGAAGGGCCTGTCCGCCGATATCGAGCAGATCGTGGTGCCGACCGAGAAGGTCGTCGAAATCCGCCGCGGCCGCAAGGTCGATGCCGAGCGCAAGTTCTTTCCGGGCTATGTGCTGCTCAAGGCCAATCTGACCGATGCGGTGTTCTCGCTGGTCAAGAACACGCCGAAGGTCACCGGCTTCCTCGGTGACTCCAAGCCGGTGCCGATCACCGAAGCCGAGGCGCAGCGCATCCTGAACCAGGTTCAGGAAGGCGTCGAGCGGCCGAAGCCCTCGGTCACTTTCGAGATCGGCGAGGCGATCCGCGTTTCGGATGGTCCGTTCGCCTCGTTCAACGGTTTCGTCCAGGAAGTGGACGAGGAGCGGGCGCGGCTCAAGGTGGAAGTTTCGATCTTCGGGCGCGCCGTGCCGGTCGATCTGGAATTCGGACAGGTCGAAAAGGGCTGATCCGAAAACCCTGCGCCGGTTCGCCGGCAAGGGGAGGCGGCGCGGAAAGCGCGCGGCCATGAACGGGTGGGAGGCGAATGCGGCTTTAGCCGGCCGCGCGGACCGCACCACCAGACTGCAACCGCCGGTGTTCCCGATACTGGGGCCGGCATGAGATAAAGGCAGGAAAGAGATGGCTAAGAAAATTGCAGGCCAGCTCAAGCTCCAGGTCAAAGCGGGATCGGCTACGCCGTCTCCGCCGATCGGCCCGGCACTTGGTCAGCGCGGCATCAACATCATGGAATTCTGCAAGGCGTTCAACGCGCAGACCCAGGAAATGGAAAAGGGATCGCCGATCCCGGTCGTCATCACCTATTACCAGGACAAGTCCTTCACCTTCGTCATGAAGACGCCGCCGGTGAGCTACTTCCTGAAAAAGGCGGCGAACTTGACTTCGGGTTCGAAAGAGCCGGGCAAGATCAAGGCCGGCACGATCGGTCGCGACAAGGTGCGCGCCATTGCCGAACAGAAGATGAAGGATCTGAACGCAAACGACGTCGAGGCGGCCATGCGCATGGTCGAGGGCTCCGCCCGCTCGATGGGTCTGGAAGTGGTGGGCTGAGATCATGGCAAAGATTGCAAAGCGTGTATCGAAGTCCCGTGACGGCATCGACCCCAACAAGGCCTATGCCCTTGGTGAGGCGCTGAAGCTGCTCAAGGACCGTTCGACGGTGAAGTTCGACGAGACCATCGAAGTTGCGATGAACCTCGGCGTCGACCCGCGCCATGCCGACCAGATGGTCCGCGGCGTGGTCAACCTGCCGAACGGCACCGGCCGCTCTGTCCGCGTCGCCGTGTTCGCACGTGGCGGCAAGGCCGATGAGGCTCGCGCCGCCGGCGCCGACATCGTCGGTGCCGAGGATCTGGTCGACATCGTCCAGAAGGGCACGATCGACTTCGATCGCTGCATCGCCACGCCGGACATGATGCCGCTGGTCGGCCGTCTGGGCAAGGTGCTGGGCCCGCGCGGCATGATGCCGAACCCGAAGGTCGGCACCGTCACCACCGACGTCGCCGCCGCCGTCAAGGCATCGAAGGGCGGCGCTGTCGAGTTCCGCGTCGAGAAGGCCGGCATCGTTCATGCCGGCGTCGGCAAGGTCTCGTTCGACGTCAAGGCGCTGGAAGAAAACGTCCGCGCCTTCGCCGATGCCGTGACCAAGGCAAAGCCGGCTGGCGCCAAGGGCAACTACGTCAAGAAGGTGTCGGTCACCTCGACGATGGGCCCGGGCCTCAAGCTCGACGTCTCGACGCTCGCAGCGTCTTGATACGAACATCTGGATCGGCTGCCAAGGCGCTGATCCGCAAGTGAATTCCGGGCCTCTGACTTGTCGGCGGCCCGGTACCGGAAGTCGAGAGGCTTCCGGACATCCTGTCCGAGATTGCAGGCGGCCCAGAAGCCTTAATTGAATTGGGCCTGCATGAGACGGGTGAAAACCGGACAACGGAGCGACAAGCTCCAATGAAAGGTTCGAACCGTGTTTGCCTTTTGTCTGCGCATCTCCGGCTTGCCGTCGATGTGGCGAAAGGGGGCAGGATCCTCGAGCGTCGTTCGGGAGATCTGTAATGGATGGCCCGGCCGGCAAAAAGGCAACCCGACGCCTGTCCCACTAGCGGGGCAGGGGTCAACTGGAGATAGGCAGTGGACAGAGCGGAAAAACGCGAACTCGTCACGGGCCTGAATGGTGCTTTTGCAGGCGCTGGTTCAGTCGTCGTGGCCCACTACGCCGGTATCACCGTCGCGCAAATGAACGACCTTCGGTCGAAAATGCGCGCTGCCGGTGGCACCGTCAAAGTCGCGAAGAACCGTCTCGCCAAAATCGCTCTTCAGGGCACGGACTCCGCATCGATCATCGACCTGTTCAAGGGACAGACGCTGATCGCTTATTCGGAGGATCCGATTGCGGCGCCGAAGGTCGCGTCCGATTTCGCCAAGGGAAATGACAAGTTGGTCATTCTCGGCGGCGCAATGGGCACCACCTCGCTCAACGCCGACGGTGTGAAGGCACTCGCCACACTTCCGTCGCTCGATGAGCTGCGCGCCAGGCTGGTTGGCATGATCGCCACGCCGGCAACCCGGATCGCCCAGATCGTCAATGCGCCAGCGGCTTCGGTCGCGCGCGTCATCGGCGCTTACGCCCGGAAGGACGAGGCGGCATGAGGCCGTTCCTCGCTATCACAAACACACGTTCGAACCTGATGAAGGAATACAACAATGGCTGATCTGGCAAAGATCGTAGACGACCTTTCGAAGCTGACCGTCCTCGAGGCGGCCGAGTTGTCGAAGCTTCTGGAAGAAAAGTGGGGCGTTTCGGCTGCTGCTCCGGTGGCGGTTGCCGCTGCCGGCGGCGCTGCCGCTGCTGCTGCTCCGGCTGAGGAAAAGACGGAATTCGACGTCGTCCTCACCGAGGCAGGCGCTCAGAAGATCAACGTCATCAAGGAAGTCCGCGCCATCACCGGCCTGGGCCTCAAGGAAGCCAAGGATCTGGTCGAAGCAGCTCCGAAGCCGGTCAAGGAAGCCGTTTCCAAGGCTGACGCTGAGAAGTTCAAGGCCCAGCTGGAAGCAGCCGGCGCCAAGGTCGACCTGAAGTAAGCGTAAAAGCGGCGGGCGGCCTCGCGCCGTCCGCCACTCCCTTCATCAGAGGGGAGGATGCGTAGCGCGAGATGTACGAGAACCTCTTTCCTGAGGGCCGAAACCGGCCTTCAGGAAACGGGTTTTCACCCGTTTTAGCCGTCGCCGCCAGGCGGCGGGAAACAGATCAGGGGCCGCCGCCGAGGTGGCCGCGCATGCAAGGTGAGCCGCGGCGAGGCTCGCCCCGAGTTTATAGCTAAGGAGCGACGATGGCCCAGACCCAGACTTTCAATGGCCGCAGACGCGTACGCAAGTTCTTCGGAAAGATTCCGGAAGTTGCGGAGATGCCGAACCTGATCGAGGTTCAAAAAGCATCCTATGACCAGTTCCTGATGGTGGCGGAGCCCAAGGGTGGGCGTCCGGACGAGGGACTGCAGGCCGTTTTCAAGTCGGTTTTCCCGATCTCCGATTTCTCCGGCTCCTCGATGCTGGAGTTCGTGAAGTACGAGTTCGAAGGACCGAAATTCGACGTTGACGAATGCCGTCAGCGCGACCTGACCTATGCCGCGCCACTCAAGGTGACGCTGCGCCTCATCGTGTTCGATATCGACGAGGATACCGGCGCAAAGTCGATCAAGGACATCAAGGAGCAGGACGTCTATATGGGCGACATGCCGCTCATGACGCTCAACGGCACCTTCATCGTCAATGGCACGGAGCGCGTCATCGTCTCGCAGATGCACCGTTCGCCGGGCGTCTTCTTCGACCATGACAAGGGCAAGTCGCACTCCTCGGGCAAGCTTTTGTTTGCGGCGCGCGTCATTCCCTATCGCGGTTCGTGGCTCGACATCGAGTTCGATTCCAAGGACGTCGTGCACGCCCGCATCGACCGCCGCCGCAAGATTCCGGTGACGTCGCTCTTGATGGCGCTCGGCATGGACGGCGAAGAAATCCTGTCGACCTTCTACAACAAGATCACCTACAAGCGCGCCGGCGACCACTGGCGCATCCCGTTCAACGTCGAGCGTTTCCGCGGCCTGAAGGCCGTTGGCGACCTCGTCGATGCCGACACCGGCGAAGTTGTCGTCGAGGCCGGCAAGAAGATCACCGCCCGCCAGGCAAGAGGGCTTGGCGAAAAGGGTCTGAAGGCGATCAAGGCGACCGACGAGGATCTGCTCGGCAATTACCTGGCCGAGGACATCGTCAACTACGGCACCGGGGAGATTTTCCTCGAAGCCGGCGACGAGATCGACGAAAAGACGCTGAAGGTGCTGCTCGGCACGGGCGAAAGCGAGATCAAGGTTCTCGACATCGACCACGTCAATGTCGGCGCCTACATCCGCAATACGCTCAACGTCGACAAGAACGAGAGCCGCCAGGACGCACTGTTCGACATCTACCGTGTCATGCGCCCGGGCGAGCCGCCGACGCTTGAAACCGCCGAAGCCATGTTCAACTCGCTGTTCTTCGACTCGGAGCGCTACGACCTGTCGGCCGTCGGCCGCGTCAAGATGAACATGCGCCTCGAGCTCAAGGCTGAGGATACCGTGCGCGTGCTGCGCAAGGACGACATCCTGGCCGTGGTCAAGACGCTGGTCGAGCTGCGCGACGGCAAGGGCGAGATCGACGACATCGACAATCTCGGCAACCGCCGCGTGCGTTCTGTCGGCGAGCTGATGGAGAACCAATACCGCGTTGGCCTGCTGCGCATGGAGCGCGCGATCAAGGAACGTATGTCCTCGATCGAGATCGATACGGTGATGCCGCAGGACCTGATCAACGCCAAGCCGGCGGCTGCCGCCGTGCGCGAGTTCTTCGGTTCCTCGCAGCTGTCGCAGTTCATGGATCAGACCAACCCGCTGTCGGAGATCACCCACAAGCGCCGCCTGTCGGCACTTGGCCCGGGCGGTCTGACCCGCGAGCGCGCCGGCTTCGAAGTGCGCGACGTGCACCCGACGCATTACGGCCGCATCTGCCCGATCGAGACGCCGGAAGGCCCGAACATCGGTCTGATCAACTCGCTGGCGACCTTCGCGCGCGTCAACAAGTACGGCTTCATCGAAAGCCCGTACCGCAAGATCGTCAACGGCAAGCTGACCAATGAGGTCGTCTATCTCTCCGCTATGGAAGAGTCCAAGCACCACGTTGCGCAGGCCAATGCCGAGCTCGACAAGAATGGTGGTTTCGTCGACGAATTCGTCATTTGCCGCAGCGCCGGCGAAGTGATGATGGCGCCGCGCGAAAACGTCGATCTCATGGACGTGTCGCCCAAGCAGATGGTGTCCGTGGCCGCGGCGCTGATCCCGTTCCTCGAGAACGACGACGCCAACCGCGCGCTAATGGGCTCCAACATGCAGCGTCAGGCCGTGCCGCTGGTGCGCGCCGAAGCGCCGTTCGTAGGCACCGGCATGGAGCCGATCGTTGCCCGTGACTCGGGTGCCGCCATCGGCGCCCGCCGCGGCGGCATCGTCGACCAGGTGGACGCGACGCGTATCGTCATCCGCGCCACGGAAGATCTCGATCCCGGCAAGTCGGGCGTCGACATCTACCGGCTGATGAAGTTCCAGCGTTCGAACCAGAACACCTGCATCAACCAGCGTCCGCTGGTGCGCATGGGCGACCGCGTCAACAAGGGCGACATCATCGCCGACGGTCCGTCGACCGAGCTCGGCGATCTGGCGCTCGGCCGCAACGTGCTGGTCGCGTTCATGCCGTGGAACGGCTACAACTACGAGGACTCGATCCTGCTCTCCGAGCGCATCGTGGCCGACGACGTCTTCACCTCGATCCACATCGAGGAATTCGAGGTCATGGCCCGCGACACCAAGCTTGGACCGGAGGAAATCACGCGCGACATTCCGAACGTTTCGGAAGAAGCGCTGAAGAACCTCGACGAAGCCGGCATCGTCTATATCGGCGCGGAAGTGCAGCCGGGCGACATCCTGGTCGGCAAGATCACGCCGAAGGGCGAAAGCCCGATGACGCCGGAAGAAAAGCTCCTGCGCGCCATCTTCGGTGAAAAGGCGTCCGACGTTCGCGACACCTCGATGCGCATGCCTCCGGGCACCTTCGGCACAGTCGTCGAAGTGCGCGTCTTCAACCGCCACGGCGTCGAGAAGGACGAGCGCGCCATGGCGATCGAACGCGAGGAGATCGAACGCCTCGCCAAGGACCGCGACGACGAGCAGGCGATCCTCGACCGCAACGTCTATTCGCGCCTTTCCGACGTTCTCGTCGGCAAGGAAGCCATTGCCGGGCCGAAGGGCTTCAAGAAGGGCTCGAAGCTGTCGAAGGACACGCTGGACGAGTATCCGCGTTCGCAGTGGTGGCAGTTTGCGGTGGAGAACGAAAAGCTCCAGAGCGAACTGGAAGCCCTGCGTGGCCAGTACGACGATTCCAAGAAGGCGCTCGAGCAGCGCTTCATGGACAAGGTCGAGAAGGTCCAGCGCGGCGACGAAATGCCTCCGGGCGTCATGAAGATGGTCAAGGTCTTCGTGGCCGTGAAGCGCAAGATGCAGCCGGGCGACAAGATGGCCGGACGTCACGGCAACAAGGGTGTCGTGTCGCGGATCGTTCCGGTCGAGGACATGCCTTTCCTCGAGGACGGCACGCATGCCGATATCGTGCTCAACCCGCTGGGTGTGCCGAGCCGCATGAATGTCGGCCAGATCCTGGAAACGCATCTGGGCTGGGCATGCGCGGGCATGGGCAAGAAGATCGGCGAGCTGATCGACGCGTACAAGACGGCTGGAGACATCAAGCCGTTGCGCAAGACGCTCGAGAGCTTCATCCCAGCCAACGACCGCAACGAGCCGGTCCGCGAATATGACGACGAGAGCATCGTTCGCCTCAGCGAGCAGATGCGCCGCGGCGTCTCTATCGCGACACCGGTGTTCGACGGCGCGCATGAAGTCGACATCAACATCATGCTGGAGCAGGCGGGCCTGCACACCAGCGGTCAGTCGCAGCTCTATGACGGACGCACAGGCGAGCCGTTCGATCGCAAGGTGACGATGGGCTATATCTATATGCTCAAGCTTCACCACCTGGTGGACGACAAGATCCACGCGCGTTCGATCGGTCCGTACTCGCTCGTTACCCAGCAGCCGCTGGGCGGCAAGGCGCAGTTCGGTGGCCAGCGCTTCGGCGAAATGGAGGTCTGGGCGCTGGAAGCCTATGGCGCCGCCTACACGCTGCAGGAAATGCTGACGGTGAAGTCGGACGATGTCGCCGGCCGCACCAAGGTCTACGAGGCGATCGTGCGCGGCGACGACACGTTCGAGGCCGGCATTCCCGAGAGCTTCAACGTGCTCGTCAAGGAAATGCGGTCTCTCGGCCTCAATGTCGAGCTGGAGAACACCAAGCTCGACGACAACCCTGTCCGGCTGCCAGATGCTGCCGAATAGGGGCGCGGCCGAGTAAGCAAGACATCCGGTCGCGGAACGCCGCGACCGGATGCAACAAATTCTACGGCCAGTGGGCCGACCACTCAGCGGGCATTTGGCCCGCGTTAGATGCAAGGGGTTTTCGAGGACCCCGAAAAGGAGAACGGCATGAACCAAGAGGTCATGAATCTCTTCAATCCGCAGGCGCCGGCGCAGGTGTTCGATTCCATCCGGATATCGCTCGCCAGCCCTGAGAAGATTCTGTCCTGGTCGTTCGGCGAGATCAAGAAGCCGGAGACCATCAACTACCGCACCTTCAAGCCGGAGCGTGACGGTCTGTTCTGCGCGCGCATTTTTGGCCCGATCAAGGACTATGAATGCCTGTGCGGCAAGTACAAGCGCATGAAGTACAAGGGCGTCATCTGCGAAAAGTGCGGCGTCGAAGTCACGCTGTCGCGCGTTCGCCGCGAGCGCATGGGCCACATCGAGCTGGCGGCACCTGTCGCTCACATCTGGTTCCTGAAGTCGCTGCCGTCGCGCATCGGCACGCTGCTCGACATGACCCTGAAGGACATCGAGCGCGTCCTCTACTTCGAGAACTACATCGTCACCGAGCCTGGCCTAACCGCGCTGAAGGAGCACCAGCTGCTCAGCGAGGAAGAGTACATGATCGCCGTCGACGAGTATGGCGAGGATTCGTTCACCGCCATGATCGGCGCCGAGGCCATTCATGACCTTCTGGCCGGCATGGACCTGGAGAAGATCGCCGGCGATCTGCGTTCGGAACTGGCTTCGACCACGTCCGAGCTGAAGCAGAAGAAGTATCTGAAGCGGCTCAAGGTCGTCGAGAACTTCATGGAGTCCGGCAACCGTCCGGAATGGATGATCATGAAGGTGGTTCCGGTGATCCCACCGGACCTGCGCCCGCTGGTTCCTCTGGATGGTGGACGTTTCGCGACGTCCGACCTGAACGATCTCTATCGCCGCGTCATCAACCGCAACAACCGTCTGAAGCGGCTGATCGAGCTGCGCGCCCCCGGCATCATCGTGCGCAATGAAAAGCGCATGCTGCAGGAAGCCGTCGATGCGCTGTTCGACAACGGCCGTCGCGGCCGCGTCATCACCGGCGCCAACAAGCGTCCGCTGAAGTCGCTGTCCGACATGTTGAAGGGCAAGCAGGGCCGGTTCCGCCAGAATCTGCTCGGCAAGCGCGTCGACTATTCGGGCCGTTCGGTCATCGTCACCGGTCCGGAGCTCAAGCTGCACCAGTGCGGCCTGCCGAAGAAGATGGCGCTCGAACTGTTCAAGCCGTTCATCTACGCCCGCCTCGACGCCAAGGGGTTCTCCTCGACCGTCAAGCAGGCCAAGAAGCTGGTCGAGAAGGAGCGTCCGGAAGTCTGGGATATCCTCGACGAGGTCATCCGCGAGCATCCGGTGCTCTTGAACCGTGCACCGACGCTGCACCGCCTCGGCATCCAGGCGTTCGAGCCGATCCTGATCGAAGGCAAGGCGATCCAGCTGCATCCGTTGGTCTGCACGGCCTTCAACGCCGACTTCGACGGCGACCAGATGGCCGTTCACGTGCCGCTGTCGTTGGAAGCGCAGCTTGAAGCCCGCGTGCTGATGATGTCGACCAACAACATCCTGCACCCGGCTTCCGGCGCGCCGATCATCGTGCCTTCGCAGGACATGGTCCTGGGTCTCTACTATCTCTCGATCGTCAATCAGAACGAGCCGGGCGAAGGCATGGTGTTTGCCGACATGGGCGAACTCCAGCATGCGCTCGAGACCAAGGCGGTGACGCTGCACTCCAAGATCAAGGGTCGTTTCCGCACGGTCGACGCCGAAGGCAAGGTCGTGTCGAAAATCTACGACACCACGCCTGGCCGCATGATCATCGGCGAGCTGCTGCCGAAGAACGTCAACGTGCCTTACGAGACCGCCAACCAGGAGATGACCAAGAAGAACATCTCCAAGATGATCGACACCGTCTACCGCCACTGCGGTCAGAAGGAGACGGTCATTTTCTGCGACCGCATCATGGCCCTCGGCTTCAGCCACGCCTGCCGCGCCGGCATTTCGTTCGGCAAGGACGACATGCTGATCCCGGACGCCAAGATCAAGCTGGTTTCCGACACCGAGGCTTTGGCCAAGGAATACGAGCAGCAGTACAATGACGGCCTGATCACTCAGGGCGAGAAGTACAACAAGGTCGTCGACGCCTGGGCCAAGTGCTCGGAGAAGGTCGCCGACGAGATGATGGCCCGCATCAAGGCCGTCGAGTTCGAGGACAGTGGCCGTCAAAAGCCGATGAACTCGATCTACATGATGTCGCATTCGGGTGCGCGTGGTTCGCCCACCCAGATGCGTCAGCTCGCTGGCATGCGCGGCCTGATGGCAAAGCCCTCGGGTGAAATCATCGAGACGCCGATCATCTCGAACTTCAAGGAAGGCCTGACCGTGCTCGAGTACTTCAACTCGACCCACGGCGCCCGCAAGGGTCTGGCCGACACCGCCTTGAAGACGGCGAACTCGGGTTACCTCACCCGTCGTCTGGTCGACGTGGCGCAGGACTGCATCGTCAACTCCGTGGATTGCGGCACCGACAAGGGCCTCACCATGCAGCCGATCGTCGATGCCGGTCAGGTCGTTGCTTCGGTCGGTCAGCGCGTGCTGGGCCGCACCTCGCTCGATGACATCACGCACCCGGTTTCGGGCGAGGTTCTGGTCAAGGCCGGAACGCTGATGGACGAGCGTGACGTGGAAAAGATCGAAAAGGCCGGCGTGCAGTCGGTCCGCATTCGCTCGGCACTGACCTGCGAGGTCAGGATCGGCGTCTGTGCGGTCTGCTACGGACGCGATCTTGCCCGCGGCACCCCGGTCAACCAGGGCGAAGCCGTCGGCGTCATCGCGGCGCAGTCGATCGGCGAGCCGGGCACCCAGCTCACCATGCGTACCTTCCACATGGGCGGTACGGCGCAGGTGGTGGACAGCTCGTTCCTTGAAGCCTCGTATGAGGGCAAGGTCGAGATCCGCAACCGCAACGTGGTGCGCAACTCGGACGGCCAGCAGATGGTCATGGGCCGCAACATGGCGGTGCTGATCCTCGACGAAGCCGGCAAGGAGCGTGCCTCGCATCGCCTTACCTATGGTTCGCGCATCTTCGTGGACGATGGCGACAAGGTGAAGCGCGGCCAGCGTATCGCCGAATGGGATCCCTATACCCGCCCGGTCCTTACCGAAATCGAGGGCAAGGTGTCGTACGAGGATCTGGTCGACGGCATTTCCGTTCAGGAAACGGCCGACGAATCGACCGGCATCACCAAGCGCGAGGTCATCGACTGGCGCTCGACGCCACGCGGCAACGACCTCAAGCCGGCGATCGCCATCCTTGACCCGAAGGGCAAGGTCGGCAAGCTGTCGAAGGGCGGCGACGCCCGCTTCCTGCTCTCGGTCGAGGCCATTCTTTCGGTCGAGCCGGGTTCGCAGGTTCGCCCCGGCGACGTTTTGGCGCGTATCCCGATGGAAAGCGCCAAGACCAAGGACATCACCGGCGGTCTGCCGCGTGTTGCCGAGCTGTTCGAGGCACGTCGTCCGAAGGATCACGCCATCATCGCCGAGATCGATGGCACGATCCGCTTCGGCCGCGACTACAAGAACAAGCGCCGCATCATCATCGAGCCGCATGACTCGACGCTTGAGCCGGTCGAATACCTGATCCCGAAGGGCAAGCCGTTCCATCTCCAGGACGGCGACGTCATCGAGAAGGGCGACTACATCCTCGACGGCAATCCGGCGCCACACGACATCCTGGCGATCAAGGGCGTGGAAGCACTTGCTTCCTACCTCGTGAACGAAATCCAGGAAGTCTACCGTCTGCAGGGCGTGTCGATCAACGACAAGCACATCGAGGTGATCGTTCGCCAGATGCTGCAGAAGGTCGAGATCACGGTGCAGGGCGACTCGACCTACATTCCGGGCGACCACGTCGACGTGATCGAACTGGAAGAGGTCAACGAGCGCCTGGTCGAGGACGGCAAGAAGCCGGCCGAAGGCCAGCCAGTGCTGCTGGGCATAACCAAGGCCTCGCTGCAGACGCCTTCCTTCATCTCGGCCGCCTCCTTCCAGGAGACGACCAGGGTGCTGACCGAAGCTGCGGTTGCCGGCAAGACCGACATGCTGCAGGGCCTGAAGGAAAACGTCATCGTCGGCCGGCTGATCCCGGCCGGTACCGGCGGCACGATGAGCCAGATCCGGCGCATCGCCACCTCGCGCGACGAACTGATCATCGACGAGCGCCGCAAGGCCTCCGGTGTCGAGGTCGCCGAGCCGATGCTGACCGACATGGTCAACGCCGCGCAGTAAGCGCGGTAGGACGAGAAGAAGGAAGGGGGCCCCAGTGGCCCCTTTTCGCGTTTTGACCCCCAATCGAATCGAGGAAAACATGAGCAAGAAGGTTTGGACTGACGTCGACGACTACATCGTTTCCTCTCTCTTCGAAGCAGATCCCATCCTCGAAGCGGTGCTTGCGGCCAACCGCGACCAGGGCCTGCCGGCCATCGACGTATCGCCGGCGCAGGGCAAGCTGCTGTCGCTGCTGGTCCGCATCAGCGGCGCCAGGAAGGTGCTGGAGATCGGCACGCTTGGCGGCTACTCGACCATCTGGATGGCAAGGGGATTGCCCGTCGGCGGCAAGATCGTGACGCTCGAACTCGAGCCGCATCATGCAAAAGTCGCGCACTCGAATCTCGAGCGGGCAGGGGTGCCGGACAAGGTCGAGCTCAGGATCGGCCCCGCGCTTCAGTCGCTTGAGACGCTGGCTGCCGAAAATGCCGGTCCGTTCGATCTGATCTTCATCGACGCGGACAAGCCGAACAACCCGAATTATCTGTCATGGGCCATGCGCCTGTCGCGGCCGGGGACGGTCATCATCTGCGACAACGTCATCCGCGACGGCACCGTGCTCAACGACGATGGCCGTGACGCGTATGTCGAAGGCGCACGCGGTGCGTTTTCCTTCATCGGCGGCGACAAGCGCCTGGACGGCACCGCCATCCAGACCGTCGGCGCCAAAGGCTATGACGGGTTTGCGATTGCGATCGTCGAGTAAGGCTGCATGATGAGTGTCCGGACTGCGGTCCGGCAGAACTCATCGCTCAATCGAAGAACGCTTCCACCACATTGCGCTTGCCGAGCATGAAGGCGTCGGCCACGTGCTGCAGGGGTGCCAAATCGACATCGGAGACGCCGGCGGGTACGATTTCAGCGAAGCGCCGGTAAAGCTGGGGATATTCGGCTTCCGGCTCGTCGTGAACCACCTTGCCGTCGATGGCGAGCTTGGTGCCGCCGCCGGACAGCACCATCTTGCCCTTGTCGGTGTCGGCCAGGATGTCCCAGCTCTGTGGTCCCGTCTGCAGCCAGTCGAGCTCCATGGTCACCGGCAACCCATCCGAGGTACGGAAGGTCACGTGGGCCGCCACAGGCGAGGCGCGGTTTTCCGGGAAGTCGAGGACGGCCGAGGTGATGAACATCGCCGGCAGGATGTGGGTTGCGATCGACAGTGCGTTGATGCCGGGATCGAAGACACCGAAGCCGCCCGGCGCCCAGATCCAATCCTGGTTCGGATGCCAGCGGCGGACATCTTCCTTCCAGAGGATGGCGGCCGAGTTGACCTTGGCCGACGCCAGGAAGGCACGCGCGGCTTCCACCGCCGGCGCGTAGCGCGAATGCCAGCTGGCGAACAGTGAGACGCCATTGGCTGCCGCCAGCCGCTTCAGGTCCTCGACCTCACTGACAGTGGCGCCCGGCGGCTTCTCCAGGAAAACATGCTTCTTCGCAATCAGCGCCGTGCGTGCCGCGTCGTAGCGGAACTGCGGCGGCATGCACAGCGACACGGCCTCGAGTTCCGGCACCGCGTCGAGCATCGCCTCAATGGTCGGAAAATTCGGGATGCCGTCCACCTTGCCGTGCCGGCTGGCGGCGGCGATGAGGCGGTAGTCCGCATCCTTGGCCACTGCCGGCAGATGCTGGTCGCGCACGATCTTGCCGACGCCGACGATGCCGAGCTTGATGGGACCATTGTTCGAGGGCATGGGAACTCCGCGGATTCGAATTTGGCTGGTTAAGTCGCTCGGTTCTTAGCAGAGAACCGGTGCCGGGCAAGCCGGCGCGGTGACAGGCGCAAGCAGCCGGCCACGCTCAGAGCGGAACCTCGAACGTAACGATCGACACTTCGCCTTCGAGCGCACCCTGAAAGGCTGACAGATGCGGCTCCTCGTCGGGTTCGCCGTCCATATCGCCGATCTGGTCGAGCTCGACCTCGGCATAGCCTTCGGCCGCAAGCGATTCGAGCACCCGGCGCACGGCCGAATCGTCGTCGGGCGCAACCAGCATCACATGGACGCCTTCCGGCTTGCCGCCCTTCTTTTTCCAGACCCGGCCGGTGACGATGGTGACCGGGCGTTCCTCATTGTCGTTCACGGGCTGATTCCTCTTGAGACGGGGGCGGGCGAGGGGTTTTGGGCTGTCCATGGCGCCTTTTGCCATGAAGAACCCGCGCATGACAGCCAAAAGCCGGTCACTTTCTTGTCTGCCCCGGTCACTTTCTTCCTCTGCCTTGCAAAACGAAGAAAGAAAATTACATGCGTTTTTCGCATGGCTGCCAAGCCGTCGTCAGCGCGCAATATTTGGCGTGCCGGGGTTGACGGTTCACGGTCTTGCGAGTAGAAGCCGCCCAGTCAGAACCGATGTGAGGCTCTCCCTTCCGAAGCGACACGCTTTGGAGTTTGCCTCAAACAGGGTTCGTTTTACGAGCGAAAAGACATTTCCGGCGCGCATGAAGCGGTTCCCGCTTCCTCTGCATTTTGTTCGGGCAGGACCGCGAGGCGCGGTTTATGGCCCGAATTTGCGTATGGAATTGGCGCTTTGAGCGGCCCTGACCGGGCGAGACACGGAATTGAGAGACAAGAGGGTTTAATGCCTACCGTCAACCAGCTGATCCGCAAGCCGCGCATTGCGCCGGTGAAGCGCAACAAGGTCCCGGCCATGCAGCAGAACCCGCAGAAGCGGGGCGTCTGCACGCGCGTCTATACAACGACGCCGAAGAAGCCGAACTCGGCACTGCGCAAGGTGGCCAAGATCCGCCTGACCAACGGCTTTGAAGTGATCGGCTACATCCCCGGCGAAGGCCACAACCTTCAGGAACACTCCGTGGTCATGATCCGCGGCGGCCGCGTAAAGGATCTTCCGGGCGTGCGCTACCACATCATCCGCGGCGTGCTCGACACGCAGGGCGTGAAGAACCGCAAGCAGCGCCGTTCGAAGTACGGCGCCAAGCGTCCGAAGTAAGATTTTCCGGCCCTGGCGCTGCTTGAATGCGTCGGGCTACGAGATTGAGAGACAAAAGCCATGTCGCGTCGTCACAGTGCAGAAAAGCGTGAGATCAATCCGGACCCGAAGTTCGGCGATCTGATCGTCACCAAGTTCATGAACGCCGTCATGTATGACGGCAAGAAGTCGGTTGCCGAGACCATCGTCTACGGTGCGCTCGACCAGGTTCAGTCGAAGACCAAGCAGGAGCCGGTCACCGTCTTCCATCAGGCGCTCGACAATGTCGCGCCGCATGTGGAAGTCCGGTCGCGCCGCGTCGGCGGCGCTACCTACCAGGTTCCGGTCGATGTGCGCCCCGAGCGCCGCCAGGCCCTGGCGATCCGCTGGCTGATCGCCGCGGCCCGCAACCGCAACGAGACCACCATGGTCGACCGACTCTCCGGCGAGCTGATGGACGCAGCCAACAACCGCGGCACCGCCGTGAAGAAGCGTGAAGACACCCACAAGATGGCTGAAGCCAACCGCGCTTTCGCACACTACCGCTGGTAAAGCGCGAACGAGACTGAGAAGGCATCCAAGATGGCCCGCGAATACAAAATCGAAGACTACCGCAATTTCGGTATCATGGCGCATATTGACGCCGGCAAGACGACGACCACCGAGCGCGTCCTCTATTACACGGGCAAGTCGCACAAGATCGGCGAAGTCCACGACGGCGCTGCCACCATGGATTGGATGGAGCAGGAGCAGGAGCGCGGCATCACCATCACGTCCGCCGCCACCACGACCTTCTGGAAGGGTCGCAGCGGCAAGATGTACCGCTTCAACATCATCGACACTCCCGGACACGTCGACTTCACCATCGAAGTCGAGCGTTCGCTGCGCGTGCTCGACGGCGCCATTGCGCTGCTCGATGCCAATGCCGGTGTCGAGCCGCAGACCGAGACTGTCTGGCGCCAGGCCGACAAGTACAAAGTTCCGCGCATGATCTTCTGCAACAAGATGGACAAGATCGGCGCCGACTTCTACCGCTCGGTCGAGATGATCGGCTCGCGTCTTGGTGCGCATGCCGTCGTCATGCAGCTGCCGATCGGCGCTGAGACTGAATTCAAGGGCGTTGTCGATCTCGTCGAGATGAACGCGCTGGTCTGGCGCGACGAGACGCTGGGCGCAGCCTGGGACGTCGTCGAGATCCCGACCGATCTCCAGGCCCGTGCCGAAGAATACCGCGAGAAGATGATCGAAGCCGCTGTCGAAATGGACGAGACGGCACTCGAGAATTACCTCGAAGGCAAGATGCCGTCGAATGACGAGATCCGCGCGCTGATCCGCAAGGGCACCATCGCCGTCAAGTTCTACCCGATGTTCTGTGGCTCGGCCTTCAAGAACAAGGGCGTGCAGCCGCTGCTCGACGCCGTCGTCGAATACCTGCCGTCGCCGGCCGATGTTCCCGCCATCAAGGGCGTCGACGCCAAGACCGACGCCGAGATCGAGCGTCATGCCGACGACAACGAGCCGCTGTCGATGCTGGCCTTCAAGATCATGAACGACCCGTTCGTCGGTTCGCTGACCTTTGCCCGCATCTATTCGGGCAAGCTGACCAAGGGCATCTCGGTCGATAACACCGTCAAGGGCAAGAAAGAGCGCATCGGCCGCATGCTGCAGATGCATGCGAATTCGCGCGCCGACGTCGAAGAAGCCTTTGCCGGCGACATCGTTGCTCTGGCTGGCCTCAAGGACACGACCACCGGCGACACGCTCAGCGATCCGCTGCACCCGGTCATCCTCGAGCGCATGGAATTCCCCGATCCGGTCATCCAGATCGCCATCGAGCCGAAGACCAAGAACGACCAGGAAAAGATGGGCCTCGCCCTTCACCGCCTGGCTGCCGAGGATCCGTCCTTCCGTGTCAAGACGGACGAGGAAAGCGGCCAGACCATCATTTCGGGCATGGGCGAACTTCACCTCGACATCATCGTCGACCGCATGCGTCGCGAGTTCAAGGTCGAGGCCAATGTCGGCGCGCCGCAGGTGGCTTACCGCGAGACCATCACCCGCAGGCACGAGCAGGACTACACCCACAAGAAGCAGACCGGCGGTACCGGTCAGTTCGCCCGCGTCAAGATCGTGTTCGAACCGAACCCGGAAAGCTCGGAGTTCGAGTTCGAGACCAAGATCGTCGGCGGTGCGGTTCCCAAGGAATACATCCCGGGTGTCGAAAAGGGCATCAACAGCGTCATGTCGTCGGGTCCGTTCGCGGGCTTCCCGATGATCGGCGTCAAGGCGACGCTTATCGACGGCGCTTACCACGATGTGGACTCCAGCGTTCTGGCCTTCGAAATCGCCGGCCGCGCCTGCTTCCGTGAAGCCGCACCCAAGCTTGGCGTGCAGCTGCTCGAGCCGATCATGAAGGTCGAAGTCGTGACCCCGGAAGACTATGTCGGCAGCGTCATCGGCGACCTGAACGGCCGTCGCGGCCAGATCCAGGGCCAGGAAGCGCGTGGCGTGGCTGTCGTCATCAACGCGATGGTGCCGCTGGCCAACATGTTCAAGTACGTCGACAACCTGCGCTCGATGAGCCAGGGCCGCGCGGCCTACACGATGCAGTTCGATCACTATGAGCCTGTGCCGACCGCGGTCGCCCAGGAAGTCCAGAAGAAATACGCGTAACCTGAACGGGTTGCATCGGTAACTTAATTCAAGGCCCGTACGGGCGAGCAGATTGGAGACATCACATGGCAAAAGGTAAATTCGAGCGTAACAAGCCTCATGTGAACATTGGCACGATTGGCCACGTCGATCATGGCAAGACGTCGCTGACGGCGGCGATCACGAAGTATTTTGGCGAGTACAAGCGCTACGACCAGAT